>NZ_FORE01000010.1:0-416719 GCF_900113915.1 Paenibacillus sp. UNC496MF
AACGACTCCTTTCCTCACTAGTATATCATTTTCGATTATGGGCTAAAAACAAGGCTGCCGGGACACCGATGACGTTCGGCTCGAACGAAAATCCGAGTCTCGTCTAGTACGCCTGTGTTTATGATCCTCGAACTTTGTTCCAACAAAGAAATTACCTCATACGGGTGCCTTTGATTTTGCTTTATAGCTGATGGGGAACCGTACCACAAGTAACGGCGAAAATAGTTGCAGGAAGAGCATGGCGGCATATGTGCTTTAGCTAAACGCTGCAAGTTATAGGAGAACGTATCCCAGCTCGAATGCCTGGGACGTTCTTCATTTTTTTGGAAAACTGGCCCTTGCAGGATTCGTTTTGTTCGTTTCCGTTGTCACAAATCAGAGCCTTATATTGTTTTAAGTGCAAGACGTAAAAGGAGCTGAGGAAGGATGAACGACTTGACAAAAATAAACATAGGAACGGAAAGTAACAAACAAGAAATTTTAAAAGCTTACCAGTTCAGACATGCTTGTAGGGTGTTTGACACCAACAAAAAGATTTCGGATGAAGATTCGGCAAGCACGAGACGAATGGCCGCAAGCTGCTGAGCCGGGCAAGAAACAAGATGGAAATATCTGAGGAGGAGCCGGTCGCGGCTGAAGCGGTCGATTTAGATTGGGCTAGCAGGTTCCTCGCATCCCTCGAGCAAGGGAACGTCGAACATATGCTGTCTCTGCTGACCGAAGACGTCATGTTCGTCGCTGACGGAGGCGGAAAAGCAATTGCGGCCATGCGTCCGATACATATGCGTGATCACGTGACACATTTCCTGCTCGATGGGTTCAAGAAAACGGTTCAGGGAGATCTTCGTTTCGAGGCTACCCTTATGACCGGGATATTTCGCTGAAAGAACTAGCTGCAGTGGCGAGCGTAAGCCAGACCCATCTGGTAAGAATGTTTAAACAGTCGACGGGACTGAGCCCGTACCAATACTTTATTCGCCTCAGGATCGAGAAAGCCAAGATGCTCCTTACAAGTCGCGGATATACGATTGGAGAAATCGCCGCGATCCTCGGTTTTACCGACCAAAGTCATATGAATCGTCAGTTTAAGCGAATCACGGGATTAGCGCCCAAGGAATACATGATGTCGACTTGATAGAGAGGAGCCAACCACACTTTGTTGTGGTTTTTTTTATGAAGGGCAGATCGTACAAAAAGGTGTTCGCATTTTACAAGACGGCTAATCGAACGGAATCAAAACTCATAAGTAAGCCATGCTGAAGGCTTGCCATACGATTTTTAATGGGAGTGTTGCAGACATGTCGATTTTGTCGTAGTGGGTTCGTCGCTTTAGTAGAAGCTCAAATAACGATGATGGAAAGGATGTTGGATATGACAGCACAACTTAACGCTTACATTCAATCGGAGGACGCGAGCGTGCAAGCGGGGTTCTATGCGCAAGCATTGGGTGGGGAAATCCTCTCGAAGATGACTTACGGGGATATCCCCGGAACGCCGGAAGCGAACAAAGATAAAGTGATGCATATGGTACTGTCCGTAGCAGGCGGGAACCTCTTGTTCCTTGCCGACTCCCCGTTCGAACGGACTCATGGAGGCCGGGTTATTTCGCTGTCGCTTACCTTCAGCGATGAAGCGGAAGCGCGCCAATCCTTCGAGAAGCTTGCTCAGGACGGTCCGTAAAGTATCCTTTTGAATTGCAGCCGTGGGGAGCCTATTACGGTGAGATCGAAGACAAGTTCGGCGTCTATTGGATGATTGTGAAGCAGGGATAAGGCGCATGAAAGGAAACAAGATGTCCTGCGGCATGTGGTCAACCACGGGACATATCGCCGGGGCAAAGTGACTGCTATGCTGATGCAACACGGGTCTGCCGGCGTCCCGACCAATTGGATTTCTAGGAGCTTGTCGCGCCGCGACCGCTCCTTTCGCATTTTTCGCCGTTAGCCCCGTTAAGCTGAGCCTTATCATAAGTGACGGCGAAAAATTTATGTTATCATTCTTAAATGCAACGCATTCATGCGAAATCCTTTACGCTTACCATTTCAAATGCTGGTATGGTAGACTGAAATGCGAGGAGTCGACATTCGCTCCCTCCTCTTTTTTCCGAACAGTGATTGGTGGAATAAAGGCAGCAGGCGAAAGGAAAGCAACCATGGGCAGAAAGCAATCCTATACGGAGTCGGAACTACTGGATCTTACAAAAAGGTTAGTCCTTGAGCATGGGTATGACGGGTTCCATCTCAAGCTGCTTTCGCAGCATCTACCCGGTGCCAGAAGTACGATATATCAGTATTATGCCAATAAGGAAGAAATTGTGGCTGCCTGCATGAAGCGCGTGATCACGAGCGTCATCGGGAAAGCCTCGGCAATCGATGAGACCGACGCCATGCAAGCCCTTCAGGAGCTGCTTGGCATTTATGTCGAAGAGTCCGAGCTTCATCAGCTCTTAGGCGATGCCCATAAAATCAATACAAACAATTCTACGGCGGCTGGTCGGGATCTTGAGGTTGTGGAACAAGCCCATGTAACGCTAAAAGTGCAGCTATCCCGTCTCTTCCAACGAGCGCAACAAGAGAAGAATCTCAGAGAAGACATCCCGCTCCCCGTACTGATCGGTGGCTTTTTCAACCTCATTAACACGCCGAACATGATGAACGTCCCTACGCCGGAATGGGGCAAGCTATTGTTTCAACTGTGGCTGGGAGGAGCACGACGCTAGAAGGGCTTTCTTCTAATTTGACACATGTGTCGGATATATAGTTTAATAGATGGAGAAGGAACGTGCATCGCCTATAACAAAAATGACACAGGTGTCATAAATAAAAAACAAGGAGTGGGAAGGCGTGTTTTTAGCATTGAAGGAATTGATCCATAGCAAAATGAAATTTTTGATGATCGTCATTATCTTTGTCTTGGTTGCTTGGTTAGTATTCATCCTATCGGGACTCGGGAATGGTTTATCGACGCTTGCGGCTTCGGCTTTCCAAAACATGAGAGCCGATTATGTCGTTTTTGAACAAGGGTCGCAGTCGACCATGGGAAAATCCCTGTTATCCGACGAATTGGCGGCGCAAGCCGAGAAGTTGCCTCATGTAACAGCCGCATCCCCAATGGGAAGCACAATGGCCACCGCTCTGAAAGGAAATAGCACAAAGAACGAGGACAAGATCGATATCGCGATCTTAGGGATTCTTCCCGGCAGCTTCCTAGAGCCGGCCGTAATCGAAGGTACAGGACTATCCGCGGAGAATCCGACAGGCGTCATGGTGAACAAGACGATGAAGGATGACGGCTTTAAGCTGGGGGATACGTTTCAACTAGACGGTTCGACACAAGCGTTGACGATTACCGGATTCGTCGATAACCAGACCTACAACCACCTCCCGGCCGTATTCGTTCCGCTGTCCGAATGGCGAAAAATTACGTTTGCCGCGCCGGGATCCGATAAGGGCGTTGCGGGTCCGGTTAACGCGATCATGCTGCAAGGCAAGCATATCGATCCTGCTTTCATTAGCAGCAAGCTCTCCAATACCGATACCGTCACGCGCTCGGCGGCGATTCACGGCATGCCGGGGTATAAGGAAGAGAACGGCTCCATTATGATGATGCTGGGCTTCTTGCTTGCGATATCCGCATTCGTGCTCGGTGTGTTCTTCTATGTCATTACGATGCAGAAGACCAATCAATTCGGCATCATGAAAGCAATCGGCGCAAGAAACGTTTTTCTCGGCAAGGCCATTGTTTCGCAGGTCGTTGTTCTATCGCTAGCGAGCATTGTGGTTGCCGTTCTGCTCACTTATGGGACTGCGGCAATCATGCCGAAAGGGATGCCATTCAAATTGGAGACGAACCTCGTTATCGAGTATTCGGTTATCCTGCTCGTGATCGCGGTGCTCAGTTCACTGGTTTCGGTTCGAAAAATAACGAAGATTGATCCGCTGAAGGCGCTGGGGAGGGTCGAATAATGACAACATCAGGACTGCAAATCAGTAACGTGTCGAAATATTACGGCGAGGGCAGCAACGCGGTATCCGCGCTCGAACGCGTATCGATATCGGTGGCGCCCGGGGAGCTAGTCGCCGTCGTCGGGCCTTCCGGATCGGGCAAGAGCACGTTTCTATCGATTGCGGGCGCGCTGCTCAAAGCCTCGGAAGGGGAAGTCAACTTGAATGGGCATCTTCTTTCCAAGCTTTCCGATAAAGCACTTTCCCGCGTCAGATTGAAGGAAATCGGCTTTATCATGCAATCGTCTAATCTGGTCCCCTATTTGAACGTCCTTGACCAATTGCGCTTAGTCAAGAAGATGTCGGGCAAGGTCAGCCTCGAGGATCGGGCGTTCGCCGTTCAGTTGCTCGAGGAATTGGGATTGGGTTCGAAGCTGAAGAGCTTCCCGGAGGAGCTGTCAGGCGGAGAGAAACAGCGTACGGCTATCGCGCGAGCTTTAGTAAACAATCCCAACGTGATTTTGGCGGATGAGCCGACGGCAAGTCTGGATACCAAGCGTGCCCATGAAGTGGTCAGTCTGATTGCCAATGAAGTGAAATCGCGTCGGAAAGCAGCTATTATGGTCACGCATGATGAACGCATGCTCGACTATTGCGATCACGTATATCGGATGGAAGATGGCAGATTGTCGCTTGCCCAACCGACAAGATTAGTTTAGATAGGCTATGGTTTCTAAGAAGATCCGGGCGCCCCGTCAGGCGCCTTTTTTCAGTTGGTAGATTGATACGGTGAACCTTAAGAATTCGCTGTATCTTCCTTATGGTCGGTAGCGAGTGAGGGTCAATTGCTTGTTCCCAGCGCAACCAGTCGCTCCTGCAATCCTTCTACGACTTCCTTCGGTATTGATCTAACCTTGATATCCCCGCCTAAGAAAAGCAGCCAATCGGTGATTTCGGCCAACTCATCCGGATGATGAACATGGATGAACGTCTTTAAGATCGCCGTGGTTTGATAAGGATTCGTGTATGAAATGGTGATTTTTAACGGATGGTACTTCTTGAACTGGGCGATCGCCTTGGGACCGAGCTCGAGGACCAGGTTGATGGCTTCTTCCTGCTTGCCGAGGTGTTCTACGATCTTCTTCTTGCTTATTCTTTTTTTCCCGGAGTATGGTTTGACGTCGGCGAGATGATCGACGGGGATAATCCGCCTCTTATTCTCCTCGAGGTCGAAGCCTTCGATTTGCCAAGCGCTTTTCTCGCGATAGAGGCGCAGGAGATAGATGGCATACGGCGTTGTTATTCTTCCTTCTTCGACGGATACCGCTAAGTAGCAGTCTTTCAGAAGAATCCGGATGAGTTGCTCCAGCATGGGATGGGGCAGATCGGATAGATCAAGCAGGTCGGGATTGTGGGGGTTGGTGCCTTCGAAGAGCAGGATTTGATTTAGCAGTACAAGGTCGTCTTGCTGGTTTTGAGAGAGGAGGCCGAGCAATTTTTCCGCTAAGGAGTGGCGGCTCTTGAGATAAGGGAGCTGCAGATTGCGCGTGGCCATGAACGCGATAAAAAGCGCTTTAATCTCATTATCGGTAAAGCGGACCGTGGGCAGGACGGAGTTGTTCATCACAAAGTAGCCCCCGTCCCGCCCGACTTCGGCGACGAGCGGCATTCCCATCGCTTCGATTTCCCTGATATCCCGAATCGCCGTCGAACGGGAGATGTTGAATTCCCGCATAATTTCCGAGATGGTAAAATGGGCGCGGTTGTTGATGTACCGCATGAGGATGTTAATCCGTTCTACTTTTTTCATCGGGCCCTCTAAACAGGTTCAAATTTTGACATGATTAATGGTTATTATAAACTCATCAAGCGGAAAAACAAAGGATCAAAGGAGGAATTGGAATGAGTACGATTACCGGCAATGAAACGAGCGTGAAGGTGGAATCCCGCTTTACGGGAAGGACGGCCGCTTATTGGACCGTCACCGTCATTCTCGCATGCTCGATTGCGTTAAGCGGGATCGGGCAATTACTGCGATATGGCGGCAATGTCGATCTGGTGACCGCCATTGGCTTCCCGTTATATATCACGAACATTCTCGGAACGTGGAAATTGCTTGGCGTTCTTGCGATCGTCCTGCCAGGCTTCCCCCGGCTCAAGGAATGGGCATACAGCGGTATCTTTTTTCTCATGACGGGCGCGGCCTTATCCCATGCGTTCGCCCATGATTACGGCGATGGCGGTTTCCATGTTCTTCTTCCGCTGTTCTATGCCGCGCTTGGCATTGCCTCTTGGGCGCTGCGTCCGAAAAGCCGCAGACTAGTCGGCAACCGCTAAACAGTATCGCATTGTGACATGGTTTAAGGTTACGATAAACCTATCAAGCGGATAAACAAACCGATTCGACTATTCAAAAGAGGAGCTGGAATCATGGCCACGTATGCTTTTGAGGAAAAAGACGGTTTTATCGTTCTCGGTATCGGAACGGAGTTGAAGAGCGATTACACGGATTATGCCGGCATGACTATGGAGAAGGAAAACTTTTGGCGGACCGTGGAGCAGGACGGAAGGCTTGACGCGTTAAAGGCGATTGCCGCGAACGACTTCATGTTTGCCGTGAACGAAGCGGTCAATCACAAAATGATGTATTACGCTGGCGTGATGACGGATTCATCGGTACCGGAAGAACACCGGGTGATCCAATTCCCGAAGGGACAATACCTTGTCGTTAAAGGCGAAGGGAAGTCGGCTGACGAGTTGAGCGCGATGCTTACCGGCATTGCCTTCGGTCAAGTCTTGCCGGCAGCCGATCATTACGCCTATGTTGGCGGGCCTAATGCAACGGTTGAGATGGGGCGGCGGGACGGCTTCGTCTATGGGGAGATGTGGGTTCCGGTCGTGAAGAAGTAATCGAAATCAAGAAGGAGGCATGAAAATGTCCACGATCGTTGATTTTAAGCATGTGTCTGCGGCGGGTCTGGAAACCTCGCCGGTAGCCGAAGCGCTAGCCGGTATGCGTGCGAATGAGGCGCGTTACTTCATGAACAAATACAAGCACGCATTTACGGTCGTACCGGCCGCCGAAAGCCGGGAGACGCTTGATTACGTGGAACGGGTTTTGAAAGAAGAACGCGGCATCGCGTTTGCGGCCCAACCGCTGGAAACCTCGCGTTTTCAAGTCGAAAATATCAGCTGGGCCTTCGTCTTCTATGAGGACGGTCTGGCGGTCAACGTCCTGTATACGGTGGATGATCCCAAGAAGCGGGCCGTAGGGTTCAAGCTGTCCGAGGGGATGGAAGTGCCGAAGGAGCTGGAAGAGAAGAAGTTTAAATTCGCAAGACAGAAGTCCAAACTGGCCGGGACCATTCGAGGTTCGTTCTTCGTCATTAAAGGAGAGTATTGAAGCAATCAAGCCATCGCGACTAAGAATGACCCCGCCGCAAGCAACATTTACAAAATTAATCATGACGCTTGGCGGCCATAGAGCCGCCATTTTTTTCGCCGATAGACCTATTAAGGGGAGACGGATCATTGTGTTAAAGAGTGCGCCGACCACATAGACAGGAATATCGCTCGCGTATACACTGGGTGTAAAATCATGATACGAAAGAGACGATTTCCGCGCAAGGCGCTAGATTTGACGTTATTTTTGAAGCCGTCAATAAGAGCGCGTTTGCCGGCTGCACGAAATCGCTAACCCGTAATGGCGTCTATATCAACGTCACGGAACCTATTTCGAGTCCGTGCATGGCGTGGATCCGGATGGCGACGGGAGGGAAGTTGATCTTCTCGCAAAATTCGCCCGATACGGCCGAAGCGTTAAGTCGATGCGGAACAATTAATAAAATTTAGCCTTGCTTGTAGAAATCGCCATACCTGAACCGACATCATAACGAATCCCAAATCCAATGATGAAAGAGGAGGCGTTTTGCATGAGTTACACGTTGATGTTTTTCGAGAGCCAGGAGGATTTTGCCGCACGAACGGACCCGACGCGGCAGCAGGAGTATTTGGCCGGCTGGACGCACTACGTGCATGCGTTGCGGGAGGCTGGAATCGCGGTGTTCGGGACGGGGCTCCACGCGCCGGAGACGGCGGCCACGATGAAGCGCCGCGGCGGCGAGCTGGCGGTGCAGGACGGTCCGTTTCCCGAGACGAAGGAGCAGCTCGGCGGGATCTTCGTGATCGATGTGCCGGACCTGGACACCGCCCTCGCGTGGGCGGCCAGAGGGCCAGTGGCGACGGTCGAGGTTCGGCAGAACCTTCCCGCGTTGTAGTCCTTCGATGAGCGCGCATCAGGTCATTGAAGCAACGGCACGGGAGGCCTATGGGCGGCTGTTCGCTTATCTCGCCGTGAATTGGCGGGATCTGCAGGCGGTGGAGGATGCCCTCGGCGATGCGTTTGTCGCGGCGCTGGAGGCGTGGCCCCGGATCGGCGTGCCCGATAAGCCGGAGGCTTGGCTCATGACGGCCGCCCGCCGGCGGCTGATCGACCGTGCCCGGCATGCCCGCATCGCGGAGAACGCGCTGCCGACGCTCCATGCGCTGTCCGAGGACGCGCGGCGCCTGACGGCTTCGACCGACGCGTTCCCGGACGAACGGCTGCGGATGATGTTTCTCTGTACGCATCCGGCCATCGATCCCGTAATGCGGACGCCGCTGATGCTGCAAACCGTGCTCGGCCTCGATGCAGCTCGCATTGCGTCTGCCTTCGTCGTCAAGCCTTCGACCATGGGCCAGCGGCTGACGCGGGCAAAGGCCCACATTCGCGCCGAACGCCTCACGTTCGAAATGCCGGATGCCGCAGAAATCCCGGAGCGTCTCGATGCCGTGCTGGAGACGATCTACGCGGCTTACGGGAGCGGGTGGGACGAGGCCGCCATGGCCGGCTCGTCCGGCCGGCGATTGGCGGAGGAAGCGATCCATCTGGCCAGGCTGCTCGTCCGATTCACGCCGAACGAACCGGAGGCGTGCGGTCTGCTCGCCCTCATGCTGCACTGCGAGGCGCGCCGCGAAGCGCGGCAGGATGAAGGGGGGAATTACATCCCCCTCTCCGAGCAAGCCTGCTCGCGATGGGACCAACGCCTTATCTTGGAGGCGGAGCGGTATCTGCATACCGCCTCGCAAGCCGGCCGGATCGGCCGCTTTCAGCTCCTGGCCGCGATTCAATCGGTGCATGCGCAGCGGCTGCGGACGGGGCGCATCGAGTGGGAGGCGATCGCGCAGCTCTACGAGGGCCTCGTGCGGCTGCACCCTACGCTTGGCGCCTTGGTCGGCCGGGCCGCGGCGGTCGCGGAAGCTTACGGCACGGAGCGCGGCGTGGCCTTGCTGGGCGCCGTGCCGGCCGCGGATGTTGCGGCCTACCAGCCCTATTGGGCGCTCGCCGGCCATTTGTACAAGCGCATGGATCGCCGAGAAGAAGCCCGATCGGCGTATAGCCGGGCGATCGGGCTCAGCACGGATGCGGCCGTGCGGCAGTTTCTAAGCCGTCAAGCCGCCGAGATTTAACGAGGTTGGCTATATGCGGCTAACGGCAGCCACGATACGACGATCCCGAAAGGCACCTTGTTAAGGTGCCTTTTTCGTGTTTCGTGGAAGGAAGCCAAGCCCGCCGGTCGAATAGTAATAAGAATAAGAAGAAAGCGTTATCATGGAGAGCGAACAGGCCTTTTCAAGCAAAGGAGATGAGCGTGTGCCGAACAAAAAGACGAACCCTGCGGATGTGATCGGTTATTGCTGCCTGCGGTTCCCGGTGACGGATTTGAAGACGTCCGTCGCGTTTTACGGCGAGGTGCTGGGCTATGACTTGGTATCGGCGGACTATGCGTTCGGCGAAGCGCATATTGCCCTGAAGAACGGCAGCGGACCGAGTATTTTCCTGATGGAAACCAAGCCGGAAGCGATCGCGCCGCTGCGGTTTGAATTTCCGCGGCCCTTCTGGGTCACGAACGGCCAGAGACAGGTGACGATGATCGAGCTGTTGACGAACGATTTGCTGGCGCTGCATGAACGGGTTCAACAGGCCGGCGCCCGGATCGATGCGGAGCCTGCCTTTACGGAGGAGTTCGGGTATTTCACGTTCTATGATCCGGACGGGCATTTTTTTCGGGCAGTGGAAGAGCGAGGCGAATAACGCCAATGCTGCGCAAACAGTCGCGGCTAATGGCGGACCGTAATAATCACGTTCCCCTTCTTGCGCTCGGTCTCCACGTACCTGTGCGCTTCCGGCAGGAGCTCCAGCGGGTAACGGCGATCGATCACGGCCTTCAGCGTTCCGTGCTTCGCGAGCTCCATGAGAAACGCCAAGTTCGCTTGGCTTTGCATTAGACCGGCCGTTGCGAAGACGGCCCTTTTGCCGTTCGTCAGGGACGTACGCATCATCTGCAGCAGGATGGACAAGCTCGGCACGGTGGTCAGATAGCGACCCTTGGCCGTAAGCGCGCGCTTGCAGGCCGGGAAGGAGCGTTTGCCCACGGCGTCTAATATGACGTCATAGGCGGCATGCGCCTGCGTGAAGTCCTCCCGGGTATAGTCCACGACGTCGTCCGCGCCTGCTTGGCGGACCAACGCCTCGTTGGCGGCCGAGCAGACGCCGGTGACTTCCGCGCCGTAGTACTTGGCTAATTGCACGGCGTAGATGCCGACGGCTCCGGAGGCGCCGTTGATCAGCACGCGCTGGCCTTTCCGCAATTTGGCCTTGTCTCGCAGAAACGTCAATGCGGTCGCGCCCCCGTCGCAGATGGCCACGGCTTCCTCATGCGCGACGTTGTCCGGTATGCGCGCGAGGGGGCTGTCTTCGGGCAAACATTTATAGTCGGCGTACGCGCCGAAGGTTGTGGGACTGAGCCCGAGCACGCGGTCCCCCGGTTTGAAGCGCGTGACCTCCTTGCCGACCGCTTCGACCACGCCGGCCAATTCGGTGCCGCCGATGCCGAATCTCGGTCTGGATAGCCCGTAAAGCCACTTGATCATCACGGGGTCGCCCTTGCGAAACGCGCAGTCCGACGGTCCGGCCTTCGAGGCGTGAATTCGAATGAGCACGTCCGTGCGACCGGGCGACGGCGTCGCGACTTCCTGCAGGGCGAGCACGTCCGGCGCGCCATATGCGCGTTGAACCATGGCTTTCATGCGTTTCCCTCCGGCATTTGTTATTGTTTTACGGCAGCGGACGTTTACAGGAGACGCCCTCTTGTTGGAAAATGGATAGAGAACGAACGGACGAAGAGGAGATGGAGCGATGCGGGACCTCTTATATGCGTACTTGTCGAAATGGACTTCTCTTCAGGAGGACGAACAACGGGCCATCGTGAACCAGATTCGCATCGAGGCATTCAAGAAGGGCACCGTGCTGATCAGGCAGGGAGAGGAGCCGGCCTATTGTTATTTCATCCTGAAGGGCTGCGTTCGGGAGTACGCGATCGACGAAGCGGGGAATGAAGTCACGTCGAACTTCTACACCGAAGAGCAGGCCATCGCGATCTTCAATCATCATAAGTCGGACAAGTCGTCTCCCTATACCTTCATTTGCGCGGAAGATTCGGCCATGGTCGTCGGCGACCTGGACACGGAGCAGGACATGTACGACAAGCATCCCCAGCTGGAAACGATGACGCGCCGGATGATCGAAGCGAACTTCGGTCAGGTCCGGGAGGAATTCGCGGCGTTCCTCGCTTCGTCGCCCGAAGAACGCTTCCGGACGCTGCTCCGGAGACGGCCGTCGCTCCTCGACCGCGTCCCCCAGCATCAATTGGCCAGCTATCTCGGCATGACGCCGGAGTCGCTGAGCCGCATCAAGAAGCGAGTCGGCCAAGGCCCGGCTGATCCGAGGACCTGATTGTTGGCCTATACGATGAAAAACCCTTGCGGAAGGTGAAGTACTGGTTACAGTCTAACGAGGGAAAGGTTCGCGCGCATTGACTTACGTCAAGAGACGAGCGCGAACGTTAGCCGAAGGATCATTTCGCATTCGAGGAGGCAGCCGCCATGCCGACGACGGAGGACCGCATCACGATCGTACCCGCGAACGAGGCGTCTTGGGAGGACTTGGAGCAGGTGCTGGGACCGGTGAAATGCCATTCGGACCGGTGCTATTGCCAGCGGCACAAGATTTTAAGCGCGGAGTGGCGCCGGATCGAGGACGACGAACGCGCCTTCCTGCTGCGCGCGCAGACCAACTGCGGCAGCCCGGAGGCGGACACGACCAGCGGCCTGGTCGCGTACCTGGACGATGAACCCGTCGGCTGGGCCGCGATCGAGCCGCGCGCGGTCTTCGCTAATCTGCTGAGGAGCCGCATCCTCTGGGCGGGGCGGGACGAGGACAAGCAGGACGAAGGCGTCTGGGCCGTCACCTGCTTCATCGTGCGCAAGGGCTATCGCCGGCGCGGCATCATGCACGCGCTCACGCAAGCGGCGGCGGACTTCGCCCGGCAGCGGGGCGCCCGCGCCCTCGAAGGGTATCCCATGAGCACCGTGCCCGGCAAGGAGATTACGTGGGGCGAGCTCCACGTCGGCAGCCGAAACGCTTTCGCCGCGGCCGGCTTCCGCGAGGTGACCCATCCGACGCTTCGGCGATTCGTGATGCGGGTGGATTTTGAATAGCGGCTAAGCTAGGAGCGCGTATGACTCGGCGGCTACTGGAAATGGCAAATTTCTTCCTTTGGAAAGGGATTTCACCCGCCAGCGCCGAAATAGGTGTCGAATCTTGGTGTTCGTCTCTATCAGTCTAGGCGAACGCCGGTTGGGCATAATGAGAGAGTAGGAGGGATGGCAATGGCGTATACCGTTGATTTCAAAACCGTGTCCACGGTCGGGCTGGAGTCCTCGCCGGTGGCGGAGGCGCTGGCCGGCTTGCGCGCGAACGAGGCCCGTTATTTCATGAACAAATACAAGCACGAATTCACGGTGGTGCCCGCGAGCGAGAGCCGGGACACCCTGGATTACGTGAACCGCGTGCTGCAGGAGCGCGATATCGCGTTTGCGGCCAAGCCGCTGGAGACGTCGCGGTTTCAAGTGGAAAATATCAAGTTCGCTTACGTCTTCTACGAGGACGGGCTGTCGGTCAATGTCATGTACACGGTGGACGACGCGAAGAAGCGGGCCGTCGGGTTCAAGCTTTCCGAGGGCATGGACGTGCCGAAGGAGCTCGAAGGAAAATTCAAATTCGCGACGCAGAAGTCCAAGCTGGCCGGCACCATTCGGGGTTCGTACTTCGTCGTCAAAGGCGAATACTAAGCCTCCGAGCCTGAACGCGCAAGCCGCATGCACGTCATGTACAAGCCTCTATTCCTACACCGGAGTAGAGGCTTTGTTCGTGAGGACTCCGACGCCTCGGTCAGCCGGAACAAGCCGCGCTTGCGATACGAAGGCGAGCGGATTCGCGATCGGGGGCGAAAAAGCGGTACAATACAAGGGACACGCCATTCCCGAGCGGATGGCCGCCGAAAGCAGGAAACGCAGCCTCAGCGAAACCGGCAATACCAGCGAAACCAGCGAAGGAGATTTTCAAAATGAACCACATCCAGGACAACCATTTCATGTTAAGCGAAGACGTCGCCTACGAGCAGACGATGTTCGGCGCGCTCGGCATGCGGATTACCGAATGCACGGGGGACCGCGTCGTGGCGACGATGCCCGTCGGTCCGGCGACCCGCCAATACTTCGGCGCGCTGCACGGCGGCGCGTCCGTGGCGCTGGCCGAGACGGTCGCGAGCGTGGGCACCTACCAGCTCATCGATAAGGAGAACCAACTGGCCGTCGGCATGGAGATCAACGCGAACCATATCCGCTCGAAGCGGGACGGCATCGTGACCGCCGTGGCGACGCCGCTGCACAAGGGGCGGACGACGATGGTCTGGGACATCAAGATTTCGGACGAGGACGACCGGCTGATCTGCGTCTCCCGCTGCACCGTCGGCATCATTCCGAGAGTGCGCTAGCGGGACCGTAAACGCCCTGGAAGGCCGATAAAGGCCGATTAAGCCCGCGGAAGCGATAATAGCCGAAAACCGATAAAAGCTCCCTCAAGCGAGGGAGCTTTTGCTTTTCTACTATGAATCGGGGGGCTGTCAAGCCTCTCGGTGCATCCGGCACAGGAACCTGCGCCGTTATTCGATCGAGCCTTTCAAAGCTTGATACATATTGGCCGTGTGCTGGTCGACCTCGTCCCGCGGCATGCGCAGGCGAGCGACGGAGGAACCGTAGCCGATCTCCGGCTTGCCCTCCTCCAGGCCCTTGAAGATCCCGTCCGCGAACGAATCGAGCGGTTCGCCATGGACATGCAGTCCCGACCCGCCGAGATCCGTATTGACGGCCGGAGGCGCCACCTCGATGACCTCGACGGACGTCTCCGCGAGCTGATGCCGCAGGCTCACGGTGAAGGAGTGCAGCGCCGCCTTGGTGGCGGAATAGATCGGCGCGATCGCGAGCGGGGTAAACGCCAGCCCCGACGTCACGTTAAGGATCGCCGCCGATTCTTTCGCGGCGAAGTGCGGCGCGAACAGCATGGCGAGATGGATCGGCGCTTCGAGGTTGGTGGCGATCTCGCCGGCGTAATGCGGCCAGTTGTCCTTGGCATCGGCTTTCAGCACGTGAAAGCGCTGCTGGATTCCGGCGTTGTTCACCAGGACGTTCACGTCCGGATAGTGCGTCGTGGCCCACTCGAACAAGGCCGCGCGCTCGGATTCGCCGTCCAGATTCGCCGCATGCGTCACGAGGCCGGGGACCTGCTCCTTCGCCTGTCGAAGGACGTGCTCGCGCCGGCCGGTCACGATGACCGTGTTTCCGGCTTTCACGAAGCGCTCCGCGAAGGCGAGACCGATGCCGGAACCTCCGCCTGTGATCAGGATCGTATTTCCCGTGAGTTTCATGGGCAGTTCCTCTTTTCTTTACGAATTTTGCTTGCGGACGCGCAAAGCAATGCAAGGCAAGCCGGCGCTCAGGGGCGAGGGCTCGTGCATGGATGCGAATACGGGGATGCTTGTCCCGCAGCGGCCCGCGATCTTCGGAAGCATCCTGTGCTCCGCCGCAGGAAACGCATCCTGCTGTTACCAATAGGATACGCCTTGCACCGTGGTTCAAGTCAACAAATTTTCGTTCGCTGCCGGAGCGAAGCGACCCGTCCCGCTCGGAGACGCCCTGTCCTTCTACCCTCATTCAGAGCCGTACCCCGTAAATTTATAGTCTATTAGTCCCTTATACCCCAAAAATCTAACGTTTGTTGACTGCATTCTCAAGTTTGTTGTCTAGAAGAGGGCATGCCATATTCTTTACAATTACATCAATCGGATACTGAATGCGCTTACTGAAAGCGCGTGCTGAAAGCGTGTACACCTATGAAACGCGAGCAAAAGCAAGGAGTGGGCGAATATGGACATGAAGACCGGGCGCAAGCGCGCGCGAACGCGCTGGCGCACACAAGATACCGAACTCACGCTGCTGGCCTTACCGACGACCGTCTGGTACATCTTGTTTTGTTTCCTGCCGATGTTCGGCCTCGTGATCGCCTTCAAGGATTTCAAGATCCGCGGGGGCTTCCTGAGCAACGTCATCCATAGCGATTGGACCGGGTTCAAGAACTTCGAATTCCTGTTCAAGTCGAACGACGCCTGGGTCGTCATTCGCAATACGCTGGGCTACAACCTGATCTTCATCGTGCTCGGCATCGCGGTGCCCGTCACGCTGGCGCTGATGATCGGCCAGCTGCACAGCGGCAAGGCCGGCAAGTTTTATCAGACGCTGATGTTCCTGCCGTACTTCCTCTCCTGGGTCGTGGTGTCCGCCATCGTGTGGGCGTTCCTGAGCTTCGACAAGGGAATCGCGAACCAGTTCCTGACCGGCCTGGGCAAGGACCCGGTCAACTGGTACATGGAACCGAGCTACTGGCCGTACTTCCTGGTGTTCATGAACGTCTGGAAGGGCCTCGGCTACGGCATGGTCGTCTACCTGGCGACGATCACCGGCATCGACAACACGTACTACGAAGCGGCCGTCATCGACGGCGCGTCCAAGTGGCAGCAGGCGCGGTTCATTACGCTGCCGCTCATGAAGCTCGTCATCGTGATGATGTTCATCCTCGCCGTCGGGCGCATCTTCTACACGGATTTCGGCTTGTTCTTCCAAGTGCCGCGGGACTCCAACTCGCTATTCAACGTGGCGACCACGGTCGACGTGCTGGTGTATAAGCAGCTGAAGACCGCGACGGTCGGCATGGCGTCCGCCTCCGCGTTCGTCCAATCCGTGCTGGGCTGCTTGACCATATTGCTGGCCAACTGGATCGTGCGTCGCGTCGACCGCGAGAGCGCCATGATGTAAAGGAGGATGCGGAACATGTCATCAAGCGCGAAATACGAGTCGGGTCTCGATGAGTTCAACCGAATCAAGCCCGGCACCAACCTGCTGTTCAACCTGATCTTCATCCTATTGGCGCTGCTCTGCCTCATCCCGGTCCTCGTGGTCCTGTCCATCTCGCTGAGCAGCGAGGATTCCATCCGGAATGGCGGCTATCATCTCTTCCCGACGTCGTTCTCGGGAGAGGCGTACCAATACATCATCAACCAAGGGACGATGATCATGAAGGCGCTCGGCGTCTCCGTGCTCGTGACCGGCGTCGGCACGCTGCTCGGCGTGATGCTGACGACGTCGATGGGGTACGTGCTGTCCCGGCCGAATTACAAGCTGAACGGGCTGCTGACCTGGATCGTCTTCATCCCGATGGTGTTCAACGGCGGCCTGGTGTCCAGCTACTACATCAACTCCAACCTGCTGGGCCTGAAGGATACGGTCTGGGCGCTGATCCTGCCCCTCGCCGTCTCGTCGTTCAACGTCATCATCTGCAAGACGTTCTTCCGCAGCACGATTCCGGACGCGCTGATCGAATCCGCCGAGATCGACGGCTCGAGCCAACTGCGCATCTTCTTCTCGATCGTGCTGCCGATCTCGCTGCCGGTCCTGGCGACCATCGGCCTGTTCCTCTGCTTCGCCTATTGGAACGACTGGTTCCAATCCATGCTGTACATCGACAATCAGAACCTGTACTCGCTGCAGGCGCTGCTGAACAGCCTGATGACCAACATCGACGCCTTGGCGAAGAACGCGTCCGTCATGGGCGTGAGCTACGCGGAACTGGTCGCCAAAATGCCGAAGGAATCCGCGCGGATGGCCGTGGCCATCGTCATCGTGGTGCCCGTGGCGATCGCGTACCCGTTCTTCCAGAAGTACTTTATCTCCGGTCTGACGATCGGCGCCGTGAAAGGCTGATTCCGAAATAAACCGGCTTCGTCCGGTTTATGATACCCGCCGCGCTTGCCGACGGCGGGAAGCAAGCCGAAGCATCCGCAGCACGATTTAAAGCAAGCACGATTCCAGGAAGCACGATCAAAGGGAGGAAAAACGGATATGAAACAGACAAAGAAAAAATTGCTGGCCGTCGGCGCCGCGGCGCTCTTGACGACCGCGCTCGCGGGCTGCGGCTCGAACGCCGACTCGGAGACGGGCAACAACGCGCCGGCTAACGCGAACACGCCTGCCAATACGTCGGCTAACGCGGATACGAACGCGAACAAGCCGGCATCGGGCGACATCCCGACGCTGGTCTGGTGGACGATCGGCGGTCAAATGCCGGCCAACTTCGACAAAGCCATCGCCGCGATGAACGAGTACACGGCCGAGAAAATCGGCGTGAAAATCGACATCAAAGTGGCAAGCTGGGGCGATTGGGACACGAAGATCAACACGGTCGTCAACACCGGCGAACCTTTCGACATCATGTTTACGAATAACAGCAAATACAGCCAGCAAGTGAACATGGGCGCGTTCGCCGACCTGACGGACCTCGTTCAGAAGGAAACGCCGGACCTGTACAACCTCATTCCGCAGAAGGTATGGGACGGCACGAAGATCGGCGGGAAAATCTATTCCGTGCCGACGTATAAGGACTCCTCGCTTACGCAATACTGGGTGTTCGACGACAAATACGTGCAGAAATACGGCATCGATACGGCGAACATCAAGACGCTGCAGGATCTCGACAAGCCGTTCCACGACATGAAGGCCGGCGAAGGCAAGAGCTTCTACCCGCTGCCGATGACGCAAGGCGGATTCAACGGCTTCTTCAACAGCTACGACGACATGACCCTCGGCCTGCCGCCGATCGGCGTGAAAGCCGACGACGCGTCCCGCAAAGTCGTATCCGTGCTGGAACAGCCGGACGTCATGGACGGCCTGAAGCTGCTGCATAAGTGGTACCAGGACGGCATCGTCAACCCGGACGCGCCGACCAAGACCGAAGCGGACAAAGGACCTGCGTTCTTCGCGGCCCAAGCGTTCCCTGGCGCGGAAACGACGTGGCAGATCAACGAAGGCGTAGCGAAGTACGACATGTTCCAAAACTTCGGCCCGATCTACACGACGAGCACCATCCAAGGTTCCTTGAACGCGATCTCGGCGACTTCGAAGTATAAGAGCGAAGCGCTGAAATACCTGCAATTGGTCAACACCGATCCGAAGCTGCGCAACATGCTGGCCTTCGGCGAGCCGGGCGTCGACTACAACAACGTGGACGGCGAGAAAGTCGTCGAGCGCACGACCGACACGTGGCCGCTGGCCGCCTACACGCAAGGCACGTTCTTCGACCTGGCCGTCACGAAAGGCGCGCCCGTCGATCAATGGGATCAAGTGAAGAAGCTGAACGAGCAAGCCACGTCCTCCTCGACCCTCGGCTTCGCGCTGGACATCAGCAAGCTGGGTACCGAAGTGGCCAACACCAAAGCGGTATGGGACAAATACAAATACGAACTGCTGACGGGCGCATCCGATCCGGAGAAAGTCATTCCGAAGATCGTCTCCGAGCTGAAAGCCGCCGGCATGGATACGGTCGCGAAGGCCGCCCAAGAGCAAATCGACGCGTACTTCAAATAAGCCAAGCGCGGAAAATCGTAAGCCAAGCGCGCAAATCGACACCCGGAAAACCCGAACGGCAAGCGGCCGTTCGGGTTTTTGCCACAAATTACGGGATTGCACTAGGGTAAGATGAAGTAATATGGTTAAAAAAAGCGGGGTGCGACAATAGCTTATTGCAAAGGAGACGCCGCATGCGTTCATTTCTGCAAATCAAGATCTATCGCGGCAAATTCATTGCATATGCGGTATTCGTGGTCTTCATCGGCCTGACGCTCGGCGCGCTCACCTGCGCGATCCTGCTGGATCAGTGGGTCGGCAATGCCCGCAACGAAGCCGCAGGTGCGTATACGCGGGTGGAAAGCGGCCTGCAGTACGACTCCGACCGCGTCGAGGCGTTCATGCAGCGGGTCTATTCCAACAGCGGGCTGGTGTCCGACATCCGCAGCTTCTTGGGCCATAGCGCGGAAGGATACCTGACGAGCAGGCTGGAGGGCAGCCATTACAATCGGCCGCTCGTGTCCTTCCCCGACGATATGAAAGCGTTCCTAAGCAACGGCGGCAAGGGCGACATCACGCAGATCAGCCTGCATACCGAGCGCGAGGGCAACGTGGTGAGCTTCGACAGCAACGGCAACACGAGCTTTCAATTCCGCCTGCCCAACACGGACGGCATGTTCGCGGAGACGATCCAAAAAGGCTTCATGTACCATAAAAAGTTTTCCGATCCGAATCAAATCTCCCGCCAGCTGGGGGAATTCCGGTTCCTGGTCAGCAGCGACCGGATATTCAAGGCGGCGCAGAACTACCGTCTGGATCAAGCGGGCGCGGTCAGCGCGTCCGGCGACGTGTACCTGATCGCCGGCAGCGGCAGCGAGACGAAGGCGCTCATTCGCCGGGCCGTCGCGGACGGACGGACGCACGGCTTCCTGTCGACGGGCTGGATCGACCGCGCGTACTTCGTCGCGTACCACTCCAACGAGTTCGATTACCGGTTCGTCAGCATCGTGGACCTGGCCGCGCTGATCCGGCAGAAGGCGAACGTGCTGCTCATCGTGTTCCTCGTCGTGCTGGCGGCGATGATCTGCGTCCTGCTGCTCATCGTGTACAACCTGCGCGAGGACGCGAACTTCCTGCGTCGGATCATCTCCTCCATCGGGCGCGCGAAGACGGCGGACTTCACGCCGGTCAGCCCGGCGCGTTACCGGCGCAACGAATACGGCATGATCGCGCGGGAGCTGGACGATATGATCCATCAGCTCGACCGGCATATCCGCACCAATTATTTGCTCAAACTAAAGCAGCAAGAGACCGAGATGAAAGCGCTTCAGCATCAGATCAATCCGCATTTTCTGTATAATACGCTCGAGGTGATCCGTTCCTCCGCGCTGGTGAACAGCGCCGACTACACCTCCGACGCCATCGCCACCTTAGGCGCGCTGTACCGCGACATCGTGAAGAACGACAACATGATTTCGCTCGGCAGCGAGCTGGACTTGCTTCAGAAGTACTTGAAGATCATGGAGTTCAAATATCCCGACCGGTTCTATTATCAGTTCCACGTGGAACAAACGCTGTTCGCGCTGCCCACCGTGAAGTTCTGGCTGCAGCCGCTCGCGGAGAACTTCTTCGTGCACGGCTTCAACCCGGGGAGCGAGTTCAACCTGCTGCTCGTGAACGGCTGGGAGGAAGAGGATCGCTTCGTGCTGGAGGTCGTGGACAACGGCAGCCGGATCTCCGACGCGCGCTTGACCGAGATTCGGAACAAGCTGACGAGCGGCGACGACGCCCCGGGGGACAGCATCGGGCTGCGCAACGTGT
Organism: Paenibacillus sp. UNC496MF; assembly: GCF_900113915.1. Classification (NCBI taxonomy): domain Bacteria; kingdom Bacillati; phylum Bacillota; class Bacilli; order Caryophanales; family Paenibacillaceae; genus Paenibacillus; species Paenibacillus sp. UNC496MF. The sequence goes on from NZ_FORE01000010.1 coordinate 20,658, forward strand.
ATACAAGGCTTCGCTTCTTCTACGGGCCGGGCTTCTCCATGACCATCGACAACAACGAAGAAGCGGGCGTTCGGATAGCCGTAATCCTAACCAAGGAGGCGATTAGAGATGTACAAGCTGCTGATCGTGGATGACGAGCCGCAAATATTGGAGGGCATGAAGCGGACGCTGGACTGGGCCAAGTACGGCTTCGGCCAGATCGAGACGAGCGAGACCTACGAGGGCGCGATCTCGAAGGCGGTGGAACTGCTGCCGGACCTCGCGATCTTCGACGTGTGCATCGGCAAGCAGCGCGGCTATGACGCGATCCACAAGCTGAACGAGCTGCGCCTGCCTTCGAAATACATCATCATGAGCGGCTACGGCGAGTTCCAGTACGCGCTGGAGGCGATCCGCTGCGGGGCCAAGGATTATCTGCTCAAGCCCGTCGACCGCTCGAAGCTGCAGCAGCTGGTCGAGAAGATCATCGTCGAGGATCTGAACGGCACGGTGGAGGGCGCGGAGCGGGACGACGTGGACACGGACCCCGTGCTCGGCGTGCGCTACGACAGCCTGTCCAAGCTGACCAACCGCATCCTGCTGATCGTCAAGGCGGAGTATGCCCAGAACCTGAGCTTGAAATCCGTCGCGGAACGGTTCCGCATGAACGGCACGTACTTGGGGCAGCTTTTCCTCAAAGAAACGAACAAGAAGTTCTCGGAATACCTGATGGCCTACCGAATGCTGCGCGCCCGGGAACGCATCCAATCCACGGACGAAAAAATCATGTCCGTCGCGCTGTCCGTCGGCTATCCGAACCTGAACTATTTCTATTCGCATTTCCATTCCTATTTCGGCAAATCGCCTTCGGATATGCGGAGAAAGGATTAACGCGCCCATGCGACTTCCACGGAACCTGCACCTGCGACGTCTCGCCGCGGCCTTCGCGCTCGTCCTGATGCTGCCGCTTGCCGGCTGCTTCTCCTCGCCCGGCGAGGGGGAGAGTCCCGCGGCGTCCGGCCACGCGGTGAATTTGATCTACTATACGATCGGGGATCCCGACAAGGACCTCAAGCAGGTCAACGACAAGATCAACGAGGTGCTGGCCAAGAAGATCGGCGTGACGGTCACGTACATCAAGGTGGGCTGGCAGGAATACGAAGACCGGCTGAACACCCTCGTGTCGGCGGGCACGCCGTTCGACATCGCGTTCGCGCCGGAGTATTCGACCTACGCGCAGCGCGGCGCGTGGCTGAAGCTGAACGACTACCTGCCCACGGCGGGGAAGGAGATGTACGACGCGATCGACCCGGTGTTCTGGGAAGGCGTGCGCATGGATGACGGCGGCATCTACGGCGTGCCGACCAACAAGGAGCTCGCCGTGCGGGATCAGTGGATGTACCCGGAGGCGCTCGTGAAGAAGTACGGCATCGACATCTCCAAGTACACGACGCTGGCGTCCCTCGAGCCGCTGCTCCGGATGATCAAGGAGAAGGAGCCGGCCTACCAGCCGATGGAGCTCGACAAGGACTCGCAAAATTTCTTCGCCCTGGACGGCTACCAGTACGTGGCGGAGAAGACGCTCCCGCTCATGATTCGCGTGCTGGATCCCAAGGCGTCGGTCGTCAATATCTTCGAGACCCCGGAAGCCCGCAAGGTGCTGGACCTGCTCCGGCTTTACTACGTGGCGGGCTACATCAACGAAGACGCGGCCATGCGCGAGAACCAAGGGCTGCAGCGGGGCACGCCGGTCTTCTGGAAGGCCGCGGGCGGCGGGCCGCTGTCGGAGAACAGCTGGAGCAAGGACCGCGGCTACAAGCTGGTGGCGTATCCCGTCACCCCGGCGCTCATTACGACGGAGTCCACGCGGGGCGGGGTCATGGTCGTCAGCGCGGATACGAAGCATCCCGTGGAGGCCGTCAAGTTCCTCAATCTGCTGAACACGGATCCCGAAGTGCGCAACCTGTTCAACTTCGGCATCGAAGGCGTGCATTACACGCTGGACGGCAAGGGCCAGGTGGTGCCGATTCCGCCCAAGGACGAGAACGGCCATCCGATCCCGGACGCGCAGCCGAACTACGCGGGCGTGCAGTATACGCAGGGCAACTGGTTCATCCTGAAGACGATGGGCGGGGAATACCCCGATCCGCTCGACAAGTGGGATCAATTCCGCGCCGCCAACAAGGAGGCGGTCGAGTCGAGCACGCTGGGCTTTACGCCGGACCTCTCCCGGATGCCGATCCAGGTGCAGAACATTCAGATGGTGTGGGAGAAATATTTTCCGAGTCTGATGACGGGCAGCGTGGACGTGGATGCGGTGCTGCCGAAGTTCAATCAGGAGCTCCGCCAGGCGGGCATCGACGAGGTGCGGACCGAGGTGCAGCGGCAGCTGGACGCCTGGCGGGCGGCGCATCAATAGGCGGCAGGGCGAACGTATCCGGGCGGATGCGGTTCGGTTCGCGTCCGGCTGCGCGGGGCCGGAATCGGCGTTCATTCGGGATGCCATGCGGCAGATCGGGGTGCCATTCCTGGACGAAAAGCGGGCCGGACGCGGCGAGCCGCCGACTCCTTCCTCGATTTTGGTGTATAATGCAAGGAGGAAGTCTCCGCATGGACGGAAGGCTTGAAGAAGGAGAGCTTTATGACATTCGAACAATTGAAGTTGATTCCCCCGATTCTGAAGGCATTGGCCAAAGAAAATTACGCGCAGCCGACGCCGATTCAAGAGCAGGCGATTCCGCCGGTGCTGGCCGGACGCGACCTGTTCGGCTGCGCCCAGACGGGGACGGGCAAGACGGCGGCATTCCTGCTGCCGATCCTCCAGCTGCTGAACGCGAAGCAGGGCCGCCAGGGCGGCAAGCGCGTCATCCGCACGCTCATTCTAACGCCGACGCGCGAGCTGGCGATTCAGATTGCCGATAATTGCAAGGCGTACGGACGCTTTATGAATTTGCGCAGCGACGTCATCGTGGGCGGCGTCTCGCAGAAGGCGCAGGAGAACTCCTTGGCGCAAGGCATGGATATTCTGATCGCGACGCCGGGCCGGCTGATCGATCTGATGAATCAAGGCTTCGCGGACTTGCGGCACGTGGAGATCCTCGTGCTGGACGAAGCGGACCGGATGCTCGACATGGGCTTCATCCACGATATGAAGCGCATTATCGCGAAGCTGCCCGCGAAGCGCCAGACGCTGTTCTTCTCCGCGACGATGCCGGACGAGATCACGTCGCTCGTGAACTCGCTGCTCACGAACCCGGTGAAGGTCGAGATCACGCCGGTCTCTTCGACGGCGGAGCGGATCGAGCAATCGCTCTACTACGTGGATAAGCCGAACAAGCTGCAGCTCCTGATCGACATCATGCAGGATAAGTCGATCGCGAGCGCGCTCGTGTTCACGCGGACGAAACACGGCGCGGACCGGGTGGTGCGGGGCCTCGTGAAGGCGAACATCACCGCGCAGGCGATTCACGGCGACAAGTCGCAGAACGCCCGCCAGTCGGCGCTGAACAACTTCAAGAGCGGCGCGACCCGCCTGCTCGTGGCGACGGACATCGCGGCGCGCGGCATCGACATCGAGGAGCTGTCGCATGTCGTCAATTTCAACCTGCCGAACATTCCGGAGACGTACGTGCACCGGATCGGCCGCACCGCCCGGGCGGGCCTCAGCGGGATCGCGATCTCGTTCTGCGAGTTCGAGGAAATCCCGTACCTGAAGGACATCGAGAAGCTGATCAAGAAGAAGATTCCGGTGATCGAGAACCATCCGTATCCGATGACGATGACGGAGCCGGAACCGGCGGCGGTCGGAGCGGGCAGGGGCGGCGGCGGCGCGGCTCGCGGCGGCGCGCAGTCCGGGGGCGGCAACGGCGCCGGACGCGGCCAGGGCGGCGGCTCCGGGCGCGGCGGCGGCAACCAAGCCGGCGGCCGAGGCCAAGGCGGCCAGAACGCGCAGGGCGGCCAGAACGCGCAGGGCGGCCGGAACGCGCAAGCCGGACGCGGCGAGACCGCGGCCGCGAAGGAAGGCGGCGCGGGCGGCTCCGGCGGCGGACGCCACCGCAGACGGCGGTCCAACGCCGGCAAGTAAGCGGGCGCCCGCGCCCGGACCTCGCTGGCGGCGGCCCGAGCCGCCTCCGCGGGCCGCGGCAGGCTTCATCCCCTGTGTAGAAGGACAAGCCGAACAACCGCATAAGCTATTAACCAAGCAAAGCGTCAAGAACATTCCCGTTCTTGGCGCTTTTTTTGTTGGGCGATAAGAAGCATGGGAACGATAGAACGCGGAGGCTGGTCGATTTTACATCTCCCCCCGCTGCAGTCATTTACGCGAGGCGCTACGTCTACAGCCATGAACGAGCGTAGAAAAGCGAAATATTTAAATTTTTTTTTGCGGCGTGAAAAAAAGCGGCGCGCTCGATTGTATTACAAGTGAAAGGAGGTGCTGAGGTGTACGATTCATCCGAGCTCAATGAATCCGTGCAGCGGGCCTTGGATCGCTATTCGCAAAGCCTGATCAAGATCGCGTTCGCCTACCTGAAGAACATCGCGGACGCGGAAGAAGTGGCGCAGGACGTGTTTCTCGCGTATCTGCAGAAGCGTCCCGTCTTCGATAGCGACGAACACGAGAAAGCGTGGCTGATCCGTACCGCCATCAACAAAAGCAAAAACATGCTGAAGGCCGGCTGGTTCCGAAACCGCAATCCGGTGCCCGAAGACCTGAGCTACCTCCCGAAGGAAGAGAACGAGGTCCTGCAGGCCGTGCTCTCCCTCGAGAAGAAATACCGCATCCCGATTCACCTGCATTATTACGAAGGCTATTCCATCCAAGAAATCGCGGCGATTATGCAGGCCAAGCCGGCAACGGTCGGAACCTGGCTGGCGCGAGGACGACTGTTGTTGAGAAAGAAGATCGGAGGCTTGGAGGATGAAGAAATCTGTCTATAAATCCGCGATGGACCGCGTGAAGACGAGCGAGGATTTCAAAGCAGCGACCTATCAGAAGCTGAAGCGCGAGCTGGAGCAGCCCGCGCGGACGACGGAACCAATATTGCAACCAAACAAACCGAAGGAGCGGATACGCATGGAAAGAACGATGAAACGGAAAGTAACGGGTTGGACGGTCGGCATCGCGGCGTGCGCGGTGCTGTCGGTCGGGATTTTCGCGATGAACCAGGGCAATAGCCCGGCAACGCCTTCCTCGCCGCCGGCATCCACGTCGACGAAGGCGCCGATCATGGGCAAGGTGGCCGTGAACATCGACGGCGTCATCTCCGAAGTAGGCGCGGACGGCAAGAGCTTCAAGGTCGGCGACCTGTGGGTCACGGTCACGGACGCCACGAAATGGGGCAGCAGCGAACCGACGGCCGTCGCGCCGTCGAAGGAGATCAAGGTCGGCAACATCGTCTCCGGCTACACCGCGCAGGACGTATCGACCGGCAAGGTGACGGCGGACGTCATCTACACCAACCTGGCGGCCGAGAAACCGGCGACGACGGGCAAAGCGGCCGTCAACATCGAAGGCACGATCACCGAAGTGAGCGCGGACGGCAAGAGCTTCAAGGTCGGCGACCTGTGGGTCACCGTGACGCCGGATACGGCGATGGGCATCGACGGCCCGACGGCCGCGGCGCCGTCCGAGGAGCTGCTGCAGAAGGAGTTTAAAGTCGGCAACGTCGTGTCCGGCTACACGTCCGAGGACGTCGGCACGGGCAAGGTCCATGCGACGCGCATTTACAATAACATGATTCCGCAAAAATAAGCATCGCCGAACCCCGGCGATTGGCGTAACGACGCGGATTGACCGACAGGGCGCCTCCTCGAGAGGCGTCCTTTTCGCTTCCGGCACGCCGCCGGACCCCGGAAGGTCCATGTTGAAACGGCGCGGCTTCGTGTATAATGAATGAGGTTGTCCAATTCATGCCGAAGGGGCTGTTGAATGATGTCCATCAGTTTGAACCCGTATTTGATGTTTGCCGGCAACGCAAGGGAAGCGATCCATTTCTACGAGAAAGCGCTTGGCGGGAAAGTCATCGGCATCATGGCGTTCGGCGACATGCCGGCAAACCCGGAGTATCCGATCGCGGACAACATGAAGGACCGCGTCATGCACGGACATCTGCAGATCGGCGAATCGCATCTGATGTTCTCCGATTCGTTCGACGAGGCGCCGTTTCAGGTGACCGACGCGGTACAAATCGCGATTCATCCGACGGAAGAGACGAGAGCGAAGGAAATTTTCGAAGCGCTGGCGGACGGCGGACAAGTGATTCTGCCGATTCAGAAGACGGATTGGAGCCCGATGTACGGCATCGTGAAAGACAAATTCGGCCTCACGTTCCAAGTGAACGTGCCGGGACAGCAGCCGGGATAACCGCGCTTGGCAAACGAAAACCCAAACGCCTCCTGATCGCGACGAACAGGAGGCTTATTTTATGCCGCAGCCCGCTCGGAGGGCAGGCGGACCGAACGATGCGCATGGGGGAGAGCGGCGGAATGGAACACAAACAATGGGCGGCTTCGTGCTTCAACAAGGTATGGGACCTGCTGGGCAAGGAGGACCGCTCGGAGCGCGACGACGAGGAGATGGTGCACCTCTGCCACGCCTCGTTCTGGCATTGGTCCCAGGACGAGGGGCACACGGCGACGAATATTTCGATCGGCTACTGGCAGCTGGCGCGCGTGTATGCCGTGATCGGGCAGGGCGGGCAGGCGCTGGCGTACGCGGAGAAGTGTTTGAAGGTGACCGCCGAGGCGGAGCTGGCGCCGTTCTACATGGCGTATGCGCACGAGGCGCAGGCGCGGGCGTACGCCGTGCTGGGGGAGCGGGAACGGATGGAGGCCGCGGCGGCGGAAGCGTCGCGCTTGACGGAGCGGGTGACGGACGCGGAGAGCCGCGGCTGGCTTCTCGCGGATCTGGCGACGATCGCGCGCTAGTCGGCCGCGCATGCGATAACGGGGCAAAAGCTGCTCGGACGGGGTCCGGGCAGCTTTTTTTTGCGGCGCGCGGGCGGCCGCGGGATGCCTGCCGGCGCCTGCATCAGGCGGGAAGGCGGAGGCGGGAGATGCGCGCATCGGACAGGAAGCTTCTGGAGGACGCCGGCAGGCGCCGGGCAGCGGATCGTCTTCGTGCCGGCGTTCGGAGCGGGCGCCTAGCCTACTCGCGCTCGATCCCGTAGCGCAGCTGCACGACGCCTCCGCCAAGCGGCTTGCAGTCGAGCAGCCGTACTTGCTTGCAGGCGTAATGTTCCGTATCGATGAGCAGGTTGAGTCCCTTTCCCTCCAGGACGGGCGCCACGTTGAAGACGGCTTCGTCCGCGAGCCCCGCGCCGAGGAACGCGTTATGGATCTCCGCGCCGCCGCCGATCAGCGCCGTCAGGTGGCCGCGTTCCGCCAAATACGCCAGCGCTTCCTCCGGCGACCGCACGACCGTCGCCCCCGGCAGCTCCCCGGCGTTCCGGGATACGACGACGATGTCGAGCGCGGCGAACGGTCCGCCGGCGCCGCCATTGCCGCGCATCGCTTCGAACGTCCGGCGCCCGACGATGAAATTGCCCGCGGCGGCGGCCTGCGCCGCGAAGTCCGCCAGCGCCTCCGGCTTCGGCGGGTTGCCGGGTCCGGACTGCGCATAGTTGCCGTTGGCCGACAGGGTTGCCCATAACAAAGTTTTCATAAGAGAATGCCTCCTTGAATTCGTGATCGCCTTCGGTTTCCATCCTAGCGGAACTGTGGTACATTTGAAAAGTAGTTACATTTTTGTGCAATAGTTTCAATAAATGAAGTATGGGGGCAATCCGAGATGATGGACCGATCCTGTCCGGGCAACGTGGAACCGATTCTGGCGATGCTGGACGGCAAATGGATGCTGCTGCTCCTGTTCGAGCTCTTCAACGGCACCCGGCGTTTCGGGGAGCTGCGCCGCAAGCTGCATCCCATCAGCCCGAAGACGCTGACGGACCGATTGCGGCTCTTGGAGGAGAAGGGGCTCGTGACCCGTACGATCTATCCCGGCGTGCCGCTGCATGTCGAGTACGAGCTGACCGAGAGCGGGCAGGGCTTGCAGCCGATCTTCGAGGCCATGTGGGCCTGGACGCAGCAATTCGGCGCCGGGCTGGAGAAGACGGCCGGCGGGACTAATCAAGAAGCAGAAGAAGAAGAATCGGCGATGTAAGCGCGGGTAGAAGCTGCCCGACATAGACGCTCCGGGATTTCCGAACACGGGAATCCCGGAGCGTTTTGCGTTGGTTATCGGTACCGGAGTCATGAATATCCCATAAAGTTGACACAGACCTGCGGCTTTAAGCTGCGGCGCCGCGTCCAAAAGAACGCGCGCCGTCTAAGCGGCTCGAAGGATTTTATGATTTCATGGATGGGGAGCCATAGTTTCCAGCAAATAAGAGAGACTAATCAAGTATTTGCGCCTATACGAAGGTTATTTTTCCTGGCGGGCATGCTATAATGCTATATGTTCGGTATATGGGATGTTCCATGCACATATATGTAATGAAAGCTATCATTAGGCACGCCGACATCATAGCGAGGAGAGGGATAGGAATGCCCAGCAAAACAAGAAAAGTGGCGATCGTCGGCGTCGGCGCCGTCGGCGCCAGCTGTGCCTACGCGCTCGTCAACCAATCCATTTGCGACGAAATCGTGCTCATCGGCCGTTCGGCCGAGAAGGTTCGCGCCGACGCGCTCGACCTGTCGCACTGCATGGATTTTACCCATAACCGCACGAAGGTCGGCACGGGGACGTACGAAGACTGCCGGGATGCCGATATCGTCGTTCTGAGCGCGGGCGTCGTCATGATCCCGGGCGGCACCCGTCTCGATCTGGCGGCGAGCTCCCTGGAGATCTGCCGCGAGATCGTGCCCCAAATCGTGGCCGCCGGCTTCGAGGGCGTGTTCCTCGTGGCGGCGAACCCCGTCGACGTCGTGACCGGCATCGTCCTGAAGCTGTCAGGCTTCCCGCGCTCGCGGGTCATCGGCACCGGCACGTCGATCGACTCCGCGCGGCTGAAGACGCTGCTGGCCGAGCATCTGCCCGTCGACCCGCGCAGCATCAATGGCTACGTGCTCGGGGAACACGGCGACTCGCAGTTCCCCGCCTGGTCGCACGTGACGATCGGCGGCAAGCCGATCCGCGATATTCTCGCCCAACACGGCGAACGGTTCGACCGGTTGGACCTGGATGTAATCGCGCAGCAGACGCGCAACGCCGGGTGGGAGATCCTGCAGGCGAAGGGGGCCACGACCTACGGCATTGCCAGCGCGCTGGCCTCGATCGCCCGTTCGATCTTGAACAACGAACACCGAATCGTCGCGGTGTCCGCGTACCTGGAGGGCGAATACGGCCAAAGCGGCCTCTGCGCCGGCGTGCCGGCGATTCTGACGCGCGAAGGCATGACCGAGATCGTCGAGCTGAACCTGACGGCGGGCGAGCGCCGCCGCTTCGCCGAGTCGTGCGGCGTCATCCGCGGCGCGATGGAGGCGCTGGCCCTCGACGCGATCGCGCAATCGTAGCCGCCGGCAGCCTGGAGGCTTAAGCGAGAGCGGGCGAATGCAGCGTGCGCGGCTGCCCGCGCGCAGCGCGCTGCCGATTCGAGGCAATCGGCCTCCGTCGTCGCCGATGCCCATTGCCGGAATCACATCGGATCCATACGAGGAGCCATCCCCGACGGGGATGGCTTTTTTGCATCGCGATGCATTAGCGGAACCCTGCCGGCAGCGGCAGTAGAGGGAGGGTAGTCGGTTTGCGTTTGGTTTGCGTTAGCGCGCTGCTTCGATCAAGCTGCGATGAATCGATGATTTTCGATTGACAGGGTGCATACATTTGTATACAGTTGTGATAGTGTATACAAATGTATTCAATTGTGTCGGGAGGGAAGCGTATGCGCATGAAGCAGCGCCTCGCGGCGGGGAAGCGTGCCGGACGCCGCGCCGAATCGGCAATATACCGTCAATTCGCAACGGAGGGGGAGAAGGGCTAGCCATGTGGGGACTTCGCGCCTATATCAAACCGTATTGGAAGTTCGTCCTGCTCGGGCCGCTGTTCATGCTCGGCGAGGTGTTTTTCGATTTGCTGCAGCCCCGGCTGGCGGCGCATATCGTCAATTTCGGCGTCGTCGTCCGCGACTTCGGCGTCATCGAGCGCACCGGGCTGGTGATGCTGCTCGTCACGCTGCTTTCGCTGATCACCGGCGTCGGGTGCAACCTCTTCGCGAGCCGCGCCTCGCAAAACTTCGGGGCCGACATCCGGGAGGCGCTCTATGCCAAAATTCAAACCTTCTCGTTCGAGAACGTGGACGCGTTCAAGGCCGGCTCGCTCATCACCCGGATCACGAACGACGTCGTGCAGGTGCAAAATCTGCTGCAGATCGCGCTGCAGGGCCTGGTCCGCGCGCCGAGCCTGCTGATCGGCAGCGTCATCATGGCGCTGCTCATGGATCTGCGGCTCGGGTTGATCCTGCTCGGCACGCTTCTCGTCCTCGCTACGGTCATCTTCGTGCTCATTCGCTTCTCGTCGCCGCTGTTCGCGAGCATGCAGGCGAAGCTGGACGCCGTCAATACGAGCATCCAGGAGAACCTGGCGGGCATTCGGGTCGTGAAGGCGTTCGTCCGGTCCGACTACGAGCAGGAGCGGTTCGGAGACATCAACGCGGATTATACGCGGGCGTCCGTCCGGGCGGCGCGGCTCATCGCGCTCAATTCGCCGATCGTGTCCTTGATCATGAACGCGTGCCTGGTGGCGATTCTGCTGTACGGGGGCAACCGCGTATGGCTCGGCGCGATTCGCGTCGGGGACCTCGTGGCGTTCGCGAACTACGTCGGCCAGGTGCTCGCGTCCCTGCTCATGGTCAGCGGCCTGCTGATGAACGTCTCGCAGGCGAACGTCTCCGCGCGGCGCATTCGCGACGTACTGGAAGCGCGGCCGTCGATCGCGGACGGGCCGCAGGGCGCGGAAGCGCCGATCCCGGCCAAGCACGTGGAATTCCGCAACGTTGTCTTCTCCTATGCGGGGCCGGCCGGGGAGGTGCCGGTGCTTCGGAGGATCAGCCTGGAAGCCCGCCGCGGGGAAACCGTCGCGATCATCGGGGCCACGGGCTCGGGCAAGTCCACGCTCGTTCAGCTGATCCCGCGGCTGTACGACGTGACGGCGGGCGCCGTCCTGCTCGACGGCCGCGATATTCGCGACCTTCCGCTGACGGAGCTTCGGCGCCGCGTGGGGATGATTTTTCAGGATGCGTACCTGTTCACCGGCACGATTCGGGACAATTTGGCGTTCGGCAAGCCGGACGCGTCGCAGGCGGACATCGAAGCGGCCGCGGCGCTCGCGCAGGCGCACGACTTCATCGCCGCGCTGCCGGACGGCTACGAGACGAAGCTCGGCCAGAAGGGCGTCAACCTCTCCGGCGGGCAGAAGCAGCGGCTCTCGATCGCCCGGGCGCTGCTCGCGAAGCCGCCCATCCTGATCCTGGACGACAGCGCGAGCGCGCTCGATCTCGGCACGGAGCGGCGGCTCCGCCTCGCGCTCCAGGCGCTCCGGCAGGACGCGATGACGTTCCTGATCGCGCAGCGGATCGCGTCCGTGAAGGACGCCCATCGGATCATCGTGCTCGAGGAAGGCGAAATCGCCGGCTGCGGCACGCACGAAGAGCTGCTCGCGAGCTGCGGGGTGTACCAGGCGATCTGCCGGTCGCAATTCGGGAAGCGGGAGGAGGAGAAGCCGTATGTCGGACAGCAATCAGGCTAATGCGCAGGCTAACGCGGGCAAAGCCCCGGCGGATTTCGCCCAGATGGGCTTCCGGCAGGGTCCCGGCCCGCATCAAGGGGCAGCGCCGAAGGTCCGGTCGAAGGACGCCAAAGGCACGCTGCGGCGAATCGGCCGCTACCTCCGGCTGCAGCGCGGCGCGCTCTGGACCGTCGTCGTCTGCACCGTGCTGACGTCCGGGCTCCAGCTGCTGGGCCCGTACATGATGGGCAAGCTCATCGACGATTATATCGTGCCGCACCGCGGGGACGGCTTCGCGCGCATGGGGCTGCTGCTCCTGGGCGTGTACGCGCTCGGCGCCGCGTTCACCTGGGTGCAGCAGTATGCGGCCTCCAGCCTGTCGCAGCATACGGTGCGCGACATGCGCAAGGACCTGTTCGGGCACTACCAGCGGCTGCCGGTGCGGTTCTTCGACGACAAGACGCACGGCGAGCTGATGAGCCGGGCCACCAACGACATCTCGAACGTGTCCAACACGCTCAACCAGACGGTCGTCCAGCTGATCGCCTCCGTCCTCATGCTGGCGGGCAGCGTCGTCATGATGCTGACGCTGAGCGGGTGGATGACGCTCGTGACGATGGTGACGGTGCCGCTGGTCGCGTTCATGACCAAGCGCATCACGTCGTATACCCGCCGGTACTTCTCGGAGCAGCAGCGGCATCTGGGGGACGTGAACGGCTTCGTGCAAGAGAGCATCTCGGGCCTGAAGGTCGTCAAGGCGTTCGGCCGGGAGGAGCGGTCGCTTGCGCAATTCCGCGAGATGAACGAACGCTTGCGGGCCGTCGGCGTGAAGGCCCAGAGCCTGTCCGGCTCGATGGGGCCGCTCATGAACGCGATGCGCAACCTGAGCTTCGTCGTCATCGCGGCGTTCGGCGGCATCTTCGCGTACCACGGCCTGATCACCGTCGGGATCATCGTCAGCTTCCTGGCCTACGCCAACCTGTTCAGCCAGCCGCTCAATCAGCTGGCCAACCAGTACAACCTGTTCCAGTCCGCGATCGCCGGCGCCGAACGCGTCTTCGAGGTGCTGGACGAGGAGCCGGAGACGGGAGAGGCGTCCGCGGAGCCGGCCGATCGCCCCATTCGCGGCGAAGTCGCGTTCGACGGCGTGCATTTCGCCTACAAGCCGGGCATGCCCGTGCTGAAGGACCTGAACTTGCGCGCCTCGCCCGGCCAGACGATCGCGCTGGTCGGCCCGACGGGCGCGGGGAAGACGACGATCATCAACCTGCTGACGCGGTTCTACGATATTCAGGCCGGCCGGATCGCCATCGACGGCGAAGACATCCGGCGCTTCGGCAAGCAGGCGCTGCGCAGGCGGATCGGGCTCGTGCTGCAGGACGCGTACGTCTTCTCCGGCACCGTGCGGGACAATATCCGCTACGGCCGCCTGGACGCGACGGACCGGGAGGTGGAGGCGGCGGCCCGGCTGGCCAACGCCGACGCGTTCATCCGCAAGCTGCCGCACGGCTACGAGACGCGCCTCAGCGCCGAAGGCGGCAACCTGAGCCAGGGCCAGCGGCAGCTGCTGACCATCGCCCGCGCCGTGCTGGCGGATCCCGCCATTCTCATCCTGGACGAGGCGACCAGCAGCGTGGACACGCGGACGGAGCTGCAGATCCAGGAGGCGATGAAGACGCTCATGCAGGGGCGAACGAGCTTCGTGATCGCGCACCGGCTGAGCACCATCCGCGAGGCCGACGATATCCTGTTCATTCGCGGCGGCGAGGTCGCCGAGCGGGGCACGCACGACGAGCTGCTGCGCCGCGGGGGCCAGTACGCCGAGCTGTACCGGAGCCAGTTCGCGCAGGAGACGGAGGCGCACGGCGGACAGGGCGAGGCGACGTAGGGAGAGGGGCGGAGACGCTCCTCTTTTTGCGTGTCCGGCGGGGCGCTGCGGGGCGCAACCGCGGGTTGCGGGGCCGCAACGACCGATGGCAGCGGGGTCGCGCGATCCGGCGTCCGCGGCGGACAAAACCGGTCCGCGATCGCGTCCGCTGTGTTATGATAGCGGGGCAGGCTTCAAGCCGGACAATCGACTGCGAGAGCAAGGGGATACGCATGAAAATCACGATCGGCATGTTCGCCCACGTGGATGCGGGCAAGACCACGCTGGCCGAGCAGCTGCTGTACCATACGCGAAGCATCCGGGAGCGGGGCCGGGTCGACCATAAGGACGCCTACCTCGACAGCCACGAGATCGAGCGCGCCCGCGGGATTACGGTGTTCGCGGACCAGGCCGTCATGACCTACGAAGGCGACACGTACTACCTCGTCGATACGCCGGGGCACGTCGATTTCTCGCCGGAGATGGAGCGGGCGATCCGGATCATGGACTACGCGATTCTGGTCGTCAGCGCGGCGGAGGGCGTGCAGGGCCATACGGAAACGGTGTGGCGGCTGCTGCGCAAGCACCGCGTCCCGACGTTCTTCTTCCTGAACAAGACGGACCGGACCGGCGCGGACCCGGATCGCGCGCTCGCGGAGATCCGCGCGCAGCTGACGCCGGACGCATGCCCGCTGACCGGCAGTTTCGCCGGCGGGGAAATCGGAGAGGCGCTGCGGGAAAGCCTGGCGGAGCGCGACGAGGCGCTGCTCGAGGCGTTTCTGGCGGGCGCGGGAGACGCGGCGTTCTGGCTGGAGGCGCTGCGGCGCCTCATCCGGGAATGCCGGCTCTATCCGTGCATGAGCGGCTCCGCCCTGCAGGACGTCGGCGTGACGGAGTTCCTGGAACGGCTGCACGCGTTGACGGTCACGGCGTACGACGAGCGGGCGCCCTTCGGGGGACGCGCGTACAAGATCCGCCACGACGCGAGCGGCGCGCGGGTGACGTACGCGAAGGCGCTGAGCGGCGAGCTCAAGGTGCGCGACGAGCTGTTCTACGGCGCCGGCGAGGCGCGGACCGGCGAGAAGGCGACGCGGCTGCTCCTCGTGAACGGCAGCAAGACGCAGGCGGTCGACCGCGTCGCGGCGGGCGATCTGTTCGCGGTGGTCGGCCTGTCGGGCGCCGAGACCGGCGAAGGCCTCGGCGCCTGCGCGGACCGGATCGGCTACGAGCTCATGCCGACGCTGACGTCGAAGGTGGTCTTCGCCGAGACGCTGAACGCGAAGGAGGTCCTGAAGGCGTTCCGGATGCTGAACGCGGAGGATCCGTCGCTCGGCGTCGTCTGGGAGGAGAGCCTGCAGGAGATTCATATCCGCGTCATGGGCGTCATTCAGCTCGAGGTGCTGCGGCAGCTGGCGAAGGACCGTTTCGGGCTCGACGTCGCGTTCGGCGCGCCGGAGATCCTGTACAAGGAGACGATCCGGTCGACGGTGCGCGGCTACGGCCACTTCGAACCGCTCCGGCATTACGCCGAAGTCCATCTGCTGCTGGAGCCGGGCGAGCGGGGCAGCGGCCTGACGTTCGTCAACGCCTGCCACGCGGACGACCTCAGCGTCGGTAACCAGAACCTGATCCGGACGCATCTCTTCGAACGGGACCATCACGGGCTGCTGACGGGCATGCCGCTGACCGACGTCCGGATCACGCTGCTGACCGGCGCCGGGCACAACGAGCACACGCACGGCGGCGATTTCCGCGAAGCGGCGTTCCGGGCGCTGCGCCAGGGGCTGGAGAAGGCGGAGAACGTGCTCCTCGAGCCGTATTACGCGTTCAAGATCCGGGTGGAGCTGGATGAGCTGGGCCGGGTGCTGTCCGATATTCAGCGGGCGTCCGGGCAGTTCGGGCCGCCCGCGACGACGGCGTCGCACGCCGTGGTGACGGGACGCGTGCCCGTGGCGCCGTTCATGGAATACGGCGCGGAGCTGGCCGCGTACACGCACGGCAAAGGCACGCTGCGGCTCGTCTTCGACGGGTACGACCGCTGCCACGACGAGCGCGAGGTCATCGCCCGCAAGGCGTACCGGAAGGACGCGGACCCGCTCTACAGCTCGTCCTCGATCTTCTGCGCGAAGGGGCACGGCTACACGGTGCCGTGGGACGAAGCGGAAGCCAAGATGCACTTGTTATAACGGCCGCGGGGCCGGCCGGCCGGCGGTTCAGGCAATTCGGAGTCGTTGGGGGAGGGCAATCAAGGTGGCCAAAGCATTATCCCGGTCGGTGCCGCTCGGCATGACCGTATTTCCGATTCTGTTCGCGATCAGCGTCGTGCATCTGTTGAACGATACGATGCAGTCGACGGTGTCGGCGCTGTTCCCGGTGCTGCGGGATTCGATGGATCTTAGCTACAAGCAGATCGGCTTCATCGCCTTCGCGATGAACATGACCGCGGCGGTCATTCAGCCGCTCGTCGGCCTGTACGCGGACAAACGCCCGCGCCCTTACATCCTGCCGGTCGGCGTGGTGTTCACGCTCGTCGGGGTCGTAGGGCTCGCGCTCGCGCCCGAGTACGTCTACCTCGTGCTCGCGGTCATGATGATGGGCATCGGCTCGGCGATCTTCCATCCGGAATCGTCGCGCGTCGCCTATATGGCCGCGGGAGGCAAGCGGGGGCTGGCGCAATCGATCTTCCAGGTCGGCGGCAACATCGGCGGCGCGCTCGGTCCCGTCATGAGCGCCGCGATCTTCGTGCCGCTCGGGCAGATCAGCGTGCTCTGGTTCTCGATCGCGGCGATCGCCGCGATGATCATTCAGGCGTACGTCGCCCGCTGGTACGGCCAGAACGCGCCGCTGCTCCGCCCGGCGGCCAAGCCGAAGGCAGCCGCCGACGCGATGCGGGAGAGCGCCGCGGCTTCGCCGCTGACGCGCAGGCAGGTCGGCTGGGCGATCGCCGTGCTCGTGTTTCTCGTCTTCACGAAGCATATCTACATGGCCGGCCTGTCGAGCTATTACAGCTTTTATCTGATCGATCATTACGGCGTGACCGTGCAGCACGCGCAGCTGTTCCTGTTCGCGTTCCTGGCGGCTTCGGCGGCGGGCACGTTCTTCGGCGGGCCGCTCGCGGACCGCTACGGGCGCCGCAACATCATCTGGTTCTCGATTCTCGGCACGGCGCCGTTCTCCATCCTGCTGCCGTACGGCAGCCTGGCGTGGACGGCGGCGATGTGCATCTGCGCGGGCTTCGTGCTTTCCTCGGCGTTCTCGATCATCGTCGTGTTCGCGCAGGAGCTGCTGCCGGGCAAGGTCGGGCTCGTCTCGGGCCTGTTCTTCGGCCTGGCGTTCGGCATCGGCGGGCTGGGCTCGGCCGCGCTCGGCTGGGTTGCCGACGCGACGAGCATCGAGTTCATGATGAAGCTGTGCGCGTACTTGCCGCTGCTCGGCGTGCTGGCCGTATTCCTGCCCAAGGACGACAAGGTTCGCGCATAACGGACGACGGGCGGGACGCGAATCCCGCGGGGGCGGCTGCCGTCGCACCGCCATCATGTCGCCATGGCGAATCGAATTGGCATTATTCGCATTCTCATATCGTCTTGGCATCACCGTCATTCCAAGGACGCCCTTCGGGGCGTCCTTTTGCGTTGCCGGCCGGCTCAGGCGCGGCTTGTCCGGCGACGTTCGCGGCGTTCGCGCGCGGCGGCGATGACGGCGCGATCCGGCGAATTGCGCCCCGACCGAGAGTTTCTTGGCAATAATGGCAACACTTTAGCATGAGTCGCCGTACCGGTGCTCTCGGCAACGCCAATTTACCGGAAAGAAGGCGTTACGCTTGGTCTTATCGCTCATCGTGATCATTCTCCTATCCGCCGGAGGCTTCTGGTCGCTCCTCGGCCTTCGAAACGTATTCCGCCCGATCGAGATCGCGGCGGCCTTCATGGCGCTGAACGTCTTCATCATCGAGTTCTGCGGCATGGTTACGCTCAACCTGGGCTTCATCCAACCGTCCCGGCGGGCATCCGTCAGCTGGTTTCTGATGCTGGGCCATCTCGCCGTCGCGCCGTGCCTGCTGCTGTGGGTGCTGTACGCGTGGTTCTCGCCGAAAGCCTCGCTCGTCCTGAAGCTCGCGATCGGGGCGGCGGCGCTGCTGGGACTGTACGGCACGGAGCTGCTGTTCGACCAGCTGGGCTATTGGAAGGCGCAGAGGTGGAACCTCGGCTACTCGGCGCTGAAGTGGCTGTCCGTGCTGCTGCCGGCCTGGGGCTTCGCCGCCTGGTTCCGCCGCTCGCTTCGCAAGCGGGAGGCCGCCTTATGATGCTCTATCCGCCCCGAAGATTCGACGCGAACGAATGGTTCATCCTGATCAGCATCGCGCTCGTGCTGACGGTTTCCCTGCTGCTGCCGCGGCGGTTTCCGACGCCGCTCACGATGTTCGTCTACCTGTTTAACGTTTATTTGGGCAAAGTGGGCGATTTCATTCTGGCGCTCCCGCCGCTCAACCTGTACGACGCGAACGACGTGCAGAAGTACGAGTGGTTCGATATGGTGCTGTACTTCTTCCTATACCCGCCCGTGTTATATATTCTGCTGAACCTCTATGACCGGTGGAAGCCGTCCGGCTACCGGCGCGTGCTGTACGTCGCGGGCTGGACGCTGCTGATTACGGGACTGGAATGGGCGGCGTCGAAGGCGGGCGTGTTTCGCTACCATGGCTGGCATCTGTATTATTCCGTGTTCGTCTACGCCGCCGTCATTCTCCTGAATTTGCTGGCGCTCCGTCTGGCCGGGGCGGTCATCGGGCGCCGGCGGGCGGGGGGAGCGGAGGATCCGCCGGGCTGACCCGGACGGCATCGAAACGAACGTTAAAAGGTAAAAGGTAAAGTTTAAAAGGCAAACGTTAAAGCTTGAAAGGCATCTGTTGAACTTTACCTTTTAAACGATGCCGTTTAACCGTTAAACTTGGCGCTCAATCCGAGCCAAGGCCCCTCCCCGGACACAAAATTGTTAAAAACTCCTAATAAACCTCCGAAGTCCCGCCGACCCTGCGAATCTATATAGAATCTCATAAGGTTGGGAGAGGACAAAACCACATGGTTAAACAGGATATTCTTACCGCAACGCTGGATTTAGCGATCGATAACGGAAGCAGCCATATCAAAGGCATTTACGACGAGCTCGGCAACGCGTTTATTTTCCCGAACGTGGTGGCGCAGCCGTTCGGCGAGCGCTACCTGCTGATGGAGCAGGGCGACCCCCTCGATTTTCTCGACGTGCAGATTACCTCGCCCGCGCTGGATTCGGAGCAGTACCGGCACGTGTACGTGGGCAACCTGGCGATCGGCGACGAAGGGATCGTGCACGAGATCGTCGGCGACAAGGCGGTGCAGAAGAAGGCGCAGCGGCCCGAGACGATGGTGACGCTCCTGACGGCGGCGGCGTACGCCGTGGCGAAGAAGCACGAGGACGCGATCGCGCGGGGCAAAAACCGCATCAAGGCCGCGGTTAACCTGGGCACGGGCCTGCCGATCCGCGAAATCACGAAGTTCAGCGAAGAATTCGCGCAGAAAATCGCGGGCGGGGTCCATTCGGTCGCGTTCGTGACGACGCCGGGCTTCAAGGGCGTTACCGTCGAGCTGGAATTCGTCCTGCCGACGGGCATCAGCATCGACGACGTCTCCGGCGTCTACGACATGGAGGCGACGGCCAAGACGCAGCTGGCGCATAAGGGCTTCGGCATCGCGGACGTCGGCGGCGTGGACATGGACATCGCGTTCTTCCGGCCGGGGCTCGATCTCGATCAGCGGCATTCCACCGGCGCGAAGATCTACCTGAACGACGCGCTCGAGAACATCCGCAACGAAGTGAATGCCCAAGGCGAAGAGCTGATCTCCAGCACGGCGGAGCTGACGCTCATGCTCGTCAACAAGGAGTACGAGATCTATGCCGAGGGCAAGGTCGCGTTCGACATGACGCCGCTGGTCAACCGCCACATGCGCATCCTGGCGGAGAAGGTGCTGAAGTATGCCCGCAATGCCTGGAAGCATGTCCGGTACGCCAACGAGTTCTGGTTCATCGGGGGCGGGGCGATCGTGCTCCAGCCGTGGATCGAGAAGCTGAATGCCGAGCTCGGCTTGCCGCTGCGCTTCGACCAGACGGAGTACAGCCAGTTCCGCAACGCCCGCGGCACGTTCTTCCTGCTGCGGCATGCCCTGAATCAGGCCGAAGCCGAGTCCGAGGTCGCGGCTGCCGCCGACAAGCAATCCGCCGCGCCCGGCGCGCCCGGCGCGACCGCCCAGTCCGCCGCGCCCGCGGCGGCCGACCCCGCCAGGAAGCCTGAAGGCGGCGGGAGCGGGAAGGCTTGAAGAAAAAACGCAGATCGATGGTGCCGGTATCGCCCGGCAAGGACGTCACGCTCTATATTCCGGCCGACACGCCGCCCGAGGTCATTCGGTACTTGAACCGGCTGAAGGCGGAAGGCGTCTTCAGCCAAGGGGTCATGGACATCCTGATCCGGCATATCGTTCGCGAAGAAGCGCTGGAGGCATTGTCCCGCATGGACGATGACGGGGACGAGGCCGAGGGCGCGCGCGAAGCGGCGGCGGGACGATTCGATCGCGACGCGGAGGAGGACGGCTTCCCGCCGGAGCCGGCGGACGAGGACGACGGCTTCGGGACGGGAGCCGCGCAGCCCGCGGTTCCCGCGAAGGCGTTCAGCCTGGACGAGATCTTCCGCCAGGCCGGCCGCAACGCCGGCAAGCTTCGCTCCTAGCGGCCCGGAGGCGGGAGGCGCCAAGCCGGGCCGGTACCGATAACGGCAAGAAGGAGGACACAGACATGCCAAACGGACAACAGAACGATGGAACCCGCAGCTACACGCTGTCGGAGGAAGTGTTTCACCAAGCGGGCCTCGACATTCATTCGCAAATGGTGTACATCATCTTGAAGTGCTTCGCCACGGAATCGCATTTTCCGAACGTGGCGGAGATCGCGAAGCTGGGGCGGATGGACGAGAAGCAGGCGGTGAAGGCGCTGCAGCGGCTCGTCGAGCTGAAGATTCTCCCGCTGAAGCTGTTCCGCCGCATGGTCGGCGTCTTCCAGGACGACCGGCTGTCCTGGTCGGCGAAGGGGCTGCTGCTTTTCTGCAAGGAGCATCCGCGCGTCGAACTGCACAGCTTGCTCGAGATGGCGTCGCAGTCCGGGGAGGACGAGGAGAACATCCGCCGCTCGCTGCAGGAGCTGAGCTTGTACGGCTACCTGGACGAGTTCCCGGAATGGCGGCAGATCGCGAATTGATACGCGCGCGGGGGCGCCGGAGGGAGCTCCGCGGTCCGCGAGACGATACGCAAACAGCCCCGGCAAGGAGCCGGGGCTGTTTGGGGTGTCGCATGCGCGGGCGGTTACGATTTCGTCGCCGCGGATTTGCGGTCCAGCATGAGGCAGACGAAGGCGACGGCGAGCGCCGCGACGACCAGCGCGGCGCCGACCAACGGCAGCGCTTCGAGCGACAGCTGCGTGATGATGGTGCCGCCGATGAACGCGCCCGCCGCGTTGCCCAGGTTGCCGGCGGAGTGGCTCGTCGTGGAGGCGAGCGCCGGCGCGGACTTCGCCAAGCTCATGATCCGCACCTGCAGGCCCGGGAAGACCGCGAACGAGGCGGCGCCCCAGAGGAAGACGGTCGCGACGGCCGCCGCCGGACTGTGGACCGTGAACGCGAACAGCGTCAAAATGACGCAAATCGCGGCGTAGAGACCGAGAATCGTCGGCATCAGCTTCCAGTCCGCGAGCTTGCCGCCGACCATGTTGCCGAGCGTGACGCCGCAGCCGAACAGGACGAGTATCCACGTGACGCTATGCTCGGCGAAGCCGGCGACCTGCACGAGCAGCGGGGTGATGTAGGTGAAGACCGCGAACAGGCCGGCGTTGCCGAGCACCGCGATTAAGAGGAACAGCAGCAGCCGCGGGCTTGCCAGCGCGGCGATTTGCTTGCCGATGCCGATGGGCGCCTCCGGCTTCAGCTTCGGGATGAGCATCAGGATGCCGATGAGCGTCACGACGCCCATGAGCGCGATCGTGGCGAACGAGGCCCGCCAGCCCATATGCTGGCCGATGAACGTGCCGACCGGCACGCCGATGATGTTGGCGATCGTGAGGCCCGCCATCATCATCGAGACGGCGCCGGCCCGCTTGTCCGGCGCGACCAGCCCGGAGGCGATGACGGCCCCTACGCCGAAGAACGTGCCGTGCGTCAGCGCGGTCAGCAGCCGGGCGCCCATGAGCACGGCGTAATTCGGCGCGAAGACGGAGACGGCGTTGCCGAGGATGAAGAGGCCCATCAGGAAGCAGAGCAGCTGCTTTTGCGGGATTTTGTGCGTTAGGACCGTCAGGATCGGAGCGCCGACGGCGACGCCGAGCGCGTACATCGTAATGAGCTGGCCCGCGGCGGAGATGCTGACGTGCAGGTCGTCCGCGACGTTCGGCAGAATGCCCATGATGACGAACTCCGTCATGCCGATCGCGAAGGCACCGAGCGTCAGCGAGAGCAGCGGAAGCGCGGACGGCTTCTTGCGAACGGCGGGACGGGGGACGGAAGCATGCGATAATTCCATGAGATACGTTCACCTTTCGTGTTGTGTGGCGTCATGGCTGAAGGCGGCGCAGGCTTTCGCTTTGCGCAAACCAATCAGCTCCGGCGGCGCGTCGGCCGCCGGAAGCTAACCCCTATTGTGTGGCGTGCCGGGCGAGAATACAAGGGATTTTACGAAATTTCCATCAATCGTACCGAATGAAAGCGCTTCGGTTTCAGACATGCAAAAACGACAATCGGATGTAAGCGCAAACATGAAGAATTCCGTTCCGGCCCCGGGCGCGAAGAAGAGAAGAATCGGCGGCGCGTTCCGCTCCGGCACCGCGGTTGACAAACGAAAGCCGTCGTACCTATAATCACTACAACGAAAGGGTGTTGAACGTGCAAATCAGCAGTAGATTTTCCATCGGCGTTCATATCCTGTCGCTCCTGGCGATCAATCCGAACGAGCATCAGACGTCGGAATGGATCGCGGGCAGCGTCGGGACGAATCCGGTCGTCATTCGCCGGGTGCTCGGGCAGCTGAAGAAGGCCGGGCTCGCCAAGGTCCGCGCCGGCAGCGGCGGGGCGTCGCTCGCGCGCGGGCTGGCCGAGATCTCGCTGCTGGACGTCTACCGCGCGGTCGAGGTCGTGGAGGAGGGCAAGCTGTTCCACGTCCACGGGCAGCCGAACCCGGACTGCGAGGTCGGCGCCAACATCGAGCAGGTGCTGCGGCTGCTGCTCTTGAAGGCGCAGGACGCGATGGAAGGCGTGCTTGCGGCGGTGACGATGGCGGAGCTGGTCGACGTGCTGGCCAAGGAGATCAAGCGGAGCGCGGCGCGGTGAACGCGCGAGGACGGCGCGGCGCCGTAAGCGCCGGACGCCTGGGTCGCGATAGACCGATATAGACCGTTTCGGAAGCAAGCTCGCTTCCGGACGGTCTTTTTTTGGCGGCGATAATGTTGCGCGGCCGAGGCCTGCTCGCGGCACCGAGCTGCTGTACCAGGCGATGGGGCTGAGCATGCCGGAGAAAGTGAAGAAGGACGCCCTCGGACCGGGCTATTACACGCTGTCGCCGGAGGTGCTGTCGCAGTACGCGGGAGATTACGTCGTCTTGAGCCGGAGCAGCGCGTCCGACAACGCGATCATGAAGACGGCGGCATGGACGAACGTGCCGGCCGTCAAGAACGGGCACGTCATCGAGATCGACACGGAGGCGTCCTCGTACAGCGATCCGACGACGCTCGAATATTTGCTCGACATCTTCGAGAAAGGCTTCCTGGGCAGCTAAGACTCAGGAGTCAACGCGGGCGCCCGCCCGAACGTCCGCCTAAGCCAACGAAGCCCGCGCCTATGCGCGGGCTTTTTGGCAGGGACGCGGTTTGGTGCCGCCCGGCGCCCGGGCGCCCGGGCGGGCGCATCCGGCTGGCCGATGCATCCGGCAATAGCCATGCGTTCCGCCGGTGGCCGCCGGCCGGCCTTAACGGCCGGGCCGGACGATCGCCGGATGCGCGGCGACGATCGCCTCGCACGTCGCCCAAAGCCGGGGCAGGTACGCGAGGGTCGCCTCCGCGCGGCGGGCGATGTCCCCGTCCGACGCGATGCCGAGGTCCGCGGCGGCTTCCTCGAGCGCGGGCACGTGAGCGGGCAGCAGCCCGGGGGCGTCCGCGCCGAGAATCTTCAGGCAGCGCGCGAACGTCGCGACGATCCAGAACATCGCCTCGCGGTGGTCGCCGGCGCGGATCATGGCGCGGCTGCCCTCGATGGCGATGGGCCGGGCGTCCGCCGTAATGTCGCTGCTGAAGAAGAACGGCGTCCGGCCCGCGTCCGCGGCGGCGTCGAACGTCCGGGCGAGCGCCTCGAGATGGCGCTCGGCCCGGGCGGGAGCGAGCGCCGCGCCGCCGAGCTGGTCCAGCAGCTCCGCGTACGCGCCGGCGTGGCCGCAAGCCTGCAGCGCTTCCCGCGCGGCCGGGTACCGCCGGCGCACCGTCGGATTGCGCAGCGCCGCGACGAGCGGCATATGCGCGGTCACGCCGGTCGGGAACAGCCACTGCGTGACCTTGTCGTAGACCGGCGCGCCGTAATCGATGCCGCGCAGGCCGGCCTCGACGCGCTGCCGGACGTGCGCGCAGCGGCGCAGCACCCATGCTTCGTCGGCGAAATGGCGGGCGACCTCCGCCTGCAGCCGCCCGAGCCGGCCGTCGGGGTCGGCGATGATGCCATTCATGCGGAAGCTGCCGGCGAGGTGATAGTCGGCCAGCACGCTCTCGGCGGAGGCGAGGTCGTCCCAAGCCAGCACCGTCACTTCCAGGAGCGTGCCGTCATACCGGAACTTCCCCGGCTTGAGCGGCGCCTCCGCTTCCCCCGTCACGACCACCACGTCGACGTCGGACGACGCCGGCAGCTCGGCTTCGTCCGGCATCCCGATCGTGGAGCCGCTGAAATACGCGCCGCGGAAGCTGCTCTCCCGCGCGGCCTGCGACCTCACCCATGCGGCCGCGGCCTGCTTGGCCCTGCCTACGTTCATGCCGTCTCCCCCTTTGCGGAAATGGGCTATCACTTCCATCCTACCAAATGCCGGGGGATTCGGGGGAGATTTCCTTTGCTTTCGGCGCTATTTTTTGCTTTTGTTTAGCCGGATTGGTTCCCGCCGGATGGATTCCCGCCCGACTGGCCTTCACCGGACGAACTCTCGCTAGAGCCGCCGCCCGGCTGGCTCTCACTCTGCTGGCTTCCGCCGGACGGACTTCCGCTTGACTGGTTCCCGCCCGGCTGTCCATGATCGGACTGATTCCCGCCCGATTGGCTGTCGCTTGGCTGGTTCCCGTCCGGCTGTCCATGACCGGACTGATTCCCGCCAGACTGGCTATCGCTTGGCTGATTCCCGCCCGACTGCCCCCCGCCGGGCGGGCTTTCGCCCGAACCGCTTCCAGCGCCCGTCGCGCTGGCGGCGGGGGGCCGGAACCACGAGACCACGAGCAGCAGGAGCGGCAGGAACAAGCCGAAGGTGGCCGAGTAGAACGGCCAGATCTCGCCGGCGAACACCCGGAAATAGACGATGTTGGGGTAGACAATAATCGACAGGACGCCGATGAGGATGCCGAAGGGCACGATCATGGGGCGGTACGACTGCAGCCGGAGCACCTGGGCGAAGCCGAGCAGCGCGGCGTAGAAGCAGAGCAACAGCTTGAAGAAGATCGTCAAGAACCAAATGATGGCGACGAGCACCTCGATCCGCTGGAGGAATTCGCCGACCTGGATTTTTTTCGCCAGCGTGTAGCTGGGGAACGTGTGCCGCGAGGCGAAGTCCCAGCCGAGGACGAACACGCACAGCAGCGTAATGACGACGATGACGAGCCCGCCCAGCATGGCGCCCTTCAGGAACGGCATGCCGATGTTCGTCTTGTTGACGGAGGGGATGATCATCAGGAAGACGGTCAGCTCCAGGTACGGAATGCTGATGACCGACAGGCTGCCGTGGATGATCGCTTTCGTCCCGGCTTCGAAGACGGGCTGGATGCGGTCGAATTGGATTTGGGGCAGCAGGAACACGATCAGCAGCAGCAGCATGGTCATGATCCACGGCAGGAAGATCTCCGCCGTGCGCGCGATGACCTCGAGGCCAAGGCTCGCGCCCGTCAGAATCGCCATGATGAACAGCAAATGCACGATCTGGATCGGCGTCTCCGGCATGACGATGGTCGTGATGAAGTCCCCGACGTTCCGCAGCACTAGGGAAGCGAGCAGCAAATAAAACGAGAAAAACAAGAGTCCGACCAGCTTCCCGAGCCAGGTGCCGAGAATCTGCTCGGCGAACTGCACGAGCGTTTGACCGGGATAACGGCGGCTGAGCGCGACGTAGAGCCCGATGAGCAGCATGCCGATGCCGACGCCGACGAGGGCCGACAGCCACCCGTCCTGCTTCGCGACGGCCGTAAGGCCCGAAGGGACGATCAGAATCGAGCTGCCCAAGCTGAAGAGGAGCGTCAGGATCGCCAGCTGCCGCGCATTGATCTTGCCTTGTTCGGTCATCGTTCGGACGCTCCTCTCCGTCGGGACTAGTTCAGCATGGACAAGACGGCTTTGCTCAAGGGCTTATAGACGACGGTCAGCCAATCGAGCGGATTGGGCAGCTCGACGCGGAAGCTCTGCAGCATGCTCAGCGTGACGGCCGCGGCCAGCAGGCATGCCGACACCGCCAGTTCCTTCTTCTGCCCGTTCCGTTTCAGCCGGGGGTACTGGAAACGAACGACGAGGGCCGCCATGATCAGCACGATCCAGATCAATCGGACTCCGCCTCCATCCGTTCCAGGAACGATTCCACGATCGAGCCGGTGCGGCGGATCTTCGCGTTCACGGCGATATGGACGGGGAGGTCGGCGAATTCCTGCTCCCAGCGGTTCTTCATCCGGTTCCACGCCCGGTAGTCGGCGCGATGGATGGCCGACCCGAAGCCGAAGATGTCCGATTTGTAATATTTGCCCCGCGCGACAGCGGCTTTCATCATGTTTTCGATCTGGTCGCTCAGCTCCTTCTCGAGCAGCTCGATCGCTTCGTTGGTCGCGATGTTCATGCCGCACTCGACCTCGCCGATGTTGCCTTCCGCCTTGACGGTCACCTCGATCCGCGGCTCGCCGTCCACGATCCGCCCCTTAATTCGGTGGTTCATGCGAATGAGCTCCACATCCAGGTCATCCCCGCCGGAACAAGGCAGTTGAACGATCGTGCTGCTGATGTTGCCCCGGATGAAGTTGTAGCCCATGCTCTGCTTGTCGTTCAGCCAGCCGACGAGCTTGTCTTTGTGGAACACGCCGAGCCCCTGGTATTGCATATAAGCGGGAGCGGCCACCGAATTCAAGTTGCTCCGGGTTCCGCCGGTTCGGATATCCCCCACGATGCGAATGCCGGTCAGTACCGGATCCTTGCCCTGGTCGACCAGATCGTAGATGAGCTGATGCAGGTCGACCTTCGCCGAGACGCCCCAGTTGCGCTGCGAGGTCTCGAGCGAGGTGTACAATTTGTCCGTCGGCAGCTTCTCGAGCGGCGTGAGGATCCGCAGTACCTGGTTCGCCGTCGCGCCACGGGCAACGATAATGTAGAAGTCCGTCCGCAGTTCGTGGTCCCGGGACAGCCCGTCAAGCACCTTGGCGATCCCCGCCCGGGCCAGATCTTCCCCGATGACGAGGATCCGCAGATGGGACGAATAAATTTTACGCGGCGCGATCGTGCCCATCTCGCGGATCGACTCGAAAATCGAGCGCTCGTTGTTCGTTTGCACCGTTAGGACGGGAACGCGGCTGCCGCTGCCCTTGCCCGCGCCGATCTCGGTGGCGTTGACGATCTGGACCGACACGCCGTACCGGTCGCCGTTCTTGTCGAAGCCGTACGCCGTCGCGATCGAAATTTCGTTCAGTTCCTTGCGGTTCCAGCAGCCCGTCAGCAGGAGCGCGAGCAGGGAGATCAGGGAGAGTTTGAGTGCTCGGTTTGCCGTCATGCCGGGTTCATCCCTTTCTTCGAGTCCATGCGGCTAGCCGCGGGAGGGGGGCTTCCGCGGCCGGTCGCTTTGTTGCCGGGTCCGGTTCGTCTGGCTGATCAGCCGCGGCCGGGTCAGCATCGCCCACTGCGGAACCCGGAAGATGCTGTCCTTCTGGTCCTCCGCGGCGTACGGCGCGAACGGCGCCATGTACGGAATGCCGAACGAACGCAGGCTGCACAGATGCAGGATCATGATAATGGTTCCGACGAGAATGCCGTACAGGCCGAACGACGCGGCGAGCATCATGAACACGAAGCGAATCATGCGGATGGAGATCCCCATGTTGTACGACGGAATCACGAAGTTCGAAATCGCCGTGATGGCGACGACGATGACCATGGCCGGTCCGACGAGCCCGGCGTCGACCGCGGCCTGCCCGATGACCAGCGCGCCTACGATCGACACCGCCTGGCCGACCGTGCGGGGCATGCGGACGCCCGCTTCCCGGAGAATCTCGAACGTGATCTCCATCAACAGCGCTTCGATGAACGCCGGGAACGGGATGCCCTCGCGCTGGGCCACGACGCTGATGAGCAGGGGCGTCGGGATCATCTCCTGATGGAACGTCGTGATCGCGATGTACGCGGAAGGCCCGAACATGGCGATGAACAGGCAGACGTACCGGAGGATGCGCAGCAGGGACGCGATGTCCGCCCGCTGGTAGTAGTCCTCCGGCGTCTGCAGGAAGTGCGCGAACAGCGCGGGTACGAGCAGGACGAACGGCGTGCCGTCCACGAGGATGGCGATGCGGCCTTCCAACAGTCCGCCGGCGATCGCGTCGGGGCGCTCGGAGTTGTACATCGTCGGAAACGGCGTGTACGTCTCATCCTGGATCAGCTCCTCGATATAGCCGCTCTCCAGGATCCCGTCGATGTCGATCCGGTCCAGCCGCCGGCGGACTTCCTCGACGATCTTGTCGTTCGCGATGCCTCTGATATACATGATCGCGACGTCGGTCATCGTGACCTTGCCGATCTGCCGCGTCTCCATCCAGAGGTTGGCATCCTTGATCTTTCGCCGGATGAGGGCGGAGTTGGTGCGGAGCGTCTCGGTGAAGCCTTCCCGCGGTCCCCGCACGACCGATTGGGAGGAAGGCTCGTCGACGCCCCTGTCCCGGCACGCGCGGGTGCTGGCGACGATGCCTTCGGCGTGGCCGTCGATAAGCACGACCGAATCGCCCGACAGGATCGCATGAAACAGCGTATCGAGATCGGAGAGGCCGCCGATGTCGCCGACCTTCAGAATGTATTCCCGGATCAACCGCAAGGGCTCGGTGTTATCGTCGGGCTGCAGAAACAGCTGCGTCTCGCTGCTTTCGACGAGCAGCGATTCAAGCAGGGGCCTCGGGTCGGACAAGCTTTCGATGTAGACGACGGCGGCGGCGTGCGGCTGCCGGTTCGTGCGGATGACGAAGCGGCGGATGACGAGATCCGTGCTGCCGCCGAGCTGCGTTTCGATTTGGCTCAGCGTCGCGGCCAGCGACGCGGGCAGCGCGTTCGCGGCATTCGTCCCGCCCGTGCCCTGCCCTGTCGGCTTCGAGGCGGATTTCGCCTTCAATTTACGGAATGCTTGATAGAAATCGACCATGTCATCACCCGGATCAGTTACTTTCTACCACTATCTCCATAACCGGACGGTTTAAAACCATCGCGGGCGGGTTTCGAAGCCGGGCGCGGACGGCGGATCGGACGCGAAGGGACGGGGCGAGGGAGCGATTGACAAAGGGCGGAAATGGACATCGTAGTAGAAAAAGGAGGTGCGCGGATGAACGAATACGTCGACGTGCTGCTTAGGGCCGTGATCGCCATCCTGCTGCTCCTGCTGGTCGCCAAGCTCCTCGGCAAGCAGACGGTATCCAACATGACGTTCCTTGATTTCGTGACCGGCATTACCTTAGGAGCGATCGCGGGCAATCTGGCGTTCAACGTTCAAATCAAATCGCTCCATATGGTGCTTGCCCTCGTCGTCATGGCGGGCACATCGCTGCTGCTGTCCGTCATCGCCTTGAAAAGCCGCCGAATGCGGAACTGGATCTCGGGCTCGCCGACCGTGCTCATCGAGGGCGGCCGCGTTCTTGAAGACAACATGCGCAAAATCCGCTACTCGCTGGACTCGCTGGACCAAGCGTTAAGGGAACAGAGCATCTTCAACATCGGCGAGGTGGAGTATGCCGTGCTGGAGGATAACGGCGTGCTGTCCGTGCTGAAAAAGGATGATTTTCAAGCCGCGACCCGGAAGGATCTCAAGCTGAAGGCCAAGCCGCAGTCGTTCCCGGTCGAGCTCGTCATGGACGGCGCGCTGGTGGAAGGGAACCTCGAGGCGAACGGGCTGACGCGGGAGTGGCTGGAGCGGGAGCTGGGCCGGCGGGGAAAGCGGTTGGAGGACGTGTTTTACGCGGTCCGGGGCACGCACGGGCAGCTGTTCGTCGACGGGTACGAGGACCGCATCCGGCGGCCGGTCGACAAGGAGTGACGGCCATGACCGGGTGACGCGGCGCGGTGCCGGCCGAATAAATAGGCATTTAGAGGAATCTCGACTCCGGATCGCGAATAGAGGGAACGAGACTTATCGGCGAATCGTTCTCAATTCCATTCGGAGGTGGCTTGTTATGAAAGCGCTGTTTATCGGAGGGACCGGCATCATCAGCTCCGCGATCACGCGGCAATTGGCGGCGAACGGGTGCGAGCTGTACGTGCTGAACCGGGGGAACCGCAACGCGGCTCTGCCGGATAACGTGAAGGTGCTGCAGGCGGATATCAACGACGAGGCGCGTGTCGCCGAGCTGATCCGGGAGCTGGAATTCGACGTCGTGGCGGATTTCATCGCCTTCGTGCCGGAGCAGCTGGAGCGGGACTATCGGCTGTTCCAAGGCAAGACGAAGCAATTCATCTTCATCAGCTCGGCCTCGGCTTACCAGAAGCCGCTGTCCGATTACCGGGTGTCCGAAAGCACGCCGCTCGCCAATCCGTATTGGGAATACTCGCGCAATAAGATCGCGTGCGAGGACTATCTTATGAAGCGGTACCGGGAGCAGGGGTTCCCGGTCACGATCGTGCGGCCGAGCCACACCTACGACGAACGCTCGGTTCCGCTCGGCGTGCACGGCCGGAACGGCTCGTGGCAGGTGGCGAAACGAATGCTCGCGAACAAGCCCGTCCTCATCCACGGCGACGGCACGTCGTTGTGGACGATGACGCATAACCGCGACTTCGCCAAAGGCTTCATCGGCCTGATGGGCAACCGCCGCGCGATCGGCGAAGCGGTCCAAATCACGTCCGACGAGACGCTGACCTGGAACCAGATCTATGAAGCGATCGCGGACGCGCTCGGCGTGAAGCTGCAAGCGGTCCACGTCTCTTCGGAATTTCTGGCCGCGTGCAGCCGCGAGGACTTCACGGGCGGGCTGATCGGGGACAAGGCGAATTCCGTCGCGTTCGACAACGCCAAGCTGAAGCGGCTCGTGCCCGAGTTCGTCGCGACGACGCGCTTCGACCAGGGCGTGCGGGAGACCGTGGCGCATATTTTGGCGCATCCCGAGCTGCAGAAGGAGGACCCCGAGTTCGACGCGTGGTGCGACAAGGTGATCGATGCCTTGAACGGCGCGATCGCGGCGGTGAAGGGCTAGCCGGACGAAAGGGCGCGTCAGGTCGGGAGCATCGGTCCGGAAATATCGGAACGGGAGCATCGGTCCGGAAATATCGGAACGGGAAGCAGGCGAAAACCCTTGGCGGGGTTTTCGCCTGTTTCCCGTTCGCGCGCTCAGGTTGGGCGGATAGCCGGAACCCGGACTGGGACGACCTGCCGGACAAGGCCGGCTGCCTGAACAATCTCTACATCCGCGGCGGATACCGCCATCCGGGCTTGGGCTCGAAGCTCTTCGGGATGGCGATGGACTGGCTGGACGGCTTCCGCGGCGCGGAAGTCGTCTTCATCTTCGTGTCGAACGGCAACGAGGCGGCGCTCAAGTTCTACTTGAGCCGCGGGTTCGCGTTCAGCCATGACGTTTTCGGCGGGTTTATCCAAGCGACGTACCGGCGGCGGACGTAACGGCGGCCGGCAAGCCGAAAAGGGGGAGACATCATGACGCAACGCGATAGGGACGCGGCGCTGGGGCGGTTCCTCAGCCTCGTGCTGCGCCACGATCCGTCCGCGGCCGGCATCCGGCTGGACGCCAACGGCTGGGCCGACGTGCGTGAGCTGCTCGCGGGCTGCGCGCGGGCGGGCAAAGCGATCGACTTCGAGGCGCTGGCGCGCATCGTGCGGGAGAACGACAAGCAGCGGTACGGCTTTAACGAGGACCGGACGAAGATCCGGGCGAACCAAGGGCATTCCGT
Organism: Paenibacillus sp. UNC496MF; assembly: GCF_900113915.1. Lineage (NCBI taxonomy): Bacteria > Bacillati > Bacillota > Bacilli > Caryophanales > Paenibacillaceae > Paenibacillus > Paenibacillus sp. UNC496MF. The sequence continues at coordinate 52,647 of NZ_FORE01000010.1, forward strand.
CGGCGTGGACGTGGAGCTGCCGGAGGCCGTCCCGCCGGATAAGCTCTATCACGGCACGGCGACGCGCTTCCTGGACGGCATCCGGGCGCAGGGCATCCGCCCGGGCGCGCGGCGGCACGTGCACCTGTCGGCGGACCGCGCCGCTGCCGTCGAAGTCGGGCGCCGTCACGGCAGGCCGCTGGCCCTGCACGTGGACGCCGCCGCCATGCGCCTCGACGGCCGCCGGTTCTACCTGTCGGCGAACGGCGTATGGCTGTGCGACGAGGTGCCGTGGCGGTACGTAACGGTGCCGGAAGGGGAATAGGCGCCAGGCCGGTTGTGTACGACCGGACGCCCGCGTCCGTTCCACGTGGAACAGTTTCAATCTAAACGCGCACGGCTGCCCGGGCGGACGACCGATCCCGCGGCCGCCCGCCCTATAGGGCCTCGAACGAGGTCCTTTTTTGCGTTTCCCCCGAACTTCTATACAAATCGACCAGAAATCGAAGGATTGCCCGCTACAGCCGCGGAAGCCCGTTCACTACAATAAAAGCACGACGGACTTAAAGAAGGTGACGGACATGAGCAAGGCCGATATGGCGCTCGATAGCAAGACAGCCCCGCGGGAACGGACGGGAAGCCGCCGGGGGAAGCTGATCCGCGGCAATCTCGACATGTATGCGCTGCTGATTCCCGGGGTGATTTTCCTCCTCCTGTTCAAATACACGCCGATGTACGGCATCGTGATCGCGTTCCAGGACTTCAACATCTTCGGCGGCATCAAGGGCAGCGACTGGGTCGGGCTGGAGCAGTTCCGCAAGCTCGTCCGCTCGGACGAATTCTTGCGGGTGCTCGCCAACACGCTGCTCATCAGCCTGTACAAGATCGTCATCCTGTTCCCGATTCCGATCGTGCTCGCGCTCTTCCTGAACGAGGTGCGGCGGATGGTCTTCAAGCGGACGATCCAAACGATCATCTACTTGCCCCACTTCCTGTCCTGGGTCATCATCTCCGGCCTGTTCATCAACATCTTGTCCCCGACCGGGGGGCTCGTGAACGAGCTGATCCGCTCGTTCGGCGGACAGCCGATCTCGTTCCTGACGGAAAACCACTGGTTCCGCGTCGTCGTCGTCTTCACGGCCGGGTGGAAGGAGATCGGCTGGAACGCCATCGTCTTCATCGCCGCGATCGCGGGCATCGACCAGGAGCAGTACGAGGCGGCCGCCATCGACGGCGCGGGCCGGATCCGGCAGATGGTCTCCATCTCGCTGCCGGGCATGCTGCCGACGATCATGCTCATGTTCATCCTGCGGATCGGCAGCCTGCTCGAAGCGGGCACGGAGCAGATTCTGACGATGTACAACCCGCTCGTCTACAAGAGCGGGGACGTCATCGGCACGTACGTGTACCGCATGGGCCTCGGCCAGCAGGATTACAGCTTCAGCACGGCGGTCGGCCTGTTCAATTCCGCGGTCGGCTTCCTGCTCATCGTCATCGGCAACATGCTCAGCCGAAAATTTCTGCAGCGCAGCATCTGGTAGGAGGCGATAAACACGATGCGCAGCACATCAATCCGCGATTACGCGCTGGATACCGTGATCTATATCTCGCTCACGCTCATGGGGCTCGCGACCCTGCTTCCCTTCGCGAACGTGCTCTCGAAGTCGATCAGCGAGGAATGGGCGATCGTCGCCGGCAAGGTCGGCATCGTGCCGGTCGGCTTCCAGCTCGACACGATGCGGTTCGTCGTCACGTCCGGGCAGTTCCTGCACGCGCTCTTCGTCTCGGCGCTCGTGGCGGTCGTCGGCACGCTGGCGTCGCTGCTCGTGACCGCGATGACGGCGTACCCGCTCTCGAAGCGGGACTTGCCCGGCACGGGGCCGCTCATCGTGCTGTTCATCTTCACGATGATGTTCAACGGCGGCATCATTCCGAACTACCTGCTCATCCGGCAGCTCGATCTGATCGACAACCTGGGCGCGCTCATTCTGCCGGCGCTCGTCAGCGTGTTCAACCTGCTCGTCGTCAAGAGCTATTTCGAGAGTCTCCCGGCGAGCCTGGAGGAGTCCGCGAAGCTCGAGGGGGCGCGGAATTACACGATTCTCTTCCGCATCATCCTGCCGCTCAGCGGCCCCGTGCTCGCGACGATCGGGCTGTTCTACGCGGTGTACTACTGGAACGACTACTTCAACCCGATGCTCTACATCAACAGCGCGTCCCTGATGCCGCTCCAACTGTACCTCCAGGACATCGTCATGAACGCCGACACGTCGTCGGCCCTGAACCGGAGCGCGGACGATCTGATGAACGTGCCGGCGGAGGGCGTGCGCTCGGCCACGGTCATCGCGTCGACGATTCCGATCCTGCTCGTCTATCCGTTTCTGCAGAAATATTTCATCAAAGGGGTGCTGATCGGCTCCGTGAAGGGCTGATCGGTTCCCGCAAACCGCACGCGCATTAATTCTTGGCGGCATGCCGCGAGATTAATGATATATACTACCATATAGGAGGGTCATGCAATGAAGAAGGTTGTGAAGGTCATGCTGATGGCCGCGATGGCGGCGCTGCTCTTGGCCGCGGCGGCCTGCTCGTCGAACGGCGGCGGGAATAACGCCGGGAATAATGCCGGGGATAACGCCGGTACGAACGCCGGCGCGGCGGACGCGGGGGGCAACGCGGCGGACGATGCGGCCAAGCCGGAGCTGAAGCGGCTCGACATCTGGCAGAACGAGGATTACAACGCGTATCCGGTCGCGAAAATGCTGGAGGAGAAGACGGGCTACAAGGTGCAGTACGACATGCTCCCGCAGGATAAGTCCGCGGAGAAGCTGAACCTGATCATGTCCTCGGGCGAGCCGTACGACCTCGTTACGACCTACAGCGACTTGGCACTATACTCGGATTACGCGCAGAAGGGCGCGCTCGTCGACCTGCTGCCGCTGATCGACAAGTACGGCCCGAACATCAAGGCCTCGATCAAGCAGGCGTCGATCGACGCGCTCAAGGTCGACGGCAAGCTGTACGCGATTCCGACGTCCGTCACGTACCCGATCAACAGCAGCATCCTGATCCGCACCGACTGGCTGGATAAGCTGGGCCTGAAGATGCCGACGACGACCGACGAGCTCACCGCCGTTTTGAAAGCGTTTAAAGATCGGGATCCGGGCGGCAACGGGGATCAGGACGTGCCGCTCACGATCCGCGGCGACCTGCCGATGCTCGACAACATCGTCGGCGCGTTCGGCATGCCGAACAGCTGGAACGACGTCGGCGGCCAGCTGGTGCCGCGCGTGCTCGACCCGGCGTACACGGACTACATTACCTACATGGCCGACCTCTACAAGCAGGGCTTGCTGGACAAACAATTCGTCGTCAACAAGGACGCGACGGCCAAAGAGAAGTTCTCGAGCGGCAAGGCGGGCGCCATCATCGTGCACTGGGCGGACATCCCGACGATCTCCGACGCGCTCGCGAAGAGCGCGCCGGACGCCAAATTCGCCTTCGTGCCGGCGCTTAAAGGGCCGGGCGGCAAGGCGGGCTTCGCGGCCAACGCGGGCTTCGACCGCCTGACGTTCGTGCCGAAGGCGGCGAAGCATCCGGAGGACGCGGTCAAATGGATCAACGCGAGCCTCGATCCGGCGACGTTCAAGGACCTGGCCATCGGCGAGGAAGGCAAGCACTTCAAGATGGAGAACGGCGCGTATACGCCGATTCTGCCGATCTTCAACGACGAGCGCAACCTCGCGAACAACTACATGGCGGGCACCGACGAGACGAACTACCCGCTCTACTGGCAGGCGCGCGTCCGCAAGAGCCCGGTCATGTTCGAGGCGTTCGACTTCCTGAACAACAAGCAGCCGGACGACGTCAAGATCCCGAACAAGCTCGGCCTCGCGCCGTACATGCCGGAATACGCCAAGAACAACCTGCAGCTGGAATCCATGGTCGGCGACTACACGATCAAGCTGATCGCGGGCGCGGAGCCGCTGTCCGGGCTGGAAGCGTTCCGGGCCAAGTACAAGGCGGCCGGCGAAGAAGCGAGCGCGAAGGAAATCAACGACTGGTACGCCACGGTCAAATAATGGCCGCGTAGTAGAAGCAGAGTTATCGGATGATTCGCAATCCTACCGCTTAAGGGGGCGAACCGGCCCGTGCCGTGCCGCGAGCATGGCGCGGGCATCGTCGCCTCGAATCGAAAGGAGTCCTCATTCATGGCAAGCACGCAGTATTCGTTCACCCGGAACGTCGATACCCACTCGCGCACGGACGTCGTCGTGATCGGCGGCGGCCCGGCGGGCACGGCGGCCGCGATCGCCGCCGCGCGTTGCGGGAAGACGGTCGCGCTGCTGGAGAAATCCGCGCAGCTCGGCGGCATGGGCACGCTCGCGAACGTCAGCATCTTCATGCCGGTCGGCAACGTGACGGGCATCTACCGCGAGATCATCGCGGAGATGCTGGCGGAGTTTCTGCCGGCCGACCACGATCAATCCATCGCGCCGCAGTATTCGCCGTTTCTGCTGCGGCAGTATTTGAACGAGAAGATGAAGAAGGAGAACGTGCAGGCGTTCTTCCACAGCGAATTCGTCGGCTCGGTGACGGAGGACCGGCGGCTGAAGGCGGTCGTCGTCTCCACGCGCGAAGGGCTGCGGGCGTTCGAGGGCGGCGTGTTCATCGACGCCACCGGCGACGCCCGCGTGGCGATCGACGCCGGCGTGCCGTACCATGCCGGCCGCGAGTCGGACGGCCTGACCCAGCCGATGACGCTCATGTTCACGATGCAGGACACCGGCAAGCCGGTGAAGCAGGTGCTGCCGGAGGGCTGCTACTTCTATCGCGACGTGGCCGAGCTGCCGCAGGGCCGGCGGCTGTACTGGGAGCAGCACGGCGACGGCACGCTGCTCGTCAACATGTCGCGCGTCAAGGCGAACGGCGCCAAGCTCGCGGACGTCAATTTCGCGGAGACGGAGGCGCTGCGTCAGGTGTTCTCCATCGCGCATTACTTGCAGCGCACCGGCTTCGAGACGTACGCCATCGCGCATATCGCGCCGCAGACGGGCGTCCGCGAAACGAACCAGATCGAGGGCCTCTACACGCTGACGGAGCGGGACGTGGTCGATGGGGCGCGGTTCGCGGACGTGGTCGCGCAGACGAACTACGAGATCGACATTCACAGCCCGGACGCGCAGAAGACGACCGACGAGCGCAAGGTGGACGGCTACGACATCCCGTACCGCTGCATGGTGCCGGCCGCGTACGACAATCTGCTCGTGGCCGGCCGGGCGATCTCGGCGACGCACGTGGCGATGTCCTCGATGCGCGTGCAGGCGACCTGCTACGCGCTCGGCCAGGCCGCCGGAGCGGCGGCGGCGATCGCATTGGACGACGGGGATGCGGCGAAGGACGTGTCCATGGCGAAGCTGCACGGCATCCTGGAACGGCAGGGCGTCCGCTTCCGCGTGACGACAACATAACCAAGGCCGAAGCGCGAAGCGAGGGCGGTCTTCCGGCAATGGCGGTGCCCGTAGGGGCGCCGCCTCGTTGCCGTTTTGCGAGGGCGGGCGGCCGTTCGCGCCGCGGAGGAAGGCCGATGCCTTGCCGCGCCGTCGGCGCCTACACCATGAGGAAGGGGACTCGGGTTCATGTACAAACTGCTGATCGTCGACGACGAGCCGACGGTGCGCGCGGGCTTGCGCGCGTATTTCGATTGGTCCTCCTTCGGCATCGAAGTGATGGACGAAGCGGACGACGGAGACGCGGCGCTCGAGATCGTCGGGCGGGAGACGCCGGATCTGGTCCTGACGGACGTCCGGATGCCGAATCTGGACGGCATCGCGCTGTCGCGGGAAATTTCCGCCCGGCATCCCGGGACGAAGATCGTGTTCGTCAGCGGGCACGACGATGCCGACTACTTGAAGTCGGCGCTGAAGGTCAGCGCGGTCGACTATATTTTCAAGCCGGTGAATCTGGAGGAGCTGAGCGCGGTCATCCGGCGCGTCGTGGCGGATCTCGACGCGGAGCGCGCCGAGCGGCGCCGGAAGGAAGACCTGGAGGTCAAGCTGAAGGAAGGCATGCCCCTGCTGCGGGAGAAGCTGCTGCTGTCGCTGGTGGAGGGCGGGGCGCCGAAGCACGGGCTGGGCGAGCGGCTCGACTTCCTCGGCCTGCGCCTGCCGGCCGACGCGCCGTATTGGGTCGCGGTCCTCTCCGTCGACGACATGGCCGGCGTGCTGGCGAGCCGGACGGAGACCGACCGCCAGCTGCTCTGGTACGCGGTGCTGAACATCGCCCAGGAGCTGATCGACCGCCATTTGGCCGGCTACGCGTTCGAGCGCCGCGCCGGCGAGTTCGTCGGCATCCTGCGGGCGGAGCCGGACGACGAGTACGCGTCGGACGCGGCGGAGGCGCTGTTCGCGTTCGCGGGCGACGTGCGCGGCAACCTGGAGCGCTGGCTCAAGATCGGCGTCACGATCGGCATCAGCGAGCGGGTGACGTCGCCGTACGCGCTCGCGCAGGCGTACGGGCAGGCGCGCGAGGCGGCCGACCACAAATGGTACCTCGGCAAGAACCGCATCATCACGATGGACAGCTTGCGGGGGCCGGAGACGGAAGCGGGCGGCTATGAACGGAGCGGCTCCGCCGACCACGAGGGGCTGATCCCGGCGCTCAAGGCCGCGGACGCGGACAAGCTGCGCGCGGGGCTCGACCGGATCTTCGCCGATTTGGCCCGCAGGCGGCGCGACGGGCTGAAGTACGGGCGCAACGTCTGCCTGCAGATCGCGCTGGCGGTCGACCAGCTGCTGCTGGAGCTGAACGTGCCCGCGGGCGGATCGGACGCGGACGCGCCGGCATCCGGCCTGTGGGAGGCGCTGTTCGAGCAGGAGACGCTCGGCGACCTGCGGCGGCTGCTCGAATCGCGGCTGCTGGACGCGTGCGGGCGGATCCGCGAGAAACGCACGGGCAAGACGGCGAACGTCGTGGAGCGGGTGCGCGCCATCATCGACCGGGGCTACGCGAACGGCGGGCTGACCGTGGCCGAGATCGGCAGGGAGGTGTACCTGACGCCGACGTACGTCAGCCTGTTGTTCAAGCAGGAGACGGGGCAGACGGTGAACGAGTATCTCACCCAGGTCCGGGTGGAGAAGGCGAAGGAGCTGCTGCGCGACCCGCAATACAAGTTCTACGACATCTGCCATGCGATCGGCTACACGGACCCCAGCTACTTCACCAAGCTGTTCAAGAAAGCGACGGGCGTCACGCCGAGCGCGTACCGGGAAGCCCATGCGTAACGCCGCCGCATTCGCCTGGCGCCGGCTGGCGGCCGCCGCCGGCGCGGGCCTGCGGCTCGTTCGCCGCTTCGCGATGCCGCGCCAGTGGCTGATCGCGTACCTGCTGCTGATCGTGCTTCCGGCGGCCGTGTTCCTGTACGGCTATTACGAGCGCTCGGCCAAGATCCTGAAGGACGAGGTCGTCCGCACGATGCAGCAGACGGTGAAGCAGGCGGGCAGTAACCTGTCGTACCGGCTGGAGCGCCTCGAGGAGATCAGCAACGCGGCGTTCATGAACGCCAATCTGCATACGTACCTGTCCGTCGGCGCGGACGATCAGTCGATCGCCGTCCAGCTGCAAGTCGTCAAGGATCTGCGCAACCTGGTCGATACCGTGCAGACGAACTCCGACGTATACCACGTGCGGCTGTTCGTCGACAAGTCGAAGCTGTACGCCGCGGAGCGGATCAATTTCTTCACGCTGGACAGCCTGAAGGACCGGCCGTGGTACGCGCCGATCATCGCCGCGAACGGCGGCATCGTCTGGACCGGCGACTACACGGAGCACTTCCTCGACGTGGGCGACGCGCGGATCTTCTCGCTCGCCCGCATGCTGCGCGATCCGAACCATTACGACAAAATCTCCGGCGTGCTCATGATCGACGTCAAGGAGAGCATGGTGTCCGGCATCCTGTCGGCGCTGCAGTTCGCGCCGGGCACGCAGGTGTACCTCGCGGATCCGAACGGGACGATCGTCTATCACCCCGACCGGTCGCGAATCGGCACGAGCCTTGATCCGGCCGTGCTGGACGTGCTGGGGCGGGGAAGCGAGGGCACCGGCGCGGTGAAGCTGAACGACGAGGTCAACGACGTCATGTACGCGACGCTCGACCCGACCGGCTGGAAGCTGGTCGCGCAGGGGACCGAGTCCCAGCTGTCGCGCCGCGCGGTGCAGCTGACGCAGCGGTCGGAGTGGACGTCGCTGCTGGAGTACATCGCGCTCTTCCTGGCGCTGCCGTTCGTGCTGATGGCCATCATCGTGCGGGGCATGAACCGCCGGGTGAAGCAGGTGATCACGGTCATCCGCCGGGAGGGTACGGAGACGAGCCTGAGCGAGCTGCCGCCGGTGAACGGCGACTTCCGGCTGCTCGAGCGGAGCGTCGACCATCTGATTCTCCGGGTTCGGACGCTCGTCGAAGAGAAGTACAAGGCGCAGCTCCTGGAACGGGAGGCGCAGCTGCAGGCGCTGCAGGCGCAGATCAACCCGCATTTCCTCTATAACACGCTCGACACGATCAACTGGATCGCGATCGGCAAGGGCGCGACGGACATCAGCCAGATGATCGACAGCCTGGCGAAATACTTCCGGCTCAGCCTCAGCAAGGGCCGGAGCATCGTCAGCGTCGAGGACGAATTCCGGCTCGCGCAGGTGTATCTGGAGATCCAGCGGAGCCGCTTCCCGGATACGTTCGATTTCGAGCTCGACGTCCAGCCCGGCCTCGAAGCGTGCGCCATGCCGAAGCTCATCCTGCAGCCGATCGTCGAGAACGCGCTGCTGCACGGCATCCGCAAGGCGAAGGGTAGGCGCGGCGTCATTGCCATCGCCGCCCGCGAGGAACGCGGGGACCTGGTCCTGACCGTGGCCGACAACGGCATCGGCATCGACGAAGGGCTGGCGGCGCGGCTGCTGACGGAAGCCCCGTCCGAGGCGAAGGACGACGGCGCCGGCGGCAGCTCGTACGGGCTGTTCAACGTCAACGAGCGGGTCAAGCTGTACGCCGGCGACGCGTACGGCCTCTCCATCGCGTCGGAGCTCGGCGCCGGCACGACGGTGTTCGTCCGGCTGAAGGCGAAGCGCCGCCCGGACGATAGCAAGCAGGGCGATGCGGGCGGATGACGTCCCTCGTCCGTGCTGCAGGCGCGCGGAGATGCAGGAAAACGATCGCTCTGCAGCCGCATGCGGCGAGCAGCGTCAACCCGTGCGCGAACGGGAAACGAAAACGCGCAATAGCCGCTCCTTCACGGGGCGGCTATTGCGCGTCTTCCGGCACGATAGCCCGCGCCGCGATTCAACGATCTTAAAACTTGTGTAAAGAAGGTTGCAATACGCGGACGGGCATGTTAAATTACGTACATGAAATTAAATTGTATTCAATTAAATTTAGTTAAATTAAAGTTAATTTAACGTAAACGTTAATTTAGCTTACATCGAAGGAGCGATCATTCATGGAAATTTTGTACACGGCAATCGCAACGGCTGAAGGCGGACGGGACGGACGCGTGACGTCCTCGGACGGCGTGCTCGACTTGAAGCTGACGATGCAGAAGGAATTGGGCGGCAACGGCGCCGAAGGCACCAACCCGGAGCAGCTTTTCGCCGCAGGCTACTCGGCCTGCTTCCACAGCGCGCTCAAGCTCGTGGCCCGCATGCAGAAGGTCCAGCATGAAGGCACGGACGTCACGGCGCACGTCAGCATCGGCAAGGCCGCCGACGGCGGCTTTCAGCTCGCGGCGCAGCTGCACGTGAACATCGACGGCGTCTCGCAGGAGACGGCCGAAGAACTCGTCAAGGCGGCGCACGGCGTCTGCCCGTACTCCCGCGCGACCCGCGGCAACATCGACGTGAAGCTCGTCGTGAACGGCGTCCACTAAGCGAAGCCGAGCGAGCGGGCGGCGGGCGGGCGCCCGCCCGGAACGCGCGAAGCGCCGGCCGTCTCCCCGATCATCGGGGGAGACGGCCGGCGCTTTTTTCGCTTTCCCGCACGGCAGCCGGCTTGCCGGCCGATCGCGCGAAGCGTTCAGGCGAACTGGCCGATAATGAACGAACGGAACAGTTCCGCGGCCGGCGACAGCGTGCGGCCCTTCTGCCAGGCCAGTCCGATCTCCCGGCGGCAGGCCGGCTCTTCGACCCGCAGCTTCTTGATCTTGCTCGGCGTGATCCCCCGGAAGGACGGGATGAGCGTCACCCCGATGCCCGAGGAGACGAGTACGGAGACGGTGGCGACGTCTTCTCCCTCGAAGACGACCTGCGGCGCGAAGCCGGCCTGCGCGCAGAACCGGTCCGTCAAGTCGCGCATGCCGTAGCCCTTCTTGAAGCCGATGAACGGCTCCCCGGCCAGCTCCTCGAGACGGATCGACTCGCGGTCCGCCAGACGGTGCTTGGCGGGGACGTAAGCGAACAAGTCCTCGTCGAGCAGCTTGCGCCACTCCAGCTGATTGCGGTGATCGAGCGAGCCGACGATGCTGAGGTCCGCTTCGCCGTCCTGCAGCTGGCGCGCGATGGCGGCCGTCGTGTTCTGGAACAGCTGCAGCTTGACCTGCGGATACAGCCGGTTGAACGAGCTGATGAAGTCCGGCAGGAAGCTGAGCCCGAAGGTCATCACGAACGAGAGCGATACCGTCCCCGTGTACGGGTCCCGCAGCTGCTGCAGCTCGGCCATGCCGTCCTGGATCTCCTGCAGCGCCCGCTCGACGCGCTTCAGGAACGACGCGCCGTACGCGTTCAGCTTCACCGACCGGCCGACGCGGTCGAACAGCGGCACGCCGAGCGTCTCCTCCAGATGCGTGATCGACCGGCTCAGCGCCGGCTGCGAGATGGCCAGCCGTTCGGCGGCCTGCGTGAAATGCTCGGTTCCGGCGACGACGCGGAAGTATTCCAGCTGCTGCCATTCCATCGGGGCAACCTCCTGACGTTGAATCGAATCGATAATGAAAAGGCATCGTTCGCATACCTATAATAAATTGGACGTTATGAATTGTCGAGGCGTACACTTAGACTCAGTCCAACGAGAGAAGGAGTCCTTACGCCATGACGCATATCGCCAAAGGAAGCGCGACCTACCGGCGGACGCTGCTCGCCATGCTGCTCGGCAGCATCGTCACGTTCGCCGTTCTATACAGCCCGCAGACGCTGCTCGGCCAATTCTCGGAGGAGTTCGGGGTCTCCCCGTCCTCGGCCAGCCTGGTCATCTCGATCTCGACGATCAGCTTGGCCGTGTGCATGATGTTCATCTCCGCCTTCTCCAACGCCTGGGGCCGCAAAAACATCATGGTCGCGTCGCTGTTCGCGACGTCCGCGCTCGCCATTCTGTCGTCCTTCGTCCACGGCTTCCAGCTGCTGCTGGCGCTGCGCCTGCTGCTCGGCATCAGCTTGTCGGGCTTCCCGGCCATCGCGATGACGTACTTGAACGAAGAGATCGCGCCGGACAGCATCGGCAAAGCGATGGGCGTCTACGTCGGCGGCACGGCCATCGGCGGCTTCGTGGGCCGGGTCATCGTCAGCCTGCTGACGGACGCGTTCGACTGGCACGCCGGCCTGCTGACGCTCGGGGTGTTCAGCCTGATCTGCAGCGTGCTGTTCTGGCTGTACCTGCCGCAGTCGCGCCGCTTTCAGCCGTCCGGCATCTCGCTTCGCATCTGGGCGGGCGGACTGAAGGCGGGACTGGCCGACAAGCGGCTGCTGCCGCTCTATGCCGCGGGCTTCCTGCTGCTCGGCGGGTACGTGACGCTGTTCAACTACATCGGCTACCTGCTCGCCAAGCCGCCGTACGGCCTCAGCCAGTCGGTCATCGGCTGCCTGTTCGTCTTCCAGCTCGTCGGCTCCTGGAGCTCGTTCTTCTTCGGCCGGATGGCCGACCGGTACCCGCGGGCCGGCTTGATCGCGGCCGGCGTCGTCCTGTCGCTCCTCGGCGCGGGGCTTACGCTGGCCGGCAGCCTGACGCTCACCATCGTCGGCATCGTGCTGTTCGCGTTCGGCTTCTTCGCGGGCCATACGGTGGCGAGCGGCTGGGTCGGCAAGACGGCCGCGCCGCCGTACAAGGCGTACGCCTCTTCGCTGTATCTGCTGTTCTATTACCTGGGCTCCAGCGTGCTCGGCACGGCCGGCGGCTCGTTCCTGTCGGCCTACGGTTGGCCGGGCGTCGTCGGCATGATCGGCGTCCTGCTCGTGCTGGTCGCGCTCCTCGCGGCGGCGCTCGCCGGCCGCCGGTTATCCGCCTTGCGTCACGCGCCGGCCGGCGGCCGGCAGCCGCGCTGAGGCGTTCGGCCCGGTTCCGCGGTCCCGGTTGTCAAACCGCCGCCGGAACGTATACACTAAGAACGAACACGATTCAGCAAAAGGAGGCGAAAGGATGAAGCGGACGAGGCAGCGCGAGCAGCGAACCGGCGTCTTCTTCTTATTTTCGTCTTTCGAAGCACTAAAGCATTCCATGCTTTAGTGCTTTTTATTTTATCGGAGGTGTGGAAGATGGCCAGATACGGAAGAGTGTTGATCAAATTAAGCGGCGGCGCGGTCGCCGGCAATTCGGAGTTCGGGTTCGAGCCGGACCGGCTGGAGCATATCGCGCGCGAAATCATGTCCGTGGTCGACCTCGGCGTCGAGGTGTCGGTCGTCATCGGCGGGGGCAACATCTTCCGCGGCAACATGGCGGAGTCGTGGGGCATCGAACGGGCGGAGGCCGACAACATCGGCACCCTCGCCACGGTCATCAACAGCCTGATGCTGCGCGGCGTGCTGAAAGCGAGAACCGACCGGGAAGTGCGCGTCATGACGGCCATTCCGGCGACGTCGGTGGCCGAGCCGTACATCCGGCTGCGGGCCATTCACCACCTGGAGAAGGGCTACATCGTCATTTTCGCCGGCGGCAACGGACAGCCTTACGTCACGACGGATTACCCGTCCGTCCAGCGGGCGATCGAGACCAATTGCGACGCGCTGCTCGTCGCCAAGCAGGGCGTGGACGGGGTGTTCAGCGCCGATCCGAAGCGCGATCCGGAAGCCCGGAAGTTCAAGACGCTCCACTACAACGACGTGCTGCAGCACGACCTGAAGGTGATGGACCAATCGGCGTTCATCCTGGCGCGGGACTACAACCTGCCCATGCACGTGTTCAATTTCGACCGGCCGGGCTGGATGAAAGAGATTTGCGAGGGCATCGACCACGGCACGTACATCAACGGCGATACGAGGCTGGCCCTGGAATAGGCGCGCGGCGGATCGCGAACCGCGAGGACGGCCAATCATTCGAAGGGCACCCGGGCGAGGGTGCCTTTTTTGCCGTCCGCGGCAGGCGGCGCGCGGCTGCGGGCTAGGTCTTGGGACCCCGATATTTTGACAGGCGCTGGCAGAATAACGCGGCAAATTCCGATTCCGGAGAACAACGCCGACGGTTCCGGGAGACTTTGTCAAGATTTAATTATTCTTTAGACAGGAAAATCGTATTTATTGTAGAACTTTGTAAGGAAGTCGGTAACAAAGCGTGAATCGGGAGCGGGGTTTAATGGTGTATAAGGAACAAATGCGGTATTCGCGTCTTGCGCATCTTACAAAACTGATCAATACGAAGCTTGAACTGCGTGAAGTCCTGGAGCATGTGACCACCGCGATCTCCGAAGAGATCGTCCAATGTGATTCCGTCGGCATCTATCTGCCGCAGGAAGATGGGACCTTCAGGGGATACGTCGGCAAGCCCCAGGTGATCAACGGCTGGACGCTGGATATGCACGTCATCGACATGGAAGTGGACCTGCTGGCGAAGGAAGTCGTCGAGACGAAGAAAGCCGTGTACATCCCGGATACCTCGAAGGACACCAGGCCCGATCCGAGAGCCGTCGAAGGCTTCCAGATCAAATCGCTGCTGGTGTTACCGATTTCGTTCGAGCAGGAGCTGTTCGGGCTCGTGTTTCTGTTCGACTACGGCATTCCGATGAACTTGACGCAATCCGAGATCCAGACGGTGGAGGCCTACGTCAACATGGCGGCCGTCGCGATCCAGAACGCGCGCAACCTGACGCACAAGGAGAACCTCATCGCCGAGAAGCAGCTGCTGCTCGACGTGACGAGCGATCTGGCGATGTGCTCCACGCTGCAGCAGAGCCTCGACATCTGCTTCTCCTACCTCGGCAAGGTGCTGGGCAACTACAACATCGGCGTCCATCTGCTCGATCCGCTCACGGAGAGCCAGATCAAGCCGGCCAAGCTGAGCAAGGACAGCGACTGGTCGGAGGAAGACTGGATGCGGACGCACAGCAAGATCCGAATCGACGAGAGCAACGACCCCGTCTTCCAGGAGGTCATCCGCACGAAGAAGGCCGTCCTCATTCCGGACGTGTTCGCGGACGACCGGCCCAACCACGATCTGTGCCGCACGTTCGGCATCAAAGGACTCTTCATGCTGCCGCTCGTCTCGATGGGCGAGGTGCTCGGCGTCATTCCGGTCGTCCGGCTCGAGGAGGGCAGCCTCGGCTACCCGGCCGCGAAGAAGGAGCTCGCGCAGTCGATCGTCGACGCGACGGCCTCGACCTTGTCGAACCTGATGTACATGGAGAAGCAGGAGAACATCATCCAAGAGCGGACCTCGGAAATCACGGTCAAGAACCAGGAGCTCGAGCGCGTCGTGGCGGAGCTGCAACAGCTGAGCCGCGAGAAGGAATTGATCCTGAATTCGGCGGGCGAAGGCATATTCGGCCTGGACCTCGACCGGAGAATCACCTTCTGCAATCCCGCGGCGGCGGCCATGCTGGGCTACGACACGAAGAGCGAGCTGATCGGGCAGCCGTCCAGCATCATTTTCTACGGCGCGCACATCGGCCGCGACAGCCTGCAGTACGTCGCGACGGCCTCGGACGGGAATTGGGACAATTACGGCCAGGACGAGCGGTTCTACCGCAAGGACAACTCCAGCTTCCCGGTGGAATTCGTCATCTCCTCCATCCGGGAGGGCGACGAGATCGTCGGCGACGTCGTCACCTTCAAGGACATCACGCAGCGCAAGCAGATGGAGGCGGAGATCAAGTACCACGCGTACTTCGACAGCGTCACCGACCTGCCGAACCGGGTGCTGCTGAAGGACCGGTTGAACCAGGGGCTCGTGCAGGCGCAGATCAACGGCGAGAAGCTGGCCGTGCTCTATCTGGACCTCGACCGCTTCAAGTTCATCAACGATTCGCTCGGCCACAGCTTCGGCGACCTACTGCTGCGCGACGTCGCGCAGCGCCTCAGCCGGTGCGTCCCGAAGGGCGCGACGGTCTCGCGGATGGGCGGGGACGAATTCACGATCTACCTGCCCAACGTCAAGAACGAGCACGAGGTGCTGAAGGTCGTGCACGCGGTCATCGACACGTTCGACGAGCCGTTCCAGCTGCTGGAGAACGAGATTTACATCAAAGCGAGCATCGGCATCAGCCTGTACCCCGACAACGGCGACACGACCGACACGCTGGTCAAGAACGCGGACACGGCGATGTACAAGTCCAAAGAAATCTCCGGCAACAGCTACCACTTCTTCAGCGAGGGGATGGACACGCGGACCTTCGAAAGCGTCAAGCTCGAGAACGCCCTGTACCGCGCGCTGGAGCTGGACGAGCTCGAGCTGTACTACCAGCCGCAGATCCATTACCAGACGAACCGGCTGGTCGGCGTCGAAGCGCTGCTGCGGTGGAACCATCCGAAGCAGGGCATGATCGCGCCGGACCAGTTCATTCCGATCGCGGAGGAGACGGCGCTCATCGTGCCGATCGGCGAATGGGTGCTGAAGCAGGCGTGCCGTCAGTTGAAGGCGTGGCAGACGCAGGGATATCCGCCGTTCAGCGTCTCGGTCAACCTGTCGGCTCGCCAGTTCGAGCAGAACAACCTGTTCGCGATGGTCAAGAACGCGCTGGAGGAAGTCGGGCTCTGCCCGGATTACCTGCATCTGGAGCTGACGGAGAACCTGATCATCAAGAACAAGGACCTGACGTTCGAGTCGATGAAGGCGCTGAAGGGCCTCGGCATCCAGATCGCCATCGACGATTTCGGCACGGGGTATTCCTCGCTCGGCTATCTCAAGAGCCTGCCGATCGACACGCTGAAGATCGACAAGTCGTTCCTGCAGGACGTGACGGAGGACGACGACAACGCGGCCATCATCAACACGATCATCACGCTGGCCCAGAACCTCAATCTGAGCGTCATCGCCGAGGGCGTCGAGACGCGCCAGCACGTGGATTTCCTGTCGTCGCGCGAATGCTTCCTGATGCAGGGGTATTATTTCGGCCGCCCGATGCGGGCGGCGGAGTTCGAAGCGAAGTTTCTGGCGGCGCCAAGCTGATTTTTTAGATAAGAGAGGGGATAGAAGATGAAAGCAGCCCGCGCGGTATTGGAGTTTTTGAAGAAGAGCGGCGTCCGTCACCTGTTCGGCATTCCGGCAGGCTCGGTCAACGCGTTCTTCGACGAGCTGTACGAGATGCCGGAGATCGAGACGGTCGTGGCCAAGCATGAGGGGGCGGCGTCGTACATGGCGGCGGCGTATGCCAAATACGCCGGTCAGCTGAGCGTCGCCATCGGCTGCAGCGGCCCGGGCGGCACGAACCTCGTGACCGGGGCGGCCAACGCGATGCGCGAGCATCTGCCGGTGCTGTTCCTGACGGGCGCGGTGCCCGTCGGCACGATGGGGCTGAACGCGTCGCAGGAGCTGGACGCCGTGCCGGTCTTCAAGCCCGTCACGAAATACAGCGTCCTCGTCAAGGACGCCAAGGAGCTGCTACGCGAGGTGGTCAAGGCGAGCCGAATCGCCGTCTCCGGCGTGCCCGGCCCCGTGCACGTGGCCATCCCGATCGACGTGCAGCACGCCGAGATCGGCCAGCCGGACATTCCGGCGCTGCCGGAGCGCAAGCCGATGATCCCGGATCTCGAGACGATCCAGGCGGCCGCGGAAGCGATGGCCGAACGGCCGGACGGCTGCATCTTGGTCGGCCAGGGCGTCCGCGGCTCGGTCGAATCGCTGCTCGAGCTGGCGGAGATGCTGCAGTGGCCGATCATGACGACGCCGCAGGCCAAGGGCTACATACCGGAGGATCACCCGCTGCTCGCCGGCGTCTTCGGCTTCGCCGGCCACGAGGCGGCGTCGAACCTGATCGCGGAGGGCGCCCGCCAATCGCTGCTGATCGTGGGCTCCAGCCTGGGCGAGACGGCGACGAACAATTACAACGTCCAGTTGGTCGGGAACCGGTACACGATTCAGCTGGATTTCGACCAGACGGTGTTCAATCGCAAGTACGAGATCGACATTCCGGTGCTCGGCGACATTCACTTGAGCCTCTTGATGCTGATCGAGGAGCTGCGCGTGCTGGGCGTGTCGCGGGGAACGGAAGGCGGCGGCGAGGCCGGCGCGTTCGGCAGGGCGGCCGTCAA
Source organism: Paenibacillus sp. UNC496MF (assembly GCF_900113915.1). NCBI lineage: Bacteria > Bacillati > Bacillota > Bacilli > Caryophanales > Paenibacillaceae > Paenibacillus > Paenibacillus sp. UNC496MF. The sequence continues at coordinate 70,056 of NZ_FORE01000010.1, forward strand.
GGACGCCGGCGCCTACAACACGGCGAACGCGCTGCGGACGCTCCAGACGCATCTGCCCGTCAACACGCGCTACACCGTCGACATCGGCGAGTTCATGTCGTACGTCATACACTACATGCACGTGCTCGATACGGATTCGTTCAACATCAACGTGCATTTCGGCGCGATGGGCAGCGGGATCGGCTCGGCGATCGGCTCGGCCCTGGCGGAGCCGGACCGTCCGGTCGCCTGCATCACGGGCGACGGCTGCTTCTTCATGCACGGCATGGAGATCCTGACCGCGAAGGAGGCGAAGCTGCCGATTCTGTTCGTCATCATGAACAACGCCCGGCTCGGCATGGTCTATCACGGACATTCGCTGCAGTTCAAGCGCACGCACGCCTCGTTCGAGCAGGAGCCGGTCGACATCGCGCAGATGGCCGCGGCCATGGGTATTCCGAGCTACCGCGTCGAGGCGATGGACGACTTCCGCGAGGAAGCCATCCACCGGCTGCTGGCCGCGGACGGCCCGGCGGTGCTGGAGATCGCGCTGAAGGACAACAACACGCCGCCGATGGGCGACCGCGTCAAGTTCCTGTCCTCGTTCGGCAAGTAACAAGCAACGGCCGCCTAGACGTCCGCGAACGAGCGGCGGATGACGTCCAAGAGCGCCGCCATGGTCCGCCCTTTGAACGCGTCGGGCACCGCTTCGCCGGCCGGATCGGCGTACGAGCAGCCGGCCGGCCCGTTGTCCGCGTAGCCCAGGCGGACCAGCGCCTCGGTCAGCTCGGCCGGCAGGGCGCGCGTGCCGGCGATGTCCGCGTAGCGGCCGGTCGGATAGATGGCGACGTCCGCGTCGCCGTCGCCGGTCTGCACGACGAACAGGTCGTCGTCGGCCCGCAGCATCCACCGGCCTTTGGAATAGAGGCTGATCCGCTTGCCCTCCAGCGCGGAGAGGGCGTCGAGATTGACGCCGCACGCGGCGTTGATCGCCGCGCGGAGCGCGCTTCCGGCCGGGCGGCCGGCGTTGTCCGCCAGGCAGGCGTCGACGGCTTCGCCGAGGCGCGGGGCGTCCGGCGAAACCGGCGCGGAGGCGAGGTCGAGGCCGTAGAGCTCCTCGACGATCGCGAAGACCGCCGCGCCCGTGACGGCGTCCAGCGCCGCGAGGCGCTTGTCCATAGTGTCTGCTTTCGTCATTCGTGGTACCTCCAGTACATGCAGGATGGGGACTCTCTCTATAGTAATCGGTTCGTTCGGCCGATAACAGCAGCAAGACCCGCAAAGCGGCGCTCATAGCGAGCGCGCCCTGCGGGTCTTGCTGCTGCTTGTCCGTGGCGTCAGAAGCTGCCGTTGCCCGCGAACGTGCCGGCGTCGAAGTCCATGACGTTGGCCTTCTCGACGTCCCCGTCCACGTTCGTGCTGTAGTATTCCAGCGTATGCGTGTCGTCCGCGTAGATCTTGAACGGCGCGGTATAATCCGTCCAGGCGCCGCCGTTGATCCGGTACGTCGTCCGGTCGACGAGGCTGTTCGCCGCGGCGGCCTTCAGCGAGACGGTGAAGCCTTCGATGTAGGCGTCGCCCTTGGCGGTCTTCGCGTAAATCGGCTCGAAGTGGTACTGCGTCGTCACGGCGGAGGCGCCGACGGGCGCTTTGCCGATCGGAACGGCGATGACGGTGCCGGGGGAGCCGTCGGGCTTCGTCGTTACGTACTTGAACAGCATCGACGCGACCCGCAGCTCGATCGTCTCCGTAGGCGATGCGTCCGCGCCATGCGCGAGCTGATAGCCCGCGACCAGCGCATCGGTGAAATGAATGATCATGTACGTGCGCGAATCCGCGCCGGCGGTCGTCTGAAAATACAGGTAGCCGTCCTTGATATGCTTGCCCTTCGCGAGCGCGTCCAGCAGCGGCGCGGAGGCGGCGTCGGTCGGCTTCGCGAGCGTAATGGCGCCGAAAACCGGCTTTCCGCCGCCGGAACCGGATCCGCTGCCCGGCTGGCTGTCGTTGGCGGCGTCGAACGCGTAGGACGACACCTGGATGGCGTCCTTGAACGGCCCGCCCGAGTAGCTGCCCTTGATGCCGTCGAGCGTCAGCAGCATGGCGGGCAGATGGCCGGCGGCGGCTTGCGCGGGCGCCGGCTTCGGGACGAACAGCAGGGCGGAAGCGAGCAGGAACGCCAATAGCGTGAGCGGTATGCGTCTAGACAATCCGATCTACTCCTTTATGCCGGGCAGGCGCTGGGCGCGCGTGCCCGCGTGTCAGCTGATGAGCGGCGTGCGCTTCCAGAAATCGCCGTCCTGCACGAACTGCCATTTGTCGCCGGAAGCTTTCGTTTCTTTCACGCTCAAGACGATCAGGCTCGGCGTCGTCCATGCTTGCTTGCCGTCCTGCGGCGGTTGGGGCTGCGGGTGATTCATGGGTCGTTCCTCCTTTATCATTTCGGGCCAACGCCGATATCGACGGTCTGCGTCGTGACGACGCGGCCGTCCGGCCCGACCACGTTGTAGGTGAACGTCGCTTGGGCGAATTTCAGGGAAATCGATTCCGTCGGCCGGTCGCCGTTGCTGCTCGACAGCTGTTGGGACGTGACGAAGACGGACTTCATGTCGATCGTCAGCACGGGCTTGTCGCTTGCGCCGTTATAGATGTACAGCTTGCCGCCTTTGATTGCTTTGCCCTCGGAGAGGTTCTTCAGCAGAGGCAGCGAAGCGGCATCGAGGTATTTCATGAGCGAGAGGTCGGTATACTCCGGTTTCCCGGACACGCCTCCCGCACCGCCGCCGACGGAGACGGCATTGGCGGCCCCGAACGAGAAGCTCAGAATATCGATGCCGTCTTTAACCGCCTCGGCCCTGGTTTCGCCTTTAATCCCGTCCAGGACGAGGTAGATGCCTTTCGGCGCTCCCGGAGCACCGAAAGCGGTTGCAGGCAGCAGCGCGGCGAACACGGCGACGGCGAGCAGAAGGGCGAGCACTTGCAGCTTCTTGCGTGGAAACAAGACGATCAGCTCCTTGACCATTAGAATGATGATACAATTTGTATCAATACTATCATATCGATGCTAGCGCCGCCAAGCGTCTCTTTTGATAAACGCGGCAAGGCCGCCCCGCATGCAGGACGGCCTTGTTGCAGACGTTCGTTCGGATAGCGATTAGAAGTCGAAGTTGTCCGGGTCCGGGCCGACGCGGCGATCTTCGTTCAAGGCGTCGATCGCGGTCATATCTTCCTCCGTCAGCTCGAAATCGTAGATAGCCGCGTTCTCGACGATACGGTGCTCCTTCGTCGATTTCGGAATCGTGACGATGCCGTTTTGGATATCCCACCGAAGGATGACTTGGGCGGCGGTCTTGCCGTATTTCGCGCCGATCGCCTTCAGCGTCCCGTTATCGAGCAGCTCGCCCTGCATCAGCGGAGACCAGGCCTCCAGCCGGATGCCCTGCGCCTGCGCGAAGCGCAGGAGCTCCTTCTGCGTCAGGCGGGGATGCAGCTCGACTTGGTTGACCATCGGCTTCACCGACGCGCCTTGCATCAGCTCTTCGAGGTGATGGATGTGGAAGTTGCTGACGCCGATCGCCTTCACGCGGCCTTCCTTGTAGAGCGTCTCCAGCGCGCGCCATGTCTCGTTGAATTTGTCCTTCACCGGCCAGTGGACCAGGTACAGGTCGAGGTAATCGAGACCCAGCTTATTCAGGGACGCTTCATACGCCACGATCGCTAAGTCGTAGCCTTGATCGGCGTTCCACACTTTGGAGGTCACGAACAGGTCTTCCCGGCGCAGGCCGTTCTCCCGCAGCGCTTCGCGGATGCCGCGGCCGACCCCTTGCTCGTTGCCGTAGATCGCGGCGGTATCGATGCTGCGGTAACCGTGCTTGATGGCGGCTTTGACCGCCTCCACGAGCTCCTCGCCCTCCCGGACTTTGAAGACGCCGAGGCCGAAGCCCGGCATGCGGACGCCGTTATGCAGCGCGACGGTATCTTGCAGATGGTTCAACATGATGGAAAACTCCCTTTCGCTTATATAAGTATCGGTTCGATAATCGGATAGCCGGTTCGTCGAGGCAGGCGCCGCTTACGCCCGCCGCAGCTCGGCTTCCGGCGCTTCGTTCTGCGCGGCCGGCCGGCGGTCCTTGCGTTCGAGCAGCTTCGCCCACGCCGTCAGCGCGACGGCCGCCGCGACCATGACGGCGCCGACCCATGTCGTGTGAATGAGCCCCGCGGAATCGGTGACCAGGCCTCCCAAGTAAGCGCCAAGCGCGATGCCGGCATTGAACGCGGCGATGTTGACGGCGGACGCGACGTCCTTCGCCTGCGGCGCGAACCGTTCGGCCAAGGTGACGACGTAGACCTGCAGGCCGGGCACGTTCATGAAGGCGAACAGCCCCATGAAGAAAATCGTGATCAGCCCGGCGATCTGGTAGGGCGCGGTGAACGCCAGCACGAGTAGAACGACGGCCTGAAGGGCAAACATATACAACAGCGCCCGCGCGGGATTGCGGTTGGCGGCCTTGCCGCCGATGATGTTGCCGATCGCGATGGCGACGCCGTACATCAGCAGAATGACGGCGACCGTGCTTTCACTGAAGCCGGTCACTTCATGCAGCAGCGGGGACAGGTACGTGAATACGACGAAGGTGCCGCCGTAGCCCAGGGCCGTAATGAGGAAGACGAGCAGCAGTCTGCCCTTCGTCACGAGCTTGACCTGGTCGCCGAGCCGGATGCGGACGCCTTTGCGCAGCCCCGAAGGCACGAGCGCCAAGTTGGCGATGAACGCGATCACGCCGATCCCCACGATGGCGAAGAAAGCGGCGCGCCAGCCGAGCTGCTGGCCGATGAACGTGCCGATCGGCACGCCGGTCACCGTGGCGACGGTGAGTCCGGAGAACATGATGGATATCGCGCTCGCCCGGCGGTTCTCCGGCACGAGATCGGCGGCCAGCGTGGAGCCGATCGACATGAAGATGCCGTGCGCGAACGCGGCGATGACGCGGGCGACGAGCAGGACGGCAACGCCGGATGCCGTCGCCGCGAGCAGATTGCCCCCGATGAATACGATCATGATCCACAGCAGGAGCGTCTTGCGCGACACTTGCGAAGTCAAGGACGTCAAGACCGGCGCGCCGACGGTAACGCCGAGCGCATAGAGCGTGACGGTGAGTCCCGCCGCCGTGACGGATATATGCAAATCCTCTGCGATTAGCGGAAGCAAGCCGACGCTGATGAACTCCGTCGTGCCGATCGCAAAGGCGCTGATTGCGAGCGCCAGCAGAGCCAAAGTACTGTTTTTCCGTTGAGCGGTCATGCTTCTCCTCCTCCGAATTCTTGCGGCGGCCGGCCGATGAATGCTATTATACGGGCTACGGGTATAAGTGAGTAGTACGTACTTTTCAGTTATATAGTCACCGAAAAGTTACTTTTGTCTGTTGAAAGGGAGGAGCGGCTATGGCTGGGGAAGAAGCGCTCGGGAAGAAGAAGTACAACATCTCCGTGGAGGCGGCGCTCGAGGTCATCGGCGGCAAGTGGAAGTGCGTGATTCTGTGCTACCTGCTTCGGGGGAAGAAGCGCACGAGCGACCTGAAACGGCTGATGCGGGGCATTACGCAGAAGATGCTGATCCAGCAGCTGCGCGAGCTCGAGGAGGACGGCATCATCAACCGCATCGTCTACAACCAGGTGCCGCCGAAGGTCGAATACGAGCTGACCGAGTACGGCTGGAGCCTCGAGACCGTGCTGCACATGCTGTGCGACTGGGGCGAGAAGCATATCGTCAAGGAGTACGGGGACAAGGCGTCGGTGCTGGAGGACAATATCCTGAACGAGTTGGACCAGGAGCCGGTGCACGGGTAACGCCCGGGCCGGCATGGATGTTGTACAAGTAGCGTTGCCTGAATCGATAAGAAGCAATGAAACCTCGCGAGGAAGCGCAGCGGCTCCCGGCGGGGTTTTTTGCTGGTTTGCGGTCGTCATCATCGGCAGGTTCGGCATGCTGGAGGAAAGCGAAAATCCTGCGAGCTGCCGCGGCAAAGCGCGGTTTTATGCGGGAGTTAGATGGAAAAGCGGAATAAAAACGAATTAACGCGCATAAATAAAATTGTAAACCGGAATAAAAACGCATATAATCAAACCATGAAGTTGCTCGGCAACGATAAAGGAGCGAGGGGGGGAACGCGCATGACAACGCAGGATACGTCGGGCATGTTCGCGGAAGAACGCCGCGAGCGGATTTTGGCGCTGCTCGAGCGGGAGAAGCGGGTGCTCGCCAAGGACTTGGCCGAGAAGTTTCAAATCTCCATCGATTCCATCCGCCGGGACTTGACCCTGATGCAGGAACAGGGTCTGCTCCGCAAGACGCACGGGGGCGCCATCGCGTCGACGAAGGTGCGGCAGCAGCCTCCGCCGCCCGAGATGCGCTACGGCGAAGGATCGCCGCAGGGCAACGCCGTCGCGAAGCTGGCCGTCTCGTATTTGCGGCCGAACGATACCGTGTTCATCGGCAGCGGGTCGCTGGCGTACGTGCTGCTGAAGCATTTGCCCGACGGGCTGCCGCTGACGGTCGTGACGAACAGCATCCGGGTCGCCGACGCGCTGCGGGAACGGGAGGGCATCGAGACGTATCTGATCGGCGGGCGGGTGAAGCGGTCCGGCAACATCACGGACGTCATCGCGAACGAGTTCATCCGGCAGTTCAAATTCGACATCGGCTTCGTCACGGGCGGGGGCTTCTCGGACGAGGGCGTCTTCGTCTCGACGCCGGAGGTCGCCGCCTTCGGGCGAGCGGTCATCGCGGCTTCCCGCCGGGCGATCGGCATGACGACGCACCGCTCCCTCGGCAACGACGGCTTTGCCAAGACCGGCGGCGTCGAAGGGCTCGACCTGCTCGTGACGGATGGGGACGCCGATCCGGACGCGGTGGAGCGGATCCGCGCGCTCGGCGTCAAAGTCGTCGTGGCCCAAGCGGAAGAGCATGAACGGGACTAAACCGGCACGACCCGGAAGAACCGGGCGCGCCGAGGGAGAGGAGCGGACGGCATGCAAGAATTTCGCGGATTAGGCCTCGGCGCCGGCAGCGGCGGCCAAGGAGCGGGGGGCAACCGGTGGCGGATGCGGGAGCTGGCCGAGAGCGAACATTTCGACTGGCCGATTTTTCGGCGCGCGCTGCGGGCGTTCGTACCGTATTGGCCTTACACCATCGTCGTCACGATCGTCATTCTGGCGGTGTCGCTCGGCGGCGCCATTCCGGCATGGCTGACGCAGAAGATCATCGACGAGGGCATTCAGCGGCGCGACATGTCCCTCATCGTGGAATATACGCTGGCGCTCATCCTCGTGTCGATCGGCACGGGACTGCTCGGCGTGCTGCAGTCGTATCTCAGCAATCTGATCGCCCAGAACGTCATGGCGGATTACCGGATCGCGATCTTCCGCCATCTGCAGCGGCAGACGGTCGGCTTCTTCGCCTCCCGCCAGTCGGGGGATCTCGTCTCGCGCGTCACGAACGACGTGACCGCCATCCAGAGCGTCGTCACCTCGACGTTCGTCGGCTTCGTCAGCAACCTGCTGAGCATCGCGGCGACGCTGTTCCTCATGTTCAGCATGAACTGGCGCCTCGCGATCCTGGCCGTCGTCGTGGTGCCCGGCTTCGTCATTCCGACCCAACGCGTCGGCAAGTCCCGGCAGCAGCTGCAGGGCCAGATCCAGCAGTGGCTGTCGAAGATGACCGTCCAGCTGAGCGAGTCGCTCGGCGTGAGCGGCGCGCTGCTCATCCGCATCTTCAACCGGCAGGGGCCGGAGGAGAAGGAATTCGCCGAATCGAACCGGACCTTGCGCGACCTGCAGGTGCGCCAGGCGCTGGTCGGCCGGTGGCTGTTCATGTGGCTGAGCATGTTCTCGTCCATCGGGCCGGCGCTGCTGTGGGGCTACGGCGGCTGGCTCGTGGTGAAGGGCGACATCGGCCTCGGCGTCATCGTCGCGTTCACGGCGCTGCTGTCCCGCCTGTACGGTCCGCTCAGCCAGCTGGCGCAGCTGCACGTGAGCATCCTCTCGTCCGTCGCGCTGTTCCGGCGCATCTTCGGCATCATGGACGTGGAGCCGGAGGTCGTCGACGGGACGCGGGCCATCCCGGACAACAGCGTGCAGGGAAGCCTGCGGCTGGAGGGGGTGTCGTTCTCGTACGCGCCGAGCCCGCGGGAGACGCGGGCGGAGGGGCCGGCGGACGCGAACGGCCGGCGCCGGCTTCCGGGCGGCGGCACGGACGGCAGCGGCGGTACGCCGGAGCGGCCGGCCGAGCGCTGGGCGCTGAGGGAGATCGACCTCGCGATCGAGCCCGGCGAGACCGTCGCGCTCGTCGGGCCGAGCGGCGCCGGCAAGACGACGCTGCTCAACCTCATTCCGCGGTTCTCCGACCCGGCCGAGGGGCGGCTGCTCCTCGACGGGACGGACACGCGGACGCTGACGCTGCACGCGCTGCGCGCCCAGATGGGGCTCGTGCCGCAGGATCCGTTCTTCTTCCACGACACGGTCGCGAACAACCTGCGCCTTGCCAAGGATACGGCGACGATCGAAGAGATGGAGGCCGCGTGCCGCGCCGCCCAGATCCACGAGACGATCGCCGCGCTGCCGGAGGGCTACGACACGGTCGTCGGGGAACGGGGCTACCGCCTCTCGGGCGGCGAACGCCAGCGGCTCGCCATCGCGCGCGTGCTGCTGCAGGGGCCGAAGATCGTGCTGCTCGACGAGGCGACGAGCGCGCTCGACACCGTCATCGAGCGCAAAATCCAAGACGCGTTGGCCGTCCTGCTGGAAGGCCGGACCGCGCTCGTCATCGCGCACCGGCTGTCCACGATTCTGAAAGCGGACAAAATCGTCGTCATGGAGCGGGGACGCGTCGCCGCCGTCGGCACGCACGCCGAGCTGGTCGAGCGCGACCCGCTGTACAAACAGCTGTACGAGACGCAGTTCCACGTCGAAGCGGAGCTTGAGGGGCGCTAGCACGGCAAGCGGGGGCGGCAAGCCGTCGGCGCGGGACAGGAAGAGGCATTCGAGAAGCCGGCGTCCTACGCGGACGGCCTAAGGAAGGCGTTTTTCGGCGAATTGGCGGCCGTCGAGCGTTACCGGAACATTCGCGCCGGACTGCCGACCCGTTTTACAGGGATATGGTGTTCGAAATTCTCACCGACGAGACGAAGCATGCGGACAAATATTTATATTTGATGCTGGCCGGTCAAGCAAAATGAACCGTCTGCCGCCGGTTGCGGCATCGTTAATCCAGGGGGACCTTCGCGGCGCGCGAAGGTCCCCTTCCGGTTGCGCTCAAAGGGGCTGACCGAGCCGCCGGCAGCGGATGATACGGGTCATTGAGGGCATGCTAGAAACAGCCGATTCCGGCAATGAATCCATGCAGCCAAAAGTTAACGTTGACGTTAACGTTAGAAATGCCTATGCTTGATAGATGAGATCGATGCGGTCCACAGGAAGGAGACGACGGGTCCATGGAAACGTTCAAGATCGACGAGGTCGCGAAGGCATGCGGGCTGACGAAGCGGACCATCCGCTACTATGAGGAGCTCGGGCTGATCCCGCCTCCGGAGAGAAGCGAGGGCGGCATCCGCTTGTACGCCCGCAAGCATATCGAGCGGCTGAAGCAGCTTATCAACGCCCGCGACGTGCTCGGGTTTTCCTTGCAGGAGCTGCTCGAATTCGTCGCGGTTCACGAGAATTTGGACGAACGGAAGCAGACGTACCGGAAGACGGAGGAGCGGGAGGAGAAGCTGCGGCAGCTGCGCGGCATTCAGGCCACGATCGACCAGCAGCTCGGCATGATCGACCAGAAGCTCGCCCGAATGGCCGAATTCCGAGGCGAAATCGAAGGCCTCCGCGCGCGCGTCTCCGACGGCATCGTCAGACTATCCAACGAAAAGGAGCTTTAAGCCGCATGCAATCCTCTGCTACCGGAAGTCATCGCGGCGGCGCGTCCGAAGCGCTGCCCGCGAAGAACGTCAGTATGTTCAGCCAGCCGATCGCGGTCTGGGCGGTCGTGTTCGCCAGCGTCATCGCGTTCATGGGGCTCGGCCTCGTCGACCCGATTCTGCCGGCGATTGCCGAGAAGCTGCACGCCTCCGCAAGCGACGTAACCCTGCTGTTCACGAGCTATAACGCCGTCATGGCGGTCGCGATGCTGGTCACGGGCTTCATTTCTTCCCGGCTCGGCATGAAATGGACGCTGCTCTCGGGCATCATCGTCATCGCCGTCTTCTCCGCGCTCGGCGGGATGTCGAACGGGATTTGGAGCCTGGTCTGGCTGCGGGGCGGCTGGGGGCTCGGCAACGCCATGTTCGTGGCGACGGCGCTCGCGGCGATCGTCTCGTTGTCCAAGACGGGCGTCGGCAAATCGATCATTCTCTTCGAAGTGGCCGTCGGCCTCGGCATCTCCGTCGGGCCGCTGCTCGGCGGCGAGCTCGGCGCCATCTCCTGGCGCGGCCCGTTCTTCGGCGTCGCCGGCCTGATGGTGCTGGCGTTCCTGCTCATCCTGGCGCTCATGCCGAGCCGCCGGAAGCTCGCGCCGGCCGGGACGTCCGCGGCCGCGAAGAAGAAGACGTCGCTCGCCGATCCGTTCCGCGCGCTGAAATTCCGCGCATTGCGCACCTTCGGCATCGCGGCGGCCCTGTATAATTTCGGCTTCTTCACCTTGCTCGTCTACGCGGCGCTCGTGCTCGGCGGCTTGGGCCTCGACGAGCACCAGCTCGGCTACGTGTTCCTCGGCTGGGGCCTGATGCTCGCCTTCACGTCGGTCTTCATGGCGCCGTGGCTGCAGAGGCGCTTCGGCACGCTGGCCTCGATGGTCGCGATGCTGCTGCTGTTCGCGGTCACGCTGTTCGTGATGGCGGAGTGGACGACGGACAAGGCGGTCGTCATCGTCGCCGTCATCGTCGCCGGGGCGTTCCTCGGCAACAACAACACGCTCATCACGACCGCGGTCATGAACGCGGCGCCGGTCGAGCGCCCGACCGCTTCGGCGGCCTACAGCTTCCTGCGCTTCATCGGCGGCGCGATCGCGCCGTACTTGGCCGGCAAGCTGGCCGACTGGTTCAACCCGCACATGCCGTTCATCGTCGGCGGCGCGTTCGTCGTCATCGCGTCCCTGTACCTGCTGGTGAATGCGAAGCACCTGAAGCATGTCGACGACGTCGAGAGCGCACACTAATCACGCCCGTTCCCGCAGGCGAATACCAGGGAGGAAACCGCCATGTACAACCATATTTTGATCTCGATCGACGAATCGGAGCTGTCCGGCAAGGCGCTCGACCATGCCGTCCGCTTGGCCGGCGCGCTCGGCGGCGGCGTCCGCTTGACGGCGCTTCACGTCAATCCGGGCGTGACGCTGAACGAGCCGACCGTCGCGACGGGCATCGAGGAGGCGCTCAAGGAAGAGGACAAGCACGTGCTGGCGTACGCGAACGCCAAGCTGGCGGCGGCCGGCGCCGGCCACAAGGTCCTGCTCGCCGAAGGCGACCCCGCCGCGGTCATCTGCCGCACGGCGAAGGAAGCCGGCGCCGACCTGATCGTCATGGGCAGCCGCGGCGTCGGCCTCGTCTCCGAGCTGCTGCTCGGCAGCGTCAGCCACGCCGTCGCGAAGCACGCGCACTGCCCGGTGCTGCTGGTGAAGTAACCGGCCGGCCGGAAGCGGCACCGTTCCCGTCCCGTTCGTTCATGCGGATTCAAGCCGCATGGACGGGCGGGTTTTTTCGCGTTGGCGCGCGAGGGGCTTCAGCGGCCGAACTTCCACGCCGACCGCGCAACACGAAACGACCGGGCGGACGGCGAATCGCCGGGCGGCACGGTCGTTCTTCGGGTTTCGAGATTGATCGAGCGTGATGAGCGGACGTCCCCGGCCTCGCGCGCGTCATCATCAGGCGTCGTCCGCGCGCGGCGAACCTTGTGCCGCTTCGCGCTCGTCCAGCCGGCCGAGCGCCCATTCCGCCCACTGCAGGTCGGCCTTGATGGCGAACTGCCCTTTCTCCATGAGGAGCAGGATGCCGAACGACGGGGAAGGGTTGAGCTTCGTGTAGGCGTCCATCTTGGTCTGCAGCCATTGCAGCTGGTCGCGGCAATACGCGAGCCGCATCTCGAGCATGCGGCGGATATCGGCGGGGTCGCCCTGTTCCATGCAGAAGACCTTGAGCACCAGCTCGTCGCGGGTGACCGGCTCGTCCGTCGGCAGCGTCAGCCAATTGCGCAGGGCGTTCAGCCCTTTGTCGGTGATGGAGTAGACCTTCTTGTCCGGCTTGTCCGTCTGGACGACGAGCGTGTGGCGCACGTAGCCGCCGCTTTCGAGCTGGGCGAGCAGGGGATAGATCTGGCTGTGCTTGGCGGGCCAGAACGGCTGGATCTTCAGCATGAGATCGTAGCCGGAATCGGCGGTATGCGACAGGAGGCTGAGGAGGCCGTACGATAAGGTGTTCACGGGACGCTTCCCTTCATAAGTAAATTTTGACATAAGCGCGGTTCGGTTCTATAATAGGGCTGTATTCAGTATATGTAAAAAGCTACATATCAGCAAACGAACGGAGAGATGGGGAGACCATGGAACAGGGTGAGCAAGCCCAAACGAAAGCCAGCTTCTGGCCGATTATGACCGCCATATTCGTGGGGTCGTTTTTGTGCGTTCTGGCATCCAGCACGATCAATATCGCGCTGCCGATTTTGCAAGACCATTTTCAAACGAGCCTGAGCACGATCCAGTGGACGCTGACCGGCTTCATGCTGGCGATGGGGACGTTCGCGCCGATCGTCGGCTACCTGGGCGAGAGGTTCAGCTACAAGCGGCTGTTTCTGCTCGCGCTCGTCGGCTTCACGCTGTCGTCGCTCCTCTGCGCCGTCGCTTGGGACGAATATTCGCTGATCGCGTTCCGAATCCTGCAAGGGGCGTTCAGCGGCTTGATCCTTCCGGCCTCGATGGCGGTCGTCTACCAGGTCATCCCGCGGGAAAAGCAAGCCATGGCCATCGCGCTCTGGTCGCTCGCCTCTATGATGGCGCCGGCGATCGGCCCGACCTTCAGCGGCTGGCTGCTGCAGAACTTCGACTGGCAGTGGCTTTTCTGGATGAACATTCCGATCGGCTTGATCGCCATCGTGCTCGTGGCCGCCTATATTCCGTATTACCGGCTCAGCGTGCCGAAGAAATTCGACGGCATCGGCTTCGCCACCGTCCTGATCGGCAGCGCGTCGCTGTTGCTCGCGCTCGGCCAAGGCGGCACGTGGGGCTGGGGCTCCGCGAAGGTCGTCTCGCTGATCGTCGTCGGCGTCCTGCTGCTGCTCGCGTTCGTCTGGCAGGAGCTGCGGTCCAAATCGCCGCTGCTTAATCTGCGCGTCCTCGCGAACGGCCGCTACACGCTCAACCTGATCATCACCGTCATCCTGACGATCAGCCTGTACTCGGGCACGCTGCTGACGCCGCTCTTCCTGCAGCGCATCCAGCAGGTGTCGACGATGGACACGGGGCTGATCCTGCTGCCGGCATCGCTCGTCATGGCACTCGTTATGCCTATTATCGGCAAATTGTATACGTCGATCGGCCCGCGCTGGCTGATGGGCGTCGGCATTCCGCTGCTCGCCCTCGGCACCTTGATGCTGAGCTGGGGCAGCATCGACATCTCGCATACTTATATCCTCTGGTGGATGATCGTGCGGAACCTCGGCATCGCCATGGTCATGATGCCCGCCAGCAACGCGGCGATGGAGCGCATCCCGCGCCACCTGACGGGGCACGCGTCCTCGATCTCCAACTGGCTGCGCAACGTGTTCGGCTCGTTCGCGATCGCCGTCTTCACGACGCTGCTCGCGTCGCGCTCCACGCAGCACGCCGCGGATTTGGCGAAGGCCGGGGACACGAACGAGCAGCACATCGGCATGATGGCGTTCACGATGAGCGTCAACGACGTGTACCTGATCGCCACGATCGTCGCGATCATCGCGCTGCCGCTGGCCATGTTCGTGGGCCGGGCGAAGCCGGCGGCCGCCGAAGCGGATGGCGCCGCGCAGGCCCGTCCGGCCGCGGGCGGCGAAGTCCGCACCGCCGGCGCGCCGACGGCCGACGCGAAGGCGTAACGGCTGCCGCGGCCTGCCGGCGCCGTCGCGCCCGTCGCGGCGCCGTCGCGGCGAACCCGGTGCCGGCACGCTTGCGCCGCAAGCGCGCATCTCTTCCGAACCTCGGGCGGCCGCCGGCCGCCCGGGGTTCTTCGGCGTTACGGAGGCGCCGCGCCTCCGTCCCGAGACGGACGAAGCTCGTTCCGGGGCTGTGTTACGATGAGAGGCGAGAACGGACGGCCGCCCGGACAGGCGGCCGCCGACGAGGAGCGTGCCCAGTCTTGAAGACGAAGCTAAACCGCCGGCTGCTGCTGCTAATCGTGTCGCTCGGCGTCATGATTCCGTTCGCCGCGCCGTACTTCACGTTCGACCCCGCGAACAGCCGGGTGGACATCGCGCCGGGCAGCCTGCGCTTCCCGCTGCTGATCGCCCATATCGCGTTCGCGTTCGCCGCGATGCTCGCGGGCTTCGCCCAGTTCTCCGGGCGCCTCCGCGCGCGGCGGCCCGGGCTGCACCGCATCGCAGGCCGAGTCTACGTCGCGAGCGTCGGGGCCGCCGGGCTGCTGGCGCTTCCGCTTGCCGGCTATATGGAGGACTTCTCGAAGGCGACGGGCTTCCTCGCGCTGGCGCTCGCATGGCTCTTCACGGCCTGGAAGGGCTGGCGCGGCGCCGTGCGCCGCGACTTCGAGGCGCACCGGATCTGGATGCTCCGCAGCTTCGGCATCACGCTGGTCGCCGTGAGCGGGCGGCTGCTCGTGCCGTTGCTGTTGCTGACGTACGGCCTGCTGCACGGCTTTACGCTGCCCGCGGGCCGGGAAGGCATGGTCGAGGCCGTGCTGAACGCGAACATTTGGGCGGGACTGGTCGCGAACTTCGCCGTGGTGGAATGGGTGCTGCTGAAGCCGAAGAAGTCATAGTCGCGGGTGAATGCGCGCAGCGCGGGAAGGATTCCGGGCGGGCTGGCCCGAACTAAGCTAGCGTACCGTGAACGCATACTCATGCCCGCATTCGGCTTGCGCGGGCCCGAGCAAAGGAGCGACCTGCCATGGCAAACCGCGGCAAGCGGATGACGGCCGCCGTGCCGATCGTCATCGTCGCCGGCTTCGCGCTGGCGCTGTTCTCGCCGTCCCCGACGCCCGAATGGGCCGTCCGGAAGGACATCCTGCTGTCCTTCCATCCCGTGCTCGCCTTCGAGGCGCGCGTCACGGAAGGCACGACCAAGGACGATCCGCGATATGGCGATCTCTATCACGCGTCCGGGCTGGAGGCATCCTTCGTCTACGTCAAGAAGTCCGGCTACGGCTGGTACGTGGCGTCGAGGGGAACCGGGCCGTAAGCGCCGCCCCGGCGACCCGGCCGCGCGTTCCCATAGATCCGCAACGACCGGCGCGCCTGCGGCACCAAGGAGGAACCCCAATGTATTCCTATATCGATCAACATTACGAAGCCGTCGATTTCGGCGGCCGCGACCTGCGGGACGGCGAGCTGATCCGCTGCACGTTCGAGCGCTGCGATTTCTCGGCCGCGTCCATGGAGGAGCTGGCGACGACCGGCTGCCGCTTCGTGGACTGCAGCTTCCGCGGCGCGCTGCTGAACGCGTCGACGCATGCGGAGTCGGCCTTTCTCAACTGCCGGTTTACCGAAGCGAATCTGTTCGTGGCGAAGTTCGCGGCCTGCAAGATGACGGGGACCGACTTCGCCCAGGCGCAGCTGGACGGCTTCACCGTCGCCGGCGGGGACTGGTCTTACGTGAACCTCCGGCATGCGCGGCTGACCAAGCAGGACCTGCGCGGCGTCTGCTTCAAGGAGGCCGATCTGTCGGGCGCCAACCTCGAGAAGGCGGACTTGCGGGGCTGCGACCTGACGCGGGTCAACCTGGCCCAGGCCAAGCTGAAGGGCGCGGACCTGCGCGGCGCCGTCATGGACGGGGTGAACTGGCCTTCCGTCGACGTGAAGGGCGTGCGGATGGACGCCGCCCAGGCCGTCCTGTTCCTGCGGGCGCACGGCGCGAAGGTGGACTGACGCGGCCTGATTTGGCGTGCCGTCCCGATTTGTCGTACACTAAGAGGGAATCCGAAGCGAAGAGAGGGACGACCAGACCATGAGCGATTTTCTGCACGCGCTGTTGGCACAGGAAGAGGAGCTGCAATTCGATTATTTCACGAACGAGGACGCTTTCGAGCTGGGCTGCATCATCGTCAAGCACGCCAAGGACGTGCTCGGCAAAGGGATCGCGGTCCATATCGAGAACGGCGAGGTTCCGTTGTTCACGCATTACATGACGGGCACGTCCAAGGACAACACGTACTGGATCAACGCGAAGAAGAACGCGGTGCGCCATTTCGGCCACAGCTCGCTGTACGTCGGCGAGAAGTTTAAGGCCGAAGGCACGACGTTCAAGGACGGCTCCGGCCTGCCGCTCGAGGAGTACCAGGGCGAGGGCGGCTCGTTCCCGATCATCGTGCGCGGCCAGGGCGTCGTCGGCACGGTCACGGTATCCGGGCTGGCCGGCGAGGAAGACCATCAGGTCGCCGTGGACGGCCTGCGCCATTATTTGACCCGGACTTAACGCGATCAAGGCTTCGGCGAAGCAGCGACGGAGGCTCATAAACGAGGAAAGACCGGCCCGCAGGCAGCGGCAGCCGGTCTTTTCGGCATTTCGGGGCCAGGCTGACGCGCCGGGGCTCAAGCCGCCCGCGCCGTGCCCCGGCGCGAAAAACGCCCCGGAACGGCGCGCCGGTTTCGAACCGATGCCGCTTCCGGGGCGTTGTGCGAACGCCGAAGCTATTCCTTGACGGAGCCGAGCGTGATGCCGTGAATGAAGAAGCGCTGGATGAACGGATAGATGAGCAGGATCGGAATCATCGAGATGATGATTTTCGCCGCGTTGAACGTCCGGTTGGACACCGCCATCGCCTGCGCCAGCTGCTCCGGCGACATGCCGGTCATTGCCTGCGCGCTGAGCTGGGCGACCAGCGTCTGGATGTACGTCTGCAGCGGATAGTGGTCCTGCTTGTTCATCAGGATGAGGCCGTCGAAGAACGAGTTCCAATGGAACACGATGCTGAACAGCGTCACCGTGGCGATCGCCGGCAGCGACAGCGGGACGAACAGGCGGATCATGATGTACCACGGTCCGGCGCCGTCGATCTCGGCCGCTTCCGACAGCTCCTTCGGCAGGTTGCGGAAGAAGTTCATGAGCAGGATGACGTTGAATACCTGCACGGCGTGGGGGAGAATGAGCGCCCACATGGAATTGAGCAGGCCGTAGGACTTGATCGTCATGAACCACGGCACGATGCCGCCGCTGAACAGCATGGTGAACACGAGGAACCACATGTACACGTTGCGCATCCGGAACTGCTTGGCATCCTTCGAGAGCGCGTAAGCCATCATGACCGTCAGCGCGAAGTTCAGCAGGCCGCCGAATACTACCCGCTTAATCGAGATATAGAACGCATGGAAGAATAGTCCGTCGTCGAGCACCTTGGCGTAGCTGGCCGTCGTGGCGTCGATCGGCAGCAGCAGCACCCGCCCGGCGTCGGCCGCCGCCTTATCGGAGAAGGAGACGGCAAGGGTATGCAGGATCGGCACGAGGCACGCGAGCGAGAAAACGATCAGCGCGATCAGAATCGTCGTGTCCAGCACCCGGTTCGATAGATTGGCTCTTCCCACCATTGGTAGTCACCCCATTCGAGTTAGAAAATGCGATAGTTCGCGAAGCGGCTCGCCAGCACGTACGACACGACGACGAGGATGAAGCTGACCACCGACTTGAACAGGCCGACCGCGGTCGCGAGGCTGTACTGCAGGTCGTTCAGGCCGACGCGGTAGACGTACGTGTCGATAATGTCGGAAGACTGGTAGACGAGCGGGTTGTACATGTTGAAGATCTGGTCGAAGTTGGCGTTCATGACGTTGCCGAGCGCCAGCGTGCCGAGCAGCACGACCGTCGTTCGCACGCCGGGCAGCGTGACGTGCCACAGCTGGCGGAAGCGGCTCGCGCCGTCGATGTTCGCCGCCTCGTAGAGCACGGGATTGATGCCGGTCAGCGCCGCCAGGTAGACGATCGCGTTGAAGCCGAATTCCTTCCAGACGTCCGTGCCGACGATGATGGCCGGGAACCACTTGTTGCTGGCGTAGAACAGGACGGGATCGATGCCGAACAGGCCGAATACCTTGTTGACGATGCCGTCGAGCGAGAAGACGTCGAAGAATATGGTCGCAAGCAGCACCCACGAGAGGAAGTGCGGCAAATAGACGATGGTTTGGATCGATTTCCGCAGGAACCGCTGCCGCACTTCGTTCAGAAGCAGGGCGAACACGAGCGGCACGATCAGGTTGGCGATGATCTTGAGCACCGCCAGGAAGATGGTGTTGAAGAAAATTTGCCTGCTGTCGGGCAGCTGAAAGAGATAGGTAATGTTATCGAGGCCGACCCATTCCGAGCCCCGGATGCCGCGTCCCGGCTTGAAGTTCTGGAACGCCATGACGGCGTAGAACATCGGTACGATACTGAACAAGGCCAGAAAGACGATGCCTGGCAGGACCATGAGGTTGTAGTGAAAGCCATTCTTTTTCGTGCGCATCGGTTCTCACCGCTTTTTCGAGAATTTTTTGGATAAAAAAGGGCTTCCGGGACGTCGCCCGGAAGCCCGCCGCTGCCGTTAAGGCCGTCTTACTTGTCGTTGACGATGTCCGTGACTTCCTTCGTGATCTGGTCGCCGCCGAGCTTCTTCCACTGCGCGACGAAGTCGTCGAAGGCGCTGACCGGCAGATCGCCGACGATGATCTTCAGGAACGTCTCGCTTTCGAGCTTCTCGAGCGTCGCCCACTTCGTTTCCATGGTGCGGGTCATGCCGTAGAACACGCTGTACACTTTCTCCATCGGCTGGGTCGCGAGGACCGCGCCGCCGATCTCGTACGCCTTGGCCGGCTTCCAGGCGTCCATGTTCTTCTTCGGATTTTCCTTCTCGGCCATCGTGAAGTCGTAGACCAGCTTCGTGTCGGGATCGAACGTCGACGGATCGACTTCGCCCTTGACGGCCTTCTGCACGTCGTTATACCGCTTGACGACGGCGTCGGAGTAGTCGAGCAGCAGGTCGAACGGATAGAAGTTGCGGATGTGCACGCCGGTCTCGGCCGCGTAATCGTCCAGCTTCTTCGCTTCCTCGGTGTTCGGGTCCTGTCTGCGCTCGTAGCGGGTGAAGACGTTCAGCATCTTGATCGCCGCTTCCGGATGCTCGTAGCCCTTGCGGACGACGACGTAGCGGTCCGTGACCGGCGCCATGTGCGTCGTGAACTTGCCGTCCGCGTCCAGCGGCGCGGCGTACGCTTTCCATTCCGCCTTGGTGTCGTTCGTGACGGAGTCGGCGAGCGGCCAGTACGGCATCCACCACGGGCCGAAGAACAAGCCGGTCTTGTTCGCCACGATCGGCTCCTGCGTCTCCTTGTAGAGCGCGAACTGCTTGTCGATCAGGCCGTTCTTGTACCAGTCGGCCAGCTTCGCGAGCGCTTCCTTGTTCTCCGGCGCGATCGAGCCGTACACGACGTTGCCGCTCGCGTCCTTGATCCAGTTCTTCGGGAAGGCGTGGAACGCGCCGAAGATCGCGTCGAAGCCGTTCGGATTCGGTTTCTGGCCGTAGACGACCGACTTGTCGCCCTCGAGGCCGACCGTATCCGCCTTGCCGTTGCCGTCGGGATCCTGCTCGACGAACGCCTTGGCGATCTTCTCGAGATCGTCCATCGTCTTCGGCGGGGACAGCTTCAGCTTGTCCAGCCAATCCTGGCGCACCCACAGGAGCGACGGGGCGTCGGCTTCGATCGCCACGTTCGGCAGGCCGTAGAGCTTGTCGTCCGACGTCGCGTCCGCGAGCGCCATGCCGTTCGTGGAGGCGTACAGGTCCTTGACCAGCTGCGAGCCGTATTTCTCGTAGGTGTCCGTCAGGTCCTCCAGCATGTCGTTGTCGATCAGCTTGCGGAGCTGGTTGCGGTCGACGACCATGGCGTCCGGCAGGTCGTTGCTCGCGATCGCCAGGTTGACCTTCTGCTTGAACGCGTCGTCGCCCTTGGCTTCCCAGGCGTGGACGACCTTGACGTTCGTCAGGCTCTCGAAGTAGCGGGAGACGATGTTGTTCTCGTTCGTGTCGCCGTTCTTGAGCTTGTCGTCGGGAATCTTGAATCCGATGCTGAGCGTGACCGGCTCGGCGGATTTGCCGTAGGCCAGATCGTCGCCCGTCGCCTCGTTGCCGGCGTTCGCCGCTTGGCCGTCGTTGCCGGAGGCCTGGCTGCCGTTGCCGCCGTTGCCGGCATTGCCGCTGTTGCCGCCGTTGTCGCCGCAGGCGGACAAGACGAGGGACATGGCCATCGCCGTGAGAAGAAGCTTCGCTTTCATAAAAAAACACCCCGTTTGTGTTTGATTCGTGTTTACGCTTTCATCTTACCCGATCGGGCGCGTGCGGCCGGAGAGAAAACGAGCCGCAGATGATCCGGCGGCGTTCGCAGTTGGCGAACCGTTTTCCTACCGGCTGCCGACCGTTTTCCCCCTTTGGTTCCGGTATTCCGTCGGCAGCAGGCCCACGCGCTCCTTGAACACGCGGCTGAAATACTTGTCGTCCTCGAAGCCGGCGAGGGAGGCGATCTCGTAAACGGGCGCGTCGGATTCCAGAAGCAGCGCCTTGGCGCGCTCGATCCGCATGCCGCGGAGCGTCTCGCCGAACGACTGGCCGGCGAAGCGGGTGAAGCATTGGCTGAAATAGCTGCGGCTCATGTTGATGCGCAGGGCGACGTCGGCCTGGTTGATCTTGTCGCCCGCGTGCGAGCGCATGTAGCGGAGGGCTTGGATCAGGCTCGCCATCAATTCCCGCGACAGCGAGAGCTCGAGCATCCGGCGCTGCGCCAGGTCGGCGAAGAGCCGGAACCAGTCCCGCCACGGCGCCCAGGCATGGCGCGGCGCGCCGTCGGCGTTCAGCCGGCGGAGCGCTTCCCCGTCCAGCAGCACGCCCGCCCATTCGCGCTCGAGCGCCCGGGCGAACGCCTCGAGCCGCTCCGGCGCCGGGCGCAGGTCCGCGACCGCCCGCTCGAACGCGTCCCATTCGGCCGCGCCGAGCGCCCACTTGACGGAGAGCCACCCGTCGAACGCGGCTTCGAGCCCGGCGTCCGCGTCCGGCCGCGCCTTCGCGAGCGCTTCGTACGGGATCTCGGGCGGGCGGCCGTCCGGCGGCTCGGGCGCGTAGAAGAGATGGCGGGCCAGCCGCTCGCCGAGCGCGCGCTTCACGTCCGCAGGCGGGCGGTCCTCCAAGCCGGCGACGAGCGCCGTGCGCCAGCGGCCGGCATGCAGGCCCTCGAGCTCGCGCCGCAGCTCCGGCGTCCAGCCGGGCGGGGCGAGCTGCGCCATCCGGACGCCGCCGACCAGCTCCAGCATCGCATGGCGCTGGGCGAACGGCAGCCGAAGCAGCTCGGCGGGATCCGCGTCCGGGTCGAGCGGGACGAACGCCAGGGCGTCGCCGGAGGCGAACCGTTCGCGGTCCGGGTCCGCGCCGGGGGCGTACGCCGCGCGGCTGCTCGCTTCCCAGCGGACGCGGTCGACGATCCGGTTCATGACGTCGTCGACGTTGTCCATGTCGAGCACCGTCTTCACGATGTAGTCGATCGCGCCGAGCCGCATGGCTTCCTGCACGTAATCGAATTCGTGGTGGCAGGTCAGCACGACGGACTTCATCCGCGGGAACCGCGTCCGGACGCGGCCGAGCAGCTCGAAGCCGTCCATGCCCGGCATCGTGAGGTCCGTGAACAGCAGATCGACCTCCTGCTTCTCGAGCAGCTCCAGCGCCGCCCGGCCGTCGGCGGCCTCCTGGGCGATCACGATCCCGAAGGACGCCCAGTCGATGACGGAGATGAACCCTTTGCGCACGAGCTTCTCGTCATCCACAACCATTGCCCTAATCATCGAACTCCTCCTTCGCTTTGCGCGGAATGATAATCGTAATCGTCGTGCCTTCATGGGGAACGCCGGCGATGTCGATGGACATCCGCTCCCCGTAAAACTGCTTCAGCAGCCGGTTGACGTAGGACAGCCCGATGCCGAGGCCGCGCTTGGCGGCGCCGGGATCTTCATGGAGGAGCCGCTGCGCCGTCTCGGGGTCGATGCCGTCGCCGTTGTCGGCCACCCGGAGCGAGACGCGGCCGCCTTCCAGCGCCCGGATCGTGATCGCGACCCGTCCCTGGCGCTCGCCCGTGCCGTGGTAAATCGCGTTCTCCACGAGCGGCTGGAGCAGGAAGCGCGGAATCGCGGCCCCGACGACCGCCTCGTCGACGTCGACCGCGTATTCGAACTCGTAGTCGTAGCGGATGCGCTGAAGCTCCATGTAGTTTTGCAGGGCGTCGATCTCGTCCTGGATCGTCACGATGATGCTCTTCTTCCCGAGGTTGTAGTGCAGCACCTTGACCAGCAGGGTCACGAGCTTGTCGATTTCCTTCTGGCCGTTCATCCGGGCGAGCCACTGGACGGTGTTCAGCGTGTTGTGCAGGAAATGCGGGTTGATCTGGCTGAGCAGCTTCTCGATCTCCAGCCGGCTCTTCTGCTGCTCGTTATGCTCCACCTCGTTCAGCAGCCCGTTGATCTTCGTCTTCATGTCCTGGAAGTTGCCGAGCAGCAGGTCGAACTCCTCGACGCGCGTATAGGCGACCGGGGCTTCGATGTTCTCCGCCATCCGCACGATCTCGGAATTGACCTTCCGGAGCGGCCGGTACACCTGCTTCCAGATGAACAGCGCGAGCAGGACGGAGAACACGAGCGTCGCGAGCGCGACGAAGAACAGCTTGTACAGCCACGAATAGATCTCGCTGTTGAACGTCGATTGCTTCACCGCGGCGATCAGCTGCCAGCCCTGCGGGCTCTTGTAGCGGAACAGGTGGTAGCCGCCGCTGATCTTGTGCGGCGAGGCGTCGTCGGTCCAGGAGACGTCGAGCGCTTCGCGGGGCATGTCTTTGTTTTCGACATACGTCATGTCGCCGTGTTCGTTGACGAGCAGATGCGTCACCCTCATGCCGTAGGAGCGCTCGCTCAGAATTTTGGCGAACAGGTTGTAGTTGGTCTCCAAGTAGATGTACACGTCTTTGGCGCCGGGCACGCGCACCACCCGCAGCGACGAGAAGACGAAGTTGTTGCTCGAGCTGTACATCGTCTTGTGCGGGCCGAAGTACGACGCGCCGTTGTAGGACATGAACGGCGGCAGCTTGTCCGTGCCGAAATCGCGGCTCAGGCTGAAGTTCGTGAACAGCACCGGATCGTCCAGCCCGGGTTCCACGTAAGCGGTTACGCCGAGGACCGGATTGGTGAAGTTGACGAGGTTGATCTTCTCGTTGATGCTCGCCATGAGCTGCGACTTCTTGTACACCTGCTTCTCCTGAAGGAAGCTGCCGACCTCGTCGACGATCTGCCCGTCCAGCGCGAACTGCTTGGAGGCGAAGTCGAGGTTGTTGATCGTGTTCTCCAGGGTGGCCGCTTCCTGGTTCAGGCTGGCGCTGATGCCGCTTTGGATCTTGTTCGTCAGGATCGAGTAAATGGAGTAGTACGTCATGACGCCAAGGACGGCGAGCGGCAGCAGGCTGCCGATGACCAGGTAGATGACCAGGCTTCGTCTTAAAGACTGGGATTTGCGCGCGATGATGCGTCGCTTCATGCCTCTGGGTGCTCCTTCCCGCGGCGGGCGCGCCGTCGTTATTCGGACGTATTATAGCATACGCAAGTTCGACGCGAGATTCCAAAATCCGTCATGATACGATTGCCGGCTTAGCGAAATTTGTCCTGCCCGGCCTCGGGCATTTCCTATAACCCGGCCCGATGGAGTAAACTAAAAGAAAACGGCAAGCTTCGGCTTGCCCGCACGGGAGCTGGAATAACGGATGAAGCGCATGACGATATTGATCGCGGACGACGAAGCGGAAATCGCCGATCTGGTCGAGCTGCACCTGGCGAGGGAGGGCTACCGCTGCATCAAGGCGACGACCGGCCTCGAGGCCGTGCAGACCGTGCAGTCGCAGACGGTCGACCTGGCGATTCTCGACATCATGATGCCGGGCATGGACGGCTACGAGGTGACGCGGCAGATAAGGGAGACGTCCGCGATGCCGATCATCTTCCTCAGCGCGAAGACGAGCGACCTCGACAAAATCACGGGGCTCGTCATCGGCGCCGACGATTACATGACCAAGCCCTTCAACCCGATGGAGCTGGTCGCGCGCGTGAACGCCCAGCTGCGGCGAGCGCTGCACTTCAACCAGCAATCGGGGGGAAGCGCCGCGCCCGTGCTGGAGGCCGGCGGCCTCGTCATCGATCCCGGCCGGCATACGGTGACGCAGTTCGGCCATCCCGTCGAGCTGACGCCGAAGGAATTCGACATCCTGTACCTGCTGGCGAGCCATCCGAAGAAGGTGTTCAGCGCGGAGCATCTGTTCCAGAGCGTCTGGGGCGAAGCGTATTACGAGAGCGGCAATACCGTCATGGTCCATATCCGCACCCTGCGCAAGAAGCTCGGCGACGACAAGAACAAGTGGATCAAGACCGTCTGGGGCGTGGGGTACACGTTCAATGGGTAAGCCCGGCATCAGCTTCCGCGTCAAAATGATCCTCTTCCTCGTCTTCAGCATGCTGCTTGCGGGGCTTGCGCTATTCCTCGCGTACAAGGCGGTGGAATCGTATTACTTGGCCGACGCGCGATTCGCCGACGACCCGTTGTTCCGGCTGCGGCACATCATCGCGAACGGCATCGGCGACTTCAAGTTCGCCATGCTGCTGATGATCCCGTTGACGATTCTGTTCTTTTACTTGTTCACGAAGCCGTACGCGGCGTATTTCAAGGCGATCTCGCGGGGCATCCACGGCTTGGCCGCAGGTGATTTCAGCAGCCGCGTCGTCATCCATTCGCAGGACGAATTCGAGCGGATCGCCGACGACATCAACCTCGCGGGCGAGAACCTGCAGCGGGCGGTGGAGCGGGGCGACTTCGCGGAGAGCAGCAAAAACCAGCTCGTGCTCAACCTGGCGCACGACCTGCGCACGCCGCTGACGTCGGTGCTCGGCTACCTGGATTTCATCCTTCGGGACGAAGGGTTGTCCAAGGAGCAGTCCGCCCATTACACGCGCATCGCGTTCACCAAGTCCAAGCGGCTCGAGAAGCTGATCGACGAGCTGTTCGAGGTGACCCGGATGAATCACGGCATGGCGCCGCTGCACCGGGCGGACCTGGACCTGAGCGAGCTGCTCGTGCAGCTGAACGAGGAGCTGTATCCGCTGTTCGAGAACAAGGAGCTGACCGTGCGCCCGGACATCGCGCCGAACGTCCGCCTCTTCGGCGACGGCGAGCTGCTGGCGCGGGTGTTCGAGAACCTGCTGACGAACGCCGCGCGCTACGGGGCGGACGGGCATTACATCGACATCGTCTGCTTCGAGGAAGGCGGCGAGGCCGTCGTGCAGGTGGCCAACTACGGCGATTCCATTCCGCCGGAGCAGCTGCCGCATCTGTTCGAGATGTTCTACACCGGCGACCAGGCGCGGACCCATCAGGGCGGCGGCACCGGGCTCGGCCTGTTCATCGTCCGCAATATCGTGGAGCAGCACGGGGGCACGATCGAGGCGCGGAGCGACGTCGTGCGCACCTGCTTCGAGGTGCGGCTGCCGCTGGACGGCGGAGAGACCCCGCCGGCGGCCGAGCAGCCCGCCCTCAAGCCGCGGAGCGCCAGCCGGGGGAAATGAACGCGGCGCACGGGCGGGCGCCCGGCTGGTCGCGGCGGCACCGGGCTCGCAGTCCGTTGCCTGCGGCCGAGTCGCGCCGGCGTCGCCTTGTCCGAGCCGGAGCAGCTGTCGGCCGCGAATCGCGCGCCCGGGCGGCCGCCCGCGATTGCCTCGGCTGCGCCGTGCCGCCGCGGTAACCCGTGCCGGGCGGGCGCCGGAGCCGGCTCGCAGAGCGGCGGGTTGACAGCGGCGGGCTGCAGGATTATGATTAGAACGATCATTCGATCTAATCCGAACGAAAGGAGGCAGGCCGATGTTCGAGCGTTGCAACAAAGTACAGAAAGCCGTCCTGGAGACGACGCTGGACTTGATCATCGACCGCGAGCTGCAGGCGACGTCGATGTCGCTGATCGCGAAGGATTCCGGCGTCTCGACGGGCAACATCTACCACTACTTCAGCAGCAAGGAAGACATCATCAACGAGCTGTACAAGGCCATCGTGAAGTTCAACGGCGAATTCGTCACGAAGGGCATGAATCAGGCCGATTCCGTGCAGGAGCGGTTCCGGCTCGCGTGGCGCAGCGTGATCGAGCTGGGCAAGCAGTACCCGAAGGGATTCCGGTTCATCGAGCAGTATTCGTTCTCGCCGTACATTCGCGAGCAGTCCAAGCTGGAAGCCTACACGGGCGGCTGGTGCGGACCGATGGAAGAGCTGTACCGCCAAGCGGTCGAAGAAGGATTGTTCGTCCCGCTCGATCCGCACATGATGGTGCAGATGCATTACGGCTCCCTCGTCTATCTCCTGAAGAGCCATCAGCAGAACATGCTGGAACTGACGGACGACCTCGAGGAGCAAGCGATCCGGGCCTGCTGGAACGCGGTGAGCAAAGAAAAAGGTTGGACCGGGTAAGCGAAGTCCGGCCTGCTTCTTTCCGCCAAGATTAGATCGAACGTTCGATAGAAAAACACGGCTTTCGCGAAGCGGGAGTTCGAACTCGCGTTCCAATCGTCGTCAATTCGTCGTCAATCGTCGTCTAGCGTACAGTCCGCCGTTCAGTCTCGGCACATTAGAACGAACGTTCAATTCAAACCCAAATAAAACGCATAACCGGAGGAATGATGAAATCATGACCACGAACAAAACGGTATTCATTACGGGCACAAGCACGGGACTCGGCAAGCTGACGGCCATTCATTTCGCGAAGCTCGGCTGGAACGTCGCCGCGACGATGCGCACCCCGGAGAAGGAAACGGAGCTCACGGCGTACGAGAACATCAAGCTGTTCAAGCTCGACGTCACGAAGCTGGCGGAAGTGAACGCCGCCGTCGACGGCGCGATCGCGGCGTTCGGCAAGATCGACGTCGTCGTCAACAACGCCGGCATGGGCGTATACGGGGCGCTGGAGCTGGCGGACGAAGAGACGATCGACTGGCAGTTCGCCGTGAACGCCCGCGGGCCGATCAACGTCATCCGCAAGTTCTTGCCGCATTTCCGGGCGAACGGCGGCGGCATGTTCATCAACATCAGCTCGTTCATGGGCGTCACGACGGCCGTGCCGCTCGGTTCGCTGTACAACATGTCCAAGTTCGCGCTCGAGGGCTTGACGGAAGGGCTTTATTACGAGCTCAAGCCGCTTAACATCGAGCTGCGGCTCATCGAGCAGGGCGGTTCGAGCGGCAACAATTTCCTGAACAACATCCGCTGGAGCAAGGACGAGAACATTGCGGCGTACGACGGCCTGATGAACAAGGTCGCCGGCATGATGGCTTCGCGTTCCGATGACGGCTCGCTGGACGATCCGCAAACCATCGTGGACGCCATCGCGGCGCAGGCGACCGGCGCGAGCCGCCAATTCCGGACGGTCGTCGGCGAGGCGGGCAACAATCTGCTCGCGCTGCGCAGCTCCGTTCCGATCGAGGAGTACCTGGAGACGATCGCGAAAGGCTACGAGTAAAGCGCGGTGAGGTCATCTCCGGGCGCTGATTTAAGAAAAAATTAAGTTTTGCCCCGGTTCTTTTTTATCCCGCTGCCGTATCCTTGGAACAACTAGCGGTACGGGAGGATGAAAGGCATGAAAGCAACGCGATTGGCGGCGCTCGTCGTCTTGGCGGTGGTGGCCGTGAAGGCCGGCCAGCATGCGAAAGGGTGGTTCGCGGAGCCCGAAGGAAAGGCGGCCGCGGCGGACGCCGCGCCGATGTCGCGCATCGTGCAGACGGACGCGGACCAGCCATATCGGGGAGACCTGGTACTGGTCGACCGGACGCATCCGGTTCGCGAGGCGGGAAGACTGGACGACGTCGTCAATCTGTTCGAGCATCCGGAGCTGAAGCACGGCTACGGCCTGATGGATACGACGGTGAGCCTGTCGAAACGGGTGGCGGAGAAGTGGCAGGTGCTCGCGGACGCCGCCCGGGCCGACGGCATCCGCCACTTCGTGATCAACAGCGGCTACCGCGACGAGGCCGCGCAGAAGAAGCTGTACGCGGAGAAAGGGTCGGACTACGCCCTGCCGCCGGGCTACAGCGAGCATAACCTCGGCCTCTCCATGGACGTCGGGTCGACGACGGCGAGCATGAACGCCGCCCCCGAAGGCAATTGGCTGAGCAAGCATGCCTGGGCGTACGGCTTTATTCTCCGCTATCCCGAGGACAAGACCGCCGTGACCGGCATTCAGTTCGAGCCGTGGCATTTTCGCTACGTCGGCCTGCCGCACAGCGTGATCATGCACGACCGCGGCTGGACGCTGGAGGAGTACCTGGCCGCGCTGAAGGAGCAGCATACGCTGACGGCGCTCGTGGACGGCGTCAGCTACGAGGTCGATTACTACACGGCGTCGCCGTCCGGGGAGACGGCGATCAGCGTGCCCGCGGACGGCGCGTACACGGTGTCCGGCGACAACGACGACGGCATCATCGTGACGTCGTCCGCCGGCGGGGAGAAGCCGTAAGAAGCGTTCCGCGCACCGTTCATCAAGCCGAGCGCCGTCCCCGGCGGCATTCCCGAAGCAAGCAGCCGTTCCCGGCGTCGCCATGACGCGGGAGCGGCTGCTTCGGCATGAACCGGGGTGAAGCGTCGGCATACATTCGCGGGGACGGATACGGAAATACTAGCGGCTATGCGTTGGATTCCTCTCCGTCTGTGGACGGAAGGCCGGAGGGCGACATGGAGTTATTGCAATTGCATTATTTTCGGACCGTCGCGCGGCTTCAGCATATGACCAGGGCGGCGGAGGAGCTGCGGATCGCCCAGCCGTCGCTGAGCAAGACGATCGCGCGGCTCGAGCACGACGTCGGCGTGCCGCTCTTCGACCGGGAGGGGCGGCATATCCGGCTAAACGCGTACGGCGGTATTTTCCTGCGGCGGCTGGAGCGCGCCTTCATGGAGCTCGACGAGGCGAAGCGCGAAATCGGCGAGCTGGCGGGCAAGGAGCAGAATTGCCTGAAGCTGGCGGTGTCGATCACGAAGATGCTGCCGGCGCTCATGGGCGCCTTCGCGCGCGCGCGCCCCGAGGTGCATGTGCGGCAGTTTCTGGCGCCCGTCCCGTCGATGCTGCGGCAGCTCGAGAAGGGCGAGGTCGATCTATGCATCGCCTCGCTGAAGCTGGAGGGTCCCGAGATCGAATGGCTGCCGCTGCTGACCGAGGAGGTGTTTCTCGCGCTTCCGCCGGGCCACCGGCTCGCGGGCAGGGAACGCGTCGCGCTGCGGGAGCTGGAGCGCGATCCGTTCATCGGGATGAACGCCGGCTACGCGTTCCGGGAGCTGACCGACGGGTTCTGCCGGCAGGCGGGCTTCGAGCCGCGCGTCGCGTTCGAGCTGGACGAGCCGGACGCCATCATCCGCTTGGTCAGGCAAAATCTCGGCGTGACGTTCATACCGGCGTCGGAATGGAAGCCGGTCGCGCGGTTGCTGCCCCACCGGACGCGAATCGCGGAGCCGGCCTGCTATCGGACGATCGGGCTCGCCTGGTCGAAACGCCGGCATCTGACGAAGGCGGCGTCCGCGTTCAAGGAGCTGGTCGTCGCGCATTACCGGCGGCTCGCGGAGGAAGCGGGCGGTGACGGAGAGGCGCAAAATGGCGTCCCCGGCAGGGATATGGCCCCTTGATCGAGAACTCCTCAGGGAAGCAGGCGACATCCGAGGAGGAGTGGTAGCGTGATTAAAGCGATCGTATTCGATTTCGACGGGCTGATCTACGATACCGAAGCGCCGGAGTATCGGGCGTATCGGGAGATTTTCGCGGAGCACGGGCACGAGCTGGAGCTGGCCGTCTGGGGGCAATGCGTGGGCACGCACGACAGCGGGTTCGATCCGTACGGGCATTTGGAAGCGTGCTTGGGGCGGACCGTCGACCGGGAGCTTCTGCGCGCGCGGCACAGGGAGAAATTCGAGGCGCTGCTCGCGGCGGAAACGATCCGTCCCGGCGTGGAGGACTACCTGAAGGACGCGGGGACGCTCGGCCTTCGCGTCGGGCTGGCGTCGAGCGCGACCCGCGCCTGGGTGACGGGCCATCTCGGCCGCCTGAGCGTGGCGCCGTATTTCGAATGCATCCGGGTGCGCGACGACGTGGTCCGGGCGAAGCCCGATCCCGAGCTGTACCTGCAGGTTCTCCGCGAATTCGGGCTCGAGCCGCACGAGGCGGTGGCGTTCGAGGATTCGCCGAACGGCGCGAAGGCGGCCAAGGCGGCCGGCATGTACTGCGTCACGGTGCCGAACGACGTCACGCGCGAGCTGGCCTTCGGCAGCGTGGACCTGCGGCTGGAATCGCTGGCGGACGTGAGGCTGGACGCGCTGATCCGGCGCCTGGAGGCCGCGTCGCCGGTCCGATGAGCGATTCGCCGGCGGGTCTCGGGCGCCGGGTGGCGGAGCGGACCCGCCTGTCGGCCGGGCTCGCCGTCATCGCCGGCTGCCTGGCGGAGACGGGCGACGTCTGGCGCGCGCGTTACGGCGCGGCCGCGGTCGCGAGCTGGCTGTTCCGCCGCGACGCGGCGCTGGCCTTCGCGGCGGAGGCGGCGGCCGCCCGCCAGACGGACGCGATGCTGGCGGCGCATCCGCCCGGCGCGCATTTGACAACCGCCCGCGCGGCTTCGCGGCAACGAAGAAGAGCACCGTCCGGTGCTCTTCTTTTTCGCGTTGACCGCATGAATCGCGATTGCGGCCCGCCGCCGTTGCGCCTTGCCGCCGGACGCTGGGCCCCGCGCCGCTACAGCGTCTGCCCGCTGTCCACCGTGATCAGTTGACCGGTCATCGCTTCCTGCTCGAGCGCGGCGCAGACGAGCTGGGCGACGTCCTCCGGGGTCGAGATCCGCTGCAGCAGCAGCGTCGGCGCGAGCCGCCGCATCCGCGCCTCCCGGCCCGCCCGCCAGCGCGTCGCGACGGCGCCGGGCACGACCGGGTTCGCTCCTTCGAATTCGATGACGCGCGCTGCCCGCTCGCGAGTCGACCCCATTGCAACGCCGGGAAACGGAGCTTGCCTAATTGAATAAAACGATAGCCGCGTTCATTATTATTGATCGCAGCCGCGGCGCAGGGCAGTACGCAAAAAAAGACACCGGCGTCCGGTGTCTTTTCGCTTCTAATACGTCCACGCTTAAGCGACGGTCTGCGGCCCGCCATCGGCAAAACCGGCCTGCGGCCCGGCTTGCGGCCCGGCCGGCGCGCCCGGCGCTGACATCGCCGCCGCGCGCTGCCCGAGCAGCCGGCGGAATTTCGCGTACGAGACGATCCGCCACGGTACCGCGTAGCCGGCGGCCACGACGACGAACAGCGCGGCTTCCGTTTCCGGTCCGATGAAGGCGAAATAATTGCGGAGCAGGAAGCGGATGACGAAGACCGCGAGGAACGCGACGATGAAGCCGGAGTTCTTGACGGCATAGATCTGGCCGTCCGCGCGAAGCTCGTAATTCGTGGTCCAAATGAGCGGCACCGACAGCACGGCGCCGACCAGGAACGCGACGAGGAATTCCCACGGCGGGGCATCCACGTTCGGGCCGGACGCCAAAGGAACGCAGAGGACCGCCACATAGACGGCCGGGAGCAGCAGGCGGATGCCGCTGCCCTTGATCGGGCGGTACATCGCGCGCGTTCTGCGCCAGAGAATGAGCGCCGCGATCAGGACGACAACGAGATAAAACGATGACCCTTGCATGACGAGATCGGTCCACCCTTCGGGAAAGTCTCTCTAGTATATGGAAAAGTTTCCCGTTTGCCTAGTGGCTCCGCGCCGATCGGGAAGCGTTCGCGCAATGCCAAACGCGCTTCGTCCCATGGGAACGAAGCGCGTTTGGCCAAGGAGAAGCGGCTGGGCTCGGACGGGCTGCCCGGAGCCGCCGCTTTTAGATTTTCTTCATCAGGAGATAGACGAAGTACGGCGCGCCGATCAGCGCGACCACGATGCCCGCGGGCACGCCGTCCGCGGTGCCGACGTTGCGGCCGATGGTGTCGGCCAGCACGAGCAGCCAGCCGCCGATCAGGATCGCGACGGGCATGAACAGCTGGTTGCGCGGGCCGACCAGCGCCTTCGCGATATGCGGCGCCATCAGGCCGACGAAGGCGATGCCGCCGGTGACGGATACGGCGGCGGCCGCCAGCGCGACCGCCGCGAGCAGCAGCTCGAGCCGCTCCCGCGCCAGGGCGACGCCGACGCCGACGGCGACGGATTCGTCGAGCGCCAGCAGGTTCAGCTTGTTCGCCTTGTAGAGCACGAACGGCACGAGCACGGCGAGCCACGGCAGCAGCGCCCAGATGAACGGCCAATCCGTGCCCCAGATGTTGCCGGCCAGCCATTTCGAGATAAAGTCGACCTTCTGCCGGTCCGCGGACGAGATCAGCACGACCATGATGCCCGAGAGCGCCATGGAGAAGCCGACGCCGGTCAGGACGAAGCGGACGGGCTGAAGGCCGGCGTGCCGCTTGTACGCGAACAGGTAGATCAGCGCGGACGTCAAGAGCGCCCCGCCGAACGCCACCATCGGCAGCACGTACGCGAACGTGTTCGCCTCGAGCGGCATGAACAGGAAGAAGAAGGCGACGCCGACGCCCGCGCCGGAATTGATGCCGATGATGCCGGGATCGGCAAGGTCGTTGCGCGTCACGCTCTGCAGGACGGAGCCGGCGAGCGCCAGCGCCATGCCCGACAGGAGCGTGATGACGATGCGCGGCAGGCGGACTTCGTACAGGATGAAATGCTCCTTGAAGTTGCCGTGCCCGAACAGCGTCGGCAGCAGGCGGCCGTACGAGAGCTTGGCGTAGCCGAGTCCCATGCCGAGAAAGACGGTCAATACGATGAGCGCGAACAACGCGAGCAGGATGATTCGCTGCTTGCGGACGATTGCGGGCCGAGTCATTTGATCGCCTTGCCCCCTCTCCGCATGATGTACAGGAAGAAGGGCAGCCCCGCGACGGCGACGATGGCGGCCAGCGGCGTCTCGTACGGCGCGTTGATCGTCCGGGCGAGCGTATCCGCGAGCAGCATGAACGTCGCCCCCGACACGGCCGACATCGGCACGACGAACCGGTAATCCGTGCCGACGACGGCGCGCACGATATGCGGGATCATGAGCCCGAGGAAGGTCAGGTTGCCGACCAGCGCCACGGAGGCGCCGGCGAGCAGCACGGTCACGACGAACAGCGCCGCCTTCACGGCGCCGGTCTTCTGGCCGAGGCCGACGGCGATGTCCTCGCTCAGGCTCAGGATCGTGAGCTGCCGCGACAGCGCCATGGCGGTCAGCACGCCGACCGAGACGAACGGAATGATGACCTGCAGCTGTTCCCAGGACGTGCCGATGATGCCGCCGGCGGTCCACATGGAGACGTCCTTGGAAATTTTGAAGGCCAAGCCGATGCCGTCCGCGAGCGCGTACAGAAACGCCGAAACGGCGGAACCCGCCAGCACGATGCGCAGCGGGGAGAAGCCGCCCTTCTTGGCGGCGCCGATGCCGGCCACGAGCAGGGAACCGGCGGCGGCGCCGACGAAGCAGGCCACGGTGATCCAGAAGTAGTTGGCAGACGGGACGAGCGCAAGGGTGAAGGCGAGCGCCGCGTTGGCGCCGGCGGTCAGTCCCAGCAGGCCGGGATCGGCGAGCGGATTGCGCGTCATGCCCTGCATGACGGAGCCGGACACCGCCAGCGCCGCCCCGATGAAGACCGCCGCGATTTCGCGCGGCAGCCGGATCTCGCGGAGCACCGAGAGATTCTCGCCCGGCCGGTCGGTCATGATCGCGAGCCACACTTCCTTCGGCGTCGTGTGGGCGGCGCCGAGCGTCATGGCGACGAAGAACGTCAACACGAAGAGCAGCAGGCCCGCGGCGAGCTTGAAGGCAAAGGGGACGGAGCGGGTCGAATCGCCGGCCATCGCCTTATTGTCCCAGGAAGCTTTTCTTGAAGAAGTCCAGCTGGTAGTCGAGCGTGTCGGCGTCGTTGAAGTAGAACTCGTTGGCGTTCACTTCGAAGACGTGTCCGTTTTTCACGGCCGGAATGTTTTTGTACGAATCGGTGTCTTGGAAGGAGTTGTCGGCATCGCTGAACTTGCTCAGGATGACGTAATCGCCGGCGTATTGCGGCAGCACTTCCGTCGACAGGGCGAAGTAGCCGGGCTTCAGCGCCGAATCGATGACCTTCTGCGGCATTTTCAGGCCCATCGCCTGGTACAGCACCTCCGTGCCGCGGCCCCAGTTGTTGCCATAGACGTACAGCTGCTTGTCGAAGCTTTCGATGACGGAGACGGTCGCGCTCTCGCCGATTTTGGCTTTGATCTCGGTGCCGGCTTCGGCCGCGCGCTTCTTGAAGTCGTCGACCCACGCCCGCGCTTCTTTCTCCTTGTTGACCGCCTTGCCGATCTCGACGTGCTGGGTCAGGTAGTCGACTTTGCCGTACGTGAACACGACCGTCGGGGCGATTTCCTTGAGCTTGTCGAGGTTCTTGACGTTATCGAGGCCGATGATCAGGTCGGGATCGAGCTCGATGATCTTCTCCAGGTCCTCGTCGGACACTTCCTTCGCGTCCTTCAGCTTATCCGCGAAACGGGGATTCTTCATCGACCAGGAATCGGCGCCGACGATGTTGACGCCGAGCGAAATGAGGTCGCCCGCGTAGGAAGCCAGCACGACGACGCGCTGCGGGTTGGCCGGCACTTCGACGGGGCCGGATTCGGATTGGTACGTAATCGTGCCGGTTGCCGGCGCGTCGGCCGAAGCCGCATGGTTCGCCGCCGCGTTATCGGCCGGCTGATCGGCGCTCGAAGCGGCGTTGTTCGCGGGAGCGGCATTGCCTTCCGCTGCGTTGCCGGCGCCGTTATTGGCGTTGCCGCAGGCGCTTAGGAGCAGAATGAGGACGGCGAGAATCGGAAAAAACGCTTTTTTCATGAGACGAAAACCCCTTTTTATTGGAATAAACTGGTTATTCAGTGATAACGATTATCAAAACTGCCATAACCAACGATACGTTCAGTGAGAATGATTGTCAATATCATCTTGTAAAAAAGCACGCGGCCGTGTATATTTATACTAATTGAGAATCGTTATCAACGAAAAACCATGGCGAAGGAGCGATCTTCATGAACGCGGCGGACGTATACGACGTGACCATCATCGGGGGCGGCCCGGCGGGGCTGTACTCGGCTTTCTATAGCGGACTGCGGGAAATGAAAACGAAAATCATCGAGTTTCAGCCGCAGCTCGGCGGCAAGGTGCACGTCTATCCGGAGAAAATGATTTGGGACGTCGGCGGCCTGACGCCCGTTCCCGGCGCGAAGCTGATCGAACAGCTGGTCGAGCAGGGATTGACCTTCGGCCCCGAGGTGGTGCTGAACGAGAAGGTGGAGGCGATCGGACGCGGGGAAACGGGCTTGTTCGAGCTGCGCGGGGCTTCCGGGACCGTCCATTACTCGAAGACCGTCATCGTCGCCGTCGGCAGCGGCATCCTGAAGCCGACCAAGCTGCAGATCGAGGGCGCGGAGCGGTTCGAGGTGAGCAATCTGCATTACACGGTCAAGTCGCTGCGCCAGTTCAAGGGCAAGACCGTCGTCGTCTCGGGCGGCGGCAATTCCGCCGTCGATTGGGCGAACGAGCTGGAGCCGGTCGCGAAGCAGGTCATCGTCGTGTACCGCAAGGGCTCGCTGACCGGGCACGAGGCGCAGGTGCAGCAGCTGCTGAGGAGCTCCGCCGAATGCGTCTTCCATTCCTCGATCACGAAGCTGATCGCGAGCGCGGACCACGAGAAGATCGAGCGCGTCGAGCTGACGAACCACGAGACGGGCGAGGTCGTGACGGTGGAAGCCGACGAGATCGTCATCAATCACGGCTACGACCGGGAATCGACGCTGCTGCAGGCGAGCGACCTGAACATCGAGATGCTCGAGGATTTCTACGTATCGGGCACCGTCATGAGCGAATCGTCCGTGCCGGGGCTGTACGCCGCGGGCGACATCCTGATGCACGACGGCAAGCTGCATCTCATCGCCGGGGCGTTCCAGGACGCGGCGAACGCGGTGAACAAGGCGAAGCAGTTCATCCAGCCGGATGCCGACAAGTTCGCCATGGTCTCGTCGCATAACGACCGGTTCAAGGAGCGCAACCGCGAATTGGTGAAACAAATGATGAAGTAAGGCGGGGAGCGCCCGTCGAATTCGATCGCGCAAGCACAAACGGCCCGGACGGCTAGCGTCCGGGCCTTTTTGGCGCGTTAAGGAAGGAAGTCCAGCCTCCGCATCGCGCACGATCTCCGCTTCGCCGTCTGCCTACCCTCGGCTACGCACGCTGTCTTGTCTGCCTCCGCACCGCACGCGACCCTGTTTTCCCGCCCGTCCCGCACGCGTCACGCAGGCATCAGCCGACTATGCCATGGCGCGCTGCGGCTTCGGCGCCAAAACCGCGAAGCGCGGCGCGAGCTCATGCTCCTTCGGTTTTGGCGGGCAAGCAGCGGGCGCTCCGGGGAGTGGCGGCGGCAAGGTTCGTCATCGTATGATGAGCGTAGCGTATGGCGTATCGGAGTTAACCGGTCCGGGACATCGGCTTCGAACGCGGCGGAGGGGAACGATCGGACGTTCGCCGGGTTCCCGCATTCGCCGGCCGCTTGCCGCTGTCTCCGGCGCGGGATAGAGACCGGGCTGCCGCGCGGACCTCAACCGGAGACGAACGCCTGGCAGGCGACCCAGATCGATCCGCCCATGACGGCGATGCCGCCGGCCTTGCTCATGAAATAATAGAAATCGCTCGGCTCGGGATTGTCGTACAGGAGCTGCCGGGGCGACAGATAGAACAGGCGCGTCTGGAATCGTTCGTAGCGGAAGCAGCACCAGCCGAAGATCATGAAGGCGAAGGCCAGGAAGAGAAATCCGGGCCGGCCCTGCGCGCGGTGGTATTCCGGATAGGCGGCGGCGACGAGCGATGCGGGGAGATAGCTTTCGATGGGCTCGTCAATGCGCACGCCTCCCGAGTAGGCCGCGATTTCCACGACGAGCTCGCCTTTCGCGTCGTAGCTGAGGAGCATGCCATTATTGTCCTCCACGCTGTACCGGTGGCCGTTGGGGTAGGCGACGGTGAAGGCCGCCGGAAGCGGGGGCGCGGTGGTTTTCGCGATGACGTAGTCGTCCGCTCCGATCCGTACCGTGCGCTCCCGGCCGCCGCTGACGCGAACGTCGACGGGACCGGCCGACCCGCCGCGGTACGTGGCCAGGTCGTTTTGCAGACGCTGCAGCGTGTACCGGTCCTGGTTCAGGTAGAAGGCGCGGTCCGTGAAATACGAGTGGGACAGCAGCGCGACCGCGAGAGTCACGGCGGTGAGGGCGGCGAAGAAGAGTACGCTGGGGTTACTGAGTTTTTTGATCCGTACGGCCATAGGGAAGGCACCCGCTCTTTTCGTTTTGTTCCGTTGTACGCGGAGATGGCGGTTTGGTTGCGGGTAGAACGATAGTTTGACGGAGGAGGCGGGGGCGGTGGTAACGGCAGGGCAGCTGCTAGCGTTGATGGAGGAAACGCTTCGCGCGCAGGGCTTCGACGTGGCCGGGGCGATCGACGAGCTCGGGCAGGTGCGCCAGTCGGATCGGCGAGACCGCGGCGAATCGTTCTCGTTCGGCGAGCATATCCGGGGGATGCTGCTCGCGCTGCTGAGCAATCAGCGGCCATGGGGGCCGATCGCGCGGAACGAAGCGCGGCTCGCGGAGCTATTCGGCGGATACGAGGCCGAGCGCCTGAAGGCGGCGGACAAAAGCCGGCTCGCCGAGCGCGTCCAGGCGATCAAATGCGGCAACCGCGCGATCGCCAGGCAGATGGCCGATCTGGACGCGAACCTCGCGACGTTGGAGCGAATCGCTGCGGACTATGGCAGTTTGGACCGGTTCGTGTTGAGCGACGCGCCGGAGGCGATCGCGCGCGAGCTGGGGCAGGGGAAGCGGTACAAGCTCCGGGGCATGGGCTTCACGCTCGCGCTGGAGTATCTCCGGCATGTCGGCGTGAAGGCGATCAAGCCGGATTCCCACATCCGGCGCATCGTCGGCGATTCGCGGCTCCGGCTGCACGGCGGCTACCCGTCGGAGGCCGAAGCAGTCGCGATTCTGAGCGGGCTCGCGGCCGAGGCGGGCGTGAACCTGACGTACCTCGACAATCTGATGTGGCTGTACTGCGCCGTCGACTACGGCGCCATCTGCGGCGGCGCGCCGAAGTGCGGCGCGTGCGGGCTGCGGCCGCATTGCGCGCAGGGGCGGGCGGTGCAGGGCGGAGTTGGACGCGAGCGCGTGCGCTTGGCGTAGGCACTGGTGTGAGTCGTCGGGAGGCGCGGGTACCGTTGCTTACGCCCGGTGCCCGGGATTGGCGGCCATCAGAGCTGCTATTCGTTAGGATTCGGAGGTGGTTATGCCGTCTTGGACGGCAATAGCGGCTGTCGTGTCCGTCATTTCCCGAGAAACGCCCAGATGCGGCCGCATAACGGATCTCCTGTCCGCTTATACCTGCGGAAGGCGACGGCCGCGGGGCGAACGCGGTTCCGCAACGGAAACAAGCCGCTCGGCCGCGCCTGCCGGCGGTGAGGGGCTTTTTGGCAAGGATGCAAGGCGGGGCCGGAGAGCCTCGGCCGGTTCGGCCTTCCGCCCCGCAGCGCGTGCGGCGGCTATCGTCGGCGGCGGGAGGGCGTCCGGCCGGCGGTACGCCTCGGCCGCCCGTCGCGTCCGGCAGCGGCCGTCAGCCCCGGCCGGCCCGCGCGGCGGCCTCCGCCAGCCGCCGGGCGGCCTCCGAAGGCGACGGCGCGAGCGCGATCGCCGAGATGACGGAGACGCCGTCGGCCCCGGCGGCGAGGACCGAGGCGGCATTCGCGGGCGTGATGCCGCCGATGCCGACCAGCGGCGCCGCGATGCCGGCCGCGCGCAGCTCCTCGAGCAGCCGCGTGCCCTGCGGCGCCTTGGCGTCGGGCTTCGAGCCGGTGGGGAACACCGGCCCGATGCCCAAGTAATCGGCGCCGTCGGCCAGCGCCCGGCGCGCCTCGTCCGCGGTGTGGGCGGACACGCCGACGATCATGCCGGCGCCGAGCCGCGCCCGGATGGACGAGGCCGGCTCGTCGTCCTGCCCGACGTGGATGCCGTCGGCTCCGAGCGCCGCCGCCAGGCCGGCGTCGTCGTTCACGATGAACGGCACGCCGCGCGCCCGGCATACCGCCTGCAGCCGTTTCCCCAGCGCCAGCATGCCGTCGCCCGCGAGCGAGCCCGGCCCTTTCTCGCGGTACTGGAAGCAAGTGACGCCGCCGTCGATCGCGTCCGCCAGCAGCTCGGCCGGGTCCGTCCCGGGCGGGCAATTCGGGCTGCCCATGATGAGGTAGACGCCCAGCGCGCGGCGGACCGCTTCCTCCGCGGGACGGCGAACGTTACCGGGCACGCGCTTCGCTCCGCATCCGCCGCCGGTAGGCAAAATGGTTCGTCGGCCCGTGGCCTGCCCCGAACCCGAGCTCGTCCTCGATCGCCGCCTGGATGAACGCTTTCGCCATCTCCATCGCGTCCTCGACCGCGAAGCCGCGGGCGAGCGCGGCCGTCAGCGCGGCGGAATACGTGCAGCCCGTCCCGTGCGTGTGGCGGGTGTCGATCCGCTTGCTCTCCAGGTAGCGGAACGTCCGGCCGTCGTACAGCAGGTCGATCATCGGCTCGTGCTGCGCGCCATGGCCGCCCTTGATGAGCGCGTACCGCGAACCCATCTCCACGATCGTCTTCGCGGCGATTTCGCGCTCCTGCAGGCTCGCGATTTGCAGGCCGGTCAGCATCTCGGCCTCGGGTATGTTCGGCGTCGTCACGAGCGCGAGCGGCAGCAGCCGCGTCACGAGCGCGTCGACCGCTTCCCGGAGCAGCAGCCGCGAGCCGCCCTTGGCGACCATGACGGGGTCGATGACGAGGTTCCGCCAGCCGTACTCGCGCGCCTTGTCCGCGACCGTGCCGATGATGGCCGAGCTGAACAGCATCCCCGTCTTGACCGCGTCCGGGGGCAAATCCGCGCCGATCGCGTCCAGCTGCGCGGCAACGGCCGCGGGCTCGAGCGGGTAGACGCCGTGAACGCCGAGCGTGTTCTGCGCCGTGACCGCCGTCAGCGCGGACATGCCGTAGACGCCGAGCTCCTGAAACGTCTTCAGGTCGGCCTGAATGCCCGCGCCGCCGCCGCTGTCCGAGCCGGCGATCGTAAGCGCCTTGGTAATGGTCGTCATCGTCATTCCTCCTCTAAAGCGTTTCGTATGCGCAAGCTCGCAACGATCTTTCATGGCGCCCTCGGCTTAAGCCAGCTTCTCGATAGCGGCCATCTCCCGCAGCTCGGCGGAAGTGACCAGCGCCAGCCGGTTCAGGAACTCGACCTGGAAGCTGCCCGGTCCGCGGCCTTCCGTCGCCGCGAACGCCAGCTCCGCCGCCGCGCCGTAGAACGCCAGCGCTTCGGCGGCCGCTTCGAGCCGCGCCGCGCCGTCGCCGGCAACGGCCAGGAAAGCGCCGAGGACGGAGCCGAGCAGGCAGCCCGCGCCCGTCACCTGCGTCAGGATCGGATGGCCGCCATGGACGACGTACGTCGTCTCGCCGTCCGTGACGACGTCGTCCTTGCCCGTGACGACGACGAGGCAGCCGAGCCGCTTCGCGGCCCGCACGGCTAGCGCCGCGACGTCCCCGTCGCCCGCGCCGGCGTCGACGCCTTTGATCGACCAGCTCTCGCCGACGACGTTGGCGATCTCCGCCACGTTGCCGCGCAGCGCGGTCAGCCGCACCTCGCGGACGATTCGCCGCGCCGTCTCCGTCCGATAGGGCGTCGCGCCCGCGCCGACGGGATCGAACACGACGGGCACGCCGTGCGCGTTGGCCGACCGGCCGGCGAGCAGGATCGACTCCACGACGGCGGCGTCCGGCGTGCCCATGTTCAGCAGCACGGCGCCGGCGATTTTCGCGACGTCCGCGACCTCCTCGCGGGCGTACGCCATGATCGGCGAGGCGCCGAGGGCGAGCAGGCCGTTGGCGGTGAAGTTCGTCACCACCCAGTTGGTGATGTTATGCACGAGCGGCTTGCGCTCGCGGATTTGATCGAGATAGGACATGGTCGATTCCTCCTGGTCGTGTGAAGTCGTCTATCTTGTCGCTAAAGCCGGTTAGTCGGCGAGACGGACGAACGCGTCCGCGGCCTTGACGTCCGAGCCGAGCAAGCCGTTGTCCGCGAGCCAGGCGTTCACGCGGTCCCAGGACGCGGGATCCTGCGCGCCGAACGGCGCGTCCTTGTCCGTCATGAGCGGCAGCAGAATGTCCAGGCTCTTCGCCTCGATAGCCGGGTCGAGCGGGGAGCCGCCGTCCTCGTGGGCGAGCAGCGTCTTCAGCGCGTCGTCCGGATGCGCTTCGACGTAGCGCTGCCCTTCGGCCGCGGCGCGCACGAACTTGGCGAACAGCTCCCGCTTCGCCTTCAGGCCGTCGTCGCTCGCGGCCAGCACAAGCTCGTAATAGTCCGGCACGCCGTAGGCGGCGGGGTCGAGCGAGTCGACGGGATGGCCGTCTTTGTCCAGGATCAGCTGCTCGTGATTGATGAAGCCGCCGATGATGGCGTCGACCTTGCCCGTGGAGATCGCCGGGATCAGATCGTACCCGACGTCGACCAGCTTCGCGGCGTCCGGATCGCCGCCGTCCTGCTTGATCATGGTGCGCGCCATCGCCTCGTAGAGGGGGATGGACGAGAAGCCGATCGTTTTGCCGGCGAGGTCCTTCGGCGACCGCACGCCGCCCCCCGCCGGCACCATCAGATGGTTGAGCGGATGGCGCACGATGGCGGCGATCGATTTCACGGGGATATGCTCTCCGCGGGCCATCAGCACCTGCGGCTGGTACGTGAGCGCGAGGTCGACCTTGCCCGCGGCGACGAGCTTCAGGGCGTCGTTGGTATCGGCCGGCATGCGGATGTCGACGTCGAGGCCGGCTTTCGCGAAATACCCCTGCGCCTCGGCGGCGTACAGGAAGGAATGGACCGCGTTGGGATACCAGTCCAACATGAGCGAGATTTTTGGCGTCGGCGCGCCGCCGCCCGCTTGTTCGCCGGCGCCGGCATTCACGGCATTGCCGGCATTCGGGGCCGCGCCGCCGCCCGGCGACGAGCCGCAGCCGCCCAGCGCAAGCAGCGCCGCGGCGATGAGCATCGGGAATGCGAATAATAATGGCTTTCTCATGAGTAATCCTTCTTTCTCTTGCGAAGCAGAATGGTTTCGAGCAGCGCGACGGCGAGGAAGAACGCGACGCCGAGCGCCGACAGCAGGAAGACCGCGGCGAACATCGCGTCCGTCTGCAGGCCGCCGGACATGCGGCGGCTGAAATAGCCGAGCCCTTCGGTGCCCCCGAGCCATTCGCCGATCGTCGCGCCGACGACGCTGTAGACGACGGACAGCTTGAGGGCGGAGAAGAACGACGGCAGCGCGAGCGGCGCCTGCACCTTGCGGAAAATCGCCCAGCGGCCCGCGCCCATCGTCAGCAGCAGCTCGCGGTAGCCGGCGTCGCCCCGGCCGAGGCCGTCGTACGTGCCGACGACGATCGGGAAGAACGCGGTCAGGAATACCACCGCGACCTTGCTCCAGACCGCGTATCCGAACCACAGGATGAACACGGGGGAGAGCGCGATGAGCGGAATCGTCTGGCTGACGACGATGAACGGGTAGAGCGCCTTGTTCAGCCAGCGGTACTGGCGCATCAGCGCCGCGAGCAGCGCGCCTCCGGCGACCGAGAGCAGGAAGCCGAGAGCGGCCTCCGACGCCGTGGCGGCCAGATGGCGGCCGAGCAGCGTGCCGGCGTCCCGGCCGAGCGCGCCGGCGATCGCGGTCGGGGCCGGCAGGATGAAGAACGGCACCCAGCCGAGCCGCACGGCGCATTCCCAGCCGCCGAGCAGCGCGAGCAGGAGGAGCGCGAACAGGCCGTACTGCCCGAGGAGCGCCGACAGCGGGTCACGGAACGGTCGTCGTCTGTTCATCCAGCAGCAGCTCCAATTCCCGCCGGAGCTTCACGAAGCCCGGCTCGTATTTGAAGCTTGCGTCCCGCGGCCGCGGCAGGCCGGGGCGCAGCTCCCGCAGACCGTCCCCGCTGCCGGCCGCGGGCATCAGATAGACGCGGTCGCTCAGCAGAAGCGCCTCCTCGAGGTCGTGCGTAATGAACAGGACGCTCTTGTCGAGGCCGCCCCAGAGTCCGAGCAGCCAGCGGTGAAGCTCCCGCTTGGTCATCGCGTCGAGCGCGCCGAACGGCTCGTCGAGCAGCAGCAGCGGGCGCCCCGTCATGACCGTGCGCAGCAGCGCGACCCGCTGCCGCATGCCGCCGGACAGCTCGGCGGGGTAAGCGCGCTCCTTCCCTTCCAGCCCGAAGCGCGCGAGCAGCCGCCGGACCTCGGCGGCGCCGTCCTTCGCGCGTCCCCGCGGCGCCAGCTCGATGGGCAGCAGGCAGTTGTCCATCACGGTGCG
The DNA here is from genome assembly GCF_900113915.1 of Paenibacillus sp. UNC496MF. Lineage (NCBI taxonomy): Bacteria > Bacillati > Bacillota > Bacilli > Caryophanales > Paenibacillaceae > Paenibacillus > Paenibacillus sp. UNC496MF. The sequence continues at coordinate 113,768 of NZ_FORE01000010.1, forward strand.
CCACGGGAGCAGCAGGTCCCGCTGCGGCATGTAGCCGACGCTTCCGAGCCGGCGGGCGGCGCGATCCCCGTACAGCGCGATGTCGCCGGAGGCCGGCTCGAGCAGGCCGGCGATCAGCTTGAAGAGCGTGCTCTTGCCGGAGCCGCTCGCGCCGACGACGGAGACGAATTCGCCCTCCGCGACATGCATCGACAAGCCCGCGAACAGCCGGCCGCATGCTCCGTAGGCGAACGAAATCTCGCGCAGCGATAAAACGGTCTTCATGCGGGCATCCTCCTTTCGGGCGCATACGAAAAAACCCGCCGATTCCTCCGGAAAGGAATGGGCGGGTCCGCGAAACAAACGCCAGGCGCGTCGTCGTTCGGAATTCCATTCACTTCCCTACGCTGGCATCACCCAGATCAGGTTCCAAGGGTCCGCGGATTCGGCTCCGCGTCTCAGTCGTCAGACTCCCCTAGCGAATAAAACGGGTATTCGGTTGCTCTTACTATAGCACAACGCGGGGCGGCGTGAAAAGAACGTCCGTCTCCGCGAAGGCCGGCGTCGGCCCGTCGGGTCCGGGCGTCGGCGCCCGCCGCCCGTCGCCAGTCGCCCGGTGCGGCCCGGTTCGCCCTTCGCCGCTAGCGGATGCCCTCGAGCTCCAGCGTGATCGTCTCGATCATCTGCACGAAGGACGTCAGCTCCTGCGAGCTGGCCGCCTGATCGCGCGCGAGCTGCGAGGTCCGCTCGGCGTCCGTCATGACGTCGCCCATGACGCCGTTGATCTCCCGCAGCTTCTCCCGGACCGCGGCGAGCGATTCCTTGGAGTGGCTGGCCAGCTTGCGGATCTCGTTCGCGACGACGCCGAACCCCCGACCGTGCTCCGCCGCGTGGGCCGCTTCGATGGCGGCGTTGATGCCGAGCAGCTGGCTTTGGTCGGAGATCTCCTGCAGCAGCGAGCCGATGCCGTCGATTTCGCCGATCTTGGCCTGCAGCCCGCGCACTCTCGCGTTCGCCTGATCCTGGATGTCCGCCGTGCGGCTGGCCGACGCCGCGACGGACTGGCTGCTGCCGCCGAGCTCCACGATCATCGCCGACAGGTCCTGGACGATGCGGCTGATCGTCGTCAGCGTGTGCCGCCGCGCGTCGGACAGCTTCTGGATCTTCGCCTTCTCGTCCTGCTCGTACGCCTCGAGCACGAGCTGGGAGTCGAGGTTGAACATTTTGGACAGCGCGAGCACGATGGTCATCCATGCATCCGGCGCGATGCGCCGGAAGTGCTGCACGGCCGCATCGAGGTACAGCATGTACGTGCCGAGGTACCAGTCGGTCGTCAGCCCGATGCGCGAGTGGATGCTGCCGATGAGGATGCGGCGGTCGATGAACGCCTGGTCGATGACGCCGTCCGTCAGCGACAGGAAGTACCAGCGCTGCGTCTCCTTCAACCGGTCCAGCGTGCTGTGCCGGTCGATGATCGCCTTCATCTCCGGATTGGCGGCGACCTGTTCGTACAGCCGGTCGACGACTTCGTCCGTGATCCGCTCGAAGAGCGGGCGGACGCTTTTCAAATACGCAAGGTCCTGCTCCGTAATGCCGGTATACGTGATCTGTTTCATGCGCGTGTCGTTTGCTTGGATCATCGCTGCGGTCTCCCTTGGCCTGTGAGGTGGATGCGGTCATGCCTTTCCTTCTATGTCGACAAAACCGGCCGGTTCCTTTACAAAAAGGAAAAAATCGCGCGCCCGGCGAAGTAGAGGATTTATCCGGGATCGTCACACTTTCTTCTCAAACGCTGTGATTGCAATCACAAGGCGGAGCTCCGTGCAGCCGTATACTGAAACCATGAAAACAAAGTTACGCGAAAGCGGGGATGCGACATGCTGAAGCAAGAGACGATCGACATCATCAAATCGACGGTGCCCGTGCTGGAGGTGCACGGCACGGCGATTACGAAGCGCTTCTACCAGCGGCTGTTCGAGGCCCATCCGGAGCTGCTGAATATTTTCAACCACGCCAACCAAAAGCGGGGCCGGCAGCAGACGGCGCTCGCGAACGCGGTCTACGCGGCGGCGGCCAACATCGACAAGCTGGAGGCGATCCTGCCGGTCGTGAAGGGCATCGCGCACAAGCACCGCAGCCTCGGCGTGAAGCCGGAGCATTACCCGATCGTCGGGGAGCATCTGCTCGGCGCGATCAAAGAAGTGCTCGGCGACGCCGCGACCGATGACATCATCGGCGCTTGGGCGGAGGCATACGGCGTGATCGCGGGCGCGTTCATCGGCGTCGAAGCGGAGATGTACAAGCAAGCGGAGACGCAGCCCGGCGGCTGGGAAGGCTTTCGGCCGTTCAAGGTGTCGCGGAAGGAGCGGGAGAGCGAGGTCATCACGTCGTTCTACCTCGTGCCGGCGGACGGCGGCGCGATCGCGGCGTTCGAGCCCGGCCAGTACGTCAGCGTGAAGCTGGACATTCCGGGCGAGGACCGGACCCATATCCGCCAGTACAGCTTGTCGGGATCGCCGGGGGCCGGGCATTACCGGATTTCGGTGAAGCGCGAGAATACGGTGCCGGGGCTGCCGGCGGGCCGCGTATCGGTGTACTTGCACGAGGAGATTCAAGTAGGCGACGTGCTGCCGCTGTCGGCGCCGGCGGGCGATTTCACGCTGGACCAAGGCGATTCGCGTCCGGTCGTGCTCATCAGCGGCGGCGTCGGCCTGACGCCGATGGTCAGCATGCTGCGCACGCTGGCGGAGACGCAGCCGGAGCGCAAGGTGACGTTCATCCACGCGGCGCGCCACGGCGGCATGCACGCGCTGCGGGACGAGGTCGAGCAAATCGTGGGCGAGCACCCGGCCTTCTCGGCGCACTGGGTCTACGGGACGCCGACGGATAAAGACCGGGAAGCGGGGGTATTCCATAAAGAGGGGTATCTCGATCTGGCTTTCCTGCAACAAACCGTGGGGACGACCGATGCCGGATTTTACTTCTGCGGACCGACGCCGTTCATGCGGACGGTGAATCAGGCGCTGAAGGAATGGGGCATCGCGCCGGAAGACATTCATTTCGAATTCTTCGGTCCGGCGGGCGCGCTGGACTGAGGCGGGGCAATGGAAGCGGCCGCTTGGACTTGGACGGGACGCGGGGCCGGCTGCGGTCCGGTCAAGGGCGGCCGCTCCGGCCGGGAAGGGCCGGCGTTCGGGGATAGCCTAACGGTTTGGCTGCGTCTCCGCCCGCTGCGCCCGGAGCAGCCGGTTGACGGTTTCCCGGCGCAGGCCGATCAGCTGGCCGATCTCGTCCTGCGTCAGCACCTCCGTCAGGGCGGCCGGCTCGATGTAGAGGCGGAACCACGCCTGCAGCTTGCGGAGCTTGTCGGCGGGCGCGACCTGCGTCAGCTGGTCGATGCGCTGCTGCATCATGCGCAGCCTGTCCTGCAGCAGCAGGGCGATCTCCCGGCACCGCGCGGGCTCGTCCTCCAGCTGCCGGTACCAGTCCGGCGCGGAGATGACCTCCGCCTCCGACGGCGTGAGCGCGACGGCCGTGCCGAAGTACGGATTCGGGCTGATGAGCGAATGATGGGGAATGATTTCGCCCGGCGTGATGATGTTGACGAGGAACGGCGTGCCGTCCGCGTGGACGCGCATGATTTTGAGCAAGCCGCCGCGCAGATGGAAGAGGGGGCCGGTTTCCCCTTGGCGGAACAGGATCTCGCCTTTGTTGAGCTGCATGGCCGCAAAGCACCTCCTTGCCTGCCGTAAGCCCGCGGCGTACGGGGGCGACTTTCGTCAGTATACCAAAAAACGCGCCGCGCCACTCCGTCCCTCCGCGGGACGGAGTTTTTTGCGTCCGGCGCGCGTCCGGCCGGCAGGAAAGGCGGCGCTCCGCGCGGAATCGTTTGAGGAAGGAGAGAGCCAAGCGAAGGAGGAGCGATTCATGCACGAGGACATTGTACTGCGGGGCGGCCGGCTGGCCGTCGCGATCAAGCATCCCGCCGCGGTGGGAGGCGCCCGGTTCGACCGGACGGGCTTCGTCGCGGAGGCGACGCTGGACGGCCGGCATACGTTCGGCGCTTATGAAATTCCGAACGTATGGGACCCGTCGAAGGGGGCGGGGCTCTGCGGCGAATTCGGCAATCAGCGGATGCTCGGCTACGACGAGGCGAAGCCGGGGGAGTGGTTTCCGAAGCTGGGCGTCGGGCTGCTCCGGCGCGAGTCGGACGAGGGCTACCGGTTCATGAAGGCGTACGAGGTGCGGCCTTACCGCGTCGACGTGATCCGGGAGGACGAGAGCCGCGTGCTGTTCGACGTGCATCCCGAGCCGTGCCTCGGCTTCGCGGTCCGCTACCGCAAGCGGCTTGCGGTCGAGGGGAACGCGCTGCGCGCGGACTAAGAGCTGACCAATGTCGGGGAACGGGCCATCGCCACCAACGAGTACGCGCATAATTTCATCTGCATCGACGGACATGCGGTCGGGCCGGACTATTCGCTCGTCTTCCGCGGAGAGCTTTCGTCCGCGTTCGCGGTTCACGTCGGCGACATTCGGGCGGAGGGCGGCCGGCTGGCATGGGGCAGCGTGCCGGAGCGGGATTTCTACGGCCGCATGGCGCCGGGCGAGGACGGCGGCGCGCTTCCGGACGGCTGGACGCTGGAGCACCGGCCTTCGGGCGTGCGGGTCTCCGAGGCGTGCGGCTTCCGGACGGAGCTGATCGCCGTCTGGGGCATGGCGCACAACGTATCGCCGGAAATGTTCGCGCCCGTTCACGCCGCGCCGGGCGAGACGGCAACGTGGTCGAGGACGTATACGTTCGAGGCGTAATGCGGGGCAACGGCCGCGGCGCGAGCGGCTATAAGCGCAATCTACCCGCAACCAAAGCCGCGCGTTCAAGCCGCAGCCGGAGTCAACCGGCCGCGGCTTGTTCGGCATGGTCCGGTCCGATCGGCGCGAGCGTGCGGCGCGCTGACGGGCAGGTCCGGCGCCTTTGCCCGCGGCTGTAGCGGGCCAAAGCCCGGAATCGGCGAAAATCGGCCGTTTTCGACAGATTATTTTGACATAATTGACCAATATTTTAGAATCGGGTATCGTTCGTCTAGTAGACATTCGACCTATACCCGGAGGTGCTTCCGAACTATGTCCTTCTCGCAGCCAATCAAACGCGGCCCGTCCGCGGTCGGCTATTTCCGTTCTTTGGCGTTCCGCATTTCCTTTATCGCCGGGACTTGTTATTTGGCCTTGTGCGTCGTGCTGACGACGGTGTCTTATTTTCAGCAGAAGCAGCATGTGATGGACGAGCTCGTGGCGCTCGAAAACATGTTCCATTCCCCGCTCATGCTCGAGCTGGACGAAATCGGGACGGCGAAGACGGAGCTGAAGAAAAACGGGGAGGCGTACAAGACGGTTCCCTCCGTCGTGCGGGTGCAGGAGGAAATGGACCGCGCCGCCGCCTCGGAGCTGGTGGAGAACGCGTATCTCTTCTACCCCGAATGGACCCGGGAGGACGGCCAGCCCGCGCTGCTGAACCTGCTCTCGAACGCGAACCTGTACGCCGACGAGAAGCCGGCGGAGCCGTACGTGCCGGTCGAGACGCTGCGCCGGGCGCTGAAGGCGTCGGAGCTGGAAGGCGTCAGCCGGACGGGCGCGTACGCGGACAGTCTGGGCACGTGGATCAGCGTCGTCAGCGCGGTCAAGGACCCGAAGGGCAACCTGATCGCCTACGCGGGACTCGACTTCGACTACGCGTTCATCACGAAGACGCTGAAGCGCGACTTGTACCGCAGCTCCCTCATCGGACTGCTGGCGGCGATCGCGGGCATCGCCGTGATCGCCGCGTCGGCGCGCGCGTTCCTGCGTCCGCTGCGGCTGATCGGCGCCCAGGCGGAGCGGGCGGCCGGCGGCGACCTGACCGGTACGCTCGACATCCGCTCGCGCAACGAAATCGGTTCGCTCGCGGCGCATTTCAACCACATGACCGGCAACTTGCGCGCGCTCATCGAGCATCTCGGCGAATCGTCGCGGCAGGTGGCCGCGGCCGCCGAGACGCTGCAGTCGGGCGCGCACGCGTCGGCGGAATCGTCGCGGTCGATCTCCGGCGCGATGGAGCGGTTGACGTGGCATTCGTCCCGCCAGTACCACGGCACGCAGGAGAGCAGCCGGGCGATGGAGGAGATGGCCGCCGGCATCGGCCGGGTGGCGGAGTCGGCGGGCAGCGCGTCGGACGCCTCGAACGCGGCGCGGCGGAGCGCGGGCGAGGGCAGCGCGCAGATGCAAGGCAGCATGCGGCAGATCATCGGCGTCGTCGAGACGGTTCTAGGGGCGGTCGAGGCGATAAACCGGCTGCGGAGCATGTCCGAGGAGATCGGCCAGGTGACGTCGATGATCGCGTCGGTGACGCAGCAGACGAACCTGTTGGCGCTGAACGCCTCCATCGAGGCGGCGCGCGCCGGCGAGCACGGGCGGGGCTTCGCGGTCGTTTCGGGGGAGATCCGGAAGCTGGCCGAGCAGTCCAAAACGTCCGCCGGGCGCATCGCGGAGCTGATCGAACGGGTGCAGCAGGAGACCCGGGACGCCGCGGTCGCGATCGACCGCGGCCTGAGCGAGGTGACGGCGATGCGGCAGGCGGCGGAAGAGACCGGAGCGATGTTCCTGGACTTGTCCGGCTCCGTGCAGCAGGTGGCGGACCAGCTGCTGGACGTGTACGCCGTCTCCGAGCAAATGTCGGCCAGCTCCGAGGAGATCTCGGCGTCCATCGCCGAGCTGGCGGAGCTGTCGCGGCAGACGACGGAGCTGGCCGGGACGATCACGGAAGCGGCGGCCACCCAGAAGGGCGCCATGGCGCAGGTATCCCGCACCGCCGACGGGCTCGGGGCCATCTCGGGCGAGCTGCGGCAGGCGGTGACGCGGTTCAAGGTATAAGCCGGGCGAGCATCGGGGTCGTACCCGTTGCCCGCAATTGGACAGCGGCAAGCGGCAAGCGGCAAGCGGCAAGCGGCAAGCGGCAAGCGGCAAGCGGCAAAAAAGCCGGATCCGAGGATCCGGCTTTTTTGCTTGGGCGGCGTGGTTCCCGCCCTGCACGTATTCGGCGAGCGGTGACCCGCGGGAGCTTCGCGCCCGGCCGCGCCTGTCGCCCCGGCTTTGCCGGAGCCGCGGCGCAGCGGGCGATGCGGCTTATCGAACCCGCGCGAGCTTGTCGGGATTGACGAGAATGTAGACCTCCGCGATCCGGTCCCGCTCGACGCGGAACGAGACGACGCCGGACACTTCGCCGTCCGCCGCGTACGTGACGAGGCCGAGCTCGCCGCCGACGAGGGCGGGCTTGGCGGCGTGGCCGGGCTCCAGCTTCCGCAGCACGCCTTCGAGGAAGCCGGCGACGCGGGCCGCGCCGACAATCGGCCGGACGGCCGCGTGTACCTTGCCGCCGCCGTCGGACAGAAGGGCCGCGTCGCGCGACAGCACGTTCAGCAGGCGGCCGATATCGCCGCTCGCCAGCGCCGCCGCGAACTGTTCGACGAGCGCCTGGTGACCGGGCAGGCCCGGGCTCGGCGCCTTCGGTTCGTCCTCGGGATGAATGGCGCGCCGCGCGCGGTGGAAGATCTGCCGGCAATTCACGGCGCTCTTGCCGACGATGGCGGCGATCTCGTCGTAGTCGTACTGCAGCACCTCGCGGAGCAGGAAGACCGCGCGCTCCGTCCACGAGAGCTGCTGCAGGAGCAGCAGGTAAGCCGTTGACACCGCTTCTTGCCGGGCGTAGGCCTGATACGGGTCGATGCCGATGCCCCCGGCGCCGGCGCCGGCGGCATCCGGCCAATCGGCGACGAGCGGCTCCGGCAGCCACGGGCCGACGTAGAGCTCGCGCTGCTTTTGCGACGCACGCAGCCGGTCGATGCAGCGGTTCGTGACCGTTTTGCACAGGTAGGCCTTCACGTTGGCGACATGGCCCGGCTCCGTGCCCTGGAGGGAGAGGAACGCCTCGTGGACGATGTCCTCCGCGTCCATGACGCTGCCGAGCATGCGATAGGCCAGCGAGAACAGCAGCGATTTGTACGATGCGTACAGCTCTTCCGTGAGGATGTTGGTTTCCATGGCAATGCCTCCTTAGAAGTCCGCGCTTCGGCGCGGCCGCCTTCGCGGTGCGGGCACCGGGGGCGAGGCAGCGGGCCGCAGGCGGCCGTTACGCGCGTCCGGCGAGCGCCGGGCCGGCCGAGGCGCCCGTCCGCGCGTCCGCCAGCAGCCGGGCCGCGGCGCGCTCCGCGCTGGCCGCCGCCGCGTCGGCGAGCTGCTCGCCGTGGCTCGCCCAGTCGCCGGCGACGTACAGGCCGCGGATCTCCGGGACGGCCGGTCCGGGCTTGGGGTCGCGCCGGCCGACGTGCGGCTGGTCGTGCACGACCGTGATGCTCGGCAGCAGCTGCTTGGCGACGACATGCTGCCGCCAGCCGGGCTGCAGCAGCTCCATCGTCCGCTGCAGCGCCTCCTCGTCGGCGCGCGGATCGTGCTCGCCGGGGAGGTTGTATTTGATGAGATGCGTCACGACCGTGCCGTCGTCGCTCAGCTTCGCCGCCCGCGAGTGATTCGAGAACAAGTACGGCTGGTCGAGGCCCATGGCGAAGTCCCTGCCCGGCACGGGCAGCCGGTCGAGCGCCAGATCGAGGCAGGCCGCCGTCACGGGGCTCGCGTCCTCCTTCCAGCGCAGCAGCGCCGTGCGTTCGGCCCCGGGCACGAGCCGGAACGTATCGCCCGGCGGCAGCGCGCTGACGACGCCGTCCGCCGTCCACCGTTCGCCGCTGGCGAGCGTCACGCCCCGCACGGCGCCGTCCTCGTGCGTCACGGCGGCGACGCCCGCGTCGGTGCGGATCGCGACGCCGCTGCGGACGGCCAGCTCGCGCAGCCGGTCGGTCATGCTCTGCCAGCCGCCGTCGAGGTACTGGACGCCGCCCTTCAGAGCCAGCTGCACTTGGCGCAGCACGGCCGACGCGAGCTGCCGGTCGATGTCGCGGCCGTACGTGGCCGTCCGGCACAGCGCGTAGAACAGATGGCGCACCATCGGGTCGCGCACCTCGGCTTCCGCCCATTCGCGGAGCGACAGGCCGCCGAGTCCGGCGCCGTCGAATTTGCCGAGCCGGGTTAACAAGCGGGCCAGCTCCATTTTGCCGGAAAAGCGGAAGAGCTTCGAGGTCAGCAGCCGGTAGGGGTCGGCCGGCAGCGGAACGAGACCGTTCTTCCAAATGACCGATCCCGCCGTACCCGGCACATTGCCCTTGGGCTCGATCCCGAGCCGCCGCAGCGCCGCGAACGCCGCGCCGCCGCGATAGAGCGCGTGGCCCCCGAGATTCAGATAAGCGCCGTTCTTGCGCACGGTGATCGCCCGCCCGCCGACATGCGCCGATTTCTCCAGAAGCACCGTTAATTTGCCGGCCTTCGCCACCTCGATCGCCGTCAGCAAGCCCGCCAATCCGCCGCCGATCACAATCGTTTCCGCGTGTTGCATCGCAACCGCCTCCTCATTAGCAAGTTGCACATAGGACGTGGAGGGTCAGCGGTCTGTGACAGCCGCGCCGAAAAAAATCGCGAAAGCCCGTTTTCATCCACTGTACCATACACGACGGTCGCTTGTGCCCGCCAAAAAGGATTTTCCTTCCAGACGTCGAAGAGGAGGACGACGAGACGCCGGTCCGCGATCGGCCGGCAAGACGAGTCGCAAGAAAGGATGACGCGGCATGAAAATGGCGTTCGTGCTGTTCGACGGCATGACTCTGCTCGATTTCTCCGGATTCAACGAGGCGGTCACCTGGATGAAGTTTCTCGGCGCGGACGAAAGCCTGACGTGGGACTATTGCGCGGACAAGACGCGTGACGGACGACCGCGGACTGTCGATTCACGTCGCGCACGTGAAGCCCGACTTGTCCGGCTACGACCTGCTCTTCGTCCCGGGCGGGATGCCGACCCGGCAGCTGCGGTTCGACGAAGGCTTCGTCGCGTGGCTGCGGACCGCGGAGCGCGCGCCGTACAAGGTGTCCGTCTGCACGGGGGCGCTGCTGCTCGGCGCGGCGGGCTTCCTGCGGGGCAAGCGGGCGACGACGAATCCGTCGGCTTACGAGCTGCTCGAACCGTACTGCGCCGAGGTCGTGCGGGCGCGCTGCGTGCGGGACGGCGACGCGTTCACGGGCGGAGGCGTGGCGTCCTCCCTCGATCTGGGGCTGTTCGTGGTGGAATCGCTGGCCGGCCGGGATTTCGCCCGCCGCGTGCGGGAGAAGATGCACTACCCGTACTATTTTGCCGACGGGCCCATAGGATGAAGAGAAGCCTTTGAGCCGAGCATGGGGATGCCGGTTCAGGGGCTTTCTTTTTCGCCGGGCGGCAAAACTTCCCCGCCCTTGTATTCCCCTTTGAATTTTGGGAGAATAAATAGGAATACGCGGTAACATGCGAAGAGAGGACTTGAAATGAACAAACCTTCGATATACGGATTGACGCTCGCGCAGCTGACCGACTGGCTGCGCGAGCGCGGACATAAACCCTCGCGGGCGCTGCAGACGTGGGAATGGCTCTACCGGAAGCGGGTGACGTCGTTCGAGGCGATGACGGACGTGAACCCCGACTGCCTCGCGCTGCTCGCGGACCATTTCGCGATCGGGACGCTGGCCGAGCACACGCGGCAGGAATCGGCCGACGGCACGGTGAAATTCCTGTTCCGGCTGCAGGACGGCAACCTGATCGAGACCGTGCTCATGCGGCACAAATTCGGCTTGTCCGTCTGCGTGACGACGCAGGTCGGCTGCAACATCGGCTGCAGCTTCTGCGCGAGCGGGCTGCTGAGCAAGAGCAGGGATCTGTCCGCGGGCGAGATCGCGGAGCAGATCATGAAAGCGCAGCTGTACCTCGATGCCGCGGGACAGGGCGAGCGCGTCAGCCACATCGTCGTCATGGGCATCGGCGAGCCGTTCGACAACTTCGAGAACCTGGTCGATTTCCTCGACGTCGTCAAGGACCATAAGGGGCTCGCGATCGGCGCGAAGCATATTACGGTCTCGACGAGCGGGCTGGCCGACAAGATTATCGAATTCACCGACCGCGGCCTCGGGGTCAATCTCGCGATTTCGCTGCACGCGCCGAACAACGAGCTGCGCACGCGGATCATGAAGATCAACCGGGCGGTCCCGATCGAGAAGCTGATGGCGGCGATCGACTACTACATTAGCAAGAACAAGCGCCGCATCACGCTGGAGTACATCCTGCTGCGCGGCGTCAACGACCGGCAGGAGCAAGCGCTGGAGCTCGCCGAGCTGATCGGCGACCGCCGTCCGAGCGTGAACGTGAACCTCATCCCGTACAATCCGGTCGACGAGCACAGCCAGTACCAGCGCAGCGAGCAGTCGGCGATCCGCGGCTTCTACGATGTGCTGAAGAAGCAGAACGTCAGCGTCAGCGTCCGGCTGGAGCACGGCACCGACATCGACGCGGCCTGCGGGCAGCTGCGCAGCAAGCAAATGAAAGCATCCGGCTAACGGCGCCCAGGCACCCGGAGACGGGTGCTTTTTTGCTGGGCGTTCTTATAGGCGCCGGGCTTTTGGTTAACACTGACAAGATGCGCAATTGCGGTTCGAAACGGACAAACGAGCGAAGATCGGGTAAAATGGAGTTATCCAATATGAATAAACGGGAGCGGTTGACATGGCTGGCGAACAAGTGATTTTAACCAAGGAAGGCTTCGACAAGCTGCAGGAGGAGCTGGACGATCTGAAGTACGTCAAGCGCAAGGAGCTTGCGGCGCGGATCAAGCTGGCCATCAGCTACGGCGATCTCAAGGAAAACAGCGAGTACCATTCGGCGAAGGAAGACCAGGCGTTCATGGAGACGCGCATCCAGGTGCTGGAGAAAATGCTCGCCACGGCCCGCGTCGTCGAAGGCGGCAATCTCGACAACGTGCAGATCGGCGCGTCGGTCGTGCTGCACGACGTGGAGTTCGACGAGAAGATCGAGTACCAGATCGTCGCGCCGGCCGAAGCGAACGTGGCGGCGAACAAAATTTCGTACGAAAGCCCGCTCGGCAAAGAACTGCTCGGCAAGAAGATCGGCGATCGGATCAGCGTCAACGCGCCGATGGGCGTTATCGAGTACGAACTGCTGGAAATCAAGTAGCGCCGAATCGGGCGAACGCCGCCCGGCAGGGGCAGGCTGAATTGCCGCCGCGCAGGCGGCGGAATGGGAGGGAGCGTTCAGGCGCTCCCTCTTTTTTATCGGGTACGGCCTGGCTTTCTCCTCATTCGCGCCGCCCGTTCCGGCTTATCTGCATGGCAGCCTCTCGGGCTCCCGGGTAGCCGCCGCCATCGGGGCACCCCGCCATCGGGAAACCCCCCATCGGGGCACTCAACCAACAGGGTACTCCACAATCAGGGCACTCCGCCATCGGGGCATGATCAGGACGCCGTCCTTGTTGCTTCCATGCACCGTGCCCGGATCACGCCTTCATCCTTTTTGCGCGGCCGCCCTTATCCGCTTGATCGGGTATCCTCTCCCCTAGCCGGGCCGGTCGGGGCGACTTCCCTCAACGCCGCCGATTATCGCGATCGGCGGTTTTTTGGCCTTCGTTCGGCCGATTTCCGCAAAACCTTACATCCCCTCCCTCTTTTTCGCCTCGTTTTGCGTCCATTTTACATCTTGCATCTAAATCTGTAAGAAATTGGGTGACAATAATTTTCCAACAAAATCCCATACATATATGATATATTGAATATATAAAAAACCTTGCGGAGGGCTGCAACGATGTATATGGACAGAAAGCCGCTGTATATACGCATTCAGAGCCATTTTAAGGAGGCGATTCGCGCCGGGCAGCTGCGCGAGGGGGACCGCATTCCCGCGGAGAAGGAACTGCTGGAGCATTTCAACGTCAGCCGCATTACGGTCGCGAACGCCCTCGGGGAGCTGGCCCGGGACGGATGGATTTACCGCGTGCCGGGTCGGGGCACGTTCGTGCGGGGCGTGCCGGAGGACGAGACCGGCTATGGGCCCGCGGCGACGGAGACGGCGGGCGACGACTTCGGCCTCGGCGCGCTCTCGGCCGCGAAAGGCGCGGCCGGACAAGACGGCGGCGGGGACGGGCGCGCCTTGCGGCAGCGGGCGGAAGGACTCGTAGGAGCGGAAGCGGAGCGGGAGGCGGAACGGCCGCGGATCGGCCTCGTGATCCCGTTCATCGGCGATTATTTCGCCATCCGGCTGCTGTCGGGCATCCGGGACGCGCTGGCGGCCGCCGGCTATTCGCTGCTCGCGCTGTTCACGTTCAACGACAAGGAACGGGAGGAGGAGCTCATCCGCGAGCTGCGGGATACGGTCGAGGGGCTTATTATTTTCCCGGTGGACGCGAACGTCTATAATGAGGAAATCATCGCGCTGAAGATGAACGGCTATCCGTTCGTGCTGATCGACCGTTACCTGCCGGGCGTCGAGACGCATACCGTGAACGCGGACGGCGCTTTGGCGGCGAAGCTGGCCGTCGACCATCTGTGGGCGCTCGGGCACCGGAGCATCGCGATTTGCGCGGACACGCCGCTGTCGACGGCGTCGGTCGACGACCGGGTGAACGGATATATGAACGCGCTGAAGGAGAACGGCGGCATGATCAATCCGGCGCTGCTGCTGACGGATTTTACGGTCGAGCCGGGAGAGACGGGGCCGGAGCATCCGCTCGTGCGGACGATCGCGAGCCGCGCGGCGACGGCGTACATCGCGCTGAACAGCACGCTCGGCCTGCATATCGCGGCGCTGGCCAAGGAAGCGGGGCTCGAGGTGCCGCGCGACCTATCGGTCGTGACGTTCGACAATCCGAGCCGCGGCCTGCTGGACGAGCAGGGGACCTTCACGTACCTCGACCAGCATGAAGGCGGCATCGGCCGGAGCGCGGGCGAGCTGATCCTGGACATCGTCGGCAAGCGAAGGAAAAGCGCCGAAGCGTACAGCCATATCGTGCTGAAGCCGGAGCTGGTCGTGCGCGGGACGACGGGACCGGCGCCGGAATCGCGATGAAGCGGCCCGGTGCGGAGGAGTTCGGTCAGTGAGACGGACTGCGCTCGGCCATGAAGGCGGCAAGGAAATGAGGAGACGAACATGCTTCCGGCGGGGGCATGTTTTTATTTTCGCAAACCAATTGATCTATTATACATATATAATATATTATTATGGCATATCTACCGAGAGCCAAGAAAGGGTGACGGAATCAAATGCCGCATACACCGATTAACATGGACGTTCTCCGCCAGACGCTGCGGGGAATCGAGTCGCGCATTTATACGAAGGTCGCGCCGCTCGCGATGACGGCGTACGCCACGAAGGAACCGGTCGTCTTCGCGGAGCGCGAATCCGGCGAACGGCTGGAGCTGCAGGCGGGGGACAGATGGGGCGAGCGGTGGGACTGCGCGTGGTTCCATTTCCGCGGGACGGTGCCGGAGGCGGCGGCCGGCCGGCCGGTCGTGCTGCTGATCGACGTGAACGGGGAACTGTGCCTGTTCGACGAGGAAGGGACGCCGCTTCAGGGGCTCACGAACGTGAACTCGGAGTTCGACCTGACGCTCGGCCTGCCGGGCAAGCGGGTGTTCCGGCTCGCGGAGCGCGCAAGCGGCGGCGAGACCGTCGACCTGTGGGGCGACGCGGGGAATAACGACTTGTTCGGCTTCTTCCGGAGCGGAACGGTGAAGGAAGCGGACATCGCGATCTGCCATGAGGACGTGCGCCAGCTGTACTACGATTACGAGGTGCTGCTCGATTACGCGGAGAACGCCGGCGACAAGTCCGCGCGCACGGCGCGCATCGTGCAGGCGCTGTACGACGCGCATCTGCTGCTGCGCCGCCCGTCGGACGAGGCGGTCGCCGAAGCGCGCCGCATTCTGGGCGCCGAGCTCGCGAAGCGCGGCGGCGACCCGACGATGACGGCGACGGCGGTCGGCCACGCGCATATCGACCTCGCCTGGCTGTGGCCGATCCGCGAGACGTACCGCAAAGGGGCGCGGACGTTCTCGACCGTGCTGCGGAACATGGAGCGGTATCCCGACTACGTGTTCGGCGCGAGCCAGCCGCAGCTGTACCAATGGGTGAAGGAGCGGCATCCGAAGCTGTACGCGCAGATCAAGGCGCGCATCGCCGAGGGCCGCTGGGAAGCGCAGGGCGCGATGTGGGTGGAGCCGGATACGAACGTTTCCGGCGGCGAGGCGCTCGTCCGGCAGATTTTGTACGGGAAGCGGTTCTTCCGGGACGAATTCGGCCTCGACATGCGCATGCTGTGGGTGCCGGACGTGTTCGGCTATTCGGCGGCGCTGCCGCAGCTGCTCAAGCTCTCCGGCGTCGACTACGTCATGACGCAGAAGCTGTCGTGGAGCGTGCATAACGACCATCCGCACCATACGTTCTTCTGGGAAGGACTGGACGGCAGCCGCGTGCTGACGCACCTCCCGCCGGAGGATACGTACAACGGCCCGGCGCTGCCGCGGTCCGTCCTGAAGGCGGAGCGGGACTATTACGATAAAAACGTCTCCGACCACTGCCTCGTCGTGTTCGGCATCGGCGACGGCGGCGGCGGTCCGGGCGAAGAGCATTTGGAGCGGCTGGCCCGCGTGAAGAACCTGCAGGGCCTCATTCCCGTGAAGCAGGAGCCGGCCATCGCGTTCTTCGACAAGCTCAACGAGAACGCAAGCCGCTACAAGTCGTGGAAGGGCGAGCTGTACCTCGAGAAGCATCAGGGCACGCTGACGAGCCAGGCGCGCAACAAGCGGTTCAACCGCAAGCTGGAGAAGGCGCTGCGCGAGCTGGAGTTCGCGGCATCCCTCGCCCATGCGTCCGGGACGGGCGTCTATCCGGCCGAGGAGCTGGAGACGATCTGGAAGGAAGTGCTGCTGTACCAGTTCCACGATATTTTGCCGGGCTCGTCGATCACCCGGGTGTTCGACGAATCGCTGGCGCGGTACGAGGTTCTGCTCGCCCGCGTGAACGAGCTGACGGCCGGCGCGTACCGCGACGCGGCGGCGGCCATGGCGCCTTCGGGCGCGGAGCGCGCGGCGGTCGTGTTCAACTCGCTGCCGTGGGCGCGCACGGAGTGGACGAACGCGGTCGGCGGCGAATGGCGCGAGGTGACCGTGCCGGCGATGGGCTACGCGGTCGTCGACGCGGGGACGCCGCAGGCGCTGCCGGCGTTCGAACTCCGGGCGGCGGACGACGCGCTCGAGAACGAGCTCGTGCGGGTGACGTTCCTGGCGGACGGCGGCATCGGCTCCGTCTATGACAAAACGCTGCGCCGCGAGGTGCTGGCGCCGGGCGAGCCGGCGAACGTGCTGGCGGTGTACGCCGACAACGGCGACGCGTGGGACTTCCCCGAGGATTACGCCGCGGGGGGCGCGGAGCGCATGACGCTGACGGGCGCGCGGGCGTTCGTCGACGGGCCGCGGGCCGTCGTGGAGCAGCGGTACGCCTACGGCAGCTCGACGCTGGTGCAGCGCGTCTCGCTGACGGCGGGCAGCAAGCAGCTGGCGTTCGCCACGGAAGCGGACTGGCAGGAGAACGGCCGGATGCTCCGGGCGATCTTCCCGCTGAACGTCTACACCGACGCGGCGAACTGCGAGATCCAGTTCGGCCACCTGAAGCGCCCGACGCACCGCAACACGATGTGGGAATACGCGAAGGACGAGATTTGCGCGCATCAGTGGATCGACCTGTCGCAGCCCGACTTCGGCGCCGCGCTGCTGAACGACTGCAAATACGGCTACAGCGCGAACGGGCACACGATCAGCATCAATCTGCTGCGCAGCCCTTCGTATCCGGACCCGGTCTGCGACCGCGCGGAGCACCGGTTCGATTACGCGCTGCTGCCGCATGAGGGCGACTTCGTGGCGGCCGAGGTATACAAGGCGGCGTACGCGTTCAACTCGCCGCTCGCGGCGGCGGAAGCCGGCGGTTCGGCGGGCGGCGCGCTGCCGGCGGACCGGTTCTCGGCGCTCGAGCTGGACGGCCGCGGCGTCATGATCGAAGCTGTGAAGAAGGCGGAGGACGAGAACGCCCTCATCGTGCGGCTGTACGAGACGTCGGGCGCGAACGCGTCGGCGCGGCTGCAGGTGCGCCTCGCCCATGAATCGGCCGCGCTGGCCGATCTGATGGAGCGGGAGACGGCGGCGCTGGCCGCGGCGGAAGCGGGCGGCTACGAGCTCTCGTTCGGACCGTTCGAGATCAAGACGGTGAAGATCAACTTAAGCTAGCCTGTCGGTTGGCGATTGGGCCTCGGTCCCCCTTGCGGGGGCCGGGGCTTTTTGGCGTTGGCGGCATATGGAGGCGGGCGGCTCGGGGGCGAGTGGGCGCGACGGCGGCGGCGGGCGTGCGGCGTGGGAGGAAGAGGGTGAGTGAGCTGGCGGGAAAAGGGCGGGCCTTCCGGCCGGGCATCCGCCGCGGAGATGGGGTATACTGGAACGTAAGAAGCAAGCAAGGCGAAAGGGATTGGAGCATTCGATGACGACGGACAAGCAGGAAACGCATTTTCGGGACTACGCGCTGAGCGGGGAGATTTTGCGGGCGCTCGAGACCCTCGGCTACGACGAGCCGACGCCGGTGCAGCGGGAGGTCATCCCGCAGGTGCTGGCGCGCCGGGATCTGACCGTTCGCGCCCAGACGGGCAGCGGCAAGACGGCGGCGTTCGGCATTCCGCTCTGCGAGCTGATCGACTGGGCGGAGAACCGCCCGCAGGCGCTCGTGCTGACGCCGACGCGGGAGCTCGCGGGACAGGTCAAGGAGGACCTCATCGGACTCGGCCGGTTCAAGCGGCTGCAGGCGGTCGCGCTCTACGGCCAGCAGCCGTTCGCGGCGCAGAAGACCGAGCTGAACCAGAAGGTCCACGCCGTCGTCGGCACCCCGGGGCGCGTGCTGGACCATATCGGGCGCGGCACGCTGCAGGTGGAGCGGATCCGGTTTCTCGTGCTGGATGAAGCGGACGAAATGCTGAACCGCGGCTTCGTCGAGCAGGTGGAGGCAATTATCGCGGCGCTGCCGAAGGACCGGGTGACGCTGCTGTTCTCGGCGACGCTGCCGGAGGACGTGGAGCGGCTGGGGCGGACGCATCTGCGCGCCCCGCTGCACCTGGAGATCGCCGCGCCCGGCGGCGTGGCGGCGGAACGGATCGGCCACAAGCTGTACATCGTCGGCGAGCGGGACAAGCCCGCGCTGCTCAAAGCGGTGACGGTGACGGAAAACCCGGACCGCTGCATCGTCTTCTGCGCCACGCAGGAAGCCGTCGACGCGGTCTACCGCGAGCTGCGCGCGGGCGGCTATCCCTGCGGCAAGCTGCACGGCGGCATGGATCAGGACGACCGCTTCAAAGTCATGCACGCGTTCCGCCGCAGGGCGTTCCGCTTCCTGATCGCGACGGATCTGGCGGCGCGGGGCATCGACGTCGAGCATGTCACCCACGTCGTCAATTACGACCTGCCGATGGACAGCGAGAAATTCGTCCACCGCATCGGGCGGACGGCCCGCGCGGGGCTGGCGGGCGAGGCGATCACGTTCGCGTCGCCGCGCGAGGACCGGCGGCTGGCCGAGATCGAGCGATACCTGGGCTTCGCGCTGCCGCGGGCGGAGGCGCCTTCCGCCGAGGCGGTCGAAGCGGCGCGTCCGGCGTTCGAGCGGAAGCTCGCGGCCGCGGAGGCGCCGCGCCCGGACAAGCGGGATCGGCTCGGCGCCGGCATCATGAAGCTGTATTTCAACGGAGGCAAGAAGAAGAAGCTGCGCGCGGTCGATTTCGTCGGCACGATCTCTAAGCTCGAGGGCGTCGCGGCGGAGGACATCGGCATCATCGCGATGCAGGACAACGCGACGTTCGTCGATATTTTGAACGGCAAGGGGCCGCTGGTGCTGCGCGCCATGAAGACGACGACGGTGAAGGGCAAGCTGCTGAAGGTGCACGAAGCGAAAAAAGACGAGTAGCCCCGCTGCAACCTTATTCGATCCGGACGCGTTGTAACGGGTGAAACTAGCTTGCGAAATCATGGAGGTTACCGACAATGAAAAAATGGCTTCTTACGTCCGTCGTCCTTGCATCCGTCCTTGCCGTCAGCGCCTGCGGCAATACGAATTCGAACGATCCCGCGGCATCGAACGCCTCTAGCGGCTCGAACGCGACGAATACATCGAACGCGTCGAACGGCACGAACGGCTCCGGCGCGTCCGGCGCATCGAACGCGTCGAACGGCACGAACAATACGAACGGCTCGAACGCGAACGCGCCGGCGGACGAATCCGCGTCGACGCCGGCCTACTTCGGCGATTGGACCGTGAAGGGCGTCGCCGGATCCACGGCGGTCTCGACGGCGCCGGACGATAGCATGATCGGCACGAAAGCGACCTATGCGAGCGACAAAGCGGTCTTCGGCAAAGACGAGATTCAAAAGCCGGAATACAAGGAAGAGGAGCTTGCGAAAGGCGATTTCGCGAGCGAATACCGGGTGCAGCTGAAGGATCTCGGCATCGACGCGGATTCCGTCAAGGCGGTCACGATCGGCGACGGGGCGAGCCCGGGCAGCTTCTTCGTGGTGAAGGACGCGCAAACGCTGCTCGTCCTGTGGGACGGCAATTTCTACGAGCTGCAGAAGGCGGCGTAATAGCGCGACCGGAGCGCCCCGCAGGCGGGGCATAACAAAAAAGGAGCGGCTCAATGCCGCTCCTTTTCCATGATTTCGGACAGCGATTTGTGAATCCAAATCGCGGCCTGCGCGCCTTCGCCCATGGCGACGGTCGCCTGCTCGGAGTGAAAGGCGATGTCGCCCGCGGCCCACAGCCCCGGGACGGTCGTCTGCTTCGTGCGCGGATCGGTCCAGACGTGGCGGTTCTGGTGCATGCGGGCCCCGAGCTGCTCGGCGAGCCCCGAGCGCACCTCGTTGCCGCCGAAGGCGACGAACGCGCGGTCGGCGGCGACCTCCGTGCCGTCCAGCAGGACGGCGGTCTGGAAAACGCCGTCCCCCGCGGCGCGAATGGCCCGCACCGGGGCGACCCGGTGCTCGATGCCGGCGGCGGCCAGCCGCTCCGCCAGCTCCGGGCCGAGCGGATGCGTCTCGTCCTCCTGGCGCAAATAGAGCAGCCGCTTGGTCCACTGGCGCAGCGTGAGCGCCATGTCCGCGCCGACGTCGCCGCGTCCGAGCACGAGCGTCTCGCGGTCGCGGATCTCGAAGCCGTCGCAGTCGGGGCAGACGAAGACGGTCAGCCCCAGGCAGGGCCGCAAGCCCGGCCAGTCGGGCAGGCGGTCCATGACGCCGGTGGCCAGCAGCATGGCGCGCGTCTCGTAGACGGCGCCCTGCGCGCCCCGCAGGCGAAATCCGCCGGCCGCGTCATCGCCGGGCCCCGCGTGCTCGGCCGCCAGGATCGTGTCGCGCGCGACGCGGATGCCGTATTCGTCCAGCTGCCGCCGGCCCGCGCGGCGAAGCTCCTCCCCGGATACGCCGTCCGGGTAGCCGAGGAAATTGCGGTACCTGCGGCAAAGCGTCGACCGGCCGTCCTCGGAATCGACGACGAGTACCTTGTGCGCGTCGTAGCGTCCCAGCTGGATGCCCGCCTGCATGCCGGCGAGGCCGCCGCCGACGATGATGCAGTCGTAGGTCATAGGGTGCTCCTTTGTCGGTAAAAATGGGACGGGGGCAAAAGCCCGGCCGTTGGTTTCCATGGCATTCCACTCCTTTAGTTTGGCGGTTATCCGCCTTTCTATGTAGACGTGACGACCGTTCGGCTTGGACAAACGGACGGAGGCCCGCTGCCCGGCCGGACGGGGGATGGCTTTTTCGGGACGGGCACGGTATCGTAGACGTAGCGCGAACGAAAGAATCGCGGCAGCGAAGTCCGCGAAGCCGGGAGGACAATCAGGGAGATCGGAGGCTGCATCGAAACGATGATTAAAAGGCGAAAAGGCGCGCTTACGCTCTTCGAGAGCGCGTTGTACAAAACGGTTTCGGCCGTCATTCAAAGCGAGGACGCGGTGCTCGTCGTCGATCCGTGCTGGCTGCCGGGCGAGGTCGAGGAGATCCGGCGTTACGCCGACGAGGCGGCCGCGAACGGCAAGCGCAAGTACGTGCTGTTTACGCATTCGGACTACGACCATATTATCGGGTACGGCGCGTTTCCGGACGCGGAAATCATCGCCTCGGCCGCGCTGGCCGGCAAGAGCGCCGAAGCCAAGGCGGAGATCGAAGAGCAGATCCGGGCTTTCGACGACAGCTACTACCTGGAGCGGAGCTACGAGATTCGCTATCCGGAAGTAACGCACGCGATCGGCGGCGACGGCGGGATGCTGCGGCTTGGCGCCTCGGGCTCGCTCGAGCTGACGTTTTACCAGTCCCCGGGACACAACGACGACGGGTTGTATACCGTCGTGGAGCCGCTCGGCCTGCTGCTTGCGGGGGATTACTGGTCGAATATCGAGTTTCCGTATATTTACCACGACAGCCGCTTGTACGAAACGTCGATCGCCAAGCTGGACGCGATGCTGGAGGCGCACGAGATCGCGCGGCTGATTCCGGGCCACGGGAGCTCGACGACGGACGTCGCGGAGATGAAACGGCGGCAAGCCGCGGACATGGCCTACATCGCCGCGATGCGGGCGGCCGTGCGGGCGGGCGACCAGGCGGGGATCGACGCGCTGATCAAGGGCTGTCCGTTCCCGCGCAACCTGCGCAAGTTCCACCGGGCGAACCAAACCTTGTTCGAGCGGGAGCTTCGGGAGGAGCGGGAAGCGGGCGAGCAGGCGTAAGGCACGGGCAATTGCGGTGAGGCCGAAAGCCGGGTCGCGGCTTTCGGCGAAGGCGGGCGCCGGATTATCGATTGCGGGCGGTCCGCCGAAAACGGCATGCAAAAAAGGCATCTTTCGACGTCGCGATAGCGCGAACGCCGGAAGATGCCTTTTCGATGCTTGCGAAGCCCGTGCGCGTGGTTTCCGGGCTGGCGCGCAGGCGGCAAGCCGCGGACGGACCGCGGCCAGACAGCGGGAAGGCGCCTGGTGCCTGTGCCTGGGATGAGTCACGGCGTCAACGAAACGCGCGGTGACCGGTGAGCTGCGCGCGGGCGATTTCGGGCCTCGCCTTAAGCACGCAGCTTGGCGAGGTCGAAAGCCGGCACGAGGCCTTCCTTCATCGCGCGGCCGAGCAGCGATTCGACGGCGGCATAGCCGCCGGCGCCGAGATTCGCGGTGAATTCGTTGACGTACAGCGCGATATGCTGCTTGGCGACGTCCGGGGACATCTCCTGCGCATGCTCCATCACGTACGCCTGCGACGCTTCCGGGTGGGCCCAGGCGTAGTCGACGGAAGCGCGGATCCACTGCGTCAGCGGAGCGGCGTCCAAGGAGCGGCGGGCGATGATGGCGCCGAGCGGAATCGGCAGGCCGGTATCGGATTCCCACCAGCTGCCGAGGTCGGTTTGCAGGCTCAGGCCGTAATTCTGGTAGGTGAAGCGGGCTTCGTGAATGACGAGCCCGGCGCCGATGGCGCCGTCACGCACGGCCGGCATGATCTCGTGGAACGGCATGACGACGATGTCGAGATTGCCGCCCGGAATGCTCTGCGCCGCCCACAGCCGGAAGAGGAGGTACGCGGTCGAGCGTTCGCTCGGCACGGCCACGCGTTTGCCCGCGAGCTCCGCGGGGGAAGCGAGCTTCTCCTTGGTCAGCACGAGCGGTCCGCAGCCGCGGCCGAGCGCGCCGCCGCACGGCAGCAGGGCGTAGTCGTCCAGCACCCACGGAAGCGCGGCGTACGAAATTTTCAGGACCTCGGGGCCTTCGCCGGCCGCGGCCCAATTATTGGTGATGTCGATGTCGGCGTACGTGACGTCGAACGCCGGCGCGCCCGGCACGAGGCCGTGCGTCAGCGCGTGGAAGACGAAGGTATCGTTGGGACAAGGGGAGTACGCGATTTTCATAAGATCAGAGCACCTCTTTCAAAATCTCGCTGGCGCGCTCCAGAGCCCGGAGCGCGTCGCCGATCCGCCAGGCGTCCCGGTCGCGGGGGCCGACGGCGTTGGATATGGCCCGCAATTCGAGCGCGGGCAGGCCGAACTGCCGCGCGGCCTCGGCCGCGCCGAAGCCTTCCATGGCTTCGGCCGCCGCGTCCGGCACGCGCCGCAGATGCTCCGCGGCGGTCGCGGCCGTGCCCGTCGCGGTCGTGACGGTGAGCACGGGTCCGGTGCTCACCGGCAAGCCGGCCGCGGCGAGGCGCGCGGCCAAGGCGCCCGCGAGGCGGGCGTCGGCCGCGAGGCGCGCGGAGCCGAAGCCGAGCTCGTCCACGCCGGCGAAGCCGTTCGCGGTCTCGGCGCCGAGGTCCGCCGCGACGAGCGCGGTCGCGACGACGAGCGACCCGACGGGCGCCCGCCCGGGGAAGCCGCCCGCGATGCCGGCGCTGACGACGAGCGCGTAGCCGTCGCCGCCCGCGGCCGCGAAGCGCGCGGACGCGCTCGGCACGGCCGCGGCGTCTCCGCCGGCGCGCGGCGGCTTCGCGCGTCCGGTCGCGTCCGGCGCGGGAGCGGCTTCGGCGCCGGCGGCGCTTGGCGCCCGGCCGCCGGCCGCGAGCGCGAAGGCCGTGCCCGCGGCCGCGGCGGCCGGGCCGACGCCCGCGGCGACGACGTCGAACCGGCGGTCGCCGCCGAGCCCGCGCAGCACCGCCTCGCGTTCCGCGTCGACCGCGGTGACGATCAGCACGCGGCCGCGAATCGGTAATTCCTTGTTGGCCATGAGGCATCTCCTTTTCGACGCAGGCCGAGGCCTGCTCGCGGCAAGCCGCCGGGACGGACGATAGCCGGCCGGCCGGCGATGTGCCGCCGTGTGGTTTCTCTCGCAGATCACTAAAATTGTACCGCTGTCGTCCGGGACATTCAACCCGGCGCTCCCGGGGCCGCGTCGGGTCCGGCGTTCGCGGCCGAAGGACGGACGCGTTGGCGGACGGTCGCCCGAACGTCCGCCGGTCCGGCGGCGCGCCGCGCGGTTCCGGGTTGATGGTCGGCGGCGGGACTGGCACATTGCATTTAGATTTTATGCAATTTAATTGATTGATATCATTCAAGGCGTGCTTTCATGCCATATCGGAGGGATCCACGATGTCCAAGCTTTACGAGCTTCAGGCCACGACCATGAAAGGCGGGAACAAGCCGCTTTCGGAGTGCGAAGGGGTCGTGCTGCTCATCGTCAATACCGCCAGCAAATGCGGCTTCACCCCGCAGTACGCGGACCTGCAGAAATTGCACGAGCAGTACGCCGGCCAAGGGATGCGCGTGCCCGGCTTTCCGTCCAACCAATTCGGCGAGCAGGAGCCCGGCACCGATTCCGACGTGCAGAGCTTCTGCCAGATCAACTACGGCGTTACGTTCCCGCTGTACGCCAAGTCCGACGTTCGCGACGCGAACGCGAACGCGGTGTTCCGCTACTTGACGGAGCAGGCGCCGTTCCAAGGCTTCGACACGAGTGAGCCGAGCGGCAACATGCTGCACGCCTTCCTGAGCGAGAAGCTGCCGCATTGGCTGATCGACGATTCCATCAAGTGGAACTTCACGAAATTCCTCGTCGACAGCAAGGGCAACGTCGTCGGCCGCTACGAATCGAACGTCGAGCCGCTGGCGATGGCCGGCGAGATCGAAGCAGCTGCTCGGCGCCTCGAACTGATCGGCTTTTCGCGTCCCGTCCGCCGGCCTTCTGGCGTTTCGTTTCCCCGAACGGTTACACTAGGGAGGACGCGCAGGAAAGGGTGACAGCATGAAAGCATTGGTATTCCGCGCTTTCGGGGGACCGGAGGTGCTGGCGGTCGAAGAGATCGCCGAGCCGGCGCTCGCGCCGGGCACCGCCGTCGTGCGCATGAAGGCGATCGGATTGAATTACGCCGACGTGTACCGGCGGCAGGGCAACTATCATCTCGTCGGCGAACCGCCGTATATTCTCGGCTACGAAGGAGCGGGAGTCGTCGAAGCGGTCGCGCCGGGCGTAGCGGGCATTCGCCCGGGCGACCGGGTGGGCTTCGCGGATGCGCCGCGCGCGAACGCGGAGCTCGTCGGGGTGCCGGCGGACCGGCTCATTCCGCTGCCGGACGGCATCGGCTTCGACACCGCCGCGGCGGTGCTGCTGCAGGGCTTGACCGCGCACTACCTGGCGAACGACAGCTATGCCGTCCGGCCGGGCGACCGGATTCTCGTCCATGCGGCGGCCGGGGGCGTCGGGCAGCTGCTCGCGCAGCTATGCAAGGCCAAGAGCGCGTACGTCATCGGCCTCACGTCCAGCGAGGCCAAGCGCGAAACGGCGCTGGCGGCCGGCGCGGACGAGGCGCTGCTGTACGGCGGCGACTGGGCGGCGGAGGTGCTGCGCCGGACGGCTTCCCCCGGGGGCAGCGGAGAAGCCGGCGTCGACGCGGCTTACGATTCCGTAGGCGCGACGCTGATGGACAGCTTCCGGGCGGTGCGGACGCGGGGAACGGTCGTCTTCTTCGGCATGGCCGGCGGCGATCCGCCGCTCGTCGATCCCCGGATGCTGATGGATACGAGCAAGACGCTCACCGGCGGGGATTTGTGGAACCACGTCACGACGGCGGCCGACCGCATCCGGCGGGCGGAGTCGCTGTTCGGCGACCTGCTCGCGGGCCGGTTGAAGCTGGCGGCGCCGACGCGGTTTCCGCTCGCGGAGGGCGCGGCGGCGCACCGCCTGATCGAGAGCCGGGCGAGCACGGGGAAAATTTTGCTCGTGCCGTAGCGGCTCTTTGAGCGCGCGCGGCCGCCTATGATACAATGGCACTGCGTGAATGAAGAACGAGGGGTGCTGACGAAGTGAGCGAGCAAATCAACATGATCGAGCTGGTGCAATTCATCGCCGGCAAGACGAACGCCGACGCCAAGCTGATCGAGCAGGTGCTGAAGCATGAGCAGGCGTTCATCAACAACGCGCCGGAGGACAAGAACGGCGAAGTGAACATCGACAGCGACGAGCTGACGGACTACATCCTGAGCCGCCCGGGACTCAAGTCGGACGAGCTGACCGTGGAGTCGATCCTGGACGCGGAGATGGATTACTTGATGGAACAAGGCATCGCGGGCTACGTCGACTAAGAACGTCGCCTCGGGCCTGAAGGGGACAGCAGCGATGCTGTCCTTTTTGCGTTGCCGGCGCCGAGCGGGGGCGATGAGCGACGGAGCTGTCCATGCATCGAAAGCCGTTTGCCGAACGGTCCGCTCGATCACGGACAACAGCGCGGAGCCATTTGTCGAAGCGATTGCGACAACGGGGGTAAGCTCGCGGCTCGCGGGGGCGCAAGCACGGAAGCGGCGTTTGGTTTGGCGGCCACGACAGCCGCTATTTCGATCATTTTGGCTTTCCGCGGGGTTTCGCGGACACACTCCGGCAGTGTCCGTGAGCGGCATCTGTGGATGAGGGGGCGCAGCTCCGGCGGGCCCGCCATGCATCGGCAGCGGAAGCCGCAATCCCGGCGGTACCGCGAACGGAGCCGACAGGGGGCGGCAATTCCGGGCCATTGCCATTGCTTCCGCACCTTCGCATCCTTCTGAACCGACAGGCCCGCCAAAGGCATGAAATGGCAGTCCCGGTTCGTTATAATGAAAGATGTACGCCAACAAGACGTTCAAATGAATGCGATAAGAGGTGCGGCATCTTTGTTTCCAATGGTTATGACATGGGACGTTTCCGCTTTGCCGGTAATGTTCGCGCTCGGGCTGGTGGCGTCGACCTTCGGCGCCATCGTCGGCTTGGGCGGCGGGGTCATCATCGTGCCGGCGCTGCTGCTGCTCGGCCCGTCCATGCTCGGCATGGACATCGACACGGCGCTGGCGGTCGGCGTGTCGCTCGGGGCGCTCGTCTTCACGTCGCTGACGTCGACGCTGACGTTCGTGCGGGAGGGCAAGGCGGACCTGCGCAGCGCGCTGTTCTTCTCCATCTCCAGCGGGCCGATGTCGGTGCTGGGGGCGAGCCTGACCTCGCTCTTCGATCCGGGCGCGTTCCGCCGGGCGTTCGGTTACTTCATGCTGTTCATGGTGGTGCTTCTGCTGCTGCGCAACCGGATCAAGCCGTACCAGGGCAAGTGGCGGTACGTGCGGTCCTATACGGACGCGGCCGGCGCACGGCACGAATACGGCTTCAACGCGCTGCCCGCGCTCGGCATCGGGGGCGTCGTCGGGCTGATCTCCGGGCTGCTCGGCATCGGCGGCGGCGTGCTGCTCATTCCGGCGATGGTGCTGCTGTTCCGGTTCCCGCCGCATATCGCTTCCGCCACGTCGATGGCGGTCATATTCGTCTCGGCGGTCTTCGGCAGCGGCATGCACTTGATCCGCGGCGAATGGGACTGGCTGCTCGTCGCGGCGCTCGCGCCGGGCGCGCTGCTCGGCGGCTGGTTCGGCGCGCGCATCTCGCGGCGCATCGGCGGCGTGCTGCTGATCCGCATCATGTGCGGGGCGCTCCTGCTGTTCGCGCTGCGGATGATCATGACCTGAGAGGAGGCGGGCCCATTGGCGTCGGCCATGGCGATCGGGCTGCAGCAGCTGGCCCCGTACGTGCGGTACGCGCAGTACAACGAAGGCGACGAGCGCTATCGGGTGCCGCGCCGAATGATTTACGACTACGAGTTCATCTATCTGACGCGAGGCAGCGCCTTGTTCACGCTCGGCGACGAGGAGAGGCTGCTGCAAGCGGGCGACCTGCACGTCATTCCGCCGCTCGTCTGGAACGCCTGCCGGGTGCCGGAGGGCGGGTCGTTCGCCTATTACGCCTGCCATTTCGACCTCGTCTATTTGGGGCGGGAGCTGGATTTCCCCGACGATGTCTATGTACGGGTCGACTACGCGAATCTGCCGGAGGTGCCCGTGCAGGAGGAACTGCTGGAGCGGCCCGTGCAGACGTTCGCGGACGTGGAGCTGCCGCCGTTCGTCCATACCGGCGCGCCGCACCGGTTCAGCGAACGCTTCGCCGACTTGCTCGCCCTGTTCGAGCGCCGGCCGTTCGGCTACGAAGCGCGGATGCGCGCCTGCCTGCTCGATCTCATCGGCCTGCTGCTGGAGGAGACGCATACGGCGGAGGGCGTCCGCCGGGACAGCCCGCACCGGGCGATGATCACGGAGCTGGTCGCGATCCTGCGCGGCGGCGACGGGCCGCAGCCCGAGGCCGGGCTGGAGGCCGTCGCGAGCCGACACGGCATGACGCCGAAATACGCCCGCGCGCTGTTCAAGCAAGCGACGGGCCTGTCCTGGACGCAGTATCTGACCCGGCAGCGCATGGAGCGGGCCAAGGAGCTGCTTCGGCAGGGCGGCTTGTCCGTCGGCGAGATCGCGCAGCGGTGCGGATACGAAGACCTGCATTATTTCAGCCGTTTATTCAAGAAGCTGGAGGGCCTGCCCCCGCGGGCCTACGGGGAGTCGCTGCGCGGCCCGACGTGAGCGGACGCGCAAGAGAGGGATGGCGCGTCCATCGTAAAGGCGCGTGAGTGTCCCGACCCTTACGTGCGCCGCCAGCCTCCGCGGCATCGTCAACGCCCGTCGACCGAAGTTCTGCGGAACCGACCGGCTTGACGCAGCCCGTCATCGGCCTCCGCGGCCTCCGCTTTCGCCGTTTGTGCAAAAGCCCGCGCCGGCGCTCCAAATACACGCAAGCCTCCGCCGGGGTAGGATGAAAGCGATGGCAAATTCCGAATCCGGGAGGCGGACGCGCATGGCGAAACCGTACGAGGTCGCGGTCTATTATTTTCCGAACTATCATGTCGACAGGCGCAACGAGGCTTGGCACGGCGAAGGCTGGACGGAGTGGGAGCTGGTGAAGCGGGCGACGCCGCGCTTCGAGGGACACGATCTCCCGAAGGTGCCCTTGTGGGGCTACACGGACGAGGCGGATCCCGCCGCCATGGCGCAAAAGATCGACGCGGCCGCGGATCACGGCGTGGATACGTTTATATTCGATTGGTACTGGTACGAGGACGGCCCTTACCTGGAGCGCGCGCTGGAGGAGGGCTTCCTCGGCGCGGCCAACAACGAACGGCTGAAGTTCGCGCTGATGTGGGCGAACCACGATTGGATCGACATCCATCCGGCGCCGCGGAACGCGCCGTACAACACGCTGGCGCCCGGCGGGGTCAGCCGGGAGGCGTTCGCGCGGGCGACCGGCCATATGATCGCCGCTTATTTCAACCGGCCCAATTATTGGCGGGTGGACGGCAAGCTGTACTTCTCCGTCTACGAGCTGATGAGCCTCGTCCAAGGGCTCGGCGGCCTCGATGCGGCGCGCGCGGCGCTGGACGACTTCCGGGCGCGGGTGCGCGCGGCGGGACTCGGCGAGCTGCACGTGAACGCCGTCGTGTGGGGCGTGCAGATCCTGCCGGGGGAGGAGAAGATCGCGAACGCGGAAGACATGCTCGCCGCGCTCGGCATCGACAGTGTGTCCTCGTACGTGTGGATTCACCACCAAGAGCTGTCGTCGTTTCCGGAGACGCCGTATGCCGAGATCGCCGAGAAATCCGCGGAAGACTGGGAAACGTTTTCCGGGCAGTACGGTCTGCCGTACTTGCCGAACGTCACGATGGGCTGGGATTCCTCACCGCGCACGATTCAATCGGACCGGTTCGACAACCTCGGCTATCCGTACATGGCCATGCTGTCCGGCAATTCGCCGGAGCGGTTCCGGCGCGCGCTCGAACGGATGAAGGCGTTCCTGGAGCAGGATGTCAACGGCTTCCGCGCCTTCACGATCAACGCGTGGAACGAATGGACCGAAGGCAGCTATTTGGAGCCGGACACGACGAACGGCTTGGCGTACTTGGAAGCGATCCGTACGGTGTTCGGACGGTAGCGGCCGGATCGGGAGCACGCAAAAAGGGGCTGTTCCCTCGTCATTCGCGGAGAATGACGGGGAACAGCCCCTTGTCGTCCGTCGGCACGGTTCGAAATTACATTTTGCCTTCGGTGAAGATTTGGAACGGGATGCCGAACTTGTCCGTCAGCGTGCCGTACGCGGAGCTGAAGAACGTCTCTTGCAGCGGCATCTCGATCGTGCCGCCGTCGGCCAGCGCGTTGAAGATGCGGGCGGCTTCTTCGGCGTCGCCCAAGGTGATGCAGATCGTCACTTGGTTGCCGGCCTTGACCTCTTGGCCCGGGAACGTATCCGAGAACATGATGTCGGATTCGCCGATGCGGATCATGGCATGGCTGACCAGGCTCTTCGCGGACTCCGGCAGCGGGAAATCGGGATTCTCCGGCATCTCGCCGAACGTCTGCTTGAACAGCGGCGTGGCGCCCAGGGCGCGTTCATAGAATGCGATGGCATCCTGCGCGTTGCCGTTCATTACGAAATACGGGGTCAAACGCAAAGACATGGCTCAAACAGCTCCTCTATATTGAGATGGGTACGGGCTTTACAGGGCTAGCAACCCTATCCAGTATCGCCACAAACCCAGTATATATGATCGAACATATGTTCGCAATAGCAAACGTGAAAAAACCTCCCGAAGGAGGTTATTCAGTTTCTAATTGGCTTTAGGCATACATTCATTATGTTTAGATTCAGAGTATTTATTGCCTTATTACTCAATACAATAACTGCTTGTTCTGCTGAGTAGAAATCTAGAATCGAGAAAATTCCATCATTCGGAATAATAGGCGGAATTAACGAGAAACAAGTTAACTCACTGTGAAAAACTAAGTAGATTATTACTTTCTAATGGCGATAGAATTGGTTGGATATTTCCGGTAAACTCTCTAATAGATAGAACATACATTCCAGACGAGAAATGGGCTCAGGTTTATTCAAACTTTGCACTTGAGGCTCTGGCTCTCTTTATGATCACGAGCATTAACAAGAAGGAAAGAAAACTCAGTTATTGCTAGACCATTTAAATTAATTTCGCCACAATTTAAGCTAATACTGCTATCGCCGTAACTATAAGTTATACCGTCTTTCGTATGCGCATGGTTACCTGTATGAATATCTAATAATTTAGATATTGTCTTTTCGAGTAGACTCATATTCTCCTCAATATAAGATATTGTATTTTTCTTGAGCAACAACCCAACACTCATTTAAATTACCAAATGAATCTGAATTTGGATTAAGAATTTCTCTAAAGGCAACTTCAAAATAAGCCCTTTGAGCGTCACCAATACGTTTGGCGCTTTGAGAAATTTCATCTAGTACAATTAATAACTGACCCAGGCCTAATGATGGAGGATTATCACAAAATGATAAATTGGTAATTGTTTCATAGATAGAAGTTAAGTTTGTATATATATTTGTCTTTATTAACTTTTTGCATGCACTTCCGAATCCGGTCATAGCTTGAACTTTACTAAATATACTTGGAACACTTACACCAAAGGCTCTATTTAATTGATCTGGCGCATATTCGTCTTTCTGATACTCCCAACCATCGGAAATTGTATTAATGTGATTGATCAAGTGATTGTAGAGTTGAAGCAAAGTTAACATATCTTCAGTGTCTGACTGATAATTTTCAAGAAAGTCAAGTTCCTTTAACTGTGTAACCAAAGTTTCTTTATCAAACGATTGCGGAGTTCCAGTGGAGTATGAATAAAACAAATCAATAACATCAGAAAACTTATATTTACCTAGTCCTCGTGCGCGGCTTTCATCTATTTCACGAACAACTGTTATTCCATCTGGAAGTTTGTCAGTATCAATATAGTCATTGTATAACATTTCTAATTGATGCCTAAACGACATAGGAGTTTGGCCGGTATTCAGTGTTAACATTCGATAAAGTATACCCATTTTTGAGAGACCTAAGTAGACTTCAACTCTAATTATATGATTTTTTAATGCTTCAATTTGTGATTGGTGAATTGAGTCTTCCAATGCAGCCTTAATTGTATAACTTCTTTGTAGTCCATCTAAAATAATAAGTTCTTTGTTTTCAAAGGCTTCCCCAATAAATTTATTTAATTGGTCATGTGAATTATCATCAATAAACCCTTTAGCAACAACTTCTGTAACTAACGGAGCAATTCGAGTGCCAAATTGTTCAGTAACAGCTAGTATTATTGGTGGCATGATACACCCTTGTAACAAATCTCGTCTCAATAGAGTGTAAACATTGCCTTTTGGTTGTTCTTTGCGTCTTTGTAACTCATTCTTCGTTAAAATATTTTCAGCAACACTCCAATATTCTTGAATATTTAAATCTAAAGAAAGGTTAAGTCCCCTTATTTTCTTGTCAATTAACCAGCTTCCTAGATTCATAAATATCTCCCTTAAGTATGGATTCTTAAAGTATATTTTAACTCATTTTGAATCAAAATATAGCTTTTTATGAGATTTTTTCCTTCTGACCATCAGCGCGTAGATCAGGACCGCGCCGACGTCGAGGGCCGCGATCAGGATGCCCATCGGCACCGCCGTATCGCTGCCGGCGATGCCGACGAACGGCGCCACGACGGAGCCGAAGATGAACGCCATGAGCCCCTGCAGCGCGGAGGCGCTGCCCGCGTTGCTCCCCTGGCTGCGCATGGCGAACGAGAAGCCCATCGTGGACACGATCCCTACGCTGGCGACGACGAAGAACAGCGGCGGCAGCACGAAGCCGAGCGGCGCATGGGCGAGCAGCATGGCCAGCAGCGCGACGCCGCCGGCCGCGGCCAGGCCGAGCCCGGCCGCGAGCAGCTTCGCCTCGTCGACCCGGCCGGCAAGCCGTCCCGCCAGCTGGCTGGCGCAAATAATGCCGAGGCCGTTCACGGCGAAGCAGAGGCTGAACACTTGCGGCGAGACGCCGTACACGTTCTGCAGCACGAACGGCGAGCCCGAGATGTAGGCGAACATCGCGGCCATAACGAAGCCCTGCGCGAGCGCGTAGCCCATGAACGACCGGTCCGCGAGCAGACGGCGGAAGGTGCGCAGCGTGTTCCCGATGCCGGCCTGGGAGCGGCGCGACGGCGGGAGCGTCTCGGGAAGGCCGAGCAGCACGGCGAGAAACATGGCGAGGCCGATCGCGCCGAGCACGAGGAACACGCCGTGCCAGTCGGTGACGTGCAGCAGCTGCCCGCCGACGATGGGGGCGGCGATCGGGGCGATGCCGTTCACGAGCATGAGCTGGGCGAAAAATTTCGTCAGCTCCGTGCCGCTGTACAGGTCGCGGACGACCGCCCGCGAGACGACGATGCCGGCGGAGCCGGCGAGGCCCTGCAGGAAGCGGAGGGCGATGAAGGCGCCGATGCTCGGCACGAACGCGCACAGCAGCGAAGCGGCCGCGTAGAGCAGCAGCCCGACGAGCAGCGGGCCCCGGCGTCCGCGCACGTCGCTGACCGGGCCGGCGAACAGCTGTCCGACCGCGAGGCCGATCATACAGGCCGTCAGGCTGAGCTGGGCGAGCGACGTGCTCGCATGCAGGTCCTCCGCGAGCTTCGGCAGCGCCGGCAGGTACATGTCGAGCGAGAGCGGCCCGAACGCGCTCAGCGAACCGAGCACGCCCGCCGTCCAGAGCCTCCGGGAGCGGGGCAGCGCGGCGGACGATTCGGGAATCGGGGATGAAGACACGGCGAACAAATCCTTTCCGTTCGGTACGTTCCGTTTCATAGAAGCAGCGCTTATCGAGTCTCCGCGCGGTAACAAGCTGCACTCATTATAGGGAGCGGTTCGCGGCGCTGTCAACGAACGAGCCCGAACGGTTTCCGTCCCCAAGGCGCGTCCGGCAAAGCCGCCGTTCCCGGATGCGCGGGATAATCCGAAGGAAAAGCCGGCATACTATCCCCGAATCAAAAGGAGGGATTTCCCATGCATACTTGGCAGCGCGGTCTAGGCGCCGGCATGCTGTCCGCGGCGCTTCTGCTCTCGGGGACGGCTTGCGGCGGCAAGGGCGGCAATAATGCCGGCAACGGGGCGGCGAACGGCGGCAACAACGCGGCCGGCGGCGCGGGGACCAATACGGGCGAGGCCGCCGGCGGGAACAACGCGGGCGCGGGAGCCGGCACGGCCCTCGCGGCCGTCAAATCGGCCGGCGAAATCACGGTCGGCACGGAGGGAACGTACGCGCCGTTCACGTTTCACGACAAGAGCGGCAAGCTGACGGGCTTCGACGTGGATATCGCGCAGGAGGTGGCGAAGCGGATCGGGGTAAAGGCGAAGTTCGTGGAGACCAAGTGGGACGGCATGCTGGCCGGACTCGACGCCAAGCGGTTCGACATGGTCGCGAACGAAGTGACGATCCGGGACGACCGGAAGCAGAAGTACGATTTTTCCGATCCGTACATCCTGTCGAAGGCCGTGCTGATCGTGAAGGACGACAACACGTCCATCAAGAGCTTGGCCGACCTGAAGGGCAAGAAGTCCGGCCAGTCGCTCACGAGCGATCTCGGCGACATCGCCAAGGCGAACGGCGCGCAGATCGTGCAGATCGACGGCTTCAACCAGGCGATCGACCTGCTGACGTCGGGCCGGATCGACGCGACCGTCAACGACAAGCTGTCGTTCCTGGATTTGAAGAAGCAGCGTCCCGACGTGCCGATCAAGGTCGTGGCGGAGACGGACAACGTCTCGCAAAGCGGGCTGCTCTTCCGCAAGGGCGGCACGGATCTCGTCGACGCGGCGAACAAGGCGCTGGCGGACATGAAGGCGGACGGCACCTACTTGAAAATCTCCCAGACCTATTTCGGCGAGGACGTCTCGAAGTAAGAGAAAGCGGGTTGGCAACATGAGCGAACATACGGAACGATACCTGCAGATTTTCGCCGATTCCTTCCTGCCCCTGCTGCGCGCGGGGCTTGCGTTTACCGTGCCGCTTACGGTGATCTCGTTCGCGCTCGGCCTCGCGCTGGCGGTGGCGACCGCGCTGGCGCGGCTGTCGGACTTCCGGCCGCTTGTCCTGCTGGCGCGCTTCTACGTCTGGATCGTCCGCGGCACGCCGCTGCTGGTCCAGCTGTTCATCATTTTCTACGGCCTGCCGAGCCTCGGCATTCTCATCGACGCGTTCCCGGCGGCGGTCATCGGGTTCTCGCTCAGCGTCGGCGCCTACGGCTCGGAAATCGTCCGCGCGGCGATCGTCTCGATTCCGCGGGGCCAGTGGGAAGCGGCGTACTCCCTCGGGCAGACGCGGGGACAGGCGCTGCGGCGCATCATCCTGCCCCAGGCCGCCCGGGTATCGGTGCCGCCGCTCTCGAACTCGTTCATCTCGCTCGTGAAGGACACGTCCCTGGCGGCGGCCGTGACGGTCACCGAGCTGTTCCAGAAAGGGCAGCAGATCGCGGCGGCGACGTACGAACCGATGCTGGTCTATTGTGAGGTCGCGCTCATCTACTTAGTGTTCTGCACGGTGCTCGGGGCGCTGCAGCGGCGGCTGGAACGGCATTTCGACCGGTATGCCGCCGTCTAGCGGACGGTCCGGGACGCCGTCCGGAAGGAGGGATCGCTCATGATCGAAGTTCGCCGGCTGACCAAATCGTTCGGCGGCCTGGACGTGCTGCGCGGCATCGACCTGACGCTCGAGAAAGGGAACGTGCTCGTCGTCATCGGGCCGTCGGGCTCCGGCAAGTCGACGCTGCTTCGCTGCCTGAACGTCCTGGAGACGCCGACGTCGGGCACCGTCGCGGTCGGGGGCGCGCGGCTGGAATTCCGGCCGGGCGCGAAGCCGCGGCAGGCGGACGTGCTCGCGCTGCGCCGCCGGTCGGGCATGGTCTTCCAGGCGTATCACCTGTTCCCGCATTTCACGGCGCTGCAAAACGTGATGGAGGGCCAGGTGACGGTGAAGCGCGCGCCGAAGGCCGAAGCGAAGGACAAAGCGCTGCGGCTGCTCGCGAAAGTGGGCTTGGCCGACAAGGCCGACGCTTACCCGCACCAGCTCTCCGGCGGCCAGCAGCAGCGGGTCGGGATCGCGCGGGCGATGTCCATCGATCCCGAGCTGCTGCTGTTCGACGAGCCGACGTCGGCGCTCGATCCCGAGCTCGTCCGCGAGGTGCTGAAGGTCATCCGCGAGCTGGCGGAGGAAGGGCGGACGATGATGATCGTCACGCACGAGATGAAGTTCGCCCGCGAGGTGGCGGACCGGATCGTGCTGCTGGACGGCGGCGTCATCGTCGAGGAAGGCCCGCCGGAGCAGCTGTTCGAGCGGCCGCGCGAGGAACGGACGCGGCGATTCTTGTCCCTGCTGATGGAGCGGGACGGGTGACACAAGGCGAGACGGCATAGCAAAAAAGCCGGCCCCCGGTTCGGGGGCCGGCTTTCTTTTTGGCTTCGGCTTCGGAGCGCGCTTCCCCGCGCGGGCTAACGCGTCAATGCCGGCCGCCCTTGCCGGTAAAAGTCGTAGTCGGGATTCGGCGTGCCCGTCAGCCGGTCCTTGAGCAGCTTGGCGAGGATGGAGCTGTAGACGAGCCCGTTGTCGCCGTAAGCATAGAGGAAGAAGCAGCGCGGGAAGTCCCCGTATTCCCCGATCATCGGGAGGCCGTCGTGCGTCCCGCCGTAGAAGGCGGCGAGATGGAATTCCGCTTCCGTCGCCGCGGCGATCGCGGGAAACCGGTCGGCCAGCTCTTTCATCAGCCGGTCCCGCTTGCCGGCCAGGCGGGAATCGCGGTCCTCCGCGATCGCGGTCCCTTCGTCGAGCCCGCCGACGATGACGCGGCGGTCCCGCGTCGTGCGCAGGTAGATG
The DNA here is from genome assembly GCF_900113915.1 of Paenibacillus sp. UNC496MF. Lineage (NCBI taxonomy): Bacteria > Bacillati > Bacillota > Bacilli > Caryophanales > Paenibacillaceae > Paenibacillus > Paenibacillus sp. UNC496MF. Next base: position 150,341 of record NZ_FORE01000010.1, read on the forward strand.
TACGGCCGGGCCGTCTCCCAGACGAGCGTCCGGCCATGCCAGCCGTCGAACGCGTCGAGGGGCTTGGTCACGACGGCGTACGTGCTGAGCAGCAGCGCGTTTTTGTCCGGCTTGAAGGACATCGTCTCGTAGCCGGCCGCCACGATCGCCCTGCGCGCCCGGATCGTAGGGCCGCCGGCGGTGCGGAACGCCACGTGGTCGGCTTCGTCGACCCGGCCGGTGATTTCCGTCTGCTCGTAGATCGCCGCGCCCCGGGCCTTGGCGCCTTCGATCAGGGCGACGTTGTACGCGAACGGGTTGATCTCCCCGTCGTTGCGGACGTAGATCGCGGCGGGACGCGAGAACGGGTAATGGCGGCGGATCCGGTCCCCGGACCACCATTCGGCGTCGAAGCCGTGCTTCGACAAGTAGCCGAACTCCTGCTCCAGCTTCGGCAGGTCGGCCTCGCTCGCGGCGCAATACAGGCTGTCCCTGCGCGCGAATTCGACGTCCCGCGGCAGCGCCCCCGCGTCGGCTTCGATATCCGAGATCGCCTGCCGGCAGCGTTCGGCGTGCCGGATCGCCGCTTGTTCGCCGAAGCTGTTGACCAGCTCGAACAGCATTTTGTCGCCGAGGTATTGCAGGAGCGCCGTATTCGTCAGCGTGCTCCCCCAGCCGACGCGCCGCTTGTCCGCCACGACCACGTCGAGCCCCGCGCCGCTCAGCTCGTAGGCGCACTGCGCCCCGGAGCTGCCGCCGCCGATGACGAGCACGTCGCAGGCGATGTCTTCCCGAAGGGTCGGATACGCCGGCGCGTCCTGCAGCGTCGTGGGCCAGTACATCTTGCCGGTATGAAGATCCAAGCCGATCCCTGCCTTTCGTTTCATGTCGCGTTAGTGTGCGCCGGAGCCGGAAGAAACATGTCTGCGGCCGCGGTCCGGCCCGCGGCGGTCGTCCGGGCGGCGAGGGAACGCCGAAAAGCACCCTTGCCGGTAAGGGTGCTTGTCTCGCTGGGGATGAGGGTCCGTCCGGCGGGAGGACCCGTCCGGGCGATGCCGGTTCGTTCGGGCAATGCGAGCCTTATCGGCCGGCCGCGGTCCGCCGCGGGTTCGGGCCGGCGGCGGCCGCGAAGCCGGGTCCCGCGCGGAGCGGCCCGGCTCCGGCGGCTTTGGGCAGGCGGCCTTTCAGGAGCTCGAAGACGGTGCCGTGATTCGCCGTCCTCGGCGTCAGCGTGCCGAACGTCATGATATGATTGAAGCGCAGCAAGAACGCGAAATCGTCGTAAGACATGAGGGAAGGCTCCTTTCGGCGGCCCCGGCGGGCGGCCGGTCGTTGTCGTATGACATGTACCCTTCCGCCGCGCGGGCGAAACAGAGGGCCGTGCCTTGCCGGATAGTCGCGTGCCGTTTTGCACCGCCGCGGAAAGTCCCGTACCGTCTCGCTTCGCCTAAGCCGTCACGCGTCTCTGCTATCCGTCCGCCGGCATCCGTCCCGCGTCCCGATATCCGTTCCGCCGCGAAGTCGGGGCAAGCGTCCCCGCCCGGGCCGCCGCGCCGAAAGTTTCGATTGACAGCGAAAGGGCTTACATGATTGAATTATAAGGTAAGCGCTTAACTCAATCCTTTCCCTCCATTCCCGAATGCCCGAGGTTTCTCGTGACGAAGCGCACAAGGGACTATTGACGCACGTGTTGACGATTCGTTGGGAAATCTGTCGAATCGACTTTATCCGACGTCTGCCGGCGATCCGCGGGAATTAGGGTAACCGTTTTACTTAAGCGCGATCGGCTCGGTCGCCGGAGTACGGGCGATCCGCCGGCGCGCGGAGCGCAAGGAAGCGCGGCCGGACGTCCGGGAGGGAGGACGCCCGGCCAGGCGCCGACGGCATGCTGCGAGTCGGCAATCAACCCCTTAGGAGAGGTGCGGTAACACGACATGAAACCGATTGGCATTGGCATTATCGGCGCGGGGCGGATTGGCCGCCTGCACGCGGAAAATCTGGTCCGGATGAGCGGCGTCCGGATCGTCGCGATCTCGGACCTGTTCCCGGATCCGGCCCGGGAATGGGCGGCCGGCATCGGCATCCCGAAAATAAGCGGCGACTACCGCGAGCTGCTGCGCGACGCGGAGATCGACGCGCTGCTCATCTGCTCCCCGACGGGCACGCACGTGGACATCATTACCGAAGCGGCCGAGGCCGGCAAAGCGATCTTCTGCGAGAAGCCGGTCTCGCTGGAGCTCGAGCGGACGTACGCGGCCATCGAAGCGGCGGAGCGCGCGGGCGTGCCGCTGCAGATCGGCTTTAACCGGCGCTTCGACCCGAACTTCCGCCAGGTGAAGGCGTACGTCGAGCAAGGACGCATCGGCGGCGTTCACGCCGTCAAGATCACGTCGCGCGACCCGAACCCGCCGGCTCCGGAGTACGTCAAGACGTCCGGCGGCCTGTTCCTCGACATGGCGATCCACGATTTCGACATGGCGCGCTACCTGAGCGGCAGCGAGATCACGGAGGTGTACGCGATGGGCGGCGTGCTCATCGATCCGGCGATCGGCGAGATGGGCGACATCGACACCGCGATGATTTCCCTGAAATTCGCGAACGGCGCGTTCGGCACCATCGACAACAGCCGCAAGGCGTGCTACGGCTACGACCAACGGGTCGAAGTCTTCGGCGCGGACGGCTGCCTGACGGCGGACAACGACTATCCGAACAACGTCCGCGTCTTCGACGGCACGGGCATCCACGGCGAGAAGCCGAAGTATTTCTTCCTCGAGCGCTATAGCGCGTCCTACGTGCGGGAGATCGAGGATTTCCTCGCGGCGGTGCGCGGCGAGGGCAGCGTGCCCGTCCAAGGCCGCGACGGCCTGCAGGCGGAATTGGCGGCGCGCGCGGCGGGGATCTCCCTGCGCGAAGGCCGTCCGGTGAAGATTTCCGAAGTGATCGATTCCTTGAAGGAGGCTTCCGCGACATGAGTACGGTTCGTTTGACGATGGCGCAAGCGCTGGTGCGGTACCTGGACGCCCAGTACGTGGAGATCGACGGGGAAGAACGCAAATTCGTCACGGGCGTGATGGGCATCTTCGGCCACGGCAACGTGACGGGCATCGGCGAGGCGCTGGAGCGCGGCCGGGGCTCGCTTGACTTCATTCAAGGCAAAAGCGAGCAGGGGATGGCGCACGCCGCCGCCGCGTACGCGAAGCAGAGCGGCCGGCTCGCGATCTACGCCTGCACCTCGTCCATCGGGCCGGGCGCGCTCAACATGGTGACGGCCGCCGCGACGGCGACGGTGAACCGGATTCCGCTGCTGCTGCTGCCGGGGGATATTTTCGCCGACCGCCAGCCGGATCCCGTGCTCCAGCAGCTCGAGCATCCGATGGACTACACGGTATCGGCGAACGACGCCTTCAAGCCGGTCAGCCGCTATTGGGACCGGATTACCCGCCCCGAGCAGCTGATGAGCGCGATGGCGCAGGCGATGCGCGTGCTGACGGATCCCGCGGACACGGGCACGGTCACGATCGCCTTGCCGCAGGACGTCCAAGCGGAAGCGTACGATTATCCCGAGGCGTTCTTCCGCAAGCGGGTGCACAGCATCGACCGCCGTCCGCCGTCGTCCTCGGCGCTGGCGCGCGCGGCGAAGCTGATCGCGGACAAGAAGCGCCCGGTCATCGTGGCGGGCGGCGGCGTCCACTACGCGCTCGCGACCGAAACCTTGCGCAAGTTCGCCGAGCAGTTCGGCATTCCGGTGACGGAGACGCAGGCCGGCAAGAGCGTCCTGCCGTGGAACCACCCGCTGAACCTCGGCGCGGTCGGCGTCACCGGCACGCTCGCGGCGAACCGCACGGCCGCCGAGGCGGATCTCGTCATCGCGGTCGGCACGCGGCTGTCGGACTTCACGACCGCGTCCAAGACGGCGTTCGCGAACCCGGAAGCGGAGCTGCTGTGCGTCAACGTCGCGGCGTTCGACGCCCATAAGCTCGACGGCACGGCGCTCGTGGCGGACGCGAAGCTGGCGCTGGAAGGGCTGGCCGGCCTGCTGACGCAGCAGGGCTACCGCGCCGACTACGACTGCGCGGCGCTGTCGGCGCGCAAGGCGGAGTGGAACGCGGAAGTGGACGCCCTGTACGCGCTCGAGCGCGGGGACGGCCTGACGCAGACGCGCGCGCTCGGCGTCATCAACGAGTTCATCGGCGAGGACGACGTCATCGTCTGCGCGGCGGGCAGCCTGCCGGGCGACCTGCACCGGCTGTGGCGGCCGGGCAAGCCGCAAACCTACCATATGGAATACGGCTTCTCCTGCATGGGCTACGAGATCTCCGGGGCGTTCGGCGCGAAGCTGGCCCGCAGGGAAGGCGAAGTGTACGCGCTCGTCGGCGACGGCAGCTTCCTCATGCTGCACTCCGAGCTCGTGACGAGCCTGCAGGAGCGGCGCAAAATCAACGTCTTGCTCTTCGACAACCACGGCTTCCAATGCATTCACAACCTGCAGCGCGGCCACGGCAGCGACGGCTTCGGCAACGAGTTCCGCTATAAGGAAGCAGGCGTCCTCGGCGGCGATCCGCTGCCGATCGACTTCCGCGCGCTGGCGGCGAGCCTGGGCTGCGCGGCGTTCGCGGCGCACGACGCGGATTCGCTGCGCGCGGCGCTGGAGCAGGCGGCCGCTTCGGACCGCTCGACGCTCGTCCACATGCAGGTGCTGCCGGGCACGAACACGGACGGCTACGAATCGTGGTGGCGCGTCGACGGCGCGGCGGTGTCCGTCAGCCCGAAGGTCACGGCGGCGCACGAGGCGAACGCCAAGATCCGCAGCCAAGCTCGGCCGATCTAACCAGAATACGAACGATAAGGAGAGGATAGCATGCGTCCGATCGCAGAACGGGTACGGCTCGGCATTTCCGCCATCAACTGGGTCAACGAGGACATGCACGAGCTCGGCGACCATTATACGTTCGAGGATTTAATGCGCGACTTCACGTCGCTCGGCTTCGAAGGCACGGAGATGTGCCGCAAATTCCCGCAATCCGCCGCGGGCGTCCGCGACGCCTTGGCCGCGCACGGCCTGAAGCTCGGGTCCTGGTGGCGCGGCGTCCGGTTCGCGGACCCGGCCTTCCGCGAGGAAGAGCTGGCCGAATACCGCCGCCACGCGGAATTCCTGAAGGAAGCGGGCGCGAGCCACATCGTCACCTGCGAGGTGTGGGGCGCGCCGCACGCGGATCCCGCGTTCGAAGCGCGCGTCATCCTAAGCGACGAGCAGTGGCGCAACCTGGCGGAGGGCTTGAACGCCGCCGGCGCGATCGCGAGCGAGCTCGGCATGAAGCTCGTCTATCACTACCACGCGGGCACGGTCGTCGAAGGACCGCGGGAGATCGAGCGGCTCATGGCGGCGACCGACCCGTCGCTCGTGCACCTGCTGCTCGACACGGGCCACGCCGTCTACGGCGGCGGCGATCCCGCGGTCTATGCGGAGCAATACAAGGACCGCATCGCCTACGTGCACCTGAAGGACGTCCGGCCGGACGTGCTGGAGCAGGCGCGCCGCGAGAACTGGGACTTCCTGACCCGCGTCCGGAAAGGCGTCTTCACGGTGCCGGGCGACGGCTGCGTCGACTTCGCGGCGGTGCTCGGCCGGTTGGACGCGAACGGCTACGAGGGCTGGATGATTCTCGAAGCGGAGCAGGATCCGGCCATCGCCGATCCGGTCGACTACGCCGCGCGGGGCAAGGCGCATGTGCAGGCGCTGCTGCAGCAAGGAGGCGTCAAGTCATGAGCGAACTGATCGTGCGCCCGGCGGAGCCGGACGAAGCGGGCAATGTGCTGCGCGTCACCCCGGCGTCGGCCGGCTGGACGCATGTCGGCTTCGAAGTGTACCGGCTAAAGCCGGGGCAGACGCTGGAGCGGCAGACGGAAGCGCAGGAAGCGTGCCTCGTGCTGCTGAGCGGGCTGGCCGACGCGGAGGCGGGCGGGCAGCGCTGGCCGGGCATCGGCAAGCGGATGGATATCTTCGAAGGCACGCCGCCGTATTCGGTGTACGTGCCCGAGCAGCAGAGCTGCCGCATCACGGCGGTGACGGACGTGGAGCTGGCGGTGTGCCTCGCGCCGGGCCTCGGCGGCGGGCTTCCGGCCCGGCTGATCGCGCCGGAGCGGGTCGGCGTCGAGCCGCGCGGCTACGGCAGCATGACGCGCCGGGTGCAAAACATTTTGCCGGAGAGCGAGCCGGCGGACAGCCTGCTGGTCGTGGAAGTGTTCACGCCGGCCGGCAACTGGTCCAGCTACCCGCCGCACAAGCATGACCAAGACAACCTGCCGGCGGAGTCCTATCTCGAAGAAACGTACTACCATCGGGTGAACCCGGGCCAAGGCTTCGCGGTGCAGCGCGTCTACACGGACGACCGCTCGCTCGACGAGACGCTGACGGTGCGCGACGGGGAAGCGGTGCTCGTGCCGCGCGGCTATCATCCCGTGTCGGCCGCGCCGGGCTACGACAGCTATTACTTGAACGTCATGGCCGGTCCGGTCCGGACGTGGAAATTCCATAACGATCCGGCGCACGAGTGGCTGTTTCCGAAGCCGGCATCCAGTCCGGAACCGAAGGAGGAGGCTTGAGCGATGAGCAGCGGATTCGCGTTTCCGGAGGGCCGCGCGCTGGATTTCGTCAGCATCGGCCGTCTGTGCATCGATTTGAACGCCAATGAGATTCACCGGCCGCTCGAGGAGACGGTCACGTTCACCCGTTATCTCGGCGGGTCGCCGGCGAACATCACGGTCGCGCTCGCGCGGCTCGGGGCCAAGACGGGCTTCATCGGGAAAATCGCGAGCGACGGCTTCGGCCGCTTCATCCGGCGCTATCTGGAGGAGGCGGGCATCGACACGACGTCGGTCGTGGACGATGCGACGGGCGCGGTGACGGGCCTCGCGTTCACGGAAATCAAATCGCCGACGGATTGCAGCATCCTCATGTACCGCGATAACGTCGCCGATCTGAAGCTGACGCCCGGCGAAGTCGGCGAGGAGCTGATCGCCTCCGCCAAGGCGCTCGTCGTCTCCGGCACGGCGCTGGCCGCGAGCCCTTCGCGGGAAGCGGTGTTCGCGGCGATCGGCTACGCGCGCAAGCACGGCACGGCGGTCGTCTACGACATCGACTACCGGCCGTACACGTGGGCGAACCGCGACGAGATTCAAACGTACTGCGCGCTCGCGGCCGAGCAGGCGGACGTCATCTTCGGCGGCATCGAGGAATTCTCGCTGCTGGAGCCGAAGACGGACGCGCCGTTCGACGAAGCGGCGGTCGTCGCCCGCTGGCTGGGCCATCGGGCCAAGCTCGTCGTCGTGAAGCGCGGGGGCGACGGCTCGGTCGCCTACGACGCGGACGGCGGCGTGTTCCCGGGCCGCACGTTCCCGGCGAACGTCGTCAAGACGTTCGGCGCGGGCGATTCCTTCGCCGGCGCGTTCCTGTACGGCCTGCAGCAGGGCTGGCCGGTGCCGAAGTGCCAGGATTACGGCGCGGCGGCGGCGCACATCGTCGTCTCGAGCCACAGCTGCTCGGACGCCATGCCGACGCGGGCGCAGGTCGAGGACGTGCTGCGCATGGTCGGCGCGCTGGAAGTGTAGCAAGCGGAGGCCGGCGACGCGGCGGTTCGTCGCGGCGACGCGCTTGTCGGCTTTTGCGAGGGCGCCGCTCGGCATCGGCGCGCGGCGGGCGCCTCGCGGAGGCAAACGCCTAGCGCCGGCAAGCGTTCGTTTTTCCATTGGTTTTTAAGATAGGATTTTACGATAGGAGTGGAGAGAAATGGCTGATAGCATGCAAACGGTAGCCAATTATATCGGCGGGCGCTACGTGCCGTCCCGTTCCGAACGGTCGGAGGCGGTGCCGAACCCGGCGACGGGCGAGACGCTCGTGAACGTGCCGTTGTCCGCGCGCGAGGATCTGGAAGAAGCGGTCCGGGCGGCGAAGGCGGCTTATCCGGCTTGGAGCCAGACGCCGGTGCCGAAGCGGGCGCGGATTTTATTCAAATACCAGCAGCTGCTCGTGGAGCATTGGGACGAGCTGGCGAAGCTCGTCACGCTCGAGAACGGCAAGAGCTACGGCGAGGCGTACGGCGAAGTGCAGCGCGGCATCGAATGCGTCGAGTTCGCGGCGGGCGCGCCGACGCTCATGATGGGCAGCGTGCTGCCGGACATCGCGACGGGCATCGAATCCGCCATGTACCGCTATCCGATCGGCGTCGTCGGCGGCATCGCGCCGTTCAACTTCCCGATGATGGTGCCGTCGTGGATGTTCCCGCTCGCCATCGCCTGCGGCAACACGTTCGTCCTGAAGCCGTCCGAGCGGACGCCGCTCACGGCGAACCGGCTGGCGGAGCTGTTCAAGGAAGCCGGGCTGCCGGACGGCGTGTTCAACGTCGTGCACGGCGCGCATGACGTCGTGAACGGGCTGCTCGAGCACGAGGGCGTCAAGGCGATCTCCTTCGTCGGCTCGCAGCCGGTCGCGGAGTACGTTTACAAGACCGCCGCCGCGCACGGCAAGCGCGTTCAGGCGCTCGGCGGCGCCAAGAACCACTCCATCGTCCTGCCGGACGCGGACCTCGACCTCGCGGTCAAGGAAATCACGAACGCGGCCTTCGGTTCCGCCGGCGAGCGCTGCATGGCGTGCTCGGTCGTGGTCGCCGTCGGCGGGGCGGGCGACGCGCTCGTGGCCAAGCTGAAGGAGCGCGCCGAAGGACTGTCCATCGGCAACGGCCTCGACGAGGGCGTCTTCCTCGGCCCGGTCATCCGCGGCGCGCACAAGGACCGCACGCTCGGCTATATCGAGAAGGGCCTCGAAGAAGGCGCGACGCTCGTGCTGGACGGCCGGGAAGCGCCGGCCGCGCAAGGGCCGGGCTATTTCGTCGGCCCGACGATCTTCGACGGCGTGACGCAGGACATGAAGATTTGGCAGGACGAGATTTTCGCGCCGGTGCTGCAAATCGTCCGCGTCGAGACGCTGGAGGACGCGGTCGCGTGGGCGAACGAATCCGAATTCGCGAACGGCGCCTGCCTGTTCACGACGAACGGCGGCGCCGTGCGGCAGTTCCGCGAGACGATCGACGCGGGCATGCTGGGCATCAACGTGGGGGTGCCGGCGCCGATGGCGTTCTTCCCGTTCTCCGGCTTCAAGAAGTCGTTCTACGGCGACCTGCACGCGAACGGCAAGGACGGCGTCGAGTTCTACACCCGCAAGAAAATGATCGTGGCCCGTTACTAGGCGTCATGGCGGACCGCGCCCGACCTATGATACGATGAGCATAAAAAACGGGGGACGTTCACGCATGAAGCCGACGATTTACGACGTCGCCCGGGAGGCGGGCGTTTCGATCGCCACCGTGTCCAAGGTCATCAACCGGACGGGCAAGATCAGCGAGCAAACGCGGGCGCGCGTCACGGACATCATGGAGGCGATGGGGTACGCCCCGAACCTCGTGGCGACGGCGCTTTCGAGCAAGAAGACCTACATGCTCGGCCTGCTGCTGCCGGACATCTCGAATCCGTATTTCGCCGAGCTGGCGCGGAACATCGAGGACCGGGCGCACGAGCTGGGCTACAATATCGTGATTTGCAACACGGACAACCGCGTGGAGAAGGAGCGCGACTACCTCACCTTCCTGCAGCAAAAGGGCGTCGACGGCGTCCTGCTCGCCACCGGCCTCGCGCATCCGGAATCGCTCGACCTGCTCACGGACCGGAAGCTGCCGGTGACGGTCATCGCGCGCGAGGTGCCGCGTTCGCCGGTGAACACCGTGCTCGTCGACGACTACATGGGCGGGCTGCTGGCGACGTCGCATCTGCTGCGGCTCGGCCACCGGGACATCGCCATCATTGTCGAAAGCATGGACCTCGAGAGCTCGCGCCAGCGGCTGAAGGGCTACCGGGCGGCGCTGGCGGCGCACGACGCCGCGTTCGACGAGCGCCGGGTCGCGGTCAGCGATTTCTCGGTCGCGTCGGGCATGGACGTCGCGGGCGCCATCCTGGACGCGGCGGAACGCCCGACGGCGGTGTTCGCCTGCAACGACCTGCTCGCGATCGGCACGATCCAGGCGGCGCGGGCGCGGGGCATTCCGGTGCCCGGCGAGCTGTCCGTGGTCGGGTTCGACAACACGTTCCTGTGCGGCATCATCGACCCCGCGCTGACCACGGTCGGCCAGCCGATCCGCGAGCTCGGCCGCCAGGCGGTGGATCTGCTGCACAAGCAGATGGGCGGCGAGGAGCCGGCCCGCCAGCGCGTCGTGCTGCTGCCGGAGCTGGTCGTGCGCGCGTCGACGCAGGCGCCGGGCGGCGCCGCGGGGGCGTGAGCGAGACGCCGCGCGGGAAGCGAAAAGACCTTCCGCGGCCATGGAAACATGGCTGCGGAAGGTCTTTTTGGCGTGACCGCCACCGGCGCGGGCGCCCGGCGACAGACTGGCCGGATGCGGTCGCAAGGGCTGCGCTGGCGGCGGGCCTGTTCCACGCGGCTTGGCGAAGCAGCGCGGTGTCCGCGGCGGCAGGCGGCGCGTCGCCGACCAGCCTGGAACGGACGGCCGAGCCGGCCCGGCCCGAGCGGTAGGCCCGAATCGCGACGGCAGCAGGCGCGGTGACCGATGCGATCGGTCATCCCCCCAGCCGCGTCCCGCCCCCCGCCCCGCCTTACCGCAAGCCCGCCGGCAGCTTCACCGCGTACAGCGTGCCCCCCGCGCGGACGTAGGCGAGCGCGCCGGACTTCAGCGTCGGCTCGAAATCCCGCGAGCCGAGCTTCACGGTGAACGCGGGCTTCAGCGCCGCGAAATCGTACGCGTCGAAGGTGCCGTCCGCCCGGGCGACGTAGAGCCCGTTGCCGAACAGATCGGTTTGCACCGGCTGGACGCCGCCGGGGTACGTCACGAACTGCCCGTTTGCCGTCTTCAGCGCCAGGATGCCGTGATCGTGGACGTTCTGGTACAGGAGCCGGCCGCCGTATACCCGGTACAGCGGCTGGTAATCCCGTCCGTTCGGGGCGGCATAGCGCTGAACGGGCTTGGCGTCCGCGGCGTAGGCGGCGAAATCGTATCTGGCCACGGCCTGGTCCTGGTAGACGTACAGGTCGTTCCCGTCGAGGAACGCCGAGCCGTACGCGCCGCCGAAGCGGTATTGGCCCGGAAGCTCGGGCTGCGTCGTCCACTTGTAGACGCGCTCGCCTTTCTTGGCGCCGGTCTTCAGGCTCAGCACCGCGATATGCAGGCTCTTGTTGACGGGGTCGTCGTCGCCGACCATGAACGTGTCCATGACGGAATAGGCGAGCCCGTCCTTCGCGGCGAGCGGGGCGCCTTGGCGGAACGCGGTCCACAGCTGCTTGCCGGTCTTCGCGTCGTAGGCGTTGATCTGGCTCGAGGACAGCGCGCCCTGCACCATGTAGCTGCGCAGCGCGACGCCGTCCGACACCGTCACGCCGGTCAGGCCGGCCTCGTATTGGCCGCCCGTCTCGGTCGTTTTCCAGCGCAGCTTGCCGGTCGCCCGGTCGAGCGCGAAGAGCGTCAGGTTTTGCGTGACGTAGACCGTGTCGCCGATGGGTTCGATGCTGCCCGCTTGGTCCGCGCGAATGCCCGCCGTCCACTTCTTGGCGCCGTTCGTGCCCACCGCGTAGACGGAGCCGTCCTTCGCCGCGCCGTATACAACGCCCCGGTCGTACGTCAGCAGCGGCTTCAGCCCCGCGCCGTACTTCCACAGCCGCTTCCCGGTCGCGCCGTCGTAGGCGGCCAGCTGCCCGCCCGTCACGAGCGCGAACACGCGCCCTTCCTCGGCGAGCGCGGCCGTGTACGTCCGGCCGTCCTGCTGAAACTTCGCCAGGGGCAGCTGCCAGGCCGGCTTGACGACCGGCGCGGACGCCTGCGGGCCGTAAATCGGCGTAGCGCTGCTCACCGCCGGCTGTTCGGCGTAGGCGGCCGGCTGTCCGCCGGGCATCGCCCCGATAACGATCGCCGCGGCCAAGCCGAGCGCCGCCGTCGTCCTCCACATGCTGTTCGTTGTCATCGCGCGCACCATCCATTCCTTGAATTGTAATCTGCTATTCGTTCAAGCGAGCACTAGGCCCGAATATGCCTTCTCAAACGCGTCCGATTTGTAAAAGGTTGCAAGCGCAGGGATTTTATTGATGCCCGCATGCCGCCATGTTCCCCGTGAACCGCCGCATTTCCCCGCGAGCCGCCCCGCACCGGTTCCATGCTTCGCCCGCAAAGCGCCGTCGTCGTCGTCCCGGGGGCTCATTCCAACCAAGCCGCCTCCCAAATAAACGCAGAAAACGCCGCTCTCCGGGTACGGTCGTACCGGAAAGCGGCGTTATTCGTCTGGCGTGTAACGGCGGCTCGGTCGTCGGTCTAGGCGTCGCGCGGCCCTCATGCGAACAGCGCCGCCAGCACGGCCTGGATTCGCCGGAGCATGCCTTTCGGCTGCGCGGCCGCGGCGGGGTTGCCGCCGTTCCGGGGCTCCCGCATCCATTGCCCGGACGCCCGCCGGCGGAGTTCGTCTTCTTTCATTTCCGCCAATTTTTGATGCTCGTAGTGGTTTAACATGTTCGATCACTCCGTTGACACATGAATTGCAGTTTTGGAACTCATTTCCTCCCTGCTCGAAGGAAAGTTTATCATGTACTTCAGATTGGCAGTTATCTATAATATTCGATAACTACGATCGGTTTTTTCGATGCGTCAAGGGGGTTGGCGGGCATGGACATTCAGCATTTCCTCACGTTTCGCGAGGTGGCCAAGTGGCAAAATTACACGAAAGCGGCGGACCAGCTCGGCTACGCGCAGTCGAGCGTCACGACGCAGATCCAGAAGCTGGAGCAGGAATACGGCGTCGTGCTGTTCGAGCGCTTCGGGCGGCGGATGCGGCCGACGCAGTCGGGCGAGCAGCTGCTCCTCTACGCGAACCAGATCGCCGACCTCTTCCAGGAGTCCAAATCCGTCGTCGGCCGGCAGGAATGCGGCGCCCTCGGCATCGCCTCGATCGAAACGATGGCGGCGTTCCTGCTCCCCAGGTACCTCCACCGGTTCCGGGGGATGTATCCCCAGGTGCAGGTGCTGCTGGAGCCGGCGCAGGAGGAGCGGGTCAAGCAGGCGGTGCGGGACGGCGAGGCCGACATGGGCATTCTGCTCGACGTTCCGCTCGCGGATCCGGAGCTGGACAGCATCGTCATTCGCAAGGAAGAGATGGTCGTCGCGGCCAGCGCGGACCATCCCTTCGCCAAGCTGAAGGCGGTGGAGTGGCGGCAGCTGAGCGGGGAGTCGTTCATCATGACGGAGCAGGACTGCACCTACCGCGCGGCGCTCGAGCGGGAGCTGCGGACGCGGCAAATTCCGTACCGGCTCGCCTACGAGCTCGGCAGCATGGAAGCGATCAAGCAGTGCGTCGTCTACGGCCTCGGCATCGCGCTCATCCCGCGCATCGCGATCCAGTCGGAGCTCGAGAAGGAGCAGCTGTGCACGGTGCCGCTCTGCATGGAGGACCTCTCTTTCTACACGCAGCTGATATACCGCAAGCGCAAATACATGACGACGCCGATGAAGCATCTCATCGAGCTGCTCACGGAGGGCCATGAGGCGCAAACCGTGTAAACGGCGGGCAAAGACAGGCGGAATTCCGTGACGGCGGGGGGGGCTGCCTGTTGGCGTATCCGGGGGTCCGGCCGGGAGATAGGGGTAAAACGAGCCGTACGGCGATCACGCCCGGGATTGCCGTTTGGCGCCCGGAGCGGCTTCGGCGCTATCGAGGAAGGCCGCATCGCGCTCGCGCCGATATAACGCGATAAATAGGGAGGAACCGTTCATGAATCGATGGCATGCGCTGCCCAAGGTCGATCTTCACGTCCATCTCGACGGAAGCCTGCGTCCGGCCACCGTCCTCGCGATCGCCGCGGCCGAGGGCATCGGGCTGCCGGCCGCCACGGAAGCGGGGCTCCTGCCCCATATGCAAGCGGACGACGACTGCCGCAGCCTTCCGGAATATCTAAGCAAATTCGCGTTCACGACCCGGTTCCTGCAGTCCGGGGCGGCGCTGGAGCGCGCGGCGTTCGAGACGCTGGAGCAGGCGGCCGCGCAGAACTGCCGCTACGCCGAGGTCCGCTTCGCGCCTCAGCTGCACCGCCTGAAGGGGATGCGCGCGGAAGAGGCCGTCCATTACGTGACCGAGGGCTTGAAGCGGGCGGAAAAGCAGTTCGATATCCAAGGCCGGGCGATCGCGATCTGCATGCGGAACCACGACCGCGCCGCCAATCTGGAGGTCGTCGAGGCGGCGGCCCGGTACGCCGGGCGCGGGATCGTCGCGGTGGATCTGGCGGGCGACGAGGCGGCGTATCCTCCGGATCGGTTCCGCGACGTCTTCGCGCTCGCCGATAAGCGCGGGCTGCCCGTCACGATCCACGCGGGCGAAGCGGGCGGGGCCGAAAACGTGCTCGAGGCCGTGGAGCGTCTCGGCGCGTCGCGCATCGGGCACGGCGTGCGGCTGCGCGAGGATCCCGCCGTTCTGCAGCGCGTGCTGGAGCGGCGCATTCCGCTCGAAATGTGCCCGTCGAGCAACATTCAGACGAAAGCGGTGAACGGCTGGGACGACTACCCGATCCGCGATTATTTCGACCGGGGGCTCGTCGTCACGGTGAACACGGACAATCCGGGCGTATCCGGGACGGACATCACGCGGGAATACGGCATCGTCGCGGAGAAGTTCGGCTTCTCGGACCGGGAGCTGGCCGTCCTGATCCGAAACGGCGCGCGGGCGGCGTTCCTCGGAGAGACGGAGAAACGGGCGCTGACGAAGCGGATCGACGACGAACTGGCGGCAATGCGGCTGTAAGAACGGCGGGTGACGCGGATGGAGCGGCCGGTGCCCGGCGGTCGTCGAGAATGCGCGCCGGTGCCAGCGCGAGCGGCCCGTGCCGGGCACGCAGCCGGCGTAGCGGGCGTCGGACGTCCGCGCCCGCGGGCCGCGACCGGCCCCGATAACCTCCCGGGAGTCGACTTCCCGGCCGGTTGTCCCGTATACTAACGGAAAAAGGCGATGCGCGGCCGGCGGCGGACAAGCCGGCGCGCGGCGAGAGGAGTCGAGGGGAAGCATGGGCATGGAGACGGGCGCTTCGGCGGAGCGGCGGGAGACGGAAAAAGAGGAGCGCCGGCGGCGCGAGCGCTATTCGCGCCAGATGCTGTTCGCGCCGATCGGCGAAGACGGCCAGCGCAAGATCGAGGCGGCGCGGGTCGCGGTCGTCGGCATGGGCGCGCTCGGCACCGTGATCGCGAACCATTTGGCGCGGGCGGGCGTCGGGCGGCTGCGGCTGATCGACCGCGATTACGTCGAGCGGAGCAATTTGCAGCGGCAGATGCTGTACGACGAGGACGACGTCCTGCAGGCGCGGCCGAAGGTCGTCGCGGCGGAGCGTCGGCTCGCCATGATCAACGGGGACATCGCGATCGAGCCGGTCGTGGCGCACCTGACGGCGTCGAACGCGGAAGCGCTGCTGGCCGATGCCGACCTCGTGCTGGACGGGACGGACAATTTCGGCACGCGCCTGCTCGTGAACGACGTCTGCTTCAAGCACGGCATTCCGTTCGTCTACGGCGGGGCCGTCAGCTCGAGCGGCATGACCGCGGCGTTCGTGCCGGGCCGGACGTCCTGCCTGCGCTGCCTGCTGGGCGGGGGCGACGGCGCGGGCGACACGTGCGACACCGTCGGCGTGATTTCGCCGATCGTCGATATCGTCGCCTCCTTGCAGGCGGTGGAGGCGCTCAAGCTGCTCGTCGGCGACGAAGCGTCGCTGCGGAAGGGGCTGCTGTCGATGGACGTCTGGCGGCACGGCACGATGGACATGCGGCTGCCGGAGCCGAGCCCGACGTGCCCGACGTGCGGCTTGCGGCGCTATCCGTCGCTGAACGCGGAGGACGCCGCGCTTCCCGTGACGCTGTGCGGCCGCGAGACGGTGCAGATCGGCGGCCGCCGGAGCCTCGATCTCGCGGAGACGCGCGAACGGCTGAGCCGCTCCTGCGCGGTGACGGCGAACCCGTACCTGCTGCGGGCGGAGCTGCCGGAGGGCGAGCGGCTCGTCGTGTTCCCCGACGGGCGCGTGCTCGTTCAGGGCACGGAGGATCTCGCCAGGGCGCAGTCGCTGTACGACCGGTACATCGGTTCTTGATTCATTTTCGGCGGAAGCGTGTATATTATGGGCAGCGGCCGCGTATAATAGCAAAGGCAAGCGGTCGTTGCCAGTTTCGCCGGATTTTCGGAACGCCCACAAATTTTTGTAAAAGCTTGTAAGCTCATTGCATTTCAAAATCAGATATGTTACTATGACCTTAATCAAAAAACCCCGAATTCACATATTGAAAAGGGTGTCATTTTGTGAATGGTACGTTTTTCAATGTGTGATTTTTTTATTTCGCTACCACGAATAAAAAGTACATGTTAATTTAATTTTTGGAGGTAATTCCCCATGCAACAAGGAACAGTTAAATGGTTTAACGCAGAAAAAGGTTTCGGCTTCATCGAAGTCGAAGGCGGCAACGACGTATTCGTACACTTCTCCGCGATCCAAGGCGAAGGTTTCAAAACGCTTGACGAAGGCCAACGCGTTGAGTTCAACGTTGTTCAAGGCAACCGTGGTCCTCAAGCTGAAAACGTCGTAAAACTGTAAGTTTTACCGTTTCGGTTCGAACAGCCCCGCGCAATTTGCGCGGGGCTGTTCTTTTTTTGCACGCGTGGCGCCCTTTCGGAGACGGTGCCCCTGTTTCAGCCGGGATCCGAACCGGTTAATAAAGGGGTAATGCGTTTCAGACTGTCCGTACAAGCCGGGGGGGTTGGCCATGTCGCTGCAAAAAGGGTTTTTTCGGATTTGCCTGGTGATCATCGCGCTGCTTCTGATCGTGTATTTGACTGCGAAGATCAGCTTTATCTTCAAGCCGCTCCTCACGATCTTCAATATTCTCATCGTGCCGTTCATGCTCGCGGGGTTCTTCTACTACCTGCTCCGGCCGGTCGTGAGCGTGTTGGTCCGGCGGCAAATGAGCAAGGTGTTCGCGATTCTGGTCATTTATGTTCTGCTCGCCGGGCTGCTCAGCATCTTCGCCGCGGTCGTGTGGCCGACGCTGCAGACGCAGCTGGAAAACTTCGTGAAGGGCGCGCCGGAGCTGATCGACGGTTTCCGGTACCAGCTGACCCAGCTGCAGCACAGCCCGGTGTTCTCGAGCTTCGCGGGCGACGAGTCGGAGCTCACGACGAAGCTGTCGGAGTACCTGAACGACGCCATTACCGCGGCTTCGGACTACGTGACGAACGTCGTGTCGGTCGTGACCAGCTTCGTCATCATCATCGCCACCGTGCCGATCATCCTGTATTATATGTTGAAGGAGAGCGACCACATCCCGGCATCGATTTTGCACGTCGTGCCGCGCCGGTACCGCAAGGACGGACAAGAGGTGCTGAAGGAGATCGACGGGGCGCTCAGCGGCTTCATCGTGGGGCGGGTCATCATCACGTGCCTGCTCGCGGTCATGCTGTACATCGGCTTCCTGATCATCGGGCTGCCGTATTCGCTGCTGCTCGCGATCGCGGCGTTCTTCCTCAACATCATTCCGTACATCGGGCCGATCCTGGGCGCGATCCCGTCGATCATCGTCGCGTTCACCGTGTCGCCGACGATGGCGTTCTGGGTCGTGGTCGTGACGATCATCGCCCAACAGATCGAGGGGAACGTGCTGTCCCCGAGCATCTACGGCCGGCGGCTGGACATCCATCCGCTGACGACGATCGTGCTGCTGCTCGTAGCGGGCGACATCGCCGGGATTCTCGGCGTCATTCTCGCCATTCCGGCGTACATGGTCGTGAAGATCATCGTGGTGCGCGTGTACAACCTGTTTTTGGCGGAGAAAGTGGAAGAGCTCGTGGACTGAGCCGCCGGCCGGAGCAACGGTTCCCGAGGAACGTTGCTTTTTGGCATGCTGCGAAGGAGCGGGCCGTTTAAGGTTCAACAATGGTGGAGGGACGACCGGATGTGGAAGCATGCAAGGTTTACGTTAAGATCCAAAATCATTCTCGGGTATTTGATCGTGCTTGTCTGCGTGGGTATCTGCATCGCGGTGCTGAACGGCCGGATGAGCTCGATGGATCGGGAGATCGACTTCATCAACGGCCACGACATGACCGTGCACGATTTGGCGTACCAGATCGAGAACCATATGCTGAATATGGAGACGGGGCAGCGCGGTTACGCGCTCACCGGCCAGGAAACGTACCTGGAGCCGTACGCGTCGTCCCGCGCGGACTGGCTGGCGGCGTACAACGAGCTGTACCGGCTCGTCGCGGATAATCCCGGCCAACAGGCGAAGCTGCAGGAGATCCGCGCGAACGTCGAGCGATGGATCGAAACCGCCGGCGAGCCCGTCATCGCGGCGAAGAACGCGGGCGATGCGGCGACGCTGAATCAGTTCTTCCGGCTCGATCCCGGCAAAAAAATCATCGACGCGCTGCGCCTGGAGCTGACCGATTTCCTGAAGGTCGAGAAGGGGCTGACGCAGCAGCGGATCGATGACCTCGACGCGAAGAACCGGAGCTTCAAGATCGGGTTGTACCTCGTGCTGCTCATCGTGACCGTGCTGGTCGTCGCCGTCTCGCTCGTCGTCTCCGGCACGATCGTCCGGAACATCCGGCAGGTCATCGACGCGATCCGCGACATCGCCGCCTCCGAAGGGGCGCGAAGGGTGAGGCGGATCGACATGCGCACGCGCGACGAGGTGCGGGAGCTGGGCGAGGCGACGAACGACCTCCTGGACGCGCAGGAGCGGGCGCGCCTGCTGCAATCCGGCATCGCCGAGATCGCGGTATCCACCCAAGGCGTCTCGCATGTCAACGAGCTCTCGCAGTCGTTCATGGCGAAGACGGCGGAGCTGCTGGGCGCGGCCTACGGCGTCTTCTACGTCCGGCAGGGCGACAAGCTGGTCCGGAGCGCGTCGTACGCCGCGTCCGGCTCGCCGGCCGGACTCGAACGGTTCGCCATCGGAGAAGGCATCGTTGGCCAGAGCGCGCTCGAGAAGCGGGTGTTCCTGCTGGACGGGCTGCCCGAGCGGCATGTCCGGATCACGACGGGGCTCGGAGACTCCGATCCGAAGAGCATCCTCGTCTTCCCGATCGAATTCGAAGGCCGGGTCGAGGGCGTGGCGGAGTTCGCGTCGCTGCATGCGTTCACGCCGGCGCACCTGGAGCTGATCGAGCAGAGCCGCGGCAACGTCGGCATCGCGCTCAACAACGTCAAGGCGCAGATGCAGGTCGCCCGGCTGCTGGAGGAGTCGCAGACGCTCGCCGAGGAGCTGCAGGCGCAGACGGAGGAGCTGCAGCAGCAGTCCGAGGAGCTGCAGTCGCAGTCCGAGCAATTGCTCGCGCAGCAGGAGGAGATGCGGGCGTCGAACGATGCGCTGAAACGGTCGGAGGAGCGGCTGCAGCGCCAGCAGGAAGAGCTCGAGGAGAGCAATTCGGAGCTGGCGAAGCGTTCCCAGCGGCTGGAGATCCAGATGCACCAGGCCGAGGCGTTCAACAAGCAGATCGCGCATCAAAATTCGGCGCTGGCCCGGCAGGCGGACGATCTCGCGGCGGCGTCGCGCTACAAGTCGGAATTTCTGGCCAACATGTCGCATGAGCTCCGCACGCCGCTCAACAGCCTGCTGATCCTCTCGCAGATGCTGGCGGACAACAAGCAGGGCAACCTGCTGCCGAAGCAGGTGGAATTCGCGAATACGATCCATTCCTCGGGCACGGACCTGCTGCGCCTGATCGACGAAATCCTCGATTTGTCCAAGGTGGAAGCCGGACAAATGAAAATCGAGATCGGCCCGGTCTACCTGGCCGACATCCGGGACGCGCTGCAGCGCGGCTACGAGCCGCTCGCGGGCAAGAAGGGCGTCGCGTTCCGGGTCGAGATCGCGCGCGATCTGCCGGAGGCGATTCAGACGGACGTCCACCGGCTGCAGCAGATTTTGAAGAACCTGCTCTCCAACGCCTTCAAATTCACCCATCAGGGCCATGTCACGCTGCGAATGCACCGGCCGGAGGGGCCTCCGCCAGGGGCCGAAGGTTGGCCCGGCGGGCACGGAGCCGAGGGCGTCGTCGCCTTCTCCGTGGCCGACAGCGGCATCGGCATTCCGAACGGGAAGAAGGAGATCATTTTCGAGGCGTTCCAGCAGGCCGACGGCTCGACGAGCCGCAAATACGGCGGCACGGGGCTCGGCCTGACGATCAGCCGCGAGCTGTCCGGCCTGATCGGCGGCCGGATCGCGATCGAGAGCGAGGAGGGCGTCGGCAGCGTCTTCACGCTGTACGTGCCGGAGCGGTACGAGGACGCCGCGCCCGCCGGCCTTCCCGCGGCGGCGGAAGCCGGTTCCGCGCCGGAGCCGCGCGGCCCCGGCGGCGCTTCCGCGCCGGACGAAGCGGCAGCGAGCCGGGAGGCGGCCCGCCGGGAGGAGCAGCTGCTCGCGCCGAGCATCGAGTGGACGAGCCCCGAGCTGCTGGCGCCGTCCCCGCTGGAGGATGACCGCGACGACATCCGAGCGGGCGACCGGGTGCTGCTCATCATCGAGGACGACGAGCGATTCGCCGGCATTTTGCTCGATATGGCCCGGGCGCGCAAGTTCAAGGCGCTGATCGCGCTGGAAGGCGACAAAGGATTGGCGCTCGCGCACAAGTATAAGCCGGACGGCATTCTGCTCGACATCCAGGTGCCCGTCATCGACGGCTGGTCGATCCTGGAGCGGCTGAAGCAGCATTCGGAGCTGCGGCATATTCCGGTGCACGTCATCTCCGTCGTCGACGAGCCGCAGAAGGGGCTGACGATGGGAGCGATGGCGTTCCTGAAGAAGCCGGTGAACAAGGCGCACATCGAGCAGGCGCTCTCCCGCGTGGAATCGTTTATGGCGCGCGACCTGAAGCGGCTGCTCATCGTCGAGGACGACATCGTCCTGCGCGACAGCATGGTGGAGCTGATCGGGCACGACGACGTGCTCATCACCGCCGTGTCGACGGGCCGGGAAGCGCTGGAGGAGCTGGGCAAGGAGCATTTCGACTGCATGGTGCTCGACCTCGGCTTGACCGACATCTCCGGCTTCGAGCTGCTGGACCGCATCCGGCGGTCGGATCGCCTGAAGCAGCTGCCGATCATCATCTACACCGGCAAGGAGCTCGACATGCGCGAGGAGCTGGAGCTCAAGAAATACGCCGAGAGCATCATCATCAAGAACGTCAAGTCGCAGGAACGGCTCTTCGACGAGACGGCGCTGTTCCTGCACCGGGTGAAAGCGGACATGCCGGAGGACCGCCGGCAAATCCTCGAGCGGCTCTACAACAACGAGACGGCGTTCGAGGGCAAGCGGCTGCTGCTCGTCGAGGACGACATCCGGAACATTTTCGCCCTCTCCAACGTGCTGGAATCGTACGACATGCGGATTTCGTTCGCCGAGAGCGGGCGCGAGGCGCTGGAGCTGCTGGAGAAGGACCCGGACTTCGACCTCGTCCTGATGGACATCATGATGCCGGACATGGACGGCTACGAGGCGATGAAGGCGATCCGCGCCATGCCGCGGTTCGAGAAGCTGCCGATCATCGCGCTGACGGCCAAGGCGATGAAGGAGGACCGCCAGCGCTGCCTGGATGCCGGCGCCTCCGACTACATCAGCAAGCCGATCGACATCGAGAAGCTGCTGTCGCTGCTGAAGGTGTGGCTGTACGCGTAAGGGCCGCCGGCGCGGGCCGCGGGGCTTCATCCCGGCCGCGATTGCTGGTACAATGGAGGGAACGAACGTTCTTGCGGGAGGCGCGGCGACGGCGATGAAGGCAAAAATCCAGCTCTCGGTGCGGGCGCTCGTGGAATACGCGCACCGCGGCGGCGACATCGAATCCGGCTTCCGGACGGCGGCGGCGCTGACGGAAGGCACGAAGGCGCATCAGCGCGTGCAGAAGGGGTACGGCGAAGGGGACGAACGGGAAGTGTACGTCAGCAAGGAGATCGTCATGGACGATCTCCTCTTCGTCGTGGACGGGCGCTGCGACGGGCTGCTCGCGGAGGACGGCGAGGTCGTCGTCGACGAGATCAAGTCGACCTCCGGCCGGCTGCCGGAAGGGGAGGCGGAGACGTACCCCGTTCATTGGGCGCAGGCGCGGTGTTATGCCGCCATCATCGCGGCGGACCGCGGGCTGGCGGCCGTGACGGTCCAGCTGACGTACGTGCAGGTGCAAAGCGAGGAAGAGCGGCGGTTCCGGCAGCGGTGGACGCGGGAAGAGCTGGCGCGCTTCTTGGAGGAGATGCTGCGCGCTTATTACGCCAGCGCGCTGCAGCAGGCGGAGCACGCCGAAGCCCGGGACGCCAGCGTCAAGGCGCTGCCGTTCCCGTTCGAGGCGTACCGCTCGGGCCAGCGGAAGCTTGCGGGCGCGGTGTACCAGAGCATCGCGGACGGGCACAAGCTGTTCGCGAAGGCGCCGACGGGCATCGGCAAGACGATGTCGACGATCTTCCCCGCGGTGAAGGCGATCGGGGAAGGCGTGCTGCAGCGCGTCCTGTACCTGACGGCGAAGACGAGCGCCCGCGTCGCGGCGGAGAGCGCCTTCGCCCTGCTGCGGGAGAAGGGGCTGCGGCTCCAATCCGTGACGCTGACGGCCAAGGAGAAAATCTGTTTCCAGGAGGAGGTCCGCTGCAGCAAGGAGCATTGCCCGTTCGCCGACGGCTATTACGACCGGATCAACGAGGCGCTGCTCGATCTGCGCGGCAACGAGACGCTGATCACGCGGCAGGTCGTCGAGGCGTACGCGCGCAAGCACCGGGTATGCCCGTTCGAATTCTCGCTCGACGCGGCGTACGGAGCGGACGCGATCATCGGCGACTACAATCACGCGTTCGATCCGCGCGTCAACCTGAAGCGCATGTTCGACGAGCAGAAGCGGCGGACGGCGGTGCTCGTCGACGAGGCGCACAACCTGGTCGACCGGGCGCGGGACATGTACTCCGCCGAGTTGTTCAAGAGCGCGTTTCTGGGCGTGCAGCGGGCGGCGAAGGGCGCGCTTCCCGGCGTGCACCGCGCGGCGAAGGCGGTGAACGAGCACCTGCTCGCGCAGCGCAAGCGGATCGGCGAGCGGCAGCAGGAGGCGGTCGCCGAGCTGCCGGAGGCGCTGGTCGCGCTGGCGGAGGCGTTCGTCGCCGAGGCGGAGCGCGCGCTGGCGGGCCAAGGCGGCGCCGGGTTCGCAGGCGCCGGGGAAGCCGCGGGCGCCGGCGCGGTGCGGCAGGGCGACCTGCTGGAGTCGGACGCGGGCGGCGTAAGCAGCGCGGCGGAGGCCTCCGCGGACGAGCGGGCCGCCGAGACGGACGGCCCCGGAGGCGGCGTGCCCGAAGCCGTCTCCGCGGGCGCCGCTTCCGGATCGCCGGGCGACGCGGGCGGCGGCGCTCGCGTCCCGGTCGGAGAGCTGCCGGGCGGCCGGGAGCTGCTGGAGCTGTATTTCGCCTGCCAGGACTTCGTCCGCGCGGCCAAGCTGTACGACGAACGGTACGTGACGTACGTCGAATGCGCGCGCAGCGAGGTGCGGGTCAAGCTGTTCTGCCTGGACCCGTCGCATTTGCTGCGGACGATGGGCAAGGGCTACCGGTCGACCGTGTTCTTCTCGGCGACGCTGACGCCGCTGCCCTATTACATGGACATGCTGGGGGGCGACGGCGAGGCGGACTATTCCGTCGTCATCCCGACCCCGTTCTCGCGCGAGCAGCTGGACGTGCTCGTCAGCCCGCTGTCCACCCGGTACCAGGACCGGGAGCGGACGAAGGGGGCCGTCGTCGCGCTGCTCCGCCGCGTCACGGCGGAGCGGCGAGGCAATTTTTTGCTTTTCTTCCCGTCCTATGCGTACATGGACGACGCGTACGAGCGGTTCATGGCGCTGCGCGCGGAAGCCGGCGGGACAGAGCCGGAGGGGGACGGCGCGAATGTCATCGTGCAGGGCTCGCGCATGTCGGAGGAGGAACGGGAACGGTTCCTGTCGGCGTTTCAAGGCGGGACCGGGGAGCGGACGATCGGATTCGCGGTCATGGGCGGGATATTCGCGGAGGGGATCGACCTCGTCGGGGACCGGCTGACGGGCGTCGCCGTCGTCGGCGTCGGGCTGCCCCAGGTGGGGTTCGAGCGGGATATCATGAAGGCGTACTTCGACGGCACGGGACGGGGCGGCTTCGATTACGCGTTCCTCTACCCCGGCATGAACAAGGTGCTGCAGGCGGGCGGGCGCCTCATTCGCTCGGAGCGGGACCGGGGCGTCCTGCTGCTGATCGACGACCGCTACCTGCAGACGCCGTACAAGCGGCTGCTGCCCCAGGAATGGCTGGATTACACGATCGTATAGCGGGGCGGGCGACAGGACGGCGCGCCGCGCGCGGGCGCGGGCGGCTATCCGCGCAGCGATTTCTCGTATACGTTGACCCAGAAGCCGTCGATGACGGAGGCGCCCTGATGGGCGTAGCCGTTGTTCAGGAACAGCCGCTTGGCGCCGTGCTGATTGGTCAGCGCGTCGAGGTAGAGGCGGCGGAAGCCGAGCTCGGCGGCCGTTCCCTCCAGCCGGGACAGCAGCAGCTGCCCGTAGCCGCGCCGTTGGTAGTCCGGGTGCACGCGCAGCCGCTTGATCTCGGCGGTCTCGAAGTCGAGCTTCTTGAGGCCGCCCATCGCGACGACCGTGCCTTGCCGGTTCGTGCCGACGAGAAACTCGCCCCCGCCCGACAAGTATTGCTCGTCGATATGGAAAATATCATGGTAATGCAGGTGCGTCGGCTCGACGCCCGCGGCGGCAATGACGAGCAGGTGGAGCCGCCAGATGTCGTCGTGGTCGGCGGTGGAATAACGGCGAATGTGCAGCATCGCGATCGCTCCTTTGTCCGGTGTGGGATAACGGCAATGCATTATTATGTAATATAATCTAACATAAGATCGGGATTGAGGGAACGGATTTCCGGATAAAACAGGTCGGGTACGGAGATTAAGCCGTGTGGGATCGGTTTATGCGGAAGGTGTGTGTAAGGTATTGCCCGTGAGATCGGTTGCTATTGAACCGCGGGTCGTTTTGCCCAATAATGAGGGTAGTAAAGGAGATGAGCGGACCATGAAGGTCGTCGTGGTATCCGATACGCATATGACGCGCATGGCGAAGAAGCTGCCGGACCGGCTGATCCGGGAGCTCGCGGACGCGGACGCGATTCTGCACGCCGGCGATTGGATGACGATGGGGGTTTGGGACATGCTGCGCGCCTACGCGGAGACGGACGGCGTGGCCGGCAACAACGACGGCGCGGACATCGTCGCGAAGTTCGGCCACCGCAAGATCCTCGCCCTCGGCGGCGTCCGCGTCGGCCTCGTGCACGGGCATATCGGGACGGGCAAGCGCGCGGATACGGAGACGAACGCGTTCAGGTCGTTCGCGCCGGGCACGGTCGACGTCGTCGTGTTCGGCCACTCCCACGTGCCGGTGAAGCGCGAGCGGGACGGGGTGCTGATGTTCAATCCGGGGTCGGCGGCGGATAAGCGCCGGCAGCCGAAGTATTCCTTCGGCGTATTCACGATAACGGGAGGCCGGCTGCTTCAAGCGGAGCATATCTACTATGACGACAAGAGCTGAGGAAAGCTTAACGCTGCGCAACGTCGGGATTTTCGCCCACGTCGACGCGGGCAAGACGACCACGACGGAGCAAATGCTGTACCAAAGCGGCCATATCCGCGCGCTCGGCAGCGTGGACGCCGGGACGGCGCAGACGGATTGGCTGGACGTCGAACGGGAGCGGGGCATCTCGGTCCGGGCCGCGGTGACGCGGTTCGCCTGGAACGGGACGCCGATCAACCTGGTCGATACGCCGGGGCACGTCGATTTCTTATCCGAGGTCGAGCGGTCGCTGCGCGTGATGGACGGCGCGGTGCTCGTGGTGTCCGCGGTGGAGGGCGTGCAGGCGCAGACGGAGATCATCTGGCAGGCGCTGCGGGAACTGGGCATCCCGACGATTCTGTACGTGAACAAAATGGACCGGATCGGCGCGGACGCGGACCGCGTGCTCGCCGAGCTGCGCCGGCTGCTGTCGCCGGCCGCCGTGCCGGTCGCGGCGCCGGTCGGCGCGGAGGGCGAATTCGCCGGGTCGGTGGATCTGCTGGAAGCGGAGGCGCTTGCGGCCCATCCGTGGGCGGCCTCATGGCGGCTGGCGCTGCTGGAGGCGGCGGCGGAACAGGACGAAGCGCTGCTCGAGGCGTACCTGGAGAGCGGCGAGCTGGACGAAGGCGAGGCCGCCCGCGCGTTGACGGACGGCGCGCGCCGCTCGGCGCTGTTCCCGGTGCTCTTCGGCGCGTCGGGGCGCGGTCTCGGCGTGACGGAGCTGATGGACGCCGTCGTGACGTATTTGCCCGCGGCCGCGGGTTCGGCGGAGGCGCCGGCATCGGGCGTCGTGTTCAAGATGGAGCGGGACCCCGTCATGGGCAAAATCGCGTACGTGCGCCTGTACGAAGGCACGATCCGCAACCGCGACGCCGTGTACAACCACACGCGCGACGTTCAGGACAAGGTGACGCAGATCCGCCGCGTGCACGGGGCGAAGTCGGAGGATATCGGCGTGCTGACGGCCGGCGACATCGCCGCGGTGTACGGGCTGAGCCGCGCGCGGATCGGCGACGTGCTGGGCTCGCCGGAGGGCGTGCCCGGCGAGAAGCGGCTGGCGGTGCCGCTGCTCACCGTGCAGGTGCAGTGGGGTAGCGAGGCGGACTATCCCGCCGTGGTCGCGGCGTTCCAGGAGCTCGCGGACGAGGATCCGCTGCTCGATCTGCAGTGGCTGCAGGACGAGCGGGAGCTGCATTTGAAGGTCATGGGGCCGATCCAGATGGAGGTGCTGACCTCGCTCCTGCTCACCCGGTTCAAGCTGGCGGTGACATTCGGAGCGCCTTCCGTCATCTACAAGGAGACGCCGGCCACTGCGGGCGAAGGGTTCGTCGCGTATTTGGCGCCGAAGCCTTGCTGGGCGATCCTGCGCTTCGCCATCGAGCCGGGGGAGCGCGGCAGCGGGCTCGTCTACAATTCGCTCGTGCGGGGGGAGCGGCTGCTCGAGAGCTATCAGAACGAGGTGGCAAGGCGCGTGCCGGAGGCGCTGCAGCAGGGGCTGCGGGGCTGGGAGGTCACGGACCTGTCCGTCACGCTCGTCGAGGGCGAGCATCACGTCTGGCATACGCATCCGCTCGATTTCGTCATCGCCACGCCGATGGGCATCATGAACGGCCTGGCGAACGTCGGCACGAAGCTGCTGGAGCCGCTGCTGCGCTTCCGCCTGTCGGTGCCGGAGGAATACGGCGGCAAGATCATGAACGAGCTCGTCGTCATGCGCGGCGAGTTCGACGCGCCGGTGCTGCGGCAGGAGCGGATGGAGCTGGAGGGGCTGCTGCCCGTCGCGACGTCGCTCGACTTCCCGGCGCGGCTCGGCGCCATGACGAAAGGGCGCGGCACGCTGACGACGTTCTTCGCCGGCTACCGCGAATGCCCGCCGGACGTCGACGTTTCGCGCGCGCGGCGCGGCGTCAATCCGCTGGACGAGGCGAAGTATATTTTGTCCGTGCGCAACGCGATGAGCGGGTAGCAATGGACGGGGCGCCGAGGGCAGCGGCGGCGACCGGGGAGCGCGCGAAATCGGGTATTAACCGCGATGCGCGAAGGAGGCCAGGCGGATGAAGGTGAAACGAATCGTGGCGAACATCGCCGCGGCGGACCCGGCGGAGGCGGAGCGCTTCTACGGGGGCGTGCTCGGCCTAGAGGTGCTGATGGACCACGGCTGGATCGCCACGTACGGCACGGCGGACGAGACGACCGTCCAGCTCAGCGTCGCGTCGCAGGGCGGATCGGGAACGGACGTGCCCGATCTGTCCATTGAAGTGGACGACGTCGACGAGGCGTTCGAACGCATGCGGGCGGCCGGCTTCCGGGCGGCGTACGGCCCCGTCGACGAGCCATGGGGCGTGCGGCGGTTCTACGTGCGCGACCCGTTCGGGAAGCTGGTCAATATTTTGTCGCATGCCGCGGGCGGGGGCGCTGAGGCGGGGAGGCGGTCGGCCCCGCCGACCTGTCGCCCCTCATAGCGGCGATAGGCGGGCGGAGCATCCCGTGGCTGCGGCCAGGAGACCGGCGGCAGCGACGCGGCAAGCGCAACAAAGAGGCAGATACGGGACGGATCGTCCGTATCTGCCTCTTTGTCGCTCTGCAGGGCCGGCTCGCGTGTTAATAAGGAGCCGGCACAAGCGGCGTGCCGCCGACCGGCAGCCTGCGCGTCTCCGTTCATGCCTTCGCGAGCTTGCTCGGGTTGTTGATTTTGTACGGGACGGGATGCTTCGTCAGCTTCTTCGCGACGACCTTGGCTTCGAACGTGATCGTGTCGCCGACCTCCAGCGCGAGCTTCTTGAGCGTGTTGCTGTGGCTCGACCAAGCGTCGCCGAGCTCGAGCTCCGGTTCGACGATGCTCACCTGCTCGTAGACGATCACTTCGTCGTCTTCCTCGGCGAAATGGTTCGGCACCGTCGTGAACTCCTTGACGACCGCGGTCATCTTCACCTTCTCCTCCGGGAGCTGCGGCTTGGACGACGTCCGTTTCTTGGCGGGCTTCTCCTTCGCGGGCTCCGGCGCCGAGGCGGCAGGCTTGTCCGCGGCATGCGCGGCCGCCGCGCTCGCCGCCGCGGTATTCGAGGCGGCCGGGACGTCTTCGGCGTCCGTCGCGCTGTCCGTCTCGGCGGCGCTTGCCTCAGCGTCTCCCGCCGCTTCCGCGCCGTCGCTTGCCGCCGCATCGCGCTCGGCCGCGGCAGGCACCGTCTCCGCCTGCGCCGCCTCCGCGGGCTCGCCGTCGCCGGAAGGATCGACGGCGGCGACCGTCCGCTGGCCGTAGCTCGCCGCCTGCATTTCCTTCAGCAGCGAAGGGTGAATCAGGTGCTGCCGCTTGTTCTCGAATTCGATGACCGCGGTCATGAAGTCGACGACCCCGACGATCGCGCAGGGCACGCTGGCGCCGCCGCGCTTGTAGACGAACGGTTTCGATTTGACCGCTTTGTCCGACAGCAGCCCCCACGTCTTGCACTGCGCGATCAGCGCTTCTTCGTCCGCGAACGCGCTGAAGGCGCCCGGCTCGATCGTGAACTTGTAATCCATCCGAACCCCGCCTTTCCGAAAAGCCATAGTTAGCATCAGTTTATCATGTTTCGGCCGGAAAGCGAATGCCGGGGACGGACCGGAGCGGCCTTGGTTCCGAGCCGGGCGTCGGACCGGAAGCGCAAGGGGGAACGGCGGCATGGCTGACGCTCCAGGTCCGTTGGCCGGTGAACGGCGGGTAGGCGCGCTTGATCCGGAGGGCGGCTTGAACGGGCTCGCCGGTCGACCGTCGGCACGTCGCCGATGCCGCCGCGGAGGCCGGAACCGACGCGCCGCTCGGCATCGCGCCCCCTGCCGGCGCGCAGCGAACGCGCGGGCGGGCGTTCACGAGCGCCCGCCCGCGCGAACGGCCCGGGAGCTCCGCCATGGAAGCTTCCGGGCCGCGTTCAAGCCGCCGCCGTCATTTATAAAACCCCTGCTCCTCCGCATAGCGGCCCCAGTGCGGCCGGCGTCCGTCGACGTCTTCGATGCCGTAGTCGTCGGACAGGCCCCACGAGGTGAAGATGCGGCCGGTTTTGGCCATGAGATTCGGGTCCGCCGCCAGCGCCGCGATGCCGCGCCCGACGAAGAACGGCGTCTCCGACTGCAGAAAATGCGCTTCCTGGGCGCCCGCGTCCCGCCAATTCGCCTCCGTCACGCCGAAGTGGTCCAGCATCTCCTCGGAGCGCAGAAAGCCCGGCGTCACGACCACGGCGGCGACCCCGTGCGGGCGCAGCTCCGCCGCCTGAGCCTCGGCCAGGTGGATGACCGACGTTTTCGCCAGGCTGTACGGCAGATTGCCGCGGTACCGGTAGTCGAAGCCGTCCGTGATCTCCACGATCAGCCCGGAGCCCCGGCGGACCATGAGCGGCGCGCCGTAGTAGCTCGTGATGAGGTGCGAGTGCACCGCCCGCCGCTGCATGAGCAGCGCCTTGTCGAGCGAGCCTTCCCAGAACGGCGTCCCCCATTCCGTCAGCGATTCGCCGCCCCATACGTCGTTGATCAAAATATCGAGCCGGCCGTCCTGCTCCTCCGCGACCCGCGCGAACAGCGCCTGCACCTCCTCCGGCACGGTATGGTCGACGCGCGCCGCGATGCCGCGGCCGCCCTGCTCCGTCACGAGCGCCGCCGTCTCTTCGATCGTCTCCGGCCGTCCGATGTCGGACGGGTTGCCGCGCACGCTCCGGCCCGTCGCGTAGACGGTCGCGCCCGCGGCGCCCAGCATCGCGGCGATCGCCCGCCCCGCGCCCCGCGTCGCGCCGGCGACGACGGCGATTTGGCCATCCAATGGTTTTGCGTTCGTCAACACGATTCCTCCTCCGCAAGTTGAACAGATTCCGATAATCATTTTGCCTGTAACCGGGAATCAACCCGACGTCATCAGTATATCCTTCAAACATGACAGCTATTGTCTTATTCGCATGCTAGAATGGAACAAGACACTTAAGGAGCGGCGAACGCAGCGAAATCGGCGGTGCGCACTCGGAGCCGGAATCGCTTCAAACGCGGGCATGCCGCTTCAATCGGACCAAATAGGAGGCGGCGCATCATGCGCGCGGATCGGCTATTGGCGGTGCTGGGCCTGCTTCAGGCGCACGGCAAATTATCGTCGAAGGAAATCGCGGAGAAGCTCGAGGTATCCGAGCGGACGATTCACCGGGACATGCAGGCGCTGAGCGTCGCGGGCATCCCGGTGTACGCGGACCGGGGAAACGGGGGCGGCTGGTCGCTGCCGGAGGGCTACCGCAGCCGGTTAACGGGCATGACCGCGGGCGAAATCTCGTCGCTGCTCTTCCTGCAGGCGTCGGACGTCGTCCGCGATCTCGGGCTGGCGGGCAGCACGCGCACGGCGATGAACAAGCTGCTCTCGGCGCTGCCGCCGGCGGCCCGCCGCGACGCGGAGATCGCCCGCGAACGGCTGCACGTCGACGGCGCGGGCTGGCACGATGCCGGCCCGCGCGACGCCGGCTCGTCCCTGGCCGTCGTGCAGGAAGCGGTCTGGGCCGCCAGGAAGCTTCGGGCGATGTACCGCTCGTCCGACGGGGAGGCGGCCAAAGAGAGGCTCCTTCGGCCGCTGGGGCTTGTCGTCAAGTCGGGCATCTGGTACGTCATGGCGCTTGCCGAGCCGGACGACGAAGTCCGGACGTACCGGGTGTCGCGCATGGAGGAGGCGCGGATGACGGACGACGCGTTCGAGCGGCCGGAAGGATTCGATCTGGCGGCGGCTTGGGAGGCGTCGCTCGTCCGGTTTCGCGACCGGCTGCCCCGGTACGACGCGACGGTGCTCGTCGCCGCGAGCGCCTGGAGCCGCTTCGGGCGGGAACGGTTCGTCACGGTCGGGAGGCATGCCGACCGCGGCTGGGGCTGGATCGAGGCCGAGGCGGAGTTCAATACGCTCGACTCGGCGGTCGGCGTGCTGCTCGGCTACGGCAGTCTGGCTAAGGCGGTCGCCCCGCAGGAACTGCGCGCGCGGGTCGCCGAGGAGGCCCGGGCCGTCGCGGCAGCCTACGCGGAGGACGCGGAATAGCGCCGCGGGGCAGTCGGGAATGGCTGCCGTACGGCAGTCTCGCGGCCCGCGAAGTCCTCACCGGCGACAACATCCCGCAAAAAAACGGCCCGACGCGCGAGGCGGAATCGTCCGCTTCGCCCGTCGGGCCGTTTTCGCGATCGCGCCGAAATCAGTAGCCGCGCGTATACGGGCGCGGAATGAGCTCGGCGGCATCCGCCGCGGCTTCGCGGCCGGCGGCCACCGCTTGCACGGCGTGCAGCGCCCAGTACGGGTCGCGCAGCATGCCGCGGGCGACCGCGACGAGGTCGGCGTCGCCGTGCGCCAGCGTCGCGTCGGCGAGCTTCGCGTCGTCGAGCAGGCCGACGGCGATGACCGGCACGCCGAGCGCGGCCTTCAGCCCGCGCGCGAGCGGCACCTGGTAGCCGGCGTACAGCGCGGAGCCTTGAGCGCCGACCGGGCCTTCGCCGCCGCTCGAGACGTGGAAGACGTCCACGCCGGCGTCGCGGTAGCGGCGGAAAATCTCCAACCCGCCGGCCAGATCGTAGCCGCCCTCGGCGTATTCCGCGGCGGACACGCGCATGATGAGCGGCATATCCGGCGGCATGACGCTCTTGACCGCTTGGACGACCTCGCTGCCGAACAGCGCGAGATCCCGGCCGTACGCGTCTTGCCGGTTATTGACGAGCTTCGAGTGGAACTGGTGGATCAGGTAGCCGTGCGCCCCGTGGAGCTCGATCGTGTCGACGCCGGCTTCCACCGCGCGGCGGGCGGCGTCCTTGAACTTGCCGGCCATGGCGCGGACTTCGTCCGTGCTCAGCGCGCGGGGCACGGGGGACGCCGCGCCGAACGGGATGTCCGACGGTCCGACCGGCTGCTCGGCGTCCTGCGCCTTGCGGCCGGCGTGGGCGATCTGGATGCCGACCTTGGCGCCGTGCTTATGCGCCTCCGAGACGATGCGGCGGAAAGCCGGGACATGATCGTCCGACCAGAGGCCGAGGCAGTTGTCCGTGATGCGCCCGTCCGGTTCGACGTTCGTCATCTCTATAAGGATAAGGCCCGTGCCGCCGACGGCGCGGGAGATGTAATGCACGTAATGCCACTCGTTCGGAATGCCGTCCTTGGCATCGACCGCGTATTGGCACATGGGAGCCATTACGATGCGGTTGCGCAGGGACAAGCCTTTCAGCTGATAGGGGGTATAAAGCCGGTTCCGGGTCAAACGGCGTCACTCCTTCTTTCGGTCCGAATTGGAAATTTCGAGCAGACCGCTCCGCTCTATGTGCCATTATATAGCTAATACTTACTTAATTAAAGTTAAATTATTTTGATAACCTACTTACCCGGGAAATCGCGCGGCGAATCCGTTATAATGAAACCATCATCAGGAACCGGGCAGGGATCAACCATGCAAAATCAACTCACGGCCGCCGACTGCGGCGCGCTGCTGCAAGAGGCCGAACGCTTCATCCGCCAGTACGGCGCCGAGCTGGGCGTCCCCCAAGACACGACCGACGCCAGGCTGGCGCACATCAAGGACGAATTGGAAGCGACGGGCGCGTACGTCCATACGGCCGACGAGCTGGCATATGGAGCGAAGCTCGCCTGGCGCAACAGCAACCGCTGCATCGGGCGGCTGTTCTGGGATTCGCTCGTCGTGCAGGACGCGCGCGCGGCCGGCACGGAAGAAGAGATGGCCGAGGCCTTGTTCCGCCATATCGGCTACGCCACCAACGGCGGCAAGATCCGGCCGACGATCACGGTCTTCGCGCCGACGACCCGGGCGGAACGGCCGCGCGTCCGGATCTGGAACGAGCAGCTGATCCGGTACGCCGGCTACAGGCAGACGGACGGCACCGTCGTCGGGGATCCGGTCTCGGCGGACTTGACGGAAGCGTGCGAAGCGCTCGGTTGGCGAGGGACCGGCACGCCGTTCGACGTGCTGCCGCTCGTCGTCGAGGCGGACGGCCGAGGGCCGCGCTGGTTCGAGCTGCCGAAGGACCTCGTGCTCGAGGTGCCGCTCGTTCACCCGGACCTGCCGGCGTTCGCGGCGCTCGGGCTGAAATGGTACGCCGTGCCGTTCGTCTCCAATATGCGGCTCGAGATCGGCGGCCTGCACTACACGGCGGCGCCGTTCAACGGCTGGTACATGGGCACCGAGATCGGCGCCCGCAATTTGGCCGATCCGTTCCGCTACGACCTGCTGCCGAAGCTGGCGGCGCTCATGGGGCTGGATACGGCCAGAGAGTCGACCTTATGGCGGGACCGGGCGCTCGTGGAAATGAACGTGGCGGTGCTGCATTCGTTCAAGGCGCGGGGCGTGACGATCGTCGATCACCATACGGCGAGCCGGCAGTTCGCGCTGTTCGCGGAGAAGGAGCGGCAGCGGGGCCGCGTGCCGACGGGCCGCTGGTCGTGGCTCGTGCCGCCGCTGTCGCCGGCGACGACGGGCATCTTCCATGCGCGGTACGAGGATACGGAGAACAAGCCGAATTATTTTTATCAGCCGACGCCTTACGGGGGCTGAATATCGCTGGCGTAACGATCAGCGATCGCAATAAGGGACGGAGCCACGGCTCCGTCCCTTATTGCGATCGCGCAATCCGGTTCAAGGGCGCGGCGCATGGTCGCGCAGCGCGGAACGTTTGGCCGGCGGGGGGATGATGGCGACCTGCGGTTCCGCGTCCTTGGCGGATTTGTTCATGGAACCGCGGACGGCGGTCAGGCCGAGCAGCAGCACGAAGGCGAAGCCGTAGACCAGCCGCAGGGCCGGCGCGCCGCTGTCGCTGCCGAGGAAGAAGCCGTGAACGAGCGCGAGGAAGAAGACCGGGTAGGACAGCAGATGTAACGCGAGCCATACCGGGCGCTTCAGCTTGTTCCGCAGGTCCGTCGTCAGGATGACGAGCAGCAGGCCGTAGCCGCTCAGCGTGCCGAGCCCGCTTAAGGCCGGCTCGTAGGAGGAGCCGAACGGCACGAGCAGGCCGAACCAGGAGTACGGCGTATACGTGTCGATGACCGTGACCGATCCGTGCAGCAGGCCGACGGCCGTGCCGGCGACGGTGAAGAAGGCGTGCAGCCGGTAGAGGCGCCGCTTGGAGCCGCGCGGCCAGAACCCGAAATTGTGCGAGATGCCGATCGCCATGCCGATCGTGATCAGGCAGAAGGACGCGATGCCGGCAGCCCGGATCATGAACCAGGTGGGCAGTCGAAGCAGCAGGTCCGCCATATGGCTCCCTCCTTCGATTACGTGAATATCCGCTTAACGGCGGGCACGAGACGCACGGCCGGCAGGCCGGTCCAGCGCGTTCCGAGCGACGCGGGGTCGCCGTAGAAGACGAGCTCCCGGCCGCGGGTGAAGAGCAGCGCCTCGACCGGCGCTCCCGTCCGGGCGAGCAGGCCGAGGCCGGCTTCGGTGCCGAGGATGCACAGCGTCTTCGCCCAAATCTCGCAGGCGACGGGGTCGTCGCCGGACGCCGTGCACTGCGCGACGTCGCTGTCCGACGGCGCCATCGTCGCGGGATTAATCAAGTGATGGCGGTCGCCGCCGGCGGCGGTCCACCGGCGGCCGAGCGTGCCGGACGTGGCCGAGGCGCCTTCGCCGAGGAGCAGCCGGCCGATGTCGCGGCCGGGCTCCCACGGATGCTCGATGCCGATGCGCCAAGGGCGTGGCAAGCGGCCGGAGGCTTGGGCGCCGCGGGCATCGGCCCGCGGGCCCAAGGGCGCGGCAAGCGCGCCGCCATGCGCGGACGGAGCAGCGGCCGAGGCCGAGGCGCCGCCAAGCTCCGGCGCGGCTCCGGCAGCGCCGGGCCGCTCGCCGCCCGAAGCCGCAGCGGCGGCTTCGCGTCCCCAGACGGCCAGGTCGCCGCCGGCGTTGACGATGCCGTACGCCGCGCCGCGCGCGCGGCGCAGCCAGTCGGCCAGCCGTTTGACCGCCCAGCTTTTGACGATGCCGCCCAGATCGATGGACGCGCCGCGGGGCAGCCGGACGGCCCGCATAGAGGGTTGAATGTCGATGGTTCGCAGGGATGAGGGAAGATCAACGGGTGCGTTAACGGGTACGTAGGCAGGATGCGCGGATGCGCCGCGGCCGGATTCCGCGGGCGAGCGGACTTCCCGCGCGGCCAGCTCGTCGAACGACCGGTCGTAGCCGCTGCGTTCCAGCGCGGGCAGGATGAACGGATCGAATGCGCCGTTCGTCAGCTTCCGGTACGCTTCCGCGAGCCGCAGCACCTCCAGCATGGCGGCGGACACGAAGCAGTCCGCGCCGGCGCGTTCGTTCAGGCGGACGAGCTCGCTGGCCGGGCGGAAGCGGCTGAACCGCTCCTCGACGTACCGGAACCAGGACGTCGCGTCCTGCGCCAACCGCTCGCGTTCCTCGCCGCCGCCGCAGGGCAACGTGCACGAAATCGCGGTATTCATGGCGCGGAAGCGCAGCGTGAACGCCGGTCGTTCGGCCGTCGCCGAGGGATGAAGGACGTTGCTCATGCGAAGCTCCTTTCCGCCGTTCGGCGCGAATTACGATCGGCTCGTGCGCGTGTCGGAGCCGCCTCCGCTTTGCGGCGGCCGCGCGTCCATGGCGCCCGAGCCGTCCCGGCTCTCCTGCCCGCCGTGCCCGCCGTGCCGGCCGAAGCGCCGGCCTCCGCGGGCTTGATCCTGCCAGGCTTCGTCGCCCGAAGGCGTCTCTGCCTGACCCTGCCATTCGCGCATGACGGCATCGCCGTCGTCGGCTTGCGCCTGCAGGTCGTCGGGTCCGGCGCCTTTCGCGGCCGCTTGCCGGTCGAGCGCCTGCTGGAACTGCGGGCTGGAGCGGACGACTTGAAAGACGAGCACGAGCAGCACGGCGCACGCCGCGCCGATTTTCCACTTCAGCCACTTCGCGGCCTTCATGGGACCAGCCTCCTTTCGGGCGGATCATCCGCTTGCTCCCGATTATAGCGGGGGTATATGAAGGAGATTTGAAGCGGAGGCTTAAGCGGAAAATTTCCTTTCCCGGCGCGTAAAGGGAACATTCGGTACATGAGCGCCGCCGGAATGTGGTAGGATAGGAATACCGGTTGAGAGACGGGTCGGTTTTCGATTAATAAATGAGGTGGAACTAGTGGCAGGTTTTGAACAATTGGGCATCGCGCAGGCAAGGGCGCAGTCGCTCCGGAACGAAGGCATCACGGAAGCGACGCCGATCCAGGAAAGCGCGATTCCCGTTATTTTGCAGGGCGGCGACGTCATTTGCCAGGCGCAGACGGGCACGGGGAAGACGCTGGCGTTCCTGCTCCCGATGCTGGAGAAGGCGCGGGCGGACAAGGACGACGTGCAGGGCTTGATTCTGACGCCGACGCGCGAGCTGGCGCTGCAGATCACGACGGAGCTGAAGAAGCGGCTCGCGGACGGGGACGGGCTCAGCGTGCTCGCGGTGTACGGCGGGCAGGACGTGGAGTCGCAGCTGCGCAAGCTGAAGCAGGGGGTCCATATCGTCGTGGCGACGCCGGGGCGGCTGCTCGACCATATCCGCCGGGGCACGGTCAAGCTGGGCGGGGTGCGCATGCTCGTCCTGGACGAGGCGGATCAGATGCTGCACATGGGCTTCCTGACCGAGGTCGAGGAAATTCTGACGCAGATGCCGTACCGCAAGCAGACGATGCTGTTCTCGGCGACGATGCCGGCCGGCGTCCGCTCGCTGGCGGCGCGGATCATGATCGAGCCGAAGGACATCACGGTGCGCGCGCCGCAGGTGACGGTCGAGGGCATTCGCCAGCTGACGGTCGAAACGGGCGCCCGCGACAAGAAGGAGCAGCTGAAGCGGCTGCTGGAGGAACATAACCCGTTTCTCGGCGTGATTTTCTGCCGGACGAAGAAGCGGGCGAGCGAGGTCAACGAATATTTGCAGGAGAACGGCTTCAACAGCCAGGAGCTGCACGGCGATCTGTCGCAGGCGAAGCGCGAGCAGGTCATGAAGCGGTTCCGCAACGCGAAGGTGCACCTGCTGGTGGCTACGGACGTGGCGGCCCGCGGCCTTGACGTCGAAGGCGTGACGCACGTGTTCAACTTCGACATTCCGGACAACGCGGAAAGCTATATCCACCGCATCGGCCGCACGGGCCGCGCGGGCGAGGACGGGCTGGCGATCACGCTCGTGTCGCCGCACGACCGGCTGGAGCTGGCCGCCATCGAGAAGGGCATCCGGATGTCGATCCCGCGGGAAGGCCGCGCGGGCGGCGCGCCCGCGCGCCAAGCGCGCGCGGCGGGCGATCGGCCGGGCGAGGGCCGTTCGGACGGCGCCCGCGGGAGCCGCGCGGAAGGCCCTCGCGGAGGCCGCCGCGGCGCATCCGCCGGCGGCGCTGCCGGACGCGGCGGGCAAGGCGGCCGCGGCGCGGAGGGCGCTCGCGCCGGACAGGGCGGCCGGAGCGGGGGACGTTCCGCCGCGGGCGGCGGCAGATCGGCCGGCGGCGCGTACGCGGCCGCGGCCAAGCGCGGCGCCGGCACGGACGAGGCGCCGCAATGGGGCGCCTCGCGCGCGGAATCGCCGCGCGGCCGCGGGCGCTACAGCACGCCGGCGGGCGAAGCCGGCGGCGGCGCCAAGGGCGGCCGCGGGGCGGCGGCCCCGCGCGGCC
Source organism: Paenibacillus sp. UNC496MF (assembly GCF_900113915.1). NCBI lineage: Bacteria > Bacillati > Bacillota > Bacilli > Caryophanales > Paenibacillaceae > Paenibacillus > Paenibacillus sp. UNC496MF. The sequence continues at coordinate 188,600 of NZ_FORE01000010.1, forward strand.
GGGCCGGGCGCGACGCGGAGCCGGGCGCGCGGAGCGGCGGCGAATCGCGCGCCCGCGGCGCGGCGGCGCCGCGCGGAGCGGGCCGCGGCGGAGCCGGCGCGCCGGCGTTCCCCGGCAGCGGCGACAAGAACCGCGGCGGCGGTCGTCCCGCCTCCGGCGGCGCGCCCGCCGGCCGTCCGGGCGGTCGCCCGGGCGGCAAGCCGAACGCGGGCGGGCGCGCCCAGCGAGGCCGTACGCGATAGACAGCGGCAAGACGAGGCAAGGCAGCAGCGCACGATCTGATGCCTTGCCTTTTTTCTCGCCCGGGACAAGCCGGGCGGAGACGAACGATCGGGCGAACGAAAGGAGTGGCGGATATGGATAGCGACGGCAAGCCGAACGCCGAAGCGGCCGTTCCCGGCGGAGGAGACGTGCGTCTCGTACAGCCGGCGGTCGAACTGCGGGCGGCGTACATGGACTTTTACCGGGAATGGATCGACAGCGGGGAGGACATCGTGCCGTGGGTCGTGGAGCGGGACCCGTCGGACTTTCCGGCGTATGTCCGGTTTCTGCTGGAAGCGTCGGAGGAGGCGCGGGTGGAGGAAGGCTGGGTGCCGCATTCGACCTACTGGCTGCAGGACGGGGCCGGCCGCATCGTCGGCGCCGCCAACATCCGGCACCGGCTGAACCGCAAGCTGGCGGAGAGCGGCGGGCATATCGGGTACGGGGTCGCGCCGTCGCAGCGGCGGAAGGGCTACGCCAAAGCGATGCTCGCCCAGGCGCTGGCGGTCACCGACCGGCTCGGGCTCGGCGAGGTGCTCGTCATTTGCGACCGCGGCAACGACGGCTCGGAACGCACGATTCTCGCGAACGGCGGCCGGTTCGATTCCGAGTTCACCGAGGCGCACGGGAACGTCGTCCGGCGGTTCTGGATTCGCCGCGAGCCGTGATGCCTTCCGGTCAACGGGCGCAATCCCCCATCCACCTTAAAGGAGCGATTCAAATGGCCAAGATAACCCCCTATCTCTACAGCGCCAATGCCCGCGAGCAGGCGGGATTTTACGCGCGGGCGCTTGACGGCGAAATCGTGAGCCTGCAGACGTTCGCCGACATGCCGGGCAACCGGCCGGAGGATCGCGACCGCGTCATGCATCTGGTCTTGCAGGCGGCGGGCGTGACGTTCTTCCTCGCGGACGCCGGGCCCGTCGAGCGCGGCAACGGCCTGGACCTGACGCTGGAATTCGAGACCGAGGACGCCGCGCGCCAGGCGTTCGACCGGCTGGCCGAAGGCGGCCGGGTGCTCATGCCGTTCGAGCGGATGTTCTGGGGCAGCCTGTTCGGCCGGCTGACCGATCCGTTCGGCGTGCGGTGGCAGATCGCGACGGCGCCGGGCGGGCAATAAGCCCTGCCTTTCGCGCAAAGAGGCTCGCGGACGCATACGGCGTCCGCGAGCCTCTTTCGCATGCGTTCCGGGCGCCTGCCCGCGCTCAATCCACGTCCGCGATCCTCCACGCGCCGTCCTCCTGCGTCAGCACGAGGCCGGCGCCGCCGGTCCGGTTGCCCCGCGGGTCGAACAGGTAGCCGAACGTCACGTCGGCGAGCAGCGCGCCGCCCGGCCGGTTTTGGAACGTCACGGCGCGGATGCCCGTAATGAACCGCTGCCCGATGGCGCCGAAGTCCGGCGCCGGCAGGGCGTCCTTGGCGAACAGCTTCTCGAGCGCCGCGCCGTTCCGGGCGTTCAGCGCCTCGACGTAGCCGTTCAGGACCTTGACGGCGGCGAGCTTCCGCGGGTCGCCCGCGTACGCGCTTTCTTGGAGCGGCGCCGGCTTGAAGGTCAGCAGCGCGCCGTTCACGGCCGGCGTCCAGGTGAGGCCGAGCCCGAGGGCGTCGGCCGTCGCGCGCAGCGGCAGGTAGACGCTGCCCTTCACGAGGACGGGCTTGGCGTTCGCGCCGGCCAGCCGCTTGCCGTTGACCCAGAGCGACAGCTCGCCGGCGCCGCTCGGGTTGACCGCCGGCGGCTTCGGCTGCGAGGCGATCATCGCCGCTTTATGCGCCGCGTCCCACGTCACGCGCCAGCCAAACGCCTCCGCCAGCGCCCGCATCGGCAGCAACATGGCGCCGTTCGAGACGACCGGCGCGAGCGCCGTCCGGCCGGCGGGTACGCCGTTGATCGCGAGCTGCGGCCCGGCGGGCGCGGCGACGCGCACGGGGAACGACGGGTTGCCGGCGTCGGTGACGAGATCGAGGCTGTATTCGCCCGGCGGCACCGGCTTGAAGGCGCCGTCGATCGTTTCGCCGTAGGCCGGCATGACGAACGTCAGCGCGTAGCGCGCCTCGCGCATCGGTCCCGAATAGACGAGCAGCGCCCGTTTGGACGGAAAATACATCCCCTTCGCCGTCGTGTAGCCGCCGGAGGCGCCGGGCGTCTCGACGAACACGTTGACGATGCCGGACTGCCCGAACCCGTCGCTGCCGCGGATCGCGAGCGTCTCGCCGATCGCGGGCTCCAGCGTGCTGATCGTCGAGCGGGGCGGCAGCGCCATCAGCGTCGCGAGGTCATCCATCGCGGCGTTGTCGGCCGCCAGATAGACGTCCGGCCCGTAGTAGAGCAGCACGTGCTGCCGGTCTTTGAATTCGAGCGACAGATCCGTCTCCCCGGCCAGGTCGATGTCCGCGCCGACGGCGAAGAAATGCTCCTCGCCCTCCAGCCGTTCCTTCGTCAGCTCCGCCTTGCCGATCAGGCGGTTGACGACCGAGGCGGTCTTGGCGATGGCGTCATGGTCCGCCTCGCGCGAGGCGAACAGCGGCAGGTAGCGCTGGTCGGCCTGGTGAAAATGCACGGCCGCGACGTCGCCCGCCGCGATGCCGAAGGCGGGCAGCGCCGGCGCCGCCGGCACGGCCGCGACTTCCTCGTCCGCGTCCACGGCGCTCCGCGTCGCCGCGGCGTCCGCGACCGGGCCGGCAGATGCCGCGGTCCCGAAGGCCAGCAGGACGGCCAAAGCCGCCGTCCGTAGTCGATTGAAGCTCACGCGATACCCTCCCTGGGCCTCTGATCCCTTTTTGTCATAAGACTACATTCTCGGTCAGGAAGTTACATCCTGCCGGCATGAAAGATCTTTAATTTTGGCGGTTGTTGGGGAATCCCCGGGAATGCCCGGGCTAGCCGGGATTCCCGCGGTCCGAATCGTGAACGATCGCCCGCCATTTCTCGTACGATTGTCTATCCCCGTCCCCCGCGCGCTTGTGGTAGGCTAAGGCTATGTAGGCGGAGGAGGGTGTGATCGTGGACAAGTATCGCGTTGCATTCATCGGCTGCGGCAACCGGGCGAAGCGCCATGCCGAGGCGCTGCGGGCGGACGGCCGCTGCCGGGTGGTCGCCGTATCGGACCTGAGTCTCGAGGCGGCGGAGTCGTTCAAGGCGGAGTTCGCGTTCGGGGAAGCCGCCGTCCATACGGACTACGCGGCCATGCTGGCCGCGGAGAAGCCGGACATCGTCATCTCGTGCCTGTGGACGCCGCTGCACCTGCCGATGTTCCGCGCATGCGCGGCGGCGGGCGTCCGGGCCGTGCATTCCGAGAAGCCGATGGCGCCGAACTGGGGCGACTGTCTGGAGATGGCGCGCCTCGCCGAGGCGTCGGGCTGCCAGCTGACGTTCTGCCACCAGCGCCGCTTCGCGGCGGGGAACCGGCTCGTCCGGGAGTGGCTGAGGGAAGGACGGATCGGCAAGCTGCTGCGGATGGATCTCTATTCGCCGCCGAATTTGCTGGATTGCGGGACCCACACGTTCGACCAGGCGCTGAGCTTCAACGGAGAGACCGGCGTCAAATGGGTGCTCGGCGCGGTGGACGGCACGAACCCGCTGAATTGGTTCAGCGTGCGCGCGGAAAGCATGGCGGTCGGCACGCTCGTGTTCGCGAACGGCGTCCGCGCCGTCCTGCAGACCGGCGGACCGGACCAGGATATGCACACCGGCGTCCGGCTGGTGGGCAGCGAAGGCTTCGTCGAGGTGGACTGGGACGGCCGCATCGGCGAAGCGCGGGTCTATGACGACCCGGCGTGGAAGCCCGAAGTGCCGGAGGCCGACGAAGCCGCCCAAATGATCGGGGTCGTCGACGACGTCGTCTCGAGCCTCGAAGCGGGCCGCGAGCCCGAGCTGTCGTACCGGAAGGCGCTCCGCGCGAGCGAGATCATCTATGCGTGCTACGAATCGGTCCGGCGCCACGCGCGGGTGGAGCTGCCCCTCGCGGGCGTGACCGACAATGCGTTTATCCAATTGCTGGACGCCGGCCATTTCGAGCCGGCGGCCGAACAAGGAGCGTGACCGGAAGATGGGAAATCCGAAGCTGGGTTTGATCGGGATCATTCACAAGGAAGCGAAGACCGATTTTTGGGGTGCGATGAGCAAGGCGGCCGAAATCGGTTATCAAGGCATCGAGGGCATGGAGCCTCATCTGCTGGCGGGCGACGCCGCGAGCAACGTGAAGCGCTTCCAAGCGCTCGGCCTGCAGGCCGTCACGGTCAGCGCGAGCCGGGAGTCGCTGCGCGAGGAGCTGGACCGGCTCGTCGCGAACGCGGCGACGGTCGAGGCGTCCCACGTCACCGTCTGGTGGGGACCGTGCGAATCCAAGGACCAGCTGCTGCGCGACGCCGAGCTGTATAACCGGGCGGGCGCCCGGCTGGCGGCGGAGGGCGTCAAGCTCTGCTACCACAACCATGCGCACGAGTTCCGGACGGCGTTCGGCGGCGTGAACGCGATGGATATTTTGGTCGAATACACCGATCCGAAGGCGGTCTTCTTCGAAATGGACATCGCCTGGATCACGATGGGCGGCGCCGACCCGGTTCAGATCCTGCACAAGATGGCCGGCCGCGTTCCCGCCATTCACGTGAAGGACGTCACGACGGCCGAGGCGCCGGACCAATGGACCGCCGTCGGCACGGGCATCGTCCGGATCGCGCCGTCGATTCTGAAGGCCCGCGAGATCGGCGTGAACTGGATGGTCGTCGAGCAGGACCGGCTTCGCAACCTGACGCCGATGGAGACGATCGCGGCGAGCTACTTGAATTTGAAGGAAGCGGGACTGCTCGGCGGTTGACGCCGCGCTTCGCCGCGAGGAGCCTGCCCGGCGGGGCGGGCTCCGTTTTATTTTCGGCGCGCGGCTTTATCCCGCCGCGCGTTCGCGCTATGATGGAGTCAGCCGGCCCTCGGGCAGGCGCATCATCGAAATCAAGGAAGGCGGTGCGGCGCATGAACATGACGATCGATCAGCGCGGGGCGTCCCGGGTCGCGATCATCGAAGACGACGGCGTCGTCATCGGCAGCGTGCAAGAGGCGCTCGATCTGATGGCCGACGCGAGTTACAACGGGGACGCGCATAAGCTGCTCCTCGACAAGGCGAACGTCGCGGAGGATTTCTTCGAGCTGCGGACGAAGCTGGCGGGCGATATCCTGCAGAAGTTCACGAACTACGGCGTCAAGATCGCCATCGTCGGCGAGTTCGGCGGCTACGGCAGCAAGAGCTTGCGGGATTTCATTTACGAATGCAACCAGGGGAAACGGTTCTTCTTCCTGGCGGACCGGGCGGAGGCGCTGGACGCGCTTCATGCCGCTGACTAACGGCGGCGTCCGCGGACGGGATAGGACGAAGGCGGCTGCCGGAAATGGCAGCCGCCTTCGTTTTTTATCTTGTTTCGATCCAAAACCTTATTCGCCCTCGAGCTTCAGGATGCCTTTGTCGAACGTGTAGGCGATGTGCAGCTCGTGCACGTGCGAGCCGTCCTTGGCGCTCGCCTCGTAGATCGTCAGCACGCCCGTCGGGCTGGACGGCGGCTGCCGGAGCGCGATGTCGAGCTCGAACTCGCCCCAGGCCGGCGCGCCTTTGTCCGCCATCGCATGGCCTTCCGCGAGCACGTTGTGGCCGTCCTCGAAGGAGTAGCCGAAGGCCGCTTCGAAGACGCGGGCCTGCCCCTTCACCTTGAACGACTTGCCGACGACGCTGTCCGGCGCGGGACCGTAGACGCGGAACGCCTCGTTGCTCGCGACGACCTTCGGCTTGGCGCTGTCCGGCTTGCTCTTGCCGCCGCCCGCGTTCGCGTCGTTGCCCGTGCCCGGCTTCGCTCCGCCGTTCGCATTCGAGCCGCCGCCCGCGTTCGTTCCTCCGCCCGCGTTCGGGCCGTTCCCGCCGCTGCCGGCGGACGGATCGGACGGCTGGGAAGGCGCGACCGTCCCGCCGTCTCCGGCATCGTTTTTGTTCACGGCACCCGCGTCATTCCCGCTATTGCCGGCGTTATCGCCGGTCCCGGAGCCGGTCCGGTCCCCTTGATCGGCCGCCGGCGGCTTGCCGGGCGCCTCGGCGACGTTGCCGGGCTTGCCGGAACAGCCCGCGAGCAGCATCAGCGCGAGCGTCAGCGCGATCGCGCCGGACGCCGCCGTCCGGATTCGTTTCGTCATCGCTGTCACCTGCTTTCCTATATTCGGCGTATCGCCGGTCAAAAAAATTCGCTAGCGGCAGGCGAACGAGGTTGCCTGCGCTCTTGCCTTTAGTATACGCTTGAAAAAAAGGCTTGAATCACCAAAGGAGCCAAGAGGAGGAAGCGCGCGACATGTTCGAATGGAGCCGGCTGCTTCGGTTTAACCGGTATTTGGGCCAAAACGGACGGAACGAGATCGACTACCAATGGCCGACTTCCAAGTTTCCCGTCATCAGCATCCGCACGAGCGCGGGCAGGGGCAAGCCGAAGGTCGCCTTCGGCCTCGTGGCGCTCGGCGACGTCGCGATCGGCCTCGTCGCCGGCGGCGCGGTGGCGGTCGGCATCGTCGGCTTCGGCGCCGTCGCCCTCGGCGCCATGCTCGGGCTCGGCGCGGTCGCGCTCTCGGGCGGCCTCGCCGCCGGCGCGGTGGCGATCGGCGATCTTGCCCTCGGGGCGGTGGCGATCGGCCAATCCGCGCTCGGGGCCGTCGCGATCGGCGAGAACGCGCTCGGGGCGGTCGCCATCGGCCGGCATGTCGTCGGCGCGGTGGCGATCGGCGAGCGCGTCTACGGCTTGGTCGCGATCGGCGAGCACGGCTTCGGCCTCGTGCCGATCGTCGGCGACTTCATCCGCTGGATCGGCGGGCTGTTCGATTAGCGCGGGCGGGGCGGTTTCTTTCGCCGGCATGGGCCCTGTGCTACAATAAGGGACAGCATGAGTGAGGAAGAGGAAGGTGTGGAAGCATGGACTGCGTCAATATTTTAGGCGTGCCCTTCTCGAAAATGACGCTTTCGGATACGGTGAAGCTGATTCAGGCCAAGCTGGCGGCGGATGCGCGCGCGGAGACGAAGCCGTTCCATCTCATTACGGCCAATCCGGAGATCGTGATGGCGGCGAAGGGGCAGCCGGAGCTTCGGCGGATCGTCGAGGAGGCGGATCTCATCACGCCGGACGGCATCGGCGTCGTGCTCGCGGCGAAATGGCAGGGGACGCGCATTCCCGAACGCGTGACGGGCTACGATATGCTGATTCGGCTGCTGGAGGGCGCGGCGGCAAGCGGCTTCTCGCTCTACGTCCTGGGCGCGGACGAGGAGACGAACGCGAAGGCCGTCGACATTATCAAGGCGAAGTACCCCGGCGTGGAGATCGCCGGCCGGCATAACGGCTTCTTCAAGGGCGACCAGGAGAACGAAATCGTGGCCGACATCGCGCGGAAACGGCCGGATCTGCTGATCGTGGCGCTCGGCGCGCCGAATGCCGAGAAGTGGATCTACAAGCATAAGAGCCGCTTGAACGCGAAGGTCGCGTTCGGCGTGGGCGGCAGCCTCGACGTCATCGCGGGCAAGGTGAAGCGCGCGCCCGTCGTCTGGCAGAAGCTGAACGTCGAATGGCTGTACCGGCTGCTGAAGCAGCCGTCGCGCTGGCGCCGCCAGCTGGTGCTGCCGAAATTCGCGCTCACTATTCTGACGACGCGCCGCCGCTGAGGGTTGCGGGACGGCAGCGGACAAAAAGAAGCCGTCCTTCGGGTCGGCGGAGACGCCTTCGAAACCATGGAACGCCTTGGTTCGAAGGCGTCTTTTTGCATCTCGAAATGGGTGTCAATCCAGCTTCGGATCGGTTCAATAATCTAGGGCCGCCGCTAGGTTGTGAACATAACCTGTGAAGACGCATCGCGTGTGCCGTCCAGGCAGGGGACGAGATAATGGAGGAGGTGCCGACGTTGGCCTGTTCCGTTGCGCCTAGACGCAAAAAAAAGCTTCAGGACCGCATGAAACGCTTCAAACGGATCTGCTGCCGCAAGGTCGCCAAAAAGCGCAGGACATGCGGAAGCCAAAAACAAAACAGGCCGGCAAGGAGCCCGTCGCGCAGGCATGCGGCTTTGCCGCAAGGTATCCAAGGAACGCAGGGGGCCCCGGGGGCACGGGGGCTTCCGGGGATCCCGGGGGCGGCCAGCATGGCGGGCATTCGCGTCATTCCCGACATCCGGCGTTACTTTTACGCCGCGCCCGCGGAAATCGGCTTTGCGGAGGCGGTTGCGTTCCCGGCCGCCGACTTCGTCAACGACGCAGGCGAGCCCGTGTCCTCGTTCGCGGATTTCGGCCAATCCGGCTATTACAATTTGTACCTGAACGGCGTTGTCCAGCAAGGACAGGCGTACCATGCCGCGCCTGAGGGACTGACCATATACGAGACCGGACAAACGGTCGCGGCGGGTACGCCGATCATTTTGGAGACGGTAGGCTTTCAAGCGGTGCCGACGGCGAATAGTTGATGAAAGCGAATCAGGTTATCCGCTCTTCCGGTTAGGGAGGCGGCAGCATTTAATAGAGTTAGAGGAGGTGATTTTCGATGCCAACCCAGCTTTTTAATATCGTGACCCCGAGCGTTCAGGCGAGCGTGGGAACGTTCTTCTTTTCGTCGTCGGCGCTTACGGATGTGACGACCTTTACGGTAACGGGAGCTCAATTCGCTAACGATGCCGGCGATACGCCTTCGACGATCCCGGACGTCTCGCCGAACGGTTACTACAATCTCTTCATCAACGGCGTGCTGCAGCAAAGAACGACGTACGTCGTCACGCCCGGAGCGGGAGCGACGGGTACCGTGGTGTTCACGTCCGACGCGCCGTTCAGTCTGCTCGCGGATACGCCGGTCATCCTCGAAGCGGTATCCTTGACCGCGGTCTAAATCTAAGTCATGACGGGAATCGGCCTTAACTCATTCGGCTGAAGTACGGGCCGCGATTACGGGCCGGTCGAAAGATTCGGTTTCGCAACGGGAAGAGCCCCCTGCCTGAAGCGCAAGCAGGGAGCTCTTCTCGTGGCGGCGGATGACATACTCGCAGCCGTCTCGCCGCGCAACCGGACAAGCCCGGCGTTAAGCGTTCGCCGGCGGCACGAAGGTCCGCGCCGCGAACTCGGCGTCGAGCATGAAGAACGCGTTGCTGTCCTTGTCGATGCGCTTCAGCTTTTTGATGATGCTGTCGAACATCGCTTCTTCTTCGACCTGCTCGTCGATGAACCATTTCAGGAACTGGATCGTCGCATGCTCGCGGTCGTTCAGGGCGAGGTCGGACAAGTGGTAGATGCGCTTGGTGACTTCGAGCTCATGCTGGTAGGCATGCTCGAACGCGTCGAGAATGGAGCCATAGTCGTTGTGGGGCGTGCCCATGCCGTTCAACGTGACGCGCTTCCCGCGGTCGTTGAGGTACTTGTACAATTTCATGGCATGGAAACGTTCTTCCTCGGCCTGCACGATAAAGAAGTTCGCGAAGCCGTCCAGGCTTTCTCCGGAGCAATACGCGGCGATCGCCAAATACACGTGGGCGGAATAAAACTCGAAGTTCAGCTGTTCGTTCAACGCTTCGCTGAGCGTGTCGTTCATCATCGGCTACGCCTCGCTTTCCAATTAGGGTCGTATGTAAACGCAAAGAGAAGAAGGCGGGCGGATGCTGTCGATCCGGCGCTTCTTCTCTTATCGTACCACACTATGCCGTCATTAGCCTATCCGATGCTTCAGCTTCGCATACAGGGCGTCCGCGGACGGGGCGACGACCACTTCGGTCTTGCCGATCAGGACCATGCACTGCTTGGCGCACAGCTTGCAGTTGCCGAGGCAGTCCTTCTTCTTCTGCTTCAAATCGGGAAATTCCTGCTTCAGCGATTTGAACACGGTCTTGGAGCCGTGCCGGAAATTGCGGCAGCAGTATTTGATTTTCTTCATGCGTCCGGAACCCTGCCTCTCTGCGGCCTGCGCGCTTCGCCAGCCTGCTTTTCTACTCTAATGATAGTAATTCTCATTCTCACTGTCAACGAAAATATCGAATGCCCCGTTCCTTTACTTCGCCTGCCCGCTGGATTATGATGGGGGACAGAAAAACGAACGAGAAGGAGCGCTGCCCCGCATGAGCACAAACGGACAATCGCGCGCGAACATCCGGCCGGGCCTCACGGTCGACATCGTATTGAAGAAGGACCAGCCGACCGGGCGCCTGACCCGCGGCGTGGTCAAGGATATTTTGACGAATTCGCCGAACCACCCCCACGGCATCAAGGTCCGCCTGCAGAGCGGCGACGTGGGCCGGGTCAAGGCGGTCGTTCCCGAAGGAGGCTGAACCGATGATTATCAGCGACATGACCAATTGGGCGCGCGAGAAGCAGACGTTCCCCGCGGGCGTGCGGCGCGCGATCGAGCGGCTGCAGGCCATGGATTTGGACGCGCTGCCCGCCGGCAGGCACGACATCGGCGAGGAAGGCATGTTCCTCCTCATCAACGAACCGGTGACGCGGACGTGGCGGGAGGTACCGCCGGAGACGCACCGGACGCACACCGACGTGCAGCTGCTGCTGAGCGGCCGCGAGCAGATGCGCGTCGCCAAAGCGGCGGAGGACCAGATCGTGACCGACGACCGCTACGACGCGGAAGACATCGCGTTCTACGGCGAGGTTCATCGCGAGCAAACCGTACATCTGGTGCCCGGCGATTTCGTCGTGCTCTTCCCGACCGATATCCATCGTCCGAACTGCTCGGCGGACGAGGACATGCCGATCCGCAAGGCGGTCGTGAAGATCCGGGCCGACGTGCTCGCCTAAGGCGGCGAAGCGCGTTCCTTCCGGAATGGCGGCGTTTGCAACAACGGCGCAAAATAGGTAGGATAGATGGAGTGACGGCTGCTTCGCCAGAGCCGTCGAACCGACCGCGGAGCTTGCCGCAAAGGAGTGCGTCCGGATGTTCCAGAATTCATTTTCAGTCGGCCATGTCGCGTCGATCGTCGTGACGCTGCTGTCCGGCGCGGCGGTCATGTTCCTGCGGCTGCGGGCCAGCAACCGGCCGACGAACATGCGGAAAATCATCATCCCGCCGCTTGGCATGTCCACAGGCTTCCTGATGTTCGTCGTGCCCGAGACGCACGTGCCGTGGACGTGGGCGCTGATCGCCTTCGCCGCGGGCGCGACCGTGTTCGCCTATCCGCTGATCCGGACGTCCAAGCTGGAGCGGATCGGCGGCGAGATCGTCCTGAAGCGGTCCAAAATGTTCGTGTTCATCCTGCTCGGCCTGCTGATCGTCCGCCTGCTGGTGCACGACGCGGTGGAGTCGAAGGTGTCGATCCCGCAGACGGGCGCGTTGTTCTTCGTGCTCGCGTTCGGCATGATCGTCGTGTGGCGCATCGCGATGCTCCGGGAGTTCATGGCCCTGCAGCGCGGCGCCGGCAAGGAAATCAGTTGACAGCCCTCGGGTCAGCTGATATTCTAACCACATCAATTGTATGCAATTTAATTGCATTGATATAGATTGGAGAGACGAATCATGGACAAGAGCGCGATGCTCGAGCTGGACAATCAGCTCTGTTTTGCCCTCTATGCTTGCGCGCGCGAGGTGACGAAGCTGTATCGCCCGTTCCTCGACGAGCTCGGCCTGACGTATACGCAGTACGTCACCTTGCTGGCGCTGTGGGAGAAGGACGAAGTGCCCGTGAAGGAGCTTGGCCGCAGGCTGTACCTGGATTCCGGGACGCTGACGCCGCTGCTCAAGAAGCTCGAGGCCATGGGATTGCTGCGCCGGGAACGGGACCCGCAGGACGAGCGCAGCGTCATCGTTCGGCTGACCGGCGACGGGCGGGCGCTCAAGGAGCGGGCGACCGACATCCCGGAGCGCGTCTTTTGCCAGACGAGCCTGAGCCCGGACGGCATCGTCGCGCTGCGCGAACAGCTTCGCAAGCTGACGGCCGAGGTACACGCGCAGACCGAGCGCGCCGCCGACGCGACTGAAGGATTGCAAGGGTAGCTTCTTCTTGGATTCGTGCATACGAAGGACCGCGTACAAACAGCGGCCGCCCCGTTTCCTGCGGGGCGGCCGCTGTTTGTTTGGCTGAGGAGCCGGGCGGAGGGCCGCCTTGCCCCGCGCGCACGGCAAGGGCCAAAACGCAAAATCAGCCCGCCTCGCACGAAATCGGACCGCATGGTCTTGCCTGCACCCGGCGATTCAGCCCTTCGCAGCCGGAGCGTCGTATTTCCCGAGGCGCGTTCCGCCCGCGGGCATCGGATTTCCGCAAACTTAGTCCGCTTTGCCGGCCTCGAGCTCGATGGCGATCTTCACTTCGTCGCCGATCAGGACGCCGCCGGTTTCGAGGACCGCGTTGTACGTCAGGCCGTAGCTGCTGCGGCTGATCGCGCCTTTGGCGCTGAAGCCGACTTTCTCGTTGCCCCACGGATCCTTGCCGCTGCCCTCGTACGTGACGCTGAACGTCTCCGGACGGGTCAAGCCGCGGAGGGTGAGGTTGCCGGTCACGTCGTATTCGCCGTCGCCCGTTTTCACGATGGAGGTCGACTGGAACGTGAGCGCGGGATAATGCTCGATGTCGAAGAAATCGCCCGTGCGGAGGTGGTTGTCGCGGTCCGCGTTGCGCGTGTCGATGCTGGCGAGCGTCACGTCGAAACGGATGTTCGCCGTCGTCAGATCGTTCGGATCCGCCTCGATCTCGGCGCTGAATTCGTGAAAGGTGCCTTTCACTTTCGCGATCATCATGTGTTTGATCGTAAAATCTACGCTGCTGTGCGTCGCGTCGACAAGCCATTTGGACGTGGACATGGGCAAAACCTCCGGATAATTAATAACATAAAGTAATGAACTTAATATTTTATAGTTAGTATAGAGTCAGAAAGCGGAAACCGTCAATCCTTTTTCTTCCTGCCGCCGATCGGAACGTTGACAACTTTTCCCTCGAGGGGTATAGTCTTGTCAGGAAATCCACTAGGGGCGCCCGCACGGGCTGAGATAAGGCAGAATGCCTTGGTCCCTTTGAACCTGATCTGGGTCATGCCAGCGTAGGAAAGTGGGAAATGTACGTGCGACTTCGATTCGGCCGTACGGCGCGGGAGGCGATCATGCCGCCATGCCGTACGAAGCCGATCCGTCCGCCGGCCGCGGAACGCTTGGGCGTTCCGCGGCCGGCGGACAGACGACCGCGACATGAACCGCTCCTTCGCCGGAGCGGTTTTTTTGCGTGGCGGCCGTTCGCCGGCCGCGCGCTGGGATGCGCGTCCGCGCCGCCGATGGGCGGCCGCGGGCGCCTGCGTCCCGCGCTCCGGCAAGTTGCGGCGAAGCGTTTCGCTTGGCGGCGATCTCCGCCGCGCGGTCCCGTTCGTTTTTTCGCGCGCCTCGCTTCCCTTTGCAGGCCTCCTGGTGCGTTTCCGCCGAGATGGACGATTATGAGGAGGATGTGCGAAATGACAATGATGACGACTCCGCTGCCGGGAAGCCGCAAAGTATACGCGGAAGGGAGCCGGCCCGACATCCGCGTGCCGATGCGCGAGATCGGCCTGACGCCGACGGAAGGAAGGAACGGCGGCGCGCGGCCGAACGCGCCGATCGCCGTGTACGACACGAGCGGACCCTACACCGACGAAGCGTACGAGACGGACGTAAGACGGGGACTGCCGGCGCTGCGCGGCGGCTGGATCGCGGAGCGCGGCGACACGGAGGCGTACGAGGGACGGACGATCGCGCCGCTCGACAACGGGTTTCATAGCGAGTCGGCCGCTTCGCGGGGCGGCGCGGAGACGTTCCCGGGCTTGACGCGGCGGCCGCTGCGGGCGCGCGAGGGCGGGAACGTGACGCAGCTGCATTACGCGCGGCGCGGCATCGTGACGCCGGAGATGGCATTCATCGCGATCCGCGAGGGCATGGCGCCGGAGTTCGTGCGGGACGAGGTGGCCGCCGGGCGGGCGATCATTCCCGCGAACGTCAACCACCCCGAGAGCGAGCCGATGATCATCGGGCGCGCCTTTCACGTGAAGATCAACGCCAACATCGGCAACTCCGCCGTCGCGTCGTCGATCGAGGAAGAGGTCGAGAAGATGACGTGGGCGACGCGCTGGGGCGCCGACACGATCATGGACCTGTCCACCGGCAAGAACATCCATACGACGCGCGAATGGATCGTCCGCAATTCGCCCGTGCCGGTCGGCACGGTGCCGATCTACCAGGCACTCGAGAAGGTGGACGGCAAGGCGGAGGACCTGACGTGGGAGGTGTTCCGCGACACGCTGATCGAGCAGGCGGAGCAGGGCGTGGACTATTTTACGATTCACGCGGGCGTGCTGCTCCGTTATATCCCGCTCACGGCGAAGCGCGTCACGGGCATCGTGTCGCGCGGCGGCTCGATCCTGGCGGCGTGGTGCTTGGCGCATCACCGGGAGAACTTCCTGTACACGCATTTCGAGGACATTTGCGAAATCATGAAGCGTTACGACGTGGCCTTCTCGCTCGGCGACGGCCTGCGTCCGGGCTCCATCGCCGACGCCAACGACGAGGCGCAGTTCGCGGAGCTGGAGACGCTCGGCGAGCTGACGCGGATCGCGTGGAAGCACGACGTGCAGGTCATGATCGAAGGGCCGGGCCACGTGCCGATGCACCTGATCAAGGAGAACATGGACCGCCAGCTCGAGGTCTGCCAAGAGGCGCCGTTCTATACGCTCGGGCCGCTGACGACGGACATCGCGCCGGGCTACGACCACATCACGTCGGCGATCGGAGCCGCGATGATCGGCTGGTTCGGGACGGCGATGCTCTGCTACGTGACGCCGAAGGAGCATCTCGGCCTGCCGAACCGGGAGGACGTGAAGGACGGCGTCATCGCGTACAAGATCGCCGCCCACGCCGCCGATCTCGCCAAGGGCCATCCCCGGGCGCGGCTGCGCGACGACGCCTTGTCGAAGGCGCGGTTCGAATTCCGCTGGAAGGACCAGTTCCACCTGTCGCTCGATCCGGAACGGGCGATGGCGTACCACGACGAGACGCTGCCGGCGGAGGCGGCGAAGTCGGCGCATTTCTGCTCCATGTGCGGGCCGAAGTTCTGCAGCATGCGGATCACGCAGGATATCCGGGATTACGCGGAGGCGAACGGGCTGGAGACGCGCGAGGCGATCGAGGCCGGCATGAAGGAGCAGGCGAGCGCGTTCCGTTCGGGCGGCGGGACGATCTATTCGTAGACGGCCGGCGCAGGCGGGGGAAGCATGGCGGAAAGAGGGAGCATCGCGCAAAGAGGAAGCATGGAGAGGAGAGCGGGCATGGAACGACGAAATTGGCGGGACTTCAAGCTGTACGCCATTACGGCGGCGAACTATCATCCCGGCCGGGGGCTGCCGGAGGTCATGGAACAGGCGATCCTCGGCGGCGCGGACATCGTGCAGCTGCGGGCGAAGGACGCCTCGAAGGAGGAGCTGCTGCGGGACGCCCGGGCGCTGCGCGAGCTGACGGCCCGGTACGGGGTGCCGTTCATCGTCAACGACCATCTCGACGTCGCGCTCGAGGTCGGCGCGGACGGGGCGCATTTCGGGCAGGACGATATGCCGCTCGCGGAAGCGAGACGGTTGCTGGGGCCGGACGCCATCATCGGCATCTCGACGCACAGCCTGGAGCAGGCGCTGGCGGCGGAGCGCGGGGGCGCCGACTATATCGGCGTCGGCCCCGTCTTCCCGACGGGCACGAAGCCCGGCAGGGCGGCGGTCACGACGGCGTACGTGCGCGAAGCGGCGGCTAACGTGTCGATTCCGTGGGTCGCCATCGGCGGCATCACGCTCGCGAACGCGGACGAGGTGCTGGCGGCCGGCGCGACGCGGATCTGCGCGGTGTCGGCGATCGTCGGCGACGCGCGTCCCGCGGACGTCTGCCGGGCGTTCCGTGCGCGGATCGACGCGGCGGCGGAGCGGGCCGCGGAGATTAGCGCGCCGGCGGCCATCGCGGTCGTCGTGAACGGGCGCCGCGAGGAGACGGCCGCGCGGACGGTCGCGGAGCTGGTGGAGGCGCTCGGCCTGGCGGGCAAGAGCCTCGTCGTCGAGCTGAACGGCGTCATCGTCGCCCGCGAAGCGTGGGAGACGGCTTCGCTGGCGGACGGGGCGGCGCTGGAGCTGGTGCATTTCGTGGGAGGAGGGTGAGGCGAATGGCGGAGCTGGAAGCGATGGGCTATCGCGCGGAAGAGGATTGGCTCGAAATCGGCGGCAAGCGGCTGCGGTCGCGGTTCTTCCTCGGCACGGGCCGGTTCCCGAGCCCGGCGGTGTTCCGGCTGGCGCTGGAGGCGTCGGCGGCGGAGGTCGTGACGTTCGCGGTGCGCCGCGTCAATCTCGATTACGCGGAGGACGACGCGATTCTGCAGCATATGGACGGAAGCGGCTACGTCTATCTGCCGAACACGTCGGGCGCGGGCAACGCCGACGAGGCGGTGCGGATTGCCAAGCTGGCTCGGGCGGCGGGGCTCAGCGACTGGATCAAGGTCGAGATCAGCGCCAATCCGCGCACGCTGCTGCCGGATCCCATCGAGACGCTGCGGGCGACGGAGCGTCTCGCGCGCGAAGGCTTCGTCGTGCTGCCGTACACGTCGGACGATCCGATCCTGTGCAAGCGGCTCGAGGAAGCCGGCGCGGCGGCGGTCATGCCCGGCGGCGCGCCGATCGGCACGGGGCTCGGCTTGCTGAACCCGTACAACCTCGGCCTGATCGTCGAGGAGGCCGGGGTGCCGGTCATCGTGGACGCCGGCATCGGCGCCGCGGCCGACGCCGTGCAGGCGATGGAGCTCGGCGCCGCCGGCATCCTGGCGAATACGCCGGTCGCCAAGGCGCAGGACCCTGTCGGCATGGCGCGGGCGATGCGCCTGGCCGTGGAGGCGGGCCGGCTGGCGTACCTGTCCGGCCGGATTCCGAAGCGCCGCTACGCCTCGGCCAGCAGCGAGGCGGAGGGCGTGCCGCCCCTGGCGGCGAGCGCCGCCGCGGGCGCGCGGCCGGACGCGCGGGACGGCCGCGGATGAGCCGGCGCGTCGTCGTGCTCGGCGGCGGCATCGTCGGCCTCGCCTGCGCGTTCGAGGCCGCGCTGGCCGGCGACGCCGTCACGGTCGTGGAGCCGGGCCGCGCCGGCGGCCAGGCGTCGGGCGCCGCGGCCGGCATGCTGGCGCCGTACACCGAGAACCCCAAGCTACCGGACGCGTTCTTCCGGCTGTGCCTGGACAGCCTGCGGCGCTATCCCGAATGGGTGCGCCGGATTGAGTACGTGTCCGGCCTGTCCGCGGAGCTGACCGCCTCCGGCAGCCTGACGGTCGCGCTGCACGAGGCGGACCTGCAGCCGCTGCAGGCGCGGCTCGCCTGGCAGCGCCGCTACGGGGCGGATGCCGAGCTCGTCGGCCCCGAACGGCTGCGCGAGCTGGAGCCGCGGCTGACCGAGGCCGCGGTCGGCGCGCTGCATTGCCCCGGCGAGGCGCATGTACACGCGCCGAAGCTGGTCGCCGCGCTCGAGGCAGCCTGCCGCCGGCTCGGCGTGCGCCTCCTGGAGCACGCCGGGCGCATCGCGCCGCCGCGGGTCGCCGGCGGCCGCCTCGAGCCCGCCGCGGAGACGGCGGCGTACGGGCGGATCGCCGGCGACGCGCTCGTCGTCTGCGCCGGCGCCTGGGCGAACGCCTATGCCGAGGCGTGCGGGTTCCCGATCCCGGTGCATCCGATCCGGGGGCAGATCTGCGCCTTCGAGCTGGCCGGCGCGGGCGGGAACGCCGCGGCCGGCAGCGCCCCGCACGGCGGCGCGGAACACGACCGCCGTGCTTCCGCGCCGGAATCCGTGCGGCACATGGTGTTCTCGAGCCAAGCGTACTGGGTGCAGAAGCGGGACGGCCGGCTCGTCTGCGGCGCCTCCGAGGACGCGGCGGGCTACGACGCCTCCGTCACGGAGCGCGGCATCGCCCGGCTGACCCGCTGGACGCCGCGGGTGTTCCCGTTCCTCGCCGGGCGCGCGCCCGCCATGACGTGGGCGGGGCTGCGGCCGGCCACGGTCGACGGGCGGCCGCTCGTCGGCGCCGTTCCCGGCAGCCCGGACGCGCTGCTCGCGGCCGGCCATTACCGCAACGGCATCCTGCTCGCCCCGGCGACCGCCGCGCTGATCGGCGGCCTGCTGCAGGGCCGGCCGCCGGAGCCGGAAGCGGCGGCGAGCTTCGCGCCGGAGCGGTTCGCGCGCGGCGCCGTCCGCGCGAATCGCGGCTGAAGGACCGCCGCGACCGACAAGGGCTCCGCCCCGCCATGATCCCTGGCGGCGGCGGAGCCCTTGTCGCTTGTTCAGCCCTTGATGCCCGTCATCGTAATGCCTTCGATGAAATATTTCTGCGCGAAGAAGAAGACGATGAGCACCGGCGCGCTCACGAGCGTCGCGGCGGCCATCATCGCGCCCAGTCGGCCGTGCCGTACTGGGTTTGGAAGAAGCTGAGCCCGATCTGCACGGTGCGCAGATCCTCGCTGTTCGTGACGACGAGCGGGCAGAA
The DNA here is from genome assembly GCF_900113915.1 of Paenibacillus sp. UNC496MF. Classification (NCBI taxonomy): domain Bacteria; kingdom Bacillati; phylum Bacillota; class Bacilli; order Caryophanales; family Paenibacillaceae; genus Paenibacillus; species Paenibacillus sp. UNC496MF. The sequence goes on from NZ_FORE01000010.1 coordinate 207,342, forward strand.
GAAGTTGTTCCACGTCCCCATGAACGTGAAGATGCCGAGCGTCGCGAGCGCCGGGTACAGCAGCGGCGCCACGATGGCCCGCACTATTTTCAGGTGGCCCGCCCCGTCGATCAGGCCGGACTCGATGATTTCGCTCGGGATGGTGGCGATGAACTGCCGCAAGAGGAAGCAGCCGAACGCGCCGGTCAGGCCGGGCACGATATGGCCGGCGTACGTGTCGACCCGGTGCAGCTTCGACAGGCATGGCGCGGTTCCTGAACCTGCAGGCCGGCACCCCGATCGCGCTGCGCATTCAGGGCAGCTGGGCGTCTTCGGCCATCGAGGCGCTGTACCGCAGCCACATGATCAGCGGCTACGGGGACGGCACGTTCAAGCCGAACAACGCGATCAAGCGGGTGGAAGCGGTCGTGCTGATCAACGCGATGCTGTTCCGCGGTCCGCTGACGGACATCGCGCCGATGTTCCCGGACGTGCCCGCGGGCTACTGGGGCTTCGGGCAGATCGTAGAAGCGTCGTTCTCCCACGCCTCGAGCCGGAATGACGAAGGCCAGGAGCATTTCATCAAGCAGATCGCCGATCAAGTGAAAGAAGAGCAAGTAAACTAAGCAAGTATAAGAGCACGCGCGATAAGCGGTTCCAAAAGGCCGCGAGCCCGCAGTGACGGGGCTCGCGGCTTCTTTACGCCCGAAGGCGGCGTACGGCAGGACGTTTGCGGCGAACCGGGGGGCGGCCGCGGCGGACTTACGCGCGCGCCCGGCGCGAACGGCAAAAAGCCTCTCCGGTTTCGGAGAGGCTTTTGTCGTGCGGAGATGCGTCGCGCTGCCCTGGGCACGCGCGGCGCATCTCGCCGCTGCCGAGCTGACGGCAAGGCTCGCGGCTCTGCCGCCGGGGTTGCCGCCGCGTGTGCCGGAGACGATAACCCGGCCGGGTCAGCTGACGTCCTGCGTCCGCTTCTGCGTGCTGAACTGGCTCTCGTACAGGTCGGCGTAGAAGCCGCCCGCCGCGAGCAGCTCTTCGTGCGTGCCCTGCTCGATAACGGTGCCGTGGTTCATGACGAGAATGAGATCGGCGTCGCGAATCGTCGAGAGGCGGTGCGCGATGACGAAGCTCGTGCGGCCCTGCATCAGCTCGCTCATGGCGCGCTGGATGTGGATCTCGGTCCGCGTGTCGACGCTGCTCGTCGCCTCGTCGAGGATGAGGATCGCGGGATCCGCCAAGATCGCGCGGGCGATGGTGAGCAGCTGCTTCTGCCCTTGCGAGATGTTGGACGCTTCCTCGTTCAGGACGGTGTCGTAGCCCTCCGGCAGCGTGCGGATGAAGTGGTCCGCGTACGCCGCGCGGGCGGCCGCCACGACTTCTTCCTCCGTCGCGCCGATGCGGCCGTAGGCGATGTTGTCGCGGATCGTGCCGTTGAACAGCCACGTGTCCTGCAGCACCATGCCGAACAGGCTGCGCAGGTCGCCGCGCTTCAGCTCGGTCAGCGCCGCGCCGTCGATCGTGATGCTGCCGCCGTTCAGCTCGTAGAAGCGCATGAGCAGGTTGATCAAGGTCGTTTTGCCCGCGCCGGTCGGGCCGACGATCGCGATCATCTGGCCGGACTCGACGTGGATGTTCATGTCCTCGATCAGAGGCGTGTCGTCCTTGTAGCGGAACTGCACGCGATTGAAGCTGACGTCGCCGCGCACCTTGACGGCCTTGCCCGGAACGGCGTCCTTCGCGTTCGCCGCGAGGGCGGCCGGCTGCGCCGCTTCCGGCACCTCCTCCTCCTCGTCCAGCAGCTCGAAAATCCGCTCCGCCGACGCGATCGTCGACTGGATGACGTTGGCGATCTGCGCCGTCTGCGTGATCGGCATCGCGAACTGGCGGGAGTAGGAGATGAACGCCTGCACGTCGCCGATCGTAATCCGGCTGTGCAGGACGAGGATCCCGCCGGCCACGCTGACGAGCACGTAGCCGATGTTGCCGATAAAGCCCATGACCGGCATGATCATCCCGGAGACGAACTGCGCGCGCCAGCCGGACTCGTACAGCTGGCCGTTCACTTCGTCGAACTTCGCGACGGAGCTCTTCTCGCGGCCGAACGCCTTGACGATGTTGTGGCCCGTGTACATTTCCTCGACGTGGCCGTTCAGCTCGCCGAGCGCCTTCTGCTGGCCTTTGAAATACAGCTGCGACCGTTTCGCGATCATCTTGATCGCCAGGAAGCTGAGCGGCAGCGTGACGATCGTGATGAGCGTCATGATCCAGCTGATCGTGAGCATCATGACGATGACGCCGATCAGCGTGACGAACGAGGTGATGAACTGCGTCAAACTCTGCTGCAGCGTGCCGCTGATGTTGTCCACGTCGTTGACGGCGCGGCTCAGGATTTCCCCGTGCGTGCGGGAATCGAAATATTTGAGCGGCAATCGCTCGAGCTTCTCGTTGACGTCCTTGCGCAGGCCGTAGACGGTCTTCTGCGCGACGCCCGCCATGACGTACTGCTGGATGAAGCCGAACAGGGCGCTGATGATGTAGAGGACGCCCAGCAAGGCGAGAATTTGCCAGATGTAATGAAAATCGATCTTCGCGCCCGGCGTGCCCTGGATCTTGCCCATAAGGCCCTCGAACAGCTTCGTCGTCGCCTTGCCCATGATTTTCGGGCCGACGATGGAGAACACCGTGCTGAGCACGGCCGTCAGCAGGACGACGAGCAGCGAGACGCGGTACGGGCGCAGGTAGCCGATCAGGCGGCGCAGCGTGCCCTTGAAATCCTTGGCCTTCTGCACGGGCATGCCCATGGCGCCCGGGCCGCGTCCGGGTCCGAAGCCGAAGCCGGGTCCGGCGCCTCCGGGCCGCTGGCCGGGTCTGCCGGCGCCGCCCGGGCCGCCGCCCGCGGATCCGCGTTGTTGTTCGCTCATGCGATTTCCTCCTCCGAGAGCTGTGACGTCACGATTTCGCGGTACACGGGGGACGACTGCAGCAGCTGGCGGTGCGTTCCGATCGCGGACACCTTGCCGTCGTCGAGCACGATGATGCGGTCGGCGTCCATGACGGTGCTGACGCGCTGCGCGACGATCAGGACGGTGGCGTCCGACGTCTCGCCGCGCAGCGCGGCGCGGAGCTTGGCGTCGGTCTTGAAGTCGAGCGCCGAGAAGCTGTCGTCGAACAGGTAGATCGACGGCTTGCGGACGAGCGCCCGCGCGATCGACAGCCGCTGCTTCTGGCCGCCGGACACGTTGGTGCCGCCCTGCGCGATCGGGGCGTCGAAGCCGTCCTTCATCTCGGAGACGAAGTCGTACGCCTGCGCCACGACGGCGGCATGGCGGACTTCCTCGTCCGTGGCGTCCGTCTTGCCGAAACGGATGTTGTCCGCGATCGTGCCGGTGAACAGCACGGCCTTTTGCGGCACGAGGCCGATGCCCGAGCGCAGTTCTTCCTGCGTCAGCTCGCGGACGTCCGTGCCGCCGATCGTGATGCGGCCGCCGGAGACGTCGTAGAAGCGCGGGATGAGGTTGATCAGCGTCGATTTGCCGGAGCCGGTGCCGCCGATGATGGCGGTCACTTCGCCGGGACCGGCCGCGAACGAGATGCCGGACAGCGCCGGCATTTCGGCGCCCGGGTAGTGGAACGACACGTCGTGGAACGCCAGCTCGCCGCGGACGGACGGACGCTTGGCGCCGCCGTGCGCCGGGTCGTGAATGTCCGGCACCGTGTGCAGCACTTCGTTGATCCGCGTCGCCGAAGCCGACGCGCGCGGAATCATGACGAACATCATGGAAGCGAAGATGAGGGCGAACATGATCTGCCACGCGTATTGGATGAAGGCCATCAGGTCGCCGACCGCCATGTGGCCGTCTTCGATGCGAAGGCCGCCGAACCAGACGATGAAGAGGCTGGCGAAGTTCAGCACGAGCATCATGATCGGCATGAGCGACGCCATGATGCGGTTGACCTTGATCGCGGTGTCCGTCAGATCCGCGTTCGCGTCGTTGAAGCGCGCCTGCTCGTGCTTCGAGCGGTTGAAGGAACGGATGACGCGCATGCCGGTCAGGTTCTCGCGCAGCACGAGGTTCAGCTTGTCGATCTTGACCTGCATCACTTTGAACAGCGGCACGCCGCGGCTGACGACGGCGAAAATGACCAGCGCGAGGATCGGCACGATCGCGATGATGATGAGCGACAGATGGGCGTCCTTGTAGAGGGCCATGATGATGCCGCCGAAGCACATCATCGGCGCCGCGACCATGACCCGCATCATCATCATGAGCACCTGCTGCACCTGCGTGATGTCGTTCGTCGTCCGCGTGATGAGCGAGGCGGTGCCGATTTTATCGAACTCGTGGAGCGAATACTTCTCTACGTGGGCGAAGACGCGGCTGCGCAGGTCGCGGCCGAAGGCGCTGGACGACTTCGCGGACAGGAAGCTCGCGCCGATGGAGCAGAGGCCGCCGAGCAGCGCGATGAAGAGCATGAGGCCGCCGATTTTCCAAATGTACGGGTTGTCGCCCTTCACGACGCCCTTGTCGACGATGTCGGCGAGCAGCGTCGGCAGGTACAGGTCGGACAGCGACTGGAGAAACACGAACAGCAGCACGAAAAAGACGAGCAATCGGTACGGTTTCAGCATGCGGAGCAGTTTGACCATGGAGATTCATTCACCTTCTTTGGACGTAGTGGGGGGATTCCAGCCGTTCCGGCACGGGCCGCCGTTTCCCGGTCCGGCTTCGTCGCCGCCGAAGAACGAAGCGACGTCGTGCAGCAGCTCGACCAGCTGATGCGCCCGGTCCGAGCCGAGATGCGCGACGAGCCGGGTCATCCGCTCCTGCATCGCGTCCTGCGCGAGCCCGGTCAGGCGCATGCCTTCCTCCGTCAGCGTGATGCGGACGGCGCGGCGGTCCTGCGGATCGGCGCTGCGCTGCAGCAGCCCTTTGGCGACGAGCAGGTTGACGCTCTGCGTGATCGTCGGGGACGCCACGTTCAGCATCGTGCTGAGCTCCGACGCCTTGACGCCGGCCGGATTGCGGTCCGTGGCCCGGCGGATGCAGAACAGCGTCATCGTCTCGCTCGGCGTGCAGTTCTCGATCGGGTTGCGGTTGTTCCACGGGAGCTGCCGCAGCTGACGCAGGGCGCGGATGAGCTCGTGCGCGGAGGGGCTGGGGTGTTCGCGGTCATCCTGCATAAGCGGGTACTCCTTTGCTTGCCAATTAATTTGTTTAGCTAACCTAAGTATATGAGAGGGACGGAGAATGTCAAGAATCGTTTTTCCGGGCATGCTCGCCAAGTTGCTATTTATAAAGACGTCTAGTTTTGTGTACAATAGTAGGATAAGAGCGGATCGGCTTCCGTTCGAAGCCGGCGCTTCGGACGGCGCATTCCGCTAGAGTGGAGAAAGGTTGGTCGTTATGGAGAATAAGACATCATCCTCTAATTTTATCAGGAACATCGTGAGCGACGACCTGCAGTCCGGCAAGGTGGGCGAGGTCATCACCCGCTTCCCGCCGGAGCCGAACGGCTACCTGCACATCGGGCACGCGAAATCGATCTGCCTCAACTTCGAGCTGGCCGACGAGTTCAAAGGCAAGACGAACCTGCGCTTCGACGATACGAATCCCGTGAAGGAAGATACCGAATACGTGGACGCGATCCAGGAGGACGTCCGCTGGCTCGGCTTCGAGTGGGACGACCTGCGTTTCGCCTCGGATTATTTCGAAGAGCTGTACGACCGCGCGGTGCTGCTGATCAAGAAGGGCAAGGCGTACGTCGACGACCTGACCGCCGAGCAAATGCGCGAAATGCGCGGCACCCTGACGCAGCCCGGCCAGAACAGCCCGCACCGCGACCGAAGCGTCGACGAGAACCTGGACCTGTTCGCCCGCATGCGCGCCGGCGAATTCAAGGACGGCGAGCGCGTGCTCCGCGCCAAGATCGACATGGCGTCGCCGAACATCAACCTGCGCGACCCGGCGCTGTACCGCATCGCGCACGCCCATCATCACCGCACGGGCGACGCGTGGAAAGTCTATCCGATGTACGATTACGCGCATCCGATCAGCGACGCGATCGAAGGCGTGACGCATTCCGTCTGCACGCTGGAATTCGAAGACCACCGGCCGCTCTACGACTGGGTCATCGAAGAATGCGAGATGTCGGCGAAGCCGCGCCAATACGAATTCGCCCGCTTGAACGTGACGAACACGATCATGAGCAAGCGCTACTTGAAAATGCTCGTGGACAAAGGCGTCGTCGAAAGCTGGGACGATCCCCGCATGCCGACGATCAGCGGCCTGCGCCGCAAAGGCTTCACGCCGGAAGCGCTGCGCGCCTTCTGCCGCGAGATCGGCGTCGCCCGCGCGTACAGCGTCGTGGACGAGCGCATGCTGGAGTTCTTCATCCGCGAGGACCTGAAGCTGAAGGCGCCGCGCACGATGGCCGTGCTTGATCCGCTGAAGGTCGTCATCACGAATTACCCGGAAGGGCAAACGGAGCTGCTGGACGCCGAAAACAATTCGGAGAACGAAGCGATGGGCATCCGCCAAATCCCGTTCTCGCGCGAAATCTACATCGAGCGCGACGACTTCATGGAGAACCCGCCGAGCAAATATTTCCGGCTGTTCCCGGGCAACGAGGTCCGGCTGAAGAACGCGTACTTCATCAAGTGCGAGGACGTCGTCAAGGACGCGGACGGCAACGTGACCGAGCTGCGCTGCACGTACGATCCGGAGACGAAGAGCGGCACCGGCTTCACCGGCCGCAAGGTCAAGGGGACGATCCACTGGGTGGAGGCGTCGCAAGCCGTGCCGGCGGAATTCCGCCTGTTCGAGCCGCTGCTGCTCGACGACGAAGCCGACGGCGGCAAGGAGTTCCTCGACCGCATCAACCCGAACTCCCTGACGACGCTGCAAGGCTTCGTCGAGCCGAACATGAAGGACGCCAAGGGGCAGGACAAGTTCCAATTCTTCCGCCACGGCTACTTCAACGTCGATCCGAAGCACTCGACGCCGGAGCGGATCGTGTTCAACCGCATCGTGTCGCTGAAGAGCTCGTTCGACCCGAAGGCGTGACGCTTGTGAGCTAGCCGGCGAGTTGAATGCCGGCAGATACGTGAAGGGCCGTGCCTGTGGGGGCGGTCCTTTTTGTTTGTTTGGGGAGAAGGCGACAATGAGCGGAAGCGCGCGTCGTTGTTGAGGCGGGGGTTACCGCAGGGTTGGGACATGCACCGTACGTGGTACCGTACATGGGGCGGATTTGGCGTTTGGAGGGTGCATGTACCGTACGTGATACCGTACGTGCGAATCTAAGGCGGGAGGCCCCTATCATAAAACAAGCCGTACGCCCTCATGGCGTACGGCTTGCTTGCGTCGAATAGAGAATCAGGCGGTCAGTGCCACTTCACGACGTCCCCGTACGGCAGGAAGGAGCGGTCGCCCGGCGTCTCCGCCGGCCGGCCGAACGGCATTTGGGCGATGAGCGTCCACGAGGCGGGGACGTCCCACTCCGCTTTCACCTGGTCGTCGATGATCGGGTTGTAGTGCTGCAGCGACGCGCCGAGACCTTGTTCGGTCAGGCCGAGCCAAACGGCGTATTGGAGCAGCGCGCTGCCTTGATGCGACCAATTGTGGAAATGCATCTGGTACGACGGCGACGATTTCGCCTGCATGGCTTTGACCGTCGTTTCGTCCTCGAAGAACAGCACCGTGCCGGCGCCGCCCTTGAAGCCGTTCATGCGGTCCTGCGTCGCGCCGAATTTTTCCGCCGGGACGTGGGCGCGCAGCGTTTCGGTCACGAGGTCCCACAGCTTGGCGTGGTTGGCGCCCGTCAGCACGACGAGGCGGCCGCTCTGCATGTTGAAGGCGGACGGCGCGTGCAGCGCGTTCCGAATCACGTCCTCGACCGCGGCGCGCGGCACCTCCGGCGCGTTGGTCAGCTTGCGAACGGAGCGGCGTCCTTTGACGATTTCAGCGAACGACATCGATCTCATCCTTTCGTCGGGAAAATGGAATGGCGGTCAGGCTGGTCATCCCGTGCCGCCCGTCTGTTACGAGGGGGGGGCGGGACGCTCGTTCACGGGCGGGAACGGCACGGCGAGCAGAGCCGGCTTACAGACCGGCGGCCGCGCAGCCTAGCGTTCGCTTTCGCCGTTCATTTCTTCCTGTTTTATTATAGACTTCCTTCCGGTTCGGCTGCAAAGCCCGCAAGCTTGCGCCGGGCTTTCTTCACAATCTCTTCATGGCCCTCTATACTGGAGAAAACGCGCATCTAGCGAAAAAGGAGCGGAAGGAGCGTCATGCGCATGAGAGCGGAGGAAGTGACCGGCATCCTCCTCGCGGGCGGACGGAGCTCGCGGATGGGACGCAACAAGGCGCTGCTGCCGGTGGGCGGCAAGCCGCTGCTGCGGCTTGCGGCGGAGGCGATGCTCGCCCTTGGCCTGCGGCGCGTCGTCGTCGCCTGCGGCCCGGCGGAGCGCGCGAACGAATACGGGCCGCTGCTCGCGGGCTTGCCGGGCGAGATCGGCTTCGCGGCCGACCGCTTCCCGGATAGCGGGCCGCTTGCGGGGCTGCATGCCGCGCTGACATCGATGCCGGCGCCCGGCTACGGCTTCGCGATGGCCTGCGACATGCCGGCGTTGTCGGCGCCGCTGCTGGCGCGGCTGCTTCGGGCCGCCGCGGAGGCGGGGCCCGGCGGAGCGGGCTGGCCCGATGCTGCCAGGGCCGTCGGCGTTTCCGCGTCGGAACCCGCCGGCAACGAAGTCGTCGCGGGCCCGGGAGAAGCGGGCGCGCCGGCAGGCGGCATTGCCCGCGGCGCGGCCGGCGCGCCTCCGAACGCGGCCGAGCCGGCTGCCGCAACCGCGGCTGCCGGAGGCGCCAAGACCGAAGGTCGCGAGGCATTCCGCGGCCCGCAGCTGATCCGCGCGGCGGGGCAGCCCTTCCACGCGCTGTACCATACGAGCGCGGCCGCGGAGCTGGCGTCGCGGCTGGCGCGCGGGGACCTGCGCGTCATGGCGCTCGCCGGCGCGCTGCGGACGCTCGAGCTGACGCCGGGCGCGGACGAGGAAGGCGCGTTCGCGAACCTGAACACGCCGGACGCGTACGAACGGTACGTCCGTCTCGGCGAACAACCGAAAGCCCCTTGACCGTTTGCGGAAGATCCGCGCGGGTCAAGGGGCTTTGCCTTTATCTCGCCATTGTCCTTGTCTTTATCGTCGCCATTGCCTTTATGATTGCTGCAGTGATCTTTAAAGTTGCCGTTAATGTCGCCAATCGTGGCCGTTGCTTTATCTCCCAGCGCCGCGGCGTCGCGGCCGCCCGCTTCTACGAGGCGACGCCGCCCGGCACGCTCGCGTCGACGCGGGCTTTGCCGCCGCTGCCGATCCACGATTTTTTCCACGAGCCTTGGATCAGGAAGATCAGCGCGACGCACAGCGCCGCGACGCCGCTCACGATCAGGAAGCCGGGCGCGTACGAGCCGGTGGACAGCTTCAGGTTGCCGAGCAGCTTCGGCAGGAAGTAGCCGCCGAGACCGCCCGCGGCGCCGACGATGCCGGTCACGATGCCGATCTCGTTTTGGAAGCGGAGCGGGACGAGCTGGAACACGGAGCCGTTGCCCATGCCGAGCGCCATCATGCCGACGAACAGCAGCACGAGGATGATGGGGAGCCCCGGGAGCGACGAGATGCACGCCATCATGAGCGCGACGATGCCATAGAGCAGCATCAGCATGCGGATGCCGCCGATCCGGTCGGCCAGCCAGCCGCCGACGGGGCGGAAGAAGCTGCCGGCGATGACGCACAGCGTGGTGAAGTCGGCCGCCCGCACGGGGCTCAGGCCGTATTGGGTATTGAAGAAGATGGTCAGGTAATTGGACATGCCCACGAAGCCGCCGAACGTGACGCCGTAGAACACGCAGAACATCCACGTGTCGCGCTGCCGCAGCACGGCGCCGTAATCGGACAGCTTGCGCGGCGCGGGCTGGTTCGGGCTATCCTTCGCCAGAATGGAGAAGACGATGAACACGATGGCGATCGGGATGAGCGCGAGGCCGAAGACGACGTGCCACGTGCCGAAATGCTGCGCGATCCGGTTCGCGAACAGCGTCGAGAACACGGTGCCGCTGTTGCCGGCGCCGGCGATGCCCATCGCCAGGCCTTGGTATTTCGGCGGGTACCAACGGCTCGCGAGCGGCAGGGCGGCGGCGAACGAGGCGCCGGCGATGCCGAGCATGAGGGCGACGCCGTACAGCTCGTTCAAGGAGTCGACGAACTTCCAGCCCCAGACGAGCGGGACCATCGTCAGCAGCAGCCCGAGCTGCCCGGTGCGCTTCGGCCCGATGACGTCCGTGAGGTAGCCGAGCACGAGGCGCAGCACCGAGCCGCCGAGGACGGGCAGCGCGACGAGGTTGGCCTTCTGCGCGGCGTCCATTTGGTAGTCGCCCATAATGACGACGGCGAGCGGCCCGAGCAGCGACCAGACCATAAAGCTCAAATCGAAATACAGAAACGCGCTCAGCAGCGAAGGGCCGTGCCCGCTTTTCAAGAAACTTTTGCGATCCATCATCCTGCAAAACTCCTCTCCATGGTTGGCGTTGCTTCTTTCTCTCCATCTCTCTTGCCGGATGCCGGCCGGCGGAACTACGCGAACGGGCAGGGCCCGGAACAACCGGAAAAGGCCGCATCGCAGTCAAAAAGAACTGCAACGCGGCCTCATTGCCACCCGGCCGCACGTCGGTGTGCGCGCCGGTTCATTCGTGGATCCACATCATTGTGATCTTGTTTGCATTATAGAGGCGGCCGAAAACGGATGTCAATATACCTGACATTATTTTCGAAAAAAGGCGATACAAAAGTTTTCAAGCCCGCAGCCCCCCGGTTCACCCGTGAATGAGCTGGTACACCTTGACGATCGACGCGGAAATGTCCCCGATCCGCTTGCGTTCGTTCATCGCCTGCTTGCGGAGGAAGTCGTACGCTTCCGCTTCCGTAATGCCCTTGATCTCGCACAGCACGGCCTTCGCCTGATCGATCCATTTGCGCTCCTCGATCCGCTGCAAAAGCTGCTCGCGTTCTTCCGCCCAGCGCCGGCGCTGCTGGAACGCGCGGACGCTCCACTGGAGCGCGATCTTCGTCTCGCGGGAGCCCATGGAAGCGAACAGGATCCCGTCGAGCGCGCAGCCCCAATCGGCATCCGGCGGGACGTCTCCGTCCGGGCAGAGCCACAGCGTCGGCAGCCGGCGCATGCCCGCGACGGCGGATTGCCAGCCGGCCAGCGCCGCGGCCGGGACATGCAGGACGACCGCGTCGACGGCGCCGACGGCGGCGCGGGCTTCGCTCTCGCCGGCCGCCCGGCGCAGCGACTTGCAGCATCGCCGCAGACTGTCCGCGGCCGCGGGCGGCGTGCCGTTCTCAAGCAACAAAATCGACTTCATGGACCTTCACCTCGCTAAACTGGGCTTAAGCGTTCGTGGCTGTTTATGCCGGTTATGAATGTCACGTATGATTACACAGAATCGCTTCGAATAACGCGCATTTCGAAGGGCCTCTTCTTTGTATTATGAATTGGGCGGGGTTTACGTGTCAAGATAGTTGACATATGTCTGAAGGCGATCTATAATCGGGTCAAGAACTTTCGATCCGACGGCACAACGGCGTGCCCTTACGATCCGGCAATGGAGCCTATCCCGAGCGTCTTGTTTTCTTTGGCGCGGGGATGGGCTTTTTATGGTTTCATCCGAGTTGTCATTCGCGTTTCGCCCTCACTTTACGTTTAGGAGAGATCGCCATGAAGAAGAAGCTGGTCATGATCGGAAACGGAATGGCGGGCGTCTCGTTCGTCGAACAGCTGCTGAAGCTGAACCCGGGCCGGTACGACATCTCGATCATCGGCGCGGAGCCGCATCCGAACTATAACCGCATTATGCTCTCGTCCGTCCTCGCCGGCGACGCCGGCCTGAACGAGATCGTGCTGAACGATTGGGACTGGTACCAGGGCAACGGCATCGCGCTGCTCGCCGGACAGGAGGCGGTCGCGGTGGACGCCGCGAAGCGCGAGGTGCGCACGGACCGCGGCGCGGCGCTGCCGTACGACGAGCTCGTATTCGCGACGGGCTCGCTGCCGTTCATGCTGCCGCTGCCCGGGGCCGACAAGGAAGGCGTCATCGCGTTCCGCGACATCAAGGACTGCGAGACGATGATGGAGGCGGCGAAACGATACCGCAAGGCGATCGTCATCGGCGGGGGCCTGCTCGGTCTCGAAGCGGCCCGCGGCCTGCTCCATCTCGGCATGGAAGCGGCCGTCGTCCACAACGGCCCGTTCCTCATGAACCGGCAGCTCGACGAGACGGCTTCGCGCATGCTGCGGACGGAGCTGGAGCGCCAAGGGATGACGTTCCTGCTGAATAAGCAGTCCGCCGCCATTACGGGCGAGTCGCGCGTCACCGGCTTGACGTTCGCGGACGGGACGCACGCGGAAGCCGATCTGATCGTCATGGCGGTCGGCATCCGGCCGAACGCGGGGTTGGCGGCGCGCAGCGGCGTGTCGGTCCATGCCGGCATCGTGGTGAACGACTTTATGGAGACGAATCTCCCGCACGTCTATGCCGTCGGCGAGTGCGCGGAGCACCGCGGCGTGGCGTACGGCCTCGTGGCGCCGCTCTACGAGCAGGGAGCGGTGCTGGCCAAGCGGCTGGCCGGCGCGGAAACCGCGGGATACGCGGGCTCGGTGCCGTCGACGAAGCTGAAGGTGTCGGGCGTGAACGTCTTCTCGGCGGGCCGGTATACCGACGATCCCGGCACGAGGGCGCTCCGCGTGCAGGACGACTTGGACGGCATCTATAAGAAAGTCGTGTTCGAGAACGGCCGCGTCGTCGGCGCGGTGCTGTTCGGCGACACGAGCGACGGCTCGAAGCTGTTCGCGGCGATCCGCAGCGGAAAAGACTACACGGGCAGCGAGCGGGAGCTGCTGTTCGGCCCGTCCGGCGGAAGCGGCACGCCCGCGGGCGCGGAGGATCTCGCGGCGGCGATGAGCGGCGACGAAATCGTCTGCGGCTGTAACGGCGTAACGAAGGATATGCTCGTGGACGCCATCACGCAGAAGGGCTGCGCCAGCGTGCCCGAGCTGAAGGCGTGCACGAAGGCGTCCGGCGGCTGCGGCGGCTGCAAGCCGCTCGTGGAAGCGATCCTGACGTCGACGCTCGGCGCCGACAAGGTGGCGGCGGTGAAGGAGGGCATTTGCGGCTGCACGAAGCTGACGCGCGACGAGATCGTCGGCGCCATCCGGGAGATGCGTCTCACGACGACGAAGGAAGCGATGCACGTGCTGGAGTGGAGCCATCCGGAGGGCTGCTCCAAATGCCGGCCGGCGCTCAATTACTATATCGGGATGGCGTTCCCGGAGGAGCACGAGGACGAACAGGAGTCCCGCTTCGTCAACGAGCGCAGCCACGCCAACATCCAAAAGGACGGCACGTACTCCGTGGTCCCGCGGATTTACGGCGGCGTGACGACGCCGGAGGACTTGAAGCGGATCGCGACGGTCGCGGAGAAGTACCGGGTGCCGCTCGTCAAGATTACCGGCGGCCAGCGGATCGATCTGCTCGGCGTGAAGAAGGAGGACCTGCCGGGCATGTGGGAGGACCTCGACATGCCGTCGGGGTACGCCTACGGCAAGTCGCTCCGCACGGTCAAGACCTGCGTCGGCAATACCTTTTGCCGCTTCGGCACCCAGGACGCGATGAAGATGGGCATCGACCTGGAGAAGAAATTCGAGCGGCTCAACACGCCGCATAAAGTGAAGCTCGCCGTGTCGGGCTGTCCGCGCAACTGCGCGGAGGCGACGATCAAGGACCTCGGCGTCGTCGCGATCGACGGCGGCTGGGAGCTGCACGTCGCGGGCAACGGCGGCACCCGCGTCCGGGCCGCGGAACTGCTGACGAAGGTGAAGACCGAGGAGGAGGTGCTGGAGTGGACCGGCGCGTACCTCCAGTACTACCGCGAAACGGCGAATTATTTGGAACGCACGAGCGAATGGTGCCAGCGCGTCGGACTCGACACGGTCAAGGCGGCGCTCGCGGACAAAGCGGACCGCGACGCGCTGAACGCCCGCATCGACGCGACGCTCGGGCTGACGCGGGATCCGTGGAAGGAGATCATCGAGAACGCCGAACTGCGCAGCGCGTTCGAGACGCTGACCGCGCCGGCGGACGCGAAGTAACGTCCGCGGCAAGCTGCGGATCGGGGCGCGGCGCGGACGGCTTTAACCGAATGAGACAGAGAAGCGCTGCCGCCCGGGCGGCAGCCGCGCAAAGGAGCGGAAGAGCGATGAACGAAGTGATTGTGGGCCATATTGACGAGTTTCCCGCGCGGTCGGGGCGCATTTTCCGAATGGACGGCTTGGAGCTGGCGCTGTTCAAGCTGTCCGACGGCACGGTCCGGGCGGTGGAGAACCGGTGTCCGCACAAGGGCGGACAGCTCTCCGAAGGCATCGTCTGCGACCATCACGTCTACTGCCCCCTGCACGATTGGAAGATCGATCTGCGCGACGGGCTCGTGCAGGCGCCCGACGAGGGCTGCGTGGCGGCTTACCGGGTCGAGGTGGACGAAAGCGGCAACGTCGTATTGTTTTTGAAGGAAGAGGCGGAAGCGAAAGTTTCGTAGGTCTTGCAAGCGTGCAGGGGCGGCAAGGGGCGCGTAGGAGCGCCCGGGCCGTTAGAAGCGGATCGGACCAAGACGGGAGGCGGCGGCATGGCGCGATTGGAAGGGAAAACGATAGCGGTGACGGGCGCGCGCAAGGCGGAGGAGTTCGACAGGATGGTGGCCAAATTCGGCGGGACGACGGTGCTCCGTCCGGCGCAGGGCGACGTGTTTCTCGACGACGCCCGGATCGAAGAGCAGCTGCGCGGGCTGATCGTCCGCCCGGCCGATTGGCTGGTGCTCACGACCGGCACGGGGACAGAGGCGCTGCTGGAGGCGGCGGACCGGCTCGGTCTCCTGATGCCGTTCCTCGCGGCGCTCGGGCGGATGCGCATCGCGGCGCGCGGCTACAAGACCGTGAACGCGCTGCGCAAATACGGCCAAGCGCCGGACGTGCGCGACGACGACGGCACGACGGTGGGGCTGCTGCGCGCGATGGGGCAGCGCGGCCTCGCCGGCGCGCGGATCGCGCTGCAGCTGTACGGCGATCCCGCGCCGCGGCTCACCGGCGAGCTCGCCGCCCGCGGCGCCGTCTGCGAGGAGCTGCTGCCGTACCGCCATCTGGCGCCGGAAGGCGCCGTGCTCCGGCAGCTGCTGGACGAGATCGCGGGCCGGCGCGTGGATGCCGTCGCGTTCACGAGCACGGCGCAGGTCCGCTGCGTGATGGGCCGCGCGGCCGAGCTGGGCCTGCTGGAAGCCGTGCGCGAGGCGTTCGCCGGGGACGTGCTCGCGGCATCCGTCGGCAAGGTGTCGGCCGAAGCGCTGCGCGAGGAAGGGGTGGAGCGGGTGCTCTACCCGGAGGAGGAGCGGATGGGCAGCTTGATCGTGGCGCTCGGGAAGCATTTCGGCGCCGCGGGCGGCCATCACGTGGCGTAAGGCGCAAGGAGTCGCGCGAGACGGGGAGCGCGCCGCCACGGCGCCAAGCACGCAAGAGAACGGGAGCTTCTCCGCAAGGAGGGGCTCTTTTTCGCGCCCTGCGGCGCGGGCCATTAGGAGCCGGGCCGCGCATCCTGTATAATCGGATTTGTTTCGGGTGAACGAAGGGGGCGACGACGCGATGGGGGTTCGATGGGCGGGAGACGCGGCCGCGTACGCGGACGGGCTGGAGCGGCTGCTGCGCGGCCATGCCGACGCGGCGAAGGCCGTTCCGATGGCGGCGTATATGCGGGACCGGTTTCCGTTTCTCGGGATCCGCAATCCGGCGCGCACGGCGCTGGCGAAAGCCTACGCGAAGGAGCACGGCGTACCGCCCGGCGAAGCGCTCGAAGCCGTCGCGCGGCGGCTGTGGGCGCTGCCGGAGCGGGAATTTCACTATGCGGCGCTGGAGCTTCTGACGAAGCGCAAGAAGAAGATGCGCCCGGAGCAGACGGGGCTGCTGGAGCAGCTGATCACGACGCACAGCTGGTGGGATACGGTGGACAGGCCGGCGAGCCATTTGGCCGGGGCGCTGTTCGACAAGCATCCGGAGCTCGTTCCGGCGTTCGCGGAGAAATGGATCGCGTCGGACGACCTGTGGCTGCGCCGCTCGGCGATCCTGTTCCAGCTCGGCTACAAGGCGGGCACCTATGCGGAGCTGCTGTTCGCGCTCATCCGCCCCACGGCGGGCGAGAGCGATTTTTTCATGCGCAAGGCGATCGGCTGGGCGCTGCGGGAATACGCCAAGACGAATCCGGAGGCGGTGCGGGCGTTCGTGCGCCGGGCGGAGCTGTCGCCGCTTAGCGCGCGCGAGGCGCTGAGGCATATCGGGGAGTAGCCCGGACGGCGTCGCGCAAGGCGTTTGGCCGCATTGCAAATGTATTTGACGGGCATGCTCGTCCCGTGGTATTCTAATTCCAACAAAGTGGGTAGGAATTATAGGAATAAGGTGGTGCCGAAGATGAATCATTCCATTACGATCCGGAGCGGCGAGGTCGAGCTGTCCGGCGTGCTTCAATATCCCGTCGTGCCGGAAGGCGCGAAATGCGGCAACAAATATCCGCTCGTCATCGTCTGCCACGGCTTCATCGGCAACCGGATGGGCACGGACCGGCTGTTCGTGGAAGCGGCGGAGCGGCTGACGCGCAGCGGCTATCTCGTGCTCCGCTTCGATTACGCCGGCTGCGGCGAGAGCGGCGGCGATTACGGCGGCGGCGGTCTGGACGCGCTCATCGAGCAGACCCGCACGGTCATCGACTACGCGTCGAGCCTCGACCTGGTGGATTCGGAGCGGCTGATCCTGCTCGGCCACAGCCTGGGCGGCGCGGTCGCGGTGCTGACGGCGGCGCGGGATTCGCGCGTGAAGTCGCTCGTCCTGTGGGCGCCGGTCGCGCATCCGTTCATGGATATTCGCAACATCATCGGAACCAAGGCCATCGAGGAGATCGAGAACGTCGGCAAGACCGACTACATGCATTACCAGTTCACCAAGCGCTTCGCGGACTCGCTGGCCCAGTACCAGCCGCTCACGGAGCTGCGCGGCTTCGGCGGCGACGTGCTGATCGTGCACGGAACGGCCGATACGGTCGTGCCGGTCGACTACTGCTTCCTGTACCAGAAAATGTTCTGGCTCCGCAAAGAGGGCAATTGCGACAAAGAGGTCATCCTGCAGGGCGACCATACCTTCTCGAGCAAAACCTCGCGCGACGAGCTGTTCGATATTTCGCTGCGCTGGATCGACGCGGTCGGCAAACGCCGCAGCGATTGGAGTTTGTGGACGATCTGACGGGGAATTCCCGCAGGGCGGCCGCCTTGGACCGACACGGTCGCGGGCGGCTTTTCGCTTTCCGGCATGCGTCATAAACGCCGTTATACCGCCGGAATCGCTGCATTGCGTCTGAATTCGCTGCTTGTCTTGCAGCTTGCTTCGCTGCTGGTTTCGCATTTTGTTCCATGCCTCGTTCGGATCCTCGCGTCATACCCGATCGAGCCGTCTTTTGCCGCCATTGCAACAATTCCGGCGTCTGCTTTCGTCGGTTAGGGTAAGACTAAACCTACAACGACGAAACGAGTGGTGGTATAGATGAGAAAGCTTTGGCTGGCAACGCTGGCGCTGTCGGTCGTGCTTGCGGGGGGCTGCGGCTCTGCCGGGGGCAACGGCGGCGCGACGGGCGAGACGAATCCGGGGAACGGAGCCCCGCCGGCGCAGACGCCGGACAACGGCAATCCGCCGCAGACGGCGCCGGAGCAGCCCGGAGCGGGCAACGGCGCGCCATCGGGCAACGGCGGGAACGCAGGCAATAACGGGGCGCAGACGCCGCCCGCGGAGAATGGCAACGCCGGCTCGGACGAGCCGCCGCCGCAGACGCCCGCGCAGCCGACGGCCGAAGAGCTGCTCGCGCAGCGCGTCGCGAAGATGACGCTGGACGAGAAGCTCGGCGAGATGCTCATCGCCGGCCTCGAAGGCACGACGGCGAGCGCGCAGACGAAGCGCATGATTCAGGAGCAGCATGTCGGCGGCTTTATTTTCTATAAGAACAATGTCACGACCCCCGCGGGCGTGGCCGCTTACGTCAATCAGCTGAAGGCGTGGAACAAGGCCAATCCCGCGCCGCTCTTCATCTCGGTGGACCAGGAAGGCGGGCGCGTCAGCCGGCTGCCCGGCCTGTTGAAAATCCCGCCCGCCCGGACCATCGGCGACACGGGCGACGCGGCGTACGCGGGTCAGATCGGCACCGCGCTCGGGAAGGCGAGCAAGCTGATGGGCTTCAACGTCGATTTCGCCCCGGTGCTCGACATCAACAGCAATCCGAAAAATCCGGTCATCGGCGACCGCTCCTTCGGCACGACGTCGAAACGCGTGACCGACATGGGCCTCTCCGTTCTGGAGAGCATCCGCGGGCAGGGCGTCGTGCCGGTCGTGAAGCATTTTCCGGGCCACGGGGATACCTCGGTGGATTCCCACCTGGAGCTGCCCGTCGTGAACAAGACCTTGGCGCAGCTGAAGGCGTTCGAATGGGTGCCCTTCAAGGCGGCCGTCGAGGACGGGGCCGACATGGTGATGGTGGCGCATATCCTGTTCCCGAAGATCGACCCGGCGCATCCGGCCTCGCTGTCGAAGACGATCATCACGGACGAACTGCGCGGCGAGCTCGGCTTCCAAGGGGTCGTCATCACGGACGACATGACGATGGGCGCGATCTCCGAGCATTTCGGCCTGGCTCAAGCCGCCGTGACGTCGGTGAAGGCCGGCAGCGACATCATTCTGCTCGCGCACGGGTACGACGATGCCAAGACGGTCGTCGGCGCGCTGAAGCAGGCCGTGCAGAAGGGCTCGATTACGCAGAAGCGGATCGACGAAAGCGTGACGCGCATCTTGGCGCTCAAGCAGCGCTACAAGCTGAGCGACGCGGCGATTCCGGCGAAGCCGGACGTGAGCGGCGTGAACGCGATCATCCAGAAGGCCGTGTCGGCGCACTGACCGGCCGGCGAACCGGACGGCATCCGTCCCGGCCGCGAGCGAAGCCGTTCCCGGCGGTCTCCATGGCCGCCCGCGGGAACGGCTTATTTTTTTGCAATTGTGGGGAAACCTACAGTATACTGTGCGGAGCCGAAGCGCGAGACGCAAGGTCAAGGAGGCGCAATCATGCCAGTCATCGATGAAAGCATCGTGTCCATGCTCGATCAGAACATCGACACGATCAAAGGCAAGAACGGAACGATCATACTCGTGGGGCCGATCCGGCTCCCCGTCAATCTCGACGGCGAAACCGTCGTGTTTCAATGGTACTGCTGGCTGCCGTGCAAGGATCTCGTTCATAAGGAGGGCGGCTGCAAGGAGAAGGAGCGGACGGAGTTTCTGATCGAGCAGCTGTCGGCTTCCAATCTGGCGGAGAAGCAGCAGTCGAGCGTGCTCGTCCACGGGGATTTCGCGAACGCGGAGGACGTGCTCATCCGGATGCACAGCATCTGCCACACGGGCGATATATTCGGAAGCAAGCGGTGCGATTGCGGCTACCAGCTGCACCAGTCCATGAAAATGATCGCGTCGCACGGCGCCGGGGCGCTGTTCTACCTGGCAAACCACGAAGGGCGCGGCATCGGGCTGTTCAGCAAGGCGATGGCGTACCTGCTGCAGGAGAAGGGCTACGACACGGTCGACGCGAACCTGGAGCTCGGCTTCAAGGACGATTCGCGCAGCTACGACGACACGCTGGTCGTGCTGAAGCATCTGCGCAGCAAGCCGGTTACGCTCATCACGAACAATCCGCGCAAGCTGGAGGCGCTCAAAGCGTCCGGCCTGAACGTCGACGGCCGGGTGCCGCTGTGGGGCGACGTCTCGGAATTCAACCAAAAGTATTTGCAGACGAAGGTGAACCGCTCCGGCCATTTCGACGAGGAGCAGTCGGTTCGCCGGCCGTAAGGCCGCGGGGGATGATCCCCGGCGCCGGACGGAACGAGTGCGCAAGACCGCGGGGAGCGGGCAGCATAGGCTGTCCGCTCCTCTTTTTTGTGCGCGGGAAACGTTTAACCGGCGGGCGATGATGAAAGACTGATAGCATCGCGTTCTAAAAAAACCAATCATGTTTGGCGGCGCATCGTCGTATCTATTAGTATTCCGGCCGATCTGGGGTACCGGAAACGATAGGATAGGGTGGTGTGCCGCTTGGCAAAAACGATTGTTTATCCGTACCGGGGCGAAGTGAAGGGCGTCGTCCGGGTCCCTCCGTCCAAGTATCATTTGCACCGCGCGCTCATTTTCGGTTCCCTGGCGGACGGGGAGACGGTCATCCGCGGAAAATCCGGGGCGCTGCACATCAAGGACACGCTCCGTTCGCTGCAGGACTTCGGCATCGCGGTGAAGCCGACCGAGGACGGCTACAGGATCAAGGGCGCGCCGTACAAGCCTCGGAGCGGCAAGATTCGGGTCGGCAGCTCCGGCTCGACGCTTCAATTCATGCTCGGGCTGGGCAGCTTGTCCGAAGGCCGGCCGGCTACATACGACGGGCACAAGGCGCTGCGGGAACGGCCGATCGGCCCGCTGCTGGAGGCGCTCGGCGCCATCGGCATCGGCTGGCAGGCCGACCGGCGCAAAATGCCGGTCACGATCGCGCCCGGACGGCCGCGCGGCGGACTCGTCCAAGTGCCGGGCACGCTCAGCCAGTGGATCTCCGGCCTGCTGATCGTGGCGCCGTTCGCCGCCGCGGACACGGTGATCGAGGCGCTGCCCCCGGTCAACGAGCTGACGTACGTCCGGCTCACGATCCAGATGATGCGGCAGTTCGGCATCGTCATCGAAGAGGAGCCGGGCGGCACGAGATGGCGGGTGCCCGCGGGACAGACGTACCGGGCGACGGAAATCGCGATCGAGCCGGACCTGTCGTCGTCGGCGTTCCTGCTCGCGCTCGCCGCGCTCTATCCGGCGGACCTGACGCTGCAGGGCATCGCGGGGAAAGGCACGCATCCGGAAAACCGGGTGCTGGAGATCGTCGAGGAGCTGGGCATTCCGCTGGCGTACGACCCCGCCGGCGAAGGGCTGCGCATCCGCCATGCCGGCATTCGGCCGACGAGCGGCCTCGAGATCGACATGCGGGACATTCCGGATCTCATTCCGGTGCTGTGCGTCGTCGCGGCCCTGTCGCGGGGCCAGACGGTGCTGCGCAACATCGGGCCGGGCCGGATGAAGGAATCGAACCGCGTCAAGGCGATGCTGCAGCTGAACAAGATGGGCGCGCGCATCGAGGAGATCGGGGACGACCTCGTCATCGAAGGCGTCGAGCGGCTGAAGGGCGCCGCGATCTCCACGTACAACGACCATCGCGTCCAAATGGCGTTCACGCTGGCCGGCCTCCGGTCGGAGGACGGGGTCAGCGCGCTGACGTACCCGAACGCGTACCGGATCTCGTACCCCGAGTTCTTCAGGCATCTGGAGACGGTCGGGGTGAACGTCCGCGAGCCGGCGCTGAGCCGCTGAAGCGGAATTCGGCACCATCGCATCGGGTTCAACCCTAGGCAATCGACGCGCCAGGCGGCTTCGGCGCGCTCCCGGCGGATCGCCGCGGAGAGCCGGAGCGGCGCCTTGGCGCCACTTCAAGCACAAACAGAGGAGATCGAATCGGGATGAAGACGGATAACAGACAGGATCACGACTATTTGTTTCTGGACCGGCTGGAGCGGGCGGACGCGCGGAAGACCGCGGTCGTCGATTTGAACGGCGGCCGCCCGGTCGCGCTGACCTTCGGCGAGCTGAACGAGCTGAGCGACCGCGCCGCGCAAGGGCTGATCGATCTCGGGGTGGAGGCGGGCGAGAACGTTGCTTATCTGCTGCCGAACGGGTGGGAATTCGTCGTGCTGACGCTCGCGATCTGGAAGGCGGGGGCGGTGGCCTGCCCGATGCTGCCGGCGCTGCGGGAACGGGAAATTCCGTTCATCATGCGCAAGTCGAACAGCAAGGTGCTGATCATCGCGGAGGAGCATAAGGGCTTCCGCTACGGCGAGCTGATCGGGCGCATCCTCGGCGAGCTGCCGGGCATGCGGTCGCTGATCACGATCAAGCCCGGCAGCCCGGCCCGCCGGAAGACAAGCCTCGGCGGCTTGGCCGCCCAGGCGCCGGACCGCGCGCGGCTCGGCGGGCGGCAGCCGGGAGCCTCGGCGGCTTCGCAGCTGCTCTTCACGTCGGGCACGACGGGCGAGCCGAAGGGCGTCGTGCATACGCACGGCACGCTCGGCCACGGCGTCGCCGCGCACGTGGAGGCGCTCGGACTGACCCCGGACGACCGGATCTGGATTCCGTCGCCGATGGCGCATCAGACCGGCTTCCTGTACGGCATGTCGCTCGCGCTCTATCTCGGCGCGACCCAGATCTGCCAGTCGGTCTGGCAGATGGACACCGCCCGCTCCGCCATCGAGGAGCACGGCGCGACGTTCGTTCAGGCGGCGATGCCGTTCCTGGCCGATCTGACGCGCGAGAGCGCGCCGCCGAAGGGACTTGTCGCGTTCGTCGCCACGGGCGCCCCGGTGCCGCGGAAGCTGGCGCAGGAAGCGGCGGAGAAGCTGAGCTGCAAGGTCGTCGGCGGCTGGGGCTCGACCGAGTCGTGCATGATCAGCGTCGGCAGCGTGCGGGCGTACGGCGAGGCGTCCTGGAACACGGACGGACGGGCGATCGCGGGCCGCGACATGAAGGTGACCGACGAGGAAGGGCGCACGCTGCCGCCGGGCAAGGAAGGGTTGTTCAAGGTCAGAACGCCCGCCATGTTCACGGCGTATCTCGACCATCCGGAATGGTACGAAGCGGCGGTGGATCCGGACGGGTTCTTCAACACCGGCGACCTGGCGGTCATCGACGAGGAGGGCAACCTTAGGCTGACCGGCCGGGTCAAGGACATCATCAACCGCGGCGGCATGAAGGTGCCGGTCGCGGAGGTCGAGAACGTGCTGTACCAGATGGACCGGCTGCGGGACGTCGCGATCGTCGGCATGCCGGACGAGCGGCTCAACGAGCGGATCTGCGCGTACGTGTCGCTGCGCAGCGCCGAGGACACGCTCCGGCTGGACGAGCTGACGGCGTATCTCAAGTCGCAGGGCGTCGCCAAAATCTATTGGCCGGAGCGGCTCGAGGTCATCGGCGACATGCCGCGCACGACGACGGGCAAGATCCAGAAATTTATTTTGCGGCAGTCGATCGCGGACAAGCTGGGCGCCGAGCTGCAGTGGACGAGCCGGGCGGAATGATCCGTCCGGACGGCCGGCCGCGCGCCTTCCGGCTTGCTTGCATCGCGGGGCCGATTGCATGCATAACCAAGCGTTTATAACCGTTGGAGAGGTAGGGGCATATGGAAGAGACGGCGTTTCTGAAATTAAAAGAGGAAGTGGAGCGTTACGTGCACGGCCGGCTGCGGGAGCTGTCCGAGCGGATCGAGGAGACCGGGGAATGCGGGCCGGACGTCTGGGCGGAGCTGCGCGAGCGCGGCTATTTGCGCCTGGCGGCGCCGGAAGCCTACGGCGGCCGGGGCTTGAGCTTCACGCAGTATTTGCGGCTGCTGGAGCTGTTCTCGCAGTCGCACGGCTCGATCCGGATGATCGTGCACGTCATTAACGGCGTGTGGCGGCCGATCGATTTTCTCGCGACCGAGGAGCAGCGCGAGCGGTTCGTGAAGCCGCTCGTGCGCGGCGAGATCAGCGTCGCGTTCACGCTGACGGAGCCGAACGCGGGCTCCGGGGCGGACATCGAGACGTCCGCGCGCCTGGAAGGCGGCGAGTACGTCCTGAACGGGGAGAAGTGGCTCATCACGTTCGGCGACACCGCGGACTATCTCATGCTCTATTGCCGGATGGAAGGGACGCGCGGTTACGACGGGACGATGGCGCTGCTGGTGCCGCGCACGGCCCCCGGCGTCGAAATCAGGCTCATGCCGCCGACGCTCGGGCTGACGGGCACGGGCCACGCGCATATCGTATTGAAGGACGCGCGCGTCCCCGCGGCGAACCTGCTCGGCGATATCGGCCAAGGGCTCGCGGGCGCGCTGAACGGCTTTCTGGATCCGAGCCGGGTGTGCGTCGGCATGACGTGCGTCGGTCTGGCGCAGCGCGCGTTCGATCTGGCCGTCATGCGGAGCAGCGAGCGCGTGACGTTCGGCAAGCCGCTCAGCCAGCGGCAGGTCGTGCAGACGTGGATCGCCGAGATGGCGACGGACATCGAAGCCGCCCGGCAGCTCGTCATGCACGCGGGCCGGCTGAAGGACGCCGGCGCGCTGACGCCGCCGCCCGCCTCGATGGCGAAGCTGTACGCGCTCGAGATGCTGCAGCGGGTGACGGACAAGGCCCAGCAGATCTGGGGCGGCATCGGGTATTTCAAAGGCTACGAGATCGAGCGCATCTACCGCGACGCGCGGGCGCAGAAGTTCGAGGAAGGCACGGCGGAAATTCAGAAGGCGGTCATTGCCAAGCATATTTTGGCGGAAAGGTGAGGGCGCGATGATGACAACGCTCTTGCTCCGGCCGGGCCGGATCGGCTCGCTGGCGCTCGACCACCGGATGCTGATGGGGGCGATGCACCTCGGCATCGAAGGGGACCGCTCGCAGCTCGGGCAGCTCGCGGCGTTTTACGAGGAACGGGTGCGCGGCGGCGCGGCGCTCATCGTCACGGGCCATGCCGCCGTCCTGCCCGAAGGCGGGGGGCACGGCATGTACGACCTGACCGCGGCGGACCATCGCGACCAGCTGCGCGAGCTGGCGGGCCGGATCCGCGCGGCGGGCGGCAAGCTCGCCCTGCAGCTGACGCATACCGGCCGGTACGCCCGCGGCGAAGAGACCGGGCTCGCGCCGCGGGCGCCGAGCGCGATCGCTTCGCGGCTGACGCGCGAGACGCCGGAAGCCATGACGCTCGCGGACGTCGCGCGCGTGCAGGAGGCGTTCGCCGAGGGCGCGGCGTTCGCGCGGGACGCGGGGTTCCACGCGATCGAGATCATGGGCTCCGAGGGCTACCTGCTGAACGAATTCATGTCGCCGCTCACGAACGCGCGGGATGACGGCTACGGCGGCACGCTCGAAGGACGCATCCGGATGAGCGCCGAGGTCGTCGCGCGGATCCGGGAGCGGGTAGGGCGCGGGTTTCCCGTCATCTTCCGCATGTCCGGCGACGATTGCATGGACGGCAGCACGACGCCGGCGGAGACGCTGGCGCTCGCCCGGGCGCTGGAGCGCAGCGGGGCCGACGCCTTGAACGTCGGCATCGGCTGGCACGAATCGCGGCTGCCGACCGTCGGGGCGACCGTGCCGGCCGGGGCGTTCGCGCACATCGTCGGCGCCGTCCGCGGCGCGGTCGGCATCCCGGTCATCGGGGCGAACCGCCTCCATACGCCGGAGGCGGCGGAGCAGGCGCTCGCCCGGGGCGACATGGATTTCGTCGCGCCGGCTAGACCGTGGCTCGCCGACCCCGAGTTCGCGCGGAAGATCCTGCAGGCCGACCGCGACGGGCTGAACGTCTGCCTGGCCTGCAACCAGGCCTGCCTCGACCAGGCGTTCGCGCGCAAGACGGTCGGCTGCCTGGTGAACCCTAGGGCCGGCCGGGAGGCGGAGCCGTTCGTCCGCGCGGCCGCGCCGCTGACGGTCGCCGTCGTCGGCGGCGGGGTCGCGGGGCTGCAGGCGGCCAAGACGGCCGCGGAGCGCGGGCACGCCGTCACGCTGTTCGAGGCGCGCGAGCGGCTCGGCGGGCAGTTCCTGCTCGCCTCGCGGATTCCCGGCAAGGCCGTGTTCCGCGAGACGCTGCGCTATTATACGGTGGCGCTGCAGCGGCTCGGCGTCGACGTGCGCACGAACGCGTCGCCGTCCGCGGACGACCTGCGGGCGTTCGACCGGGTCGTCGTCGCCACGGGCGTGCAGCCGCACGTGCCGGAGACGCTGGCGGGCGCGGACCTGCCGCTGGTGTGCACGTACGCGGAGCTGCTGGCCGGCGGGCGGCCGCTCGGGCGGCGCATCGTCATCGTCGGCGGCGGCGGCATCGGCAGCGACGTCGCCCACTATGTCGCCGAGACGGCGGCGCTCCGGCCGGACGTGCACGCGTTCTTCGCGGAGCGCGGCTATGCGGCCGCGCCGGCCCAGGCGGCCCCGGTCCGCGTCACGCTCGTGTCGCGTTCGGAGAAGGTGGCCAAGGGCGTCGGGGTGACGACGCGCTGGGTGCTGCTCGAGGAGCTGAAGCGGCGGGGCGTCGACGTGCTGAAGGGCTACCGCTGCCGCGCCGTCGTCCCGGGCGGCGTCTGGGTGGAGAACGACGCGGAGGAACGGTTCCTGGAGGCGGATCAGGTCGTGCTGTGCACGGGCCAGCGGTCGCGCACGGAGTGGATGGGCCTGCTGCGGGAGGGCGGCCGGCGGCCGGACGTGGTCGGCGGCGCCAGCGACGCGGCGGAGCTGAACGCCGCGCGCGCGATCCGGCAGGCGTACGAGATCGCCATGACCTTGTAGGATTGGCGGGCAAGATCGAAAACGAGTGCGAGAGGACGGATAGCAGTGACGGAATCGTTTAAAGGCAAGAAGGTGCTGATTACGGGCAGCTCGCGGGGCATCGGGCGGGCGACCGCCCTCGCGTTCGCGAAGGCGGGCGCGGACGTCGCCATCCATTACCGGCGGGACGAGGACGCCGCGCGGGAGACGGCCGAGGAAGCGCGGCGCTACGGCGGGCAGGTGCTCGTCTGCAAGGCGGAGCTGGAGTCGTCGGCGGAGATCGACGCCATGTTCGACATGATCGCGAGCGAATGGGGCGCGCTCGACGTCTTCATGGCGAACGCCGCGGCGACTGCGTTCAAGCCGATCATGGAGACGAAGGATTACCACGTCGACCGGACG
This sequence comes from Paenibacillus sp. UNC496MF, assembly GCF_900113915.1. Classification (NCBI taxonomy): domain Bacteria; kingdom Bacillati; phylum Bacillota; class Bacilli; order Caryophanales; family Paenibacillaceae; genus Paenibacillus; species Paenibacillus sp. UNC496MF. The sequence continues at coordinate 234,259 of NZ_FORE01000010.1, forward strand.
TACCAGGTCATCGTGAAGAGCGTGCTGCACGCGGTGCAGCGCGCGGTGCCGCTCATGGAAGGCCGGCCGGGGCGGATTATCACCGTGTCCAGCCTGGGCAGCCAGTTCACGCTGCCGAACTACTCCAACATCGGCTCGGCCAAGGCAGCGCTGGAATCGCTGACCCGCTACCTGGGGGCGGAGCTCGGCCCGAAGGGCATCACGAGCAACGCCATCTCGCCCGGCGTCGTCGAGACGGATTCCGTGCGGTTCTACGCCAAGGAGCGCTTCGAGACCTTCAAAGCGAACGTGACGCGCCGCACCCCGCTCGGCCGGCTGACCCAGCCGGAGGACGTCTCCGGCGTCGCGCTGTTCCTGGCGAGCGAGGCGGCCGGCTTCATCACGGGCCAGATCATTTCCGTGGACGGCGGCCTGACGCTGATCTCGTACGACATCGACGGGAATTGACGGCGGGCGCGAGGCCGTTCCGAAGGTTCGGACCGCGTCTATTCGGCACCAAAAAGGAGCTGCGCCGGCGCAGCTCCTTTTTCTTGCGATGCGAGGATTGGCAGGGGCGGACCGAGGGCGGGTTACCCGTGCCGCGGCGCCCAGAGCATGATCGACACGCCGATCAGGCAGACCGCCTCGCCGAGGCAATCGTACAGGTCGGGCGCCCTGCGGTCGACGAGCCAGCCCCACAGCACCGCAAGCGCGACGAAGACGCCGCCGTACGCGGCATAGACCCGGCCGAACGAGGGGAAGCTTTGAAAAGTCGGAATGATGCCGTACAGCACGAGGACGAGGCTGCCGGCGATGCCGAACCAGAGCGGCTTGGCGTCCTTGAGCCACAGCCAGACGAGATAGCCGCCGCCGATTTCCGCGAGGCCGGCCAAGATGAACAAAACGATGGCGATGAACATGAATCGGCTCCTTTCCCCCGTCGTTGGACGTGTAATGGGATGCTTTGGCCGGAGTACGCGGCACGGACTACCGCGAAGAGCGGTACCCGGTACGCTACATGACCGGAAAATCACGCGCCGGCGCCGATGTACGGTACCGCGTACGGTACATGACCGCGAAATCGCGGCTCGTGCCGAAGAACGGTACCCGGTACCGTACATGACCGAAAAATCACGCGCCGGCGCCGATGTACGGTACCACGTACGGTACATGACCGCGAAATCGCGGCTTCGTGCCGAAGAGCGGTACCACGTACGGTACATGACCGGAAAATCACGCGCCGGCGGCGACGTACGGTACCGCGTACGGTACATGATCGCAAAATCGTGGCTTGGCGCTGATGAACGGCATCCAGTACATAAGTAGAATACTACGGACTTACTCATAAAAGCAGCCCATTGGACACGGCCGCAACGAGCGCTCGGCCCGGCGGGGCGCCGGGTCATGCGGCGCAGCCGCAACAGGGGCGCCTGGCGCAACCCGCCCGGGGGCGCAGGGGCAAGGCCCCGAACGCGCTCGCCGCAAACGGGCGGCAGGCATCGCAAGCGTGAAGCGGCGGCAGGGGCGCAGCCCCGAACGCGCGAAGAAGAGCGACTTTGGTGCGCAGCGCCACGGGAGCGCTTCTTCGCGTGTTCGGGACGGAATTCGTGCCCTCCGCCGCCTTTGGCCGCGCCACGGGAGCGCTTCTCGCGTGCCCCGCCGCCGCAAAAAGAAGCTTGACGCATCCGCCGCACCAAGCTATCATAGCCAGAGACTAACTAACGTTCGTTAGGCGGGTATGTCCGCACCGCATGCGAAGCATGCTCGCCTTGCATGGATAAGGAGGAATCCCATGACCGCCAAGAGCATCAAGCAAACCGCCCTGACGCTGTTCGCGGAATCGGGCTACGAGGGCGTCTCCCTGTCGGAGATCGCCAAATCCGTCGGCATCAAGACGCCGTCGATCTACGCGCATTTCGAGTCCAAGGAGCAGCTCTTCCTCGAGCTGCTGGAGGACGCCGCGCACGAGGAAAGCGGCAAGTTCGTGCAGCTGCTCGCCGGCATGGCGGACCGGCCGCCGCTGGAGCGGATCTATGCCGCGTTCCGGTTTCTCACCGACCTGGACGGCCTGACGAAGGGCCAATCGTTCCTCAAGCGGACGATGCTCATGCCGCCGCGCAATCTCGAGGACCGGCTGCGCACGGCATTCATCGCCTACGAGCATGTCTTTACCGTGCCCATGCAGCGGCTGCTTCATGAGTACGCCGGGCCGGGCGGCTTCGGCGAGGAGCAGGCGGAACGGCTGCTCGCGCTCTTTTACGCCTTGGCGGACGGACTGCTGGTGGAACATAAATTGTACGATACCGAACTGTATCGGCGCCGCCAGTCGCTCGTCTGGGGCTGTCTGCAGGACGCGCTCCGGCTGGCGCAGTCGGAAAGGAAGGGGTGACGCATCGTGGCATGGCTGTATTTGTTGATCGCGGGCGGTCTGGAGGTCGCGTGGGCCTACGGGCTGCAGGAATCGGAGGGCTTCACGAAATGGCTGCCGAGCGTCGTCACGGTCGTCCTTCTGGCGGCCAGCTTCTTCTGCTTCGCCAAGGCGATGAAGCGCGTCGAGATCGGCACGGCGTACGCGGTGTTCACGGGCATCGGCTCGGTCGGCACGGTGATCGTCTCCATTGCGGTGCTGGATGAGCCGGTGAACGTTCTGAAGCTGCTGTTCATCGCGCTGCTCGTCGGCGGCATCGTCGGCCTGAAGGTCGTGTCCGGGCGGACGGAAGCCGAGGAAGCGGCTTCCCGGCCGAAAGCGATGACCGACGCGGAAACGGCCGCGGACTAAAGCAATAGCGCAAAAAAGAAAAGGGGGGATCGGCCGTGTCATGGCTGTTTCTGTTGCTGTCGGGACTCGGGGAAGTCGGGGGCGTCACGGGCATGAAGCTGTCGAACGGCTTCAAGAACTGGAGGGGCACGCTGCTCGCCCTGGCATCGGGGTTCGTCAGCTTCTATTGTTTGTCGCGCGCGCTGCAGGCGATTCCGATCAGCACGGCGTACGCCATCTGGACGGGGATCGGCTCGGTGGGGAGCGTCATCCTCGGCATGCTGCTCTTCGGCGAATCGCGGGACAAACGCAAGCTGCTCTTCATCGGCATGATCATCGTCGGGGTGGCGGGACTCAAAATCGTCGGCGGCGGGCACTGAGGCCTGCCGCTTTTTTGCGTGCCGGCGGGCGCGCAGGGGACGCAGAGAGCGGAACGCAGGGCCGCCGCGGCCGTAACTTTGTTGTTGCTTTTTCGTTACGCTTTTGTAACGCACGCCGCACGCGTACCGGGTAAGATGAGCATGTAAGCCGACAACGTCGCTTGTCCCGACTACTACGAAGAGGTGAATATAGATGAACGCAGCAACGAATACACCGGCTTGGAAAACGTGGGGCAAACTCGCCCTCGCAGGACTCATCACGGCAGGCGCCGTCACGTTCGCGGCCGGCCCTCAAGCCAACGCGGCGCAAGCCACGAGCGCCGTTCCGGCAATCCTGAGCGCGCAGACCGGCAGCACGTACATCAAGACGATCTACAGCCTCGCGAAAAAAGGCCAGATTCCGGGCCTGCAGGCCATCGCCGGCAAAACGCCGATCTCCGCGGTCCATTATAAATGGGGCCAGCCCGAAACGGGCGGCGACCGGAAAGGCAACCATTACGAGCTGTACAATTTCGGCATGGGCCAAGGCGCGTACGGCTTCGGCGTGAACAAAGCGGGCGTCATCTACGACCTGCGCAACTTCGGCCAATCCGTCGACCAGTCGGTCGGCATCAAGTCGTTGACGTTCGCGTCCGTCATCCAGACGCTCGGCATGCCGAAGGAAGTGCGCTGGAACGGCACGGACAAAATCTACGTCTACCATCCGTCCGCGGCGTACGAGCTGAAATTCGTCGGCCCCGGCACCGTCGTCAAAGGCAAAATCGCGCACATCGACCATATCAACGTCTACTCGGCGAAAGCGGCGGCGCTGTAATCCGCTCCCGAGCGTAGGAAAAACACCGTTCCCGAACCGGCTCAGCCGGAGGGAACGGTGTTTTTTGGCGCATTCGCCAATCATCGGCCGCCATGCCGCGCGCGTTATACCCGCACGCCGCCCATCAGCCCGAGCAGCTCCTCCGCCGGGTAGGCGCCGGACAGCGCGTACCGGTTGTTGAAGACGAAGAACGGCACGCCCGTGACCCCGATCTGGCGCGCCCGCCTGAGATCGGCCTCGACCTCGTCGTCGCCTTCGCCGCGCGCAAGCCGCGCTTCAAGCTTGCCGGCATCCAGGCCGAGCGAATCGGCGATCGCGAGCAGGGTCGTCAGCGCCGTCACGTCCTCGCCGTCTTCGAAATACGCCTTGAACAGCGCTTCGACCGCTTCGTCCTTCCGGTCCTCCGGCAGCAGCGCGACGAAACGGTGCGCGAGGCGCGTGTTCGGCATGTTGCGGGCGCGATCGAACCGGAACGTGAGGCCGACCGCCGCGCCCGCCTTCGTGACATGCTCCACGACCCGCTTCAGCGACTCCGGCCCGCCCATCTTGCGCATCATCGCCTCGTCGAAGGCGCGGCCTTCCGGCGGCAAATGGGGATCGAGCTGGTACGCGTGGTAGGCGACGGTGACGGGCTCGTCGTGTTGTTCGGCCCACAGCGCGAGGGCGCGGGACAGGTTCTGCTTCCCGATTCGGCACCAAGGACAAGCGACGTCGGAGTAGAGGTCAATATGCATGCGTTCGCGACAACCTTTCCTTAGTTGAAGTTGACGGCGGCTCGCCCGGTCAAGGGCGCTCGCGCGCGAAAGTTCTCCTTTCATGCTAATGCAGATCGGGGAATCAAGCAAGCCGGGAACGAAGGATGCCAAATGATGCCGGACCGAAGCGGAGCGCCGCGCGCCTTGCCGAACACCCCTTGGCGGAAGCCGCCGGCGGCCCGAGAGCCGTCTTCGCCTTCCGCCAAGGGGTGCGTGCGTCAAGGAGCCGCGGCTCCTGTCCGTTTCATGTTTCATGTCGTTTCGATTTCAATTGCTTCATTTCGTTTCAATAGAACGATTTGTTCACCGCGCCGCCTCTCGCGGCGGGACCGGTCGAGCACCAGTAGCTGATCCGCTTGTGCACGTCCAGCAGCGTCAGCCGGTGGCCGTGCTTGGCGCCGGTGTCGATGCCGATCTTGCCCTCGCCGAACCAGAGCTTGCCCGGTCTCGCGCCGAGCTTGAAGGTCGGCGTATGGCCGAAGACGACGGTGTAATCGGTGTCGTTCGGGTGATTCAGGAAATCGTCGCGGATTTCGGTCAGATCCACGAGCGTCTGGCCGTGCAGGCCGACGCCCGGCCGGATGCCGGCGTGGACGAACAGATAGCCGTCCTCCATCCGGTAGCGGGGGAGGCTCCGAATCCAGCCGCTCCATTCCGCCGCTTCCGCCGCCGGCAAATGCGAATAATCGTATTGCCGGAGCAGCTTCAGCTCGTGGTTGCCCAGCAGCGCGCACGCGCCCTGCCGAACGAGGGCGCGGATGTAGCCCAGCGTGCCGTAGGTGCCGGGATAGGCGGCGTCGATATAGTCGCCCAGCAGAATCAAGCGGTCGCGGGAAGGATCGTATTCGGCGGCGGCGAGCAGCTGCCGGAGTCCTTCCTCGCAGCCATGGATGTCGGAGATGGCCAGCAAGCGTGTCGGTGCGATCGCGTTAGAGGACACTACCATCTTCTTCCTTTCTCTCTCTAGTCCGTCTCCGGGTACAGGAAAGCGGAAACCTCCGGAATGGTCAGCCACTGCCGGCTGCCCGGCTCGAGCGGGCCTTCGTGCAGCAGGTACAGCCGCTGTCCGCAGTCGGATTCGATTTTGCAGCGCCAGCGCTTGCCTTCGAACAGGCTGTTCAGAACGGTCACCGGCAAGCCGTTCGGCAGCTTCCGGGACGGATCCGCCTCGTCCAGCGCCGTCAGCTCGGCGTCCTCCGGACGGAACAGCAGCTCCGCGCGGGGATCGTCCGGCAGCCCGGCGCCGCGCGGGAACATGCCGCGGACGGGACGGCCGCCGCCGGGCAGCCGCAGCGCGGTCGCGCCGTCCGGCAGCACCGCCGGTTCGCCCTTCAGGCTGTTGATGCCGCCGAGCAGCGAGCAGACCCACCGGCTTGCCGGCCGGTTGTAGCATTCTTCGGGCGAGCCGATCTGATCGATCTGCCCGCCGCGCATGATGAGCAGGCGGTCCGCCATCGCGAACGCCTCCTCGGGATCGTGCGTCACGTGGAAGACGCTCGTGCCGAGCTTGCGGAACAGCTCCGCCATCTCCGTGCGCATCTCGACGCGCAGGCGCATGTCGAGGTTGGACAGCGGCTCGTCGAGCAGCAGCAGCTGCGGCCGCGTGGCGAGCGCGCGGGCGATGGCGACGCGCTGCTGCTGGCCGCCGGAGAGCTCCGGCGGCAGCCGTTTCTCCAGGCCGCCGAGCCGGAGCAGCTCCAGCAGCTCGCCGACCGTACGGTCGATGTCGGCCCGGGCCATCCGCTTGCGCTTCAGGCCGTAGGCGATGTTCTCGTAGACGGACAGGTGCGGCCACAGCGCGTAATCCTGGAACACCATGTTGACGCCGCGTTTCTCCGGCGCCAGCATCGTGCGGGAGGAGGCGATGACCGCGCCGTTCAGCAGCAGCTCGCCGCCGTCCGGCCGGAGCAGGCCGGCGACGAGCTGCAGCAGCGTCGACTTGCCGCAGCCCGAAGGGCCGAGCACGCTGATGATTTCGCCGGGCTGCATGTCGAACGAGATGCCCTTCAAGGCTTGGAACGCGCCGTAGCTGCGGCTCAGGAACCGGGCCGAAAGCAGCGGCGCCTCGGACGGCGCGGGCTGCGAGGCGGCGGCTCGATGCGGCGCCGGCACGCGTTCGCGAGCGGCGGCCGCGGATGATGCGGATGATGGGGTCATGCTTTAACCTCCTTGCGCCGGAGCAGCAGCTCCAGTCCGAGAATGATCGCGATGACCACGACGGAGCCGAACACGGTCGCGGCCGAAGCGTAGCCGAATTTCAAGTCCTCGAACGCCTTGTTGATGGACACGGGCAGCGTCAGGAAATTCGGCGGGAACAGAATCGAGTTGACCGCGAGGTCGAACACGCCCGAGCCGAACGCCGCCAGCGCCGCCGAGAGCAGCGCGCCGCGGATGAGCGGCACGAGAATGACGCGGATCCGGCCGAAGAACGAGCCGCCGTACAGCTGGGCCGCCGTCAAGAGCTGGGCGGGCACCTTCGCCATGGCGCCGACCAGCATCCGCGTGATGATCGGAATCGCGCCGGCGACCGAAGCGAGCACCAGAATCCACGGCGTGCCGTACAGCAGCAGGCCGACATTCTCGAGCCACGGCTGGTTCCAGACGAAGATGTAGCCGATGCCGAGCACGACGCCCGGCACGGCGAGCGTCAGGATGGAGATCGTCTCGACGAACCGCTTGAAGCGGAAGTTCGAGTACGTCAGGACGTAGGCGACGCCGAGGCCGATCAGGAGCGCCAGCGCGGCCGCGCCGGCCGCGATGAGCAGGGAGTGGCCGAGCCCCTTCAGCAGCTGCTGGCCGTCCCCGAACAGCGCCGCGTAATTATCGAATGTCCAGTTGCTCGGCTGGATGCCGCCGCTCGTGGTTTTCGCGAAGGACGTCCAGACGTTCGTCCCGATCGGGATGCCCAGGATGACGAGCAGCAGCAGCGCGTTGCCCGCCGCCAGCGGCAGCTTGAGCCGGCCGGCCGGCTGCGGCACCAGCCGTTCGGCGCGGCCCGTCAGGAAGTCGAACCGCGAGCGGCGCATCGCGTAGAACTGCAGCGTCATCGCCGCGCCGATCAGCACGACGAGGTAGAACGACAGCACCCCGGCCATGTCGAACCGGATCGGCGACGTGTAGATCGCCGAGTAGATGGAATACGGCAGCGTCGGAAACCGGTATACGGCCGAGATCGAGGCCGGCAGGCCGAAGTCGCCGATCGTATCCATGAACACGAGGGCCGCGCCGGCCAGGAAGGCCGGCAGCAGCAGCGGCGCCTGCACCGTCCGCCAGGCGGTGAACGGCGAAGCGCCGCTCAGCCGCGCGGCCTGCGACAGCGAATCGACCTTCCATTCCATGGCGGAATAGACGCTGAGGTACGCGAGCGGGAACTTGCTGAGCGTCATGACCGCGATCAGGCCGGCGGGGCTGAAGATGAACGCGTTCACCCAATGCGCGCCGAAGACGGAGGCCGCGAGACCGTTCGGCGAAGCGAACATGACCCAGCCCTGCGACAAAATGAACGACGGCGTGATCAGCAGCACCCAGACGGCGGCGTCGAGCAGCTTGGCCGTCGGGAACGCCCGGCTTGCGCGGGTCATCGCCAGCGCGCCGCCGAGCGCCGTCGCGAGAAGCGTCGTCCCGGACGCGAGCACGAGGGAGTTTTGCAGCGACTTCTGCCACAGCGGCCGCTCGGCGATCTCGAACAGGATGCGCCAGTCGCCGGGCTTCAGGCTTCCGAAAAAGATGCCGGGGAGCAGCACCTGAACGATGACTGCTCCCAGCGGGAAAAGCACGAGTATGAACAACAGCAGCGTTATCGGCCATCCCAGACGGCCGTCCGTGGAGCGGGCGAACATTATTTCACCGACTGGTCGGAGAACCACTGCTTGATGGTCGCTTCGTTATCGGCGGCCCAATCCGCCTTCGCCACGACGAGCTTCGCGTTCGCTTGGCGGTCGGCTTTCGCCTGGACGCCGGTCACCGACGGCTCGAAGTAGCTTTCGTCGCCTTTGTCGATCAAGGCTTGCTGCGTCTTCGGATCGAGCAGGAACTCGACGAACGCTTTCGCCGCGTCGGCGTTCTTCGTGTCCTTCTGGATGGCGGCCACGCGGACGGAGCCCGGAGCGCCTTCTTCCGGCCAGACGATTTCGATCGGGTCGCCTTGCGTCTTCATGACGTACGCGTTGCTCTCCTGCAGCGCCGCGACTTTGATCTCGCCGCCCTTGAGCGCTTCGACGACGTTCGGGTTTTTCGGATAAACGTGCAGGCCGTTCTTCATCAGCGCGCTGAAGTAGTCTTTGCCGGCGTCCATGCCCTTGTCTTGGAAGAACCACGAGACGAACGGGTAAGCCGGCGCCGCGACGGCCGGGTCGGCCATGCCGATTTGGCCTTTGTACTTGGCGTTCGCGAAGTCCGCCCATGTTTTCGGCGCGTCTTCGGCTTTGATTTCGTTCTTGTTGTAGACGATGACGCCGGCGGCGTGCGTGCCGGTCGGATAGAAGGCGCCGTCCGCGGGCACGAAGGATTTGGAGAAGTCCGTCAAGCCGGAAGCGTTCGCCGGCGTCCAGCCCGTGAGCAGCTCGCCCTGCTTGTCCAAGCCGTTGATCGACGGCATGGAGTCCATCCAGACGACGTCCCAGTGCGGGTTGCCTTTCTCGGCTTCGATGCGGGACATGATTTCCGCGCCGTTGCCGCTCACGACGTCCAGCTTGTAGCCCGTTTGCTCCTCGAACATCGGTTTGACGATATCGTCGAAATCGTTCAGGTAGACGGTCAGCGTGCCTTTGTCGCCCGTTGCCGCGTCGGCTGCCGTATCGGCCGGTTGGTTGCCGGCGTTCGCGGCGCCGTTCGCCGCCGCGTCGTTCGTGCCGGCTGCCGCGTTCGTCGTCGTATCCCCCGCGTTGCCGCCGTTCGCGTTCGCCGCGTTGCCGCCGTTCGCTTCGTTGCTGCTTTGGCCGCACGCCGTCGAGACGATCGACAGCAGCAGCAGCGTGGCTGCCATTCCCAACTTGCCGTTCATGCTTTTCATATGGTTCTTCTCTCCTCCGTCAAATGGTCTATGTCCAATTTAGGGGAGAAGTATCAGACGAACGTTAACGGCACGTCTAGTTTTTATGAAGTGTCATCTATATAGATTGATATAAACATAGATGTCATCTATATTAAGCGGAGAGAGCGCGGCAACAGCCGAAACGAAAGAAGGGACGATGGACATGAACGTGCAGCAGTTGCGGGTATTCGTGGAGGTATGCGGCGGCGGGACGCTGCAGGAGGCGGCGGCGAAGCTCGGGCTGAAGCAGCCGACGGTGAGCTTTCATTTGCGGAAGCTGGAGGAGGAGCTCGGCGTGAAGCTGTTCCACAAGCCCGCGCGGAGCCTCTTTCCGACCGAGAACGCGGCCGACCTGCTGCCGTACGCCAGGCGGATCGTGTCGCTGATGGAGGAAGTGGAGGCGATGATGGAGGAGCGTCGGGACAAGGGCGAGGGCAAGTTGAAGCTCGGCGCGAGCTACACGCCGGCGACGTACTTCCTGCCGCCGTACATGGCCGAATTCGGCCGGCGGCATCCGCGGACCCGCATCCAGCTCACCGTCAAGAAAGCGGGCAGCCTGCTGGACATGCTGCGCAAGTACGAGATCGACGCGGCCGTCGTCTCGCTGCCTTCGGATCATCTGGAGGGACTGGTGATGGAGAAGCTGCTCGAGGACGAGCTCAAGCTGATGTTCTCCCCGGCGCATCCGCTCGCGCGGCGCGAGGAGCTGACCGCGGCGGAGCTGCAGGCGCAGACGTTCCTGCTGCACGAGGACGGCTCGACGTCCCGCAAGCTGACGGACGAGTGGGCGGCCGGCATCGGCCTCGTCTGGGAGTCCTTCATGGAGCTCGGGGCGATCGAGACGATCAAGGAAGCGGTGAAATGCAACATCGGGGTCGGCGTCCTGCCGAAGCGGAGCGTCCTGCGCGAAGCGGCGTCCGGCGAGCTCGTCATGCGCGATCTGCCGCGGCACGCGAACCGGCGGCACATCTGCCTCGTGTACCGGAAGGAAGAACAGATCTCCCGGCAGGTTCGCGCGTTCATCCAATACCTGCTGCACGAGCGGGGCGCGGCGGCGTTCGCGGTGCCCGGCTGAGGAGGCCGGAAGTCGAACGCCGCGCGGGGAAACGATGAAGGCGGCGGAACGCGCCGGGGTATGCCGGAAGAAATCCCGGCGAAGATGATTCCGTTGCCTGTCCATCGGGCAATGATGATAACAGGGACGGACGAGGCCGGAAGGAGGCGGGGGCATGATCGACATCGGCTTGTGCGGCTGGGGCGACCATTCGGAGCTGTACCGCGAGGCGGGCGCGTCGCGCGGCAAGCTGCCGGTTTACGCGCAATGGTTTCGGGTAGTAGAAGTAGACAGTACCTTTTACGCGATTCAGGCGGCCTCCGTCCTGGAAAAATGGGCGAACGAGACGCCGGCGGACTTTCGGTTCGTGATCAAAGCCTACCAGGGCATGACCGGCCACGACCGCGGCGGACGGGGCGGACGCCGGCCGTACGAGAGCGACGGGGCGATGTTCGCGGCGTTCCTCGAAGCGATCGCGCCGATACGCGCGGCCGGCAAGCTGCTGGCCGTGCTCTTCCAGTACCCGCCGTGGTTCGACTGCACGCGCCGGAGCGTCGAGATTCTGCGCGCCGCCAAAGCCCGCATGGGCGATGCGCCCTGCGCGCTGGAATTCCGCCACCGAAGCTGGTACGCGGACGGCATGACGGAGAAGACGCTCGCGTTCGCCCGGCGCGAGGGCTGGATCCATACCGTCTGCGACGAGCCGCAGGCCGGCCCCGGCTCGATCCCGGTCGTGGAGGCGGCGACGGACGACGCGATGACGATCGTGCGGTTTCACGGCCGCAACGCGGACGGCTGGGTGACGGCGGGGCGGCCGGATTGGCGGGACGTGCGCTATCTGTATCGCTACGATGAAGCGGAGCTGGCCGAGTGGGCGGCGCGCCTGCGGCGGCTGGAGCGGCTGTCGGACGAGGTGTGCGTGCTGTTCAACAACAACTCCGGCGGGGACGCCGCCGACAACGCCCTGCAGCTGATGGCCATGCTCGGCCAGCTTCCGCCGCGGGGCAGCTTCGCGCTCGCGCCGCCCAAGGAAGCGCCGGAGCAGCTGAAGCTGTTCGACCTCGAATAGAACCGGCCGCTTTTTTGCAAAATAATCGGGTAACCGCCGTTGACAGTTTCAACTGTAACTGATATGATTACAGTACAAAGCGGGGTGACCTTCCACCATGAACAGCGAATTTACGATTGCCGTCCACAGTTTGGTTTACTTGGCGCACGTGCCGGAACGCATGGCTTCGAGCGAGGCCATCGCCGAGAACGTGTCGACCAACCCGGCCCGCATCCGGAAAGTGATGAGCTGCTTGAAGCGGGGCGGTTACGTCGATACGCGCGAAGGCGCGGGCGGCGGGTACCGGCTGACGCTGGATCCGGCGGTCGTCAATTTGGCCGACATCTATCGGCTCATGGCCCAAGGCTCCGTTATTCCGAGCTGGTGCTCGGGCGATCCGGACATGGATTGCGTCGTCGGCTCCAACATGCGGGAAGTCATGGATGGGATTTTCTGCAAGGCGGAGAAGCAGCTGGAGGCTTATTTCGGCGGAATCACGATTTCCGGCGTCTTGAGCCAGATCAAGGAATGCAGCGACTGTTAGCTTCGGTGAGACGGGTTATCCCTTCCCATAGCTTCGAACTTATCTGTAGAAAGGATGATTGACCATGGCACACGTATTGACGAAAGACAACTTCAACCAAAGCATCGAGAGCGGCGTAACGCTCGTCGACTTCTGGGCCCCTTGGTGCGGACCTTGCAAAATGCAGCTTCCGATCGTCGAGGAGCTGTCCTCCGAGCTCGCCGGCACGGCGAACATCGGCAAAATCAACGTCGACGAAGAGCCTGAACTGGCTTCCCAATTCGGCGTCATGTCGATCCCGACGCTGATCCTGTTCAAGGACGGCCAACCGGTCGACAAAATGGTCGGCTTGCAGTCGAAGGATTCGCTGAAGTCGAAAATCCAAAACCAAATCTGAGGCTCCGGTTTTGCGATGGATGCTCCCGTGGTGCTCCGCACCAAAGTCGCATCCATTCGCAATACCTGCGCGCGGAATGGTTTGGGGCCTAGGCCCCCCTCCCCCCAGGGTGGGGGCTCGCCGGCCCGGTCTTCGGGGCGAGACGAAGGATTGCTCCCGTGGTGCTTCGCACCAAGGTCGCTCTCCTTCGTCTCGCCCCGTTTTCGCGTGGGCCGGCTTCGCTGGGGGCCGCCCGGCCGCTGCGCGTCCCGGCTCGCCGCGTCTCGTGTCACTCGACTGCTTCGCCAACAGGCCCGGCCGCTTTGCGTCCCGGCTCGCCGCGTCTCATTTCACTCGACTGCTTCGCCAACAGCCCGGCCGCTGCGCGTCCCGGCTCACCGCGTCTCATTTCACTCGACTGCCTCGCCAACAGCCCGGCCGCTGCGCGTCCCGGCTCACCGCGCCCGTTGCACTCGGTTATTTCGCCAACAGCCCGGCCGCTGCGCGTCCCGGCTCACCGCGTCTCATTTCACTCGACTGCCTCGCCAACAGCCCGGCCGCTGCGCGTCCCGGCTCACCGCGTCTCATTTCACTCGACTGCTTCGCCAACAGCCCGGCCGCTGCGCGTCCCGGCTCACCGCGTCTCATTTCACTCGACTGCCTCGCCAACGTCCCGGCCGCTGCGCGGCCGATTTAATACTTTCGTAATCTTTTCGTTCTTCTTCGGTTACCTTCTCGGGCTATGCTGGCGGGGAGGCAAGGCGGAGTTCGCTTCCCGCCCTTGGAGAGGTATACTAGGAATAACAAGCGGCTTGGGCGGAAGGAGGCGGCGGGGTGAACGGGACGATCGTGATCGCGGACGACGAAAGCAACATTACCGACGTGTGCCGGCGCTATTTGGAGCGGGAGGGTTACCGGGTGCTCGTCGCGCAGGACGGGGAGGAGGCGCTTCGGCTGTGGGAGGCGCACGACCCGGATCTGCTCGTGCTGGACGTGATGATGCCGCGCGTCGACGGGTGGCAGGTGTGCGAGACGGTGCGGGCCAGCAGCGACGTGCCGGTCGTGCTGCTGACGGCGCGCGGCGAGGAGCCGGACCGGCTGCTGGGCTTGACGATGGGCGCCGACGATTATATCACGAAGCCGTTCAGTCCGCGGGAGCTGGTGCTGCGCGTGGGCAATATTTTGCGGCGCGTCGGGCGGTCCGCCGGCGGGTCGGCTCGCGGGGCATCGGGCGGCGTCTCTCCGGAAGCGCGGCGGCCGGCCGGCGTGCTGGCGTTCGAGGGCTTGGCGATTTTTCCGGCCGAGCGCCGGGTGGCGGTCGACGGGGCGGACGCGGAGCTGACGGTGAAGGAATTCGACCTGCTGCTGACGCTGGCGGGTTCGCCGGGGCGCGTGTTTTCGCGCAGCCAGCTGCTGAGCCTGATCTGGGACATCGGCTTCGAGGGCGACACGACGACGGTGACGGTCCATATCCGGCGGCTGCGCGAGAAGCTGGAGCCGGCGCCCTCCGAGCCGCGCTGGATCAAGACGGTCTGGGGCATCGGCTACAAGTTCGACGCCAAGGGAATGCCATGAGGCTGCGCGTGTATTTGCTGCTCGCCAACGCGGTGAGCCTTCTGCTGATCGTCGTCATTCTCGTGTGTTTGTATCAATACATGCTGCTGTCGGAGCGGCAGCTCATCTGGCTCACGCTCGCCTCGCTCGGCGCGGGGCTGCTGTCGGCGCTGCTGCATTTCCTGCTCGTGCGGCCGGTCGAGGCGGCCGTCCGGCAGGTCGGCGAAGGCTCGGCGCGCATCGCGGACGGCGATCTCGGCGCGCGGGTGCCGCTCGTCGGGCCGGCGGAGCTGAAGACGCTCGCCGGGCAGTTCAACGAGATGGGCGGCCGGCTGGAGGCGAGCTTCCGGCAGCTGCAGGCGGCGGAGGCGGCGCGGCGCGAGCTCGTCGCGAACCTGGCGCACGACCTGCGCACGCCGCTCGCGTCGCTGCAGGCCTACGCGGAGGCGCTGGAGGACGATATCGTGGCGGATGAGCCGACGAAGCGCCGCTACATGGCGACGATCCGCGGCGAGAGCATCCGGCTCGGGACGCTGATCCGCCAATTGTTCGAGATCAGCACGCTGGACGCCGCGAAGCGGCCCCTGCCCGAATCGCTGGCGGACATGGCGCGGCCCGAGGGCGTGCCGTGCGTGCTCGAGGACGTGCTCGTGGAGCTGCTCCCGCGCTTCGCGCCGTCGCTCGACGCGAGAGGGCTCCGGCTGCGCGTGTCGCTGCCGGACGTGCCGCTCGTCTGCGGCCTCGCTTCGGAATCGCTGACGCGGATCTTGCAAAACCTGCTCGAGAACGCGGTTCGGCACTCCCCTGCGGGCGGCTTGATCCGCATCGCGGGGGAGCCGGCCGACGGGGGCATGGTGCGCGTGAGCGTCGCGGACGAAGGCGCGGGCGTGCGGGAAGCGGACCGCGAGCGGATCTTCGAGCGGTTCTACCGCTCGGACCGCGCGCGCGGCCGCGACGGCGGAGGCGCGGGGCTCGGCCTCGCGATCGCCAAGTCGCTCGCGGAGCAGGCCGGCGGCCGCATCGGCGTCGAGCGCGGGGACGCCGCCGCGCCGGCCGGGGTCGAGCGCGGCGCGGGACCGGGCAGCGCGTTCTGGTTCACGGTGCCGGCCGGCCGCGGCGGTCCGGCGGGCGGCGCGCACGCTTGAGCGCGAAAGGCTCGAACCGAAACCGCGGGAACGAACGTTTAACGCATTGGATGCGCATGCTCGTGAAAAGGAGGCCGATCCCATGGCGGAATGGCTGAAGAAGGTGAGAAAGGGCTACGGGCGGAAGCTGGCGAGCCTGCATACGTGGAACGGCTGGATCGTCGTCGTGCTGACGTTCACGGGGCTGATTCTGTTCCAAGGACTATGGCGGGGCATCTTGGGCGAGGGCCGCGTGCTTATCCGGTACGTCCACATTATCGTGGGCATCGCTTCGCTCGTCCCGGTGGTCTATTATTTGCTGCTGGCGGGCAAGCATTGGAAGCAGCTGCGGGGCAAGACGGCGCAGCGGGCCAATGTCCTCATCGTGCTGGCGCTGCTCGTCGGCTGGCTGCTCTCGGGGCTGCTGCTGTGGCAGTTTCGGCTCGTCGGGCCGCGCGTATCGGGCAATGCGCTGTGGATTCACGACCTGCTGACGTGGGTCGGCCTGCCGTACATCATCTATCATTCCGTCACGCGGTTGAAATGGCTCAAGGAGCCGCACCGCAGGACGGTCAAGACGGGACGGGAGGGCGAAACCATGGCGGGCGGCGCGCATCCCGCGGCGCAGCCCGCCGCCGTCATGTCGCGCGCGACGTTCATCAAGACGGCGGTGGGCGCCGGCATCGCGATCGCGATCGGCCCGTCCTTCCTGAAGTGGCTCGGCGGCCAGCTGAGCGCCGGCACGAATTATGAGGAAGCGGCCGCGACGGACGCCAACAAGCTGTTCCCGGCGCCGGCGCCGCTGCCGGCCTCGAGCCCGCCGATCGGAGGCGGAAGCAAGGGCGAATTCCGCATTTACACGGTGACGCCGATTCCGCATTTCGACAATACGACCTTCTCGTTCACGATCGACGGGCTGGTGGAGCGCAAGCAGCAGTGGAACTGGGAGCAGTTCGTGGCCCTGAAGCGCCAGGTGCAGGTGAGCGATTTCCACTGCGTGACGGGCTGGTCGGTCTACGGCAACACGTGGGAAGGCATCAAGTTGAAGGATTTTCTGCAGCTGGCGGGCGTGAAGCCGGGCGCGAAGACGGTCAAGTTCTACTCCGGCGACGGGGTGTACACGGACGCGCTGACGCTGGATCAGGCGAATATGGACGACGTCCTCGTCGCGGTCATGCACGACGGCAAGCCGATTCCGAGCGATCTCGGCGGGCCCGTGCGGCTCGTCGTGCCGAAGATGTACGCGTACAAGTCCGTGAAGTGGCTGAACCGCATCGAGCTGATCGACGGCGATCATATCGGCTACTGGGAGCAGCGCGGCTACTCGAACGACGCTTGGGTGTAGGGCGAAACGAGCGAGCGACGGCGTTGCGAGGATGTCAAGAGCCCGGCGCGGCGATGCGCCGGGCTTTTGCGTTGTCCGGCGGCATTCGCGGCCCTAGCAGCAAGCAGGAAAATTTCCGCGCGAAACGCGTTTGACATTCACGTTGCGTAAAGGTGTAGAGTGAAGGTGTCGGGAGGCGAGAACATGGAATACACCGTGCAGAAGCTGGGCAGGCTCGCGGGCGTCAGCACGCGGACGCTGCGGTTTTACGACGAGATCGGCATCCTGAAGCCGGCCAGGACGAACTCGTCGGGGTACCGGATTTACGGCCAGGCGGAGGTCGACAAGCTGCAGCAAATCTTGTTTTACCGCGAGCTCGGCGTCAATCTGGACAGCATCAAGGCGATCGTGAACGATCCGTCGTTCGACGGCGCGGCGGCCCTGCGGCGGCACCGGGAGCAGCTTCTCGATAAACGAAACCGGCTCGATGCGCTCATCGCGAACGTGGAGAAGACGATCGCATCGGCCGAAGGAGGAACGGACATGAGCGATCAGGAGAAATTCGAAGGCTTCAAGCAGCGGATGATCGACGAGAACGAACGGACATACGGGAAGGAAGCGCGGGAGAAATACGGCGACGACGCCGTGAACCGCTCGAACGCGAAGCTGAAAGGGATGACGCGGGAGCAGCACGAAGAGGTGAACCGGCTGACGCAGGAAGTGGCGGACACGCTCGCGGAAGCGTTCGCGACGGGCGATCCGGCGGGCGCGCTCGCCCAGAAGGCGGCGGACCTGCACCGGCAGTGGCTGACGTTCCACTGGGACGGCTACAGCAAGGAGGCGCACGCGAACCTGGCCCAAATGTACGTGGACGACGACCGCTTCAAGGCGTATTACGACGCGAAGCAGCCGGGCACGGCGGAATTTCTGCGCGACGCGATCCGGATCTATACCGGCGCGGACGCCGGCGAATAGTAGCCGCGATAAAGGCGCGGATAAGCACCGTGAAAAGAAGTGCGAGCAGAAGCTGTTAATAAGAGCTGCGAATAAGGGCTGCGATAGAAGCCGCGCGTAGGCGCGGCGAGCGGAAGCCATGAACGGCAATGAAAAGCCGAATGAATGGATAAACGGCGAAAGGTGCCTCCCGCGGAAGCGGGAAGGCACCTTTTTCGGGCGCGCCGCGCCGCAGACGGCGCAAAGGCGGTCCGTTCCGGCGCGGGCCGAACGAAGCCGCCCGGCTGCGGGACGCGGCCGGTCTCGGCTCGCGCCGGCCGCCGCTGCCGCGGTTACTTGTCCGTTTTCTTCTTCACGCTGCTGTAATTGGTGACGGACTTGGCGTCCTCGAGAACGTCGTTGACGAAAGCCATGTCCTGGTTTTTCGCCTTCATGTGCGTCGTGCCCTTGTAGTTGCCTTCGTGCGTTTTGTTTTCCATGGCGACGATCACCTCCGAGACGTAGTATGCTCGCCCGGCGGCCGGCCCATGCGAACCGCCGCTCGGCGGTACCGGATTCGGGGTGTAACCGGAACCGGCGAATTTAAATTTCCGTTAAATCCCCATTGCGACAACTCTCGACATTCTCGATCCGATATACTGGGCTAAAATGTCTATTTATGGCATTCGGAAACGATGATCGAGGATATCGGGAGGCATTCGGACCATGAACCATTGCATGTTTTGCGGACAACCCTTTTACGACGGCGACGCGCACGTCTGCGCGGAGACGTCGGGCTTCGGCAAGCCCGCCCGGCAGGACGGCGGCGGCTGGAAAGCGGCCGTCGGGGCCGCCAAGCGAACGGATTACCGGCGGATGCTGGAGCTGCTACGCAACCCGCAGCTGGCCGAAGAACTCGAGCCGGGCAGGGACTGGATCTACGGCGCGGCCGGCCTTGCGGCGGCGATGCTCGGCTTCCTCCTGTGGGGCTGGATGGCCGGGACGAGAATCGAAGCGATGCTGGACGGGCTGTTCGGCGGCTTCGCCGGGCTGGCGGATATGACCGGAGCCTCGGGCGCGATCGGCTCGCTGCTCGCGGGCAAGCTGTTCCGGTTGGCCCTGATCTCGCTGGTGTCCCTCTTCCTCGCGCTGTGGCTCGCGGGCAGCTGGCTGGGCGCGCGCAGACCGCCGCTCCGGGCGCTGCTGACACATCGGCGGCTCGCAGTACCTGTTCGCCGTCGCTTTCGTCGCGGCGGGCTTGTTGGCGTTCGCCGACCTGCGCATCTCCTTCTTCATCCTCGCCGTCGCGCTGCTGACGGCGCTGGCGACGAACGTCGCGGCCGGCATGGAACTGGCCGGCGTCCCCCGGAGCCGCCGGTTCGCCTTCGCGGGCAGCGCGATCGCGGTCTACGCGGCGCTGATGGCGTTTCTGTCGTTCCCGGCGATGTAGGCCGCCCTCCGCTGCCGGAAAGTTCCGGCCGTCCCGCCGCGCGCATCGGGTCAAACAACCTTTCAATCCCGCGGCGCATCGGGTATAATGGCGTGAGATTGTTTATTACGGAACAGGGGTGTACGGCAATGGCTTTGAAGGCTGGAATCGTCGGCTTGCCGAACGTGGGCAAATCGACGCTGTTTAACGCAATCACGCAAGCGGGCGCGGAGTCCGCGAACTATCCGTTCTGCACGATCGACCCGAACGTCGGCGTCGTCGAAGTGCCGGACGAGCGTTTGGATAAATTGACGGAGCTGGTCGTGCCGAACCGCACGGTGCCGACCGCCTTCGAATTCATCGACATCGCGGGCATCGTCAAGGGCGCGAGCAAGGGCGAGGGGCTCGGCAACAAGTTCCTGGCGCATATCCGCGAGGTCGACGCCATCGTGCACGTGGTGCGCTGCTTCCAGGACGAGAATATCACGCACGTCTCGGGCAAGGTGGACCCGATCGGCGACATCAACACGATCAACCTGGAGCTGATTCTGGCGGACATCGATTCCGTCGACCGCAAGATCGAGCGTTCCCGCAAAAACCTCAAGGGCGGCGATAAGAAGGTCGCCCTCGAGGTCGAGACGCTGGAGCGCGTCAAAGAAGCGCTCTACAACGACATGCCGGCGCGCAGCATCGAGCTGTCGGACGAGGAGAAGCTCGTGATCCGCGACCTGCACCTGCTCACGATGAAGCCGGTGCTGTACGCGGCGAACGTCAGCGAAGGCGAAGCGGCGAATTCCGACGGCAACGGCTTCGTCGAGCTCGTGCGCGAGTTCGCGAAGGCGGAAGGCGCGGAAGTCGTGCCGATCAGCGCGAAGGTGGAGTCCGAGATCGCGGAGCTCGAAGGCGAGGAGCAGGAGATGTTCCTGCAAGAACTCGGCCTGACGGAATCCGGCCTGAACCGGCTGATCCGCGCGGCTTACAAGCTGCTCGGCCTGTACACGTACTTCACGGCCGGCGTGCAGGAAGTGCGCGCTTGGACGATCCGCCAAGGCATGAAGGCGCCGCAGGCGGCGGGCGTCATCCATACCGACTTCGAGCGCGGTTTCATCCGCGCGGAGGTCGTCTCCTACGACGATCTCGTCGCGGCCGGCTCGATGAACGCGGCCAAGGAGCGCGGCCAGCTGCGCCTCGAAGGCAAAGAATACGTCGTGCAGGACGGCGACGTCATGCATTTCCGTTTCAACGTTTAGCGGATACGGGGAAGAAGGACTCGGGCAGCCGGGTCCTTTTCGGCGTGGACGCCCGCGTTAATGCCGGCCATCCAGAATTGTCACGTTTATGGAATGCCGCGCGATATGATATACTAGGAAGAAGACGACGAAGGTTTGGATTTTATTCTAAAAACCATTTATTGAGGTGAATGACAGTGTTGGACCGTTTACAGGCACTCGCCGACCGGTACGAGAAGCTGAGCGAGCTGTTGTGCGATCCGGACGTGGCCAGCGATCCGAAGAAACTTCGCGACTACTCCAAGGAGCAGTCCGATTTGCAGCCCGTTTATGCGGCATATAACGAATACAAGCAAGTGACCGAGCAGCTCGAAGACGCGAAGGTCATGCAGAACGAGAAGCTCGACGACGACATGCGCGAAATGGTCAAGATGGAGATCGACGAGCTGAGCGAGCGCCGGACGGAGCTGGAAGCCGAGATTCAAGTGCTCCTGCTGCCGAAGGACCCGAACGACGACAAGAACGTCATCGTCGAGATCCGCGGCGCGGCCGGCGGCGACGAAGCGGCGCTGTTCGCGTCGGATCTGTACCGCATGTACATGAAGTTCGCGGACGCCCAAGGCTGGCGCGTGGAGCTGATGGAGTCCAACGAGAGCGATCTCGGCGGCTTTAAGGAGGTCATCTTCATGGTGACGGGCAAAGGCGCGTACAGCAAGCTGAAGTACGAGAGCGGCGCCCACCGCGTGCAGCGCATTCCGGTGACGGAGTCCGGCGGCCGGATCCACACGTCCACGTCGACGGTAGCCGTCATGCCGGAAGTCGAAGAGGTCGAGGTCGAGATTCTCGACAAAGACATCCGCGTCGACACGTACTGCTCGAGCGGCGCGGGCGGCCAGTCCGTCAACACGACGAAATCCGCCGTGCGCGTGCTGCACGTGCCGACGGGCATCATGGCGCAGTGCCAGGACGGCAAGTCCCAGAACGAGAACAAAGCCAAGGCGCTGCAGGTGCTTCGCGCCCGCATCTCGGACATGAAGCGCCAAGAGGAAGAAGCGAAGTACGCCGGCGAGCGCAAGAGCAAGGTCGGCACGGGCGACCGCAGCGAGCGGATCCGCACGTACAACTACCCGCAGAGCCGGGTGACCGACCACCGCATCGGCCTGACGCTGCACAAGCTCGATTCCGTGCTGAACGGCGACATGGAGGAAATCATCAACGCCCTGACGCTCACGGAGCGGACGGAATTGATGGAGCGGGAAAACCTCGCGTAAGCGCGGGCGATCATGAATTGGAACGGACGGGAGCTGCCTAACGGCGCTCCCGTTTTTTGCCGCTTGGACGGGGGCGCGAAGAACGGGAACGGAAAGAGCAAGCACGGAAAGAGCAAGCACGGAAAGGGGCGAACAGGATATGGCGGAGCGGGAAGAGCGGGCGGCCAAGGGGTCGAGCGGACCGGGAGACGCGGGAGCAGAACGGGCTCGGGGAGCCTTTCAAGCAGAACGGCGTCCTGGCCTGGGAGACGCGCGGGAGCGGGATTGCTTAGAAGAGGACGAGCAGGCGGACCGGCGCGATTCGGAAGGCGGACAACCACGGCGTCATGACGCGGAACAGGTTCAACGGGTGACGGGCGCGGTGCCTTCGGCTGCGGACGAAAGCGCCGATGAGTCCGGCTTTCCGCCGAAGAACCTGCCGGAGGGCGCCGGCTGGACGACGTTCAAACCGCTGTCGTCGTTCACGGTAGGCGAGGTTTGCCGGTCCGCTGCGGAGAAGCTCCGGGAGCGCAACATTCAGGAGCCGCGGAACAACGCGGAGCTGCTCGTGCTGCACGTGCTCGGCCTGGAGCGGGCGCAGCTGCTGCGCGATTGGAACGAACCGTTTCCGGCGGAGCACTGGGAGCGGCTGCAGGCGCTGCTGGCGCGCAAAGCGGCGGGCGAGCCGGTGCAGTATTTGATCGGCGAGCAGTGGTTCTACGGCTTGCCGTTCGCGGTGTCGCCGGCCGTGCTGATTCCGCGGCCGGAGACGGAGTTGCTCGTGGAGGCCGTGCTGGAGGCGGCCGACCGGCTTTGGCCCGCGACGGCGGGCGAAGCGCCGCCGGACGGGCCTGCCGCCGCCGCGGGACCCGGCGGCGGGAACCCGGCTGCCGGGCCGACGGTCGTCGACGTCGGCACGGGCAGCGGCGCCATCGCCGTGACGCTGGCGGCGCTGCGTCCAAGGTGGCGGGTCTGCGCGTCCGACCTGTCGCCGGACGCGCTCGCGGTCGCCCGCGCGAACGCGGCGCGCCACGGGGCGGCGGCGCGCATGACGTTCGTGCGGGGCGACCTGCTCGGGCCGTTCGCGCGGCCGCGGCCCGGGGCGGGCGATGACGCGGCCGGGGGCGTCGCCGGCCTGCGCATCGACGTGCTCGTTTCGAACCCGCCGTATATCCCGGCGGGCGACATTGCCGGCCTGCAGCCGGAGGTGCGCGACCACGAGCCGCGGCTCGCGCTGGACGGCGGCGACGAC
The DNA here is from genome assembly GCF_900113915.1 of Paenibacillus sp. UNC496MF. NCBI lineage: Bacteria > Bacillati > Bacillota > Bacilli > Caryophanales > Paenibacillaceae > Paenibacillus > Paenibacillus sp. UNC496MF. The sequence goes on from NZ_FORE01000010.1 coordinate 257,073, forward strand.
GGCCTGACGCCGTACCGCCGCATGGCGGAGCAGCTCGCGCGGCTGTCGGCCCTGCCGCGCATCGTCGGCTTCGAGCTCGGCATCGGCCAGGCGCAGGCCGTCGCGGACCTGCTCCGCGGCATCGGCGCCTGGCGCGAGGTGCGGATCATTCCCGACTACGCGGGCATCGACCGGCACGTGCTCGCGGTCGAATAGGGAAGCGGTGCTAGGAACGTCAACCAGGAGCCTCGAATAGGAAACCTCGAATAGGCAACCTCGAGTAGACAACCTCTAATAGGGAAGCGAGATTCATAGCGAGCGCGGGAAAAGGCGCCGCGTTCGCGGAAGCGGCAGCCGCGCCTTTCATGCGCCATGAGGACGTCCGAAAGGACGTCTTTTTCGATGACGCCCCGTGCTATTTTCATTCCGTTTTCACGAGATTGCGAGGTTTAAACCGCTCCGCGCGCGGACATAATGGGACTATCATCGTTCCGGAACGCAAGCCGACGCACCGACGGGTGCCCAAAGGAGCTTGTGTTAACATGATCCGCACTCATTCCCGTTTTCCTTACCGTCCCGTCTACGGGTACGTTCTGTTGATCGCCGCCGTCCTGCTCATGAGCTGGGAAAACCAGCGCGCCGACGCGGCGATCGCCGGCGGCAGCATTCCGTCGGAATCCATCCGCCTCCGCATTCTCGCCAACTCGGACAACGCGCTCGATCAAGCGGTCAAGCGCGAGGTGCGCGACGCGATCGTCGACGAGATGAACGCGTGGGTCTCGGGCCCGCAAACGATCGGCGAAGCCCGCGCGACGATCCGCGCGCATCTGGGCGACATCGACGCCGTCATCGCGGCGAAGCTCGCCGCCCGCGGCTTCGGCTACGGGTACAAAGCGGAGCTGAGCGTCGTCCCGTTCCCGACCAAGATCTACGGCACGGAAGTCTATCCGGCCGGCAACTACGAAGCGCTTCGCGTCACGCTCGGCGCGGGCGCCGGGCAGAACTGGTGGTGCGTGCTCTTCCCGCCGCTCTGCTTCGTGGATGCCGTGAGCGGCGAAGCGTCGACGCCGGCGTCGGCCGGCGTCGCGACGGCGGCGGTCAAGGCGGACGACAAGGGGCAGGCGGACGGAGCGGTCAAGGCGGACGGCGGCCAAGCCGGCGCGAAGGACGCGGGAGCGAAGACGGACGCGGCGCATGGCGATCAAGCGAAGCCGGCGGGTCAGGACGGCGGGGTAAAGCAGCCGGAAGTGAAGTTCTTCCTGTGGGAACTGCTCCAATCGATTTTCAGCTTTTTCAAGCACTTGTTCTAAGACGGAAGCGGCGAATCGCGCGGCGATCGATAGCATACGAACAAAAGGCTCACTCGCCATTGGGGCGAGTGAGCCTTTTCGCGTTGGCCGAAGCCGGCATGGCGCTTGCGGGGAAGAGCGTCCGAACGGCGAGCGTCCCGGCCTTGGGCGGGCGTTATGCCTTAAGCCGCTTTAACCGCCGTCTCTTCGGGCTTCGGCTGCTTCAGCTTCGGAATGAACAGCGCGACCGGCAGCGCGACGAGCGCGATGATCGACGCGATCAGATAGACGTCGTCGACGCTCATCGTGACGGACATGAGCGTGATGTGCTTCTGGTCCGTCGCGCCGGCTTGGACGAAGTCCTTCGCGTGGCTCGCCGTCCGCGAGGTCAGCAGCGACGTGAAGACGGCGATCGCGAACGAGCCGAGCACGTTGCGAACCCAGTTGGTAAGCGAGGACGCGTGGCCGCTGTACTGCTTCGGCACGGCTTCCATGCCCGCGTTGCTCGCCGGCATCATCGCGAACGAAATGCCGACGTTCCGGACGATCATGCACAGGATGATGTAGCGGTGCGAGATGTCGACGCTGAGCCAGCTGAGCGGCACCGTGCCGATGACCATCAGCACGATGCCGATGGCGAGCGGCGCGCGCGGACCGGTTTTGGTGTACATTTTGCCGACGAACGGCATCATGACCGCCATCGCCAGCGACGCGGGCAGCAGGATCAGGCCGGTGTCGAGCGGCGTGACCGACTGGATGTTCTGCAGGAACACCGGCGTCAGGAACGTGCCGGAATACAGGCTGATCGTGATGATGCTCGTGATGAGCAGCGCGACGCTGTAGCGGTTGATTTTGAGTACCCGCAGATTGAGCAGCGGCGTCTCCGCCGCGAGCTCGCGCCAGATGAACAGGCCGAGGAACGCGAGGCCGACGACGAACAGCGTCAGCGTCTGCCAGGAATCCCAGCCCCATTCGCTGCCGTGCGACAGGGCGACGAGCAGCGAGGCGCTGCTGATGATGACCGTCACGAAGCCGATCAGGTCGAATTTCTTCGGCACGTTAAGCCGGTAGTACGGGATATAGATCGCGATGAGCAGGATGCCGACCGCCGCGATCGGCACGTTCAGCCAGAACAGCCAATGCCACGAGACGTTGTCGAGCAGCCAGCCGCTGTACGTCGGGCCGATGGCCGGCGCGAGCATGGACGAGGCGGCCCAGAACGAGATCGCCATCGCGACCTTCTCGCGGGGAATGACTTGGTACACGATCGCCATCGTGATCGGCGAGATCATGCCGGTGAACGCGCCCTGCAATATGCGGAACGCGATCAGCGATTCCACGTTCCAGGCCAGCGCGCAGCAGATGCTGGCGACGGTGAAGCCGGACATGGCGAACAGGAAGAGCCGCTTGTAGCTGAACCGCTCGCCGAAGTAGCCGGTGATCGGGGCGAACGTGCCCATGGCGAGCATGAAGCCGGTCAAGGTCCACTGCGTGGTGGCGAGGGTCGTGTGAAAGCGATCCGTGAGGACCGGAATCGCGATATTGATCGTGCTGACGTTGAGCACCGATACGAAGCTGCCGAAGAAGATGGCGATCATGATCGGCAGGATGCGGACGGGCTTGGATGAAGCGGGAACTTGCATGGAATGCGGCCTCCTCGGTTTGATATATGTCTCCAATGACATATATGCATAGCTTAAGAAGCATAACGCCGCCGGGCGTATCCGTCAAAGACGGCGGGGGGCGATGGCGAGCGATAGGCGGCGCGGGAGGGCGGTTGAAACGCATACAACGGGGCGGCAGGGCCGTTTTTCTTCCGAATGCGGGCCTCAAGGAGCCGGACATGCCGCAAAGCCGTCCGCGCCGCGCCGTTACGGGGACAAGCGGCTTTGTTTCGCGCGGGGATGCGTATGGTATAATAGGAATAAAACCGCTTCAGAAGCAGAACTCGGGGAAACGACATTGAATACACCAGTACGACCTACAACCCTATGGCGCGTCGACGCCGCGTCTCCGGACGGCGAGCCGCTTCGCGCGGCGGCGGCCCGGCTGCGGGAAGGCGGTACCGTCGCCTTCCCGACGGAGACCGTGTACGGGCTCGGCGCCGACGCGCGGCGCTCGGAGGCGGTGGAACGCATCTTCGCTGCCAAGGGCCGTCCGTCCGACAACCCGCTCATCGTGCACGTCGCCGGGCGCGCCCAGCTTGCCGGGCTGACGCTGCCGTTGGCAGTGCCGAGGGCCCAAGCGCTCGCGGACCGGCTCATGGAGCGGTTCTGGCCGGGGCCGCTGACGTTCGTGCTGCCGGTCAGGCCGGGCGCGGTCTCGCCGCGCGTCACCGCCGGCCTCGACACCGTGGCGGTGCGCATGCCCGCGCATCCCGTCGCGCTCGCGCTCATCGCGGCGTCGGGCTGTCCGCTCGCCGCGCCGAGCGCGAACCGCTCGGGCCGCCCGAGCCCGACGCTGGCGTCGCATGTCCGGGACGACCTGGACGGCCGCATCGACGGCATCGTCGACGGCGGCCCGGCCGGCGTCGGCCTGGAGTCGACCGTCGTCGAAGTCCTGGACGGCGAGACGGTGCGCATCCTGCGCCCGGGCGGCATTACCGCCGAGGCGCTGCGCGCTTCGGGCGCGGCCGTCGCCTACGACGCCGTCGCCGCGCCGGAAGCCGCGGCGGACGCGTCCGCCGGGCAGGCGCCGCGCTCGCCCGGCATGAAGTACGCGCACTACGCGCCGCGGGGCGCGCTGCAGCTCGTGCGGGGCGAGCCGGACGCGGTGGCCGCCTGGATCGCGGCGGCCGTCCGCGAAGCCCGCGCGCGCGGCGAGCGCACGGGGGTGCTCGCCTTCGACGAGCACGCGGCCCGGTACGACGCGGACTGCGTGCTCGCCGTCGGCAGCCTGGCGCGGCTCGATACCGCCGCGCAGGGGCTGTACGCCGCGCTGCGCGCGTTCGACGCGCAGGGCGTCCAGCGCATCTGGGCGGAGACGTGCCCGGAGACGGGCATCGGGCACGCGTACATGAACCGCTTGTCCAAGGCCGCCGGCCACGCGGTCGTGTGCGTCTGACTTGTGGCCGGACGGCTTTGGAGCAGCCGGCCCACGCAAGACCGGCGTCAAACCGGGCGGGCTCGATCGGCGGCTCCGCGAACGCCGGCGCGCGGAGCGGAGCCGCAATCGAAGCACGCCCGGCCGGAATCGCTTTACACGATAACTCGTTTTTTCGCAAGCGAAGGTTCTTTCTACCGCAGGTCACGGCTTTTGATAAGGTAGCTATCGGTCGCCCGGCTTCCTCCGCCTGAATGCCCGCCCGCCCGAGGCCCGGCCCCGGGCGCTTGTCCGCCATCCGGTCATCTTTCCCGTCTTGTCCGCATATGCTTGGAGGAGATAACGGGGACAAGGAGTGGATGGCATGGTCGAGGCAGGCCTGCAGGCCGGACAGCTGTTGACGCTGATCATTATCGCGCTGGCGCTCGGCATGGACGCTTTTTCGCTGGGCGTTGGCATCGGGCTGAAAGGCATCCGGCTGCTGGATATCCTCAAGCTCAGCACGCTCATCGCGCTGTTTCACATCCTGATGCCGCTCATCGGGATCTTCGCGGGCAAGTACGTCGGCACGCTGCTCGGCAGCGTGGCGTCTTCGGCCGGGGGCGGACTGCTGCTGCTGCTCGGCGGCCATATGGTGTACAGCTCGCTCCGGGGCGACGCGGTGCCGTCGATCGACCACCGCAGCTCGTGGGGCATGCTGCTGTTCGCGCTCAGCGTCAGCATCGATTCGTTCTCGGTCGGGCTGTCGCTCGGCATGTTCGCCGTCGATATGCTGCTGGCGGTGCTGCTGTTCGGCATCGCCGGGGGCTGCTTGTCCGTGGCCGGCCTGCTGCTCGGCCGCCGGGTCAGCTCCAGTCTCGGCGGGTACGGCGAGGCGATCGGCGGCGTGATTTTATTGACGTTCGGGCTGCTGATCCTGTTCTGACGGCGGCGGTCCGGCCTACCATCTAGAGGGGGTTCTCGCATGAAACGGATCTTATTCGTCTGCACCGGCAACACGTGCCGTTCGCCGATGGCGGAGGCGCTGCTGCGGGATTTGGCGCAGAAGCGCGGCCTGCCGCTGGAAGTACGCTCCGCGGGCGTGTCCACCGTCGACGGGCTGCCCGTCTCCGACCACGCCCAATCGGTCCTGCGCCGCCGGGACATTCGCCATAATAACGGCTCGACCGCGCTCGAAAGCGGCTCCGTGACGTGGGCCGACCTGATTTTGACGATGACGGCGAGCCACAAGCGCCATCTGCTGCAGCGGTTCCCGAGCGCCGTGGACAAGACGTACACCCTGCTGGAGTACGTCTACCGCGACGAGGAAGGGCTGCGGCGCATCGCGGAGCTGGAGAGCCTGTACACCGATTTTCAAATGAAGCAGGCGCTCGGCGGGCAGCTCACGGACGCGGAACGCGCCCGGCTGCTGGAGCTGGAAGCCGGCATCCCGAGCTTCGACATCGCCGACCCGTTCGGCGGGCCTCTGCCCGTCTACGAGGCCAGCGCGGCGGAGATCGAGGCGGCGCTGCGCAAGCTGCTCGACCGGCTGCGGCAGCCGCGCAGATAACCGTTCGCCGGGCGTTCCGCGCGCGGCGTTTGCGGATTGATTTTACCGGCCCGATCCGGTATGATAGAGCTAATTAAAGACGGTTTCCGATGTAACTGGCGACGAAAGTGGGTCCAACCACGGTGGAGCATCGGAAGATACGGCCGGTCGCCTGGGCAAAGAGCAGCGTGCGTGAGCATGCTTGCTCTTTTTTCGTCTTTTCCGGCGAAATCAGGTATACTAAAACCATTGCGAATCGACATTTTCCGCCATCGCGCGGTCACATTGGGAGGTATATGCGGTATGAAAATCGCCATCGGCGCGGACCACGGCGGCTATCGGCTGAAGGAAGTCGTGGTGCCGTTCATTCAATCGCTCGGCCATGAGATTCTCGACGTCGGCTGCGATTGCGAGCAATCCGTCGACTACCCGGATTACGCGCTCCCGGCTTGCGAGCTCGTCGTGCAGGGGAAAGCCGACCGCGGCATTCTCATCTGCGGCACCGGCATCGGCATGTCCATCGCGGCGAACAAAGTGGCGGGCATCCGCTGCGCGCTCGTGCACGACCTGTTCTCGGCGCAGGCGACGCGCGACCACAACGACACGAACGCGTTGGCCCTGGGCGAGCGCGTGGTCGGTCCCGGCGTGGCGCAGGAGATCATCCGCGTCTGGCTGGAGACGCCGTTCTCGAACGGCGAGCGCCACGTCGGCCGGCTGAACAAAGTGAAGCAGATCGAAGCGAAATACGCCGCGCAGCCCGCGCGCGCGGAATAAAGGAGCGGATCGGCGTGAGCGATACGGCAGCGGGCTGGAATCCGGCCCGGTTGAGCAAGGACGTCGAGACGGTCGTCCGCGAGCTTGCCGCCGCGGCGCGGCTGCGCGAGGGGCAGCTGCTCGTGGTCGGGACGTCCACGAGCGAGGTGCTGGGCCAGCGGATCGGCACCTCGGGGACGCTGGAGACGGCGAAGGCGATCTACGACGGCATCGAGGCGGTGCGGCGGGAGCTGGACTTTTACGCCGTGTTCCAGTGCTGCGAGCATCTGAACCGGGCGCTCGTCATGGAACGCGAGGCGGCGGAGCGGTACGGACTCGAGCTCGTCTCGGCCGTCCCGGTGCGCAAGGCGGGCGGCTCCATGGCGGCGTACGCGTTCGGCGCGCTGCGGGACGCGGTGCTGACGGAGACGGTGCAGGCGCATGCCGGCCTCGACATCGGCGACACGTTCATCGGCATGCACCTGAAGCGCGTGGCCGTGCCGGTTCGGCCGTCGATCCGCTCCATCGGGGCGGCGCATCTGACGATGGCGTTCACCCGGCCGAAGCTGATCGGCGGCGAACGGGCGGTGTACGCCCGCGAAGCGGCGGACGGCGCGGCGGAAAGCTGCGATTGACCGGTTTGTTGCTAATGGCTTCGCCCATAAAAACCAAGCTTTTGCTTACGAAGTAGTTTTATTTCACGAACCGCCTCATCCGGTTCGGCTTCGCCCATAAAACTAAGCTAATGCTTACGAAGCGATTTTGTTCCACGGCCGATTTCCGATCGGCCTAGCTCCGCCACAAAATTTCAGGAGGAAACCCACATGGAAAACCTACGCAAGCAAGATCCCGAAATCGTCAAAGCGCTCGGCCTTGAGCTGCAGCGCCAGCGCGACAACATCGAACTGATCGCGTCCGAGAACATCGTCTCCGAGGCGGTGCTCGAAGCGATGGGCACGGTGCTGACGAACAAATACGCGGAAGGCTACCCGGGCAAGCGCTACTACGGCGGCTGCGAACACGTCGACATCGCCGAGGACATCGCCCGCAACCGCGCGAAGGAACTGTTCGGCGCGGAGCACGCGAACGTGCAGCCGCACTCCGGCGCGCAGGCGAACATGGCCGTCTACCTGGCCGCGCTGCAGCCCGGCGACACGGTGCTCGGGATGAACCTCGCGCACGGCGGCCATCTGACGCACGGCTCCCCGGTTAACGCGTCCGGCATCCTGTACAACTTCGTCGCGTACGGCGTCGACGAGAACACGTTCACGATCAACTACGACGAAGTGCGCAAGCTCGCGTTCAAGCACCGTCCGCGGATGATCGTGGCGGGCGCGTCCGCGTACCCGCGCATCATCGATTTCGAAGCGCTCGGCAAAATCGCCGAGGACGTCGGCGCGCTGCTCTTCGTCGACATGGCGCATATCGCGGGCCTCGTCGCGGCCGGCTTGCACCCGAGCCCGGTGCCGTACGCGCACTTCGTGACGACGACGACGCACAAAACGCTCCGCGGACCGCGCGGCGGCATGATCCTGTGCCGCAAAGCCTGGGCGCAGGCGATCGACAAAGCGGTGTTCCCGGGCTCCCAAGGCGGCCCGCTGATGCACATCATCGCGGCGAAAGCCGTCGCGTTCGGCGAAGCGCTGCAGCCGTCGTTCAAGGAATACGGCAAGAACGTCGTCGACAACGCCAAGGCGCTCTCCGAAGCGCTGCTCGCCCAAGGCATCAACATCGTCTCCGGCGGCACGGACAACCACCTCATGCTGATCGACCTGCGCAACCTGAACATCACGGGCAAAGACGCGGAGCATGTCCTGGATTCCGTCCAAATCACGGTCAACAAAAACGCCATTCCGTTCGACCCGACGAGCCCGTTCGTCACGAGCGGCATCCGCATCGGCACGCCGGCGGCGACTTCCCGCGGCATGGGCGTGGACGCGATGAAGACGATCGCCGAGATCATCGCCATGACGCTCAAGAATCCGAAGGACGAAGCCGTGCTCGAGAAAGCGCGCGGCATGGTGCGCGACCTCGTGGCGCAATATCCGCTCTACCCGGGCATGTCCTACTAAGACAACCGGCTATCCCGTCCGCGCAACCGAAGCCGCCGGCCGCTGCCTCCGCAGCGGGCCGGCGGCTTTTTGTCATTCCCTTATTCGGTTGTATGATGCAAGCAAGCGGATTTCAATCGCCGCCCGGCTGTGATAAGATAGCCCTATGAAACGTACAGACAACAAGTCGCGCTGTTCGGTCAACTTCGCGCTCGAGACGGTCGGCGACAACTGGTCGCTCCTGATCGTGCGCGACATCGTGTATTACCGCAAGAAGACGTTCGGCGAGTTTCTGGCGTCGGAGGAAGGCATCTCGACGAACATTTTGTCGTCGCGGCTCGCGCGGCTGGAGCGGAAGGGCGTGCTGACGAAGCGGCCGCACGACACCGACAAGCGAAAGGAGACCTACGCGCTGACCGAGCGGGGACTGGACCTCGTGCCGGTGCTGCTGGAGCTGGCCGATTGGGGCGCGAAGCACGATCCCGAAGCGAAGGAAGGCCGATGGATCGGCCTGATCCAGGACGACCGGGCGGGCGCCGTCGCGCTCGTCAAGGATACGGTGCGGGCGGGGGGCTCCGTCTTCGTCGGCGAGGGAAACGTCATCGAGCAATTGAATTCACGGGCGAAGGAGCCGACCTGAGAATCGGCTTCCTTGTCGTGCGCGCTTCTTGCGTTGCGGCCCCGACAGCCGCTTCCGTCCGCTATCGGTGCGGCTCCGACAGCCGCCGCCCGTCAGCCCCCGGTCATGCCCCGGAATACGGCGCAACCGGGACGAGTCCGTAAAATAGTGCTTGCAATCGCTTTCTTCGTGCCTATATAATAACGCTAGAACTTGTTCCGAAACGTTTTGGAACCTTGGAGGAAGACGCCTTGACGACTATTAAAGACCTAGCCAGAATTGCGGGCGTTTCCGTCACGACGGTTTCCCGGGCGTTGAACGGCTACGACGACGTCAACGAGGAGACCCGGAGGAGGATCAAGCGGGTCGCCGAGGAGATGAACTACCGGCCGAACGTGCTCGCCCGGAGCCTGGTCACGAAGAAGTCCCGTTCCATCGGCGTCATCCTCTCGGAGATCAACCGCGCGGGAGCGAAGGACGCCATGCTGTACGAGATCCTGTGCGGCATCAACGACCGCGCGTCGGAGCTCGATTACGACATCCTGCTGTTCAGCACCAATCCGAAGAAGCAGCTGGCCAAGTCGTATTCCGACTTGTGCAAGGAGCGCAACGTCGAAGGCGCGATCATCTCGGGGCTGCGGGTGAACGATCAGTATCTAGAGGAGGTCGCGCGCGATACGAGCTTTCCGTGCGTGCTCATCGACATCCCGGCGGAGGGCAACAACCTCGGCCACGTCACGACGGACAACGTGCAGGGCTCCCGCATGGCCGTCCGGCACTTGATCGAGCTGGGCCACCGGAACATCGCGATGATCAACGGCCACAACGAAGCCTCGGTCAGCCAGCAGCGGCTGAACGGCTACCGGCTGGAGCTGGAGAAGCACGGCATTCCGTTCCGTCCCGAGCTCGTCTACAACGGGAATTTCTCGGAGGAAGGCGGCGGCGACGCCATGCACCTCATCCTGCGGAACCATCCGGGCGTGACGGCCGTCTTCACCGCGAGCGACCTGATGGTGCTCGGCGCGCTGAAAGCCGTGGAGCGCAGCGGCGGCAAGGTGCCCGAGTCGATCTCGATCGTCGGCTACGACGACATCGTCATCGCGTCGTATTGTTCGCCCCGGCTGACGACGATCCGCCAGGACAAGTACGAGATGGGCTATCAATCGGCGCAGCTGCTGATCGATATGCTCGAAGGCCGCAACATCCAGCGCAAAATCGTGCTGCATAACGAACTGATCGTGCGCGAAAGCACGTCGCCCCTGAAGACGGACACCTAGAACGGCAGCGAGCGGGCGATTTTTTACCGGGTTTATCCTTAACGTTTCGGATGAAAGTAAGCGCTTCAAACAGCCTTGGAATAGGATTGTTTAGTTTACAAACTTAATAAAATCGAAGGGTCTTTATTTTTTGCGATAAATCCGAAACGTTTTCGGTCTTTTCATCGATATTTGGGGCTTCGCCCACGGCGGCGCTCTTGAATATACAATCCCAATCTGAGGAGTGTGCAAGATGAAAAACAGGGGCATGGCATTTCTGGCACTCGGCATTACGGCATCGATGGCGCTGTCCGGCTGCGGTTCCGACGGGAATTCGGGCGCGAACGGCGGCGGCAATTCCGGCGGGACCTCCAATACGGCGAACGCGGGAGACGCGGCTTCGAACGGGGGCGCGAACGCGAACGCGGGCGCGGCGGACAACGGCGGCGGCGACAAGAAGGTCGAGCTGCGCATCGGCACGTGGGAAGGCGGAGACGGGCTCAAGATTCAGCAGCAGATCGCGGACAACTACAAAAAGACGCACGGCAACGTGTCCATCTCCATCGAATCGGTGCCGGATCAATACGGGACGAAAATTTTGACGCAAATCGCGGCGGGGCAGGCGCCGGACATTTTCCAGATCGGCGACGGCGACGTCAGCATGTTCATGAAGAAGGGCGCGCTGGAGGACCTGACGACCTACATCGGCGGCGCGAACGGCATCAACACCGGCGACTACTACCAAAGCGTGCTCGACGTCGGCAAGCTGGACGGCAAGTATTACACGATGCCGAAGGACTATTCCGATATCGCGATTTTCTATAACAAAAAGATGTTCGACGACGCGGGCGTGGCGTATCCGCAAGCGGGCTGGACATGGGATCAATTCTACGACACCGCGAAGAAGCTCACCAAGAAGGACGGCGACAAGTACACGCAGTGGGGCGTCAGCCTGCCGGGCAGCTGGATCCGCGCGATCCTCCCGCTCATTCAATCGTACGGCGGCGGCGTCATCAGTCCGGACGGCGAGAAGATCGACGGCTACATGAACAGCGACGGCACGGTGAAAGCGCTTGAATTGTATCAGGACATGTACCAGAAGGATCACATTTCCCCGTCGAACACGGACAGCGAAGCGTTCAAGGGCGTCGACCTGTTCGCGGCGGGCAAGGTGGCCATGAACATGACGGGCCGCTGGCCGGCGGAGGATTACAAGAAGAACGCCGACCTCCAGTTCGGCGTCGTCCAGATGCCGGTCGGCCCCGCGGGCGCGGCCAACACGATCTGCTATTCCGGCTACGGCCTCTACTCGAAGTCGAAGAACAAGGACGCCGCTTGGGATTACCTGAAGTACCTGACGGGTCCGGAAGGCCAGGAGCTGATGGCGCAGCACGCGTTCACCGCGGTCAAGTCGACGGCGGAGAAGCTCGGCCAGACGAACGATCCGGCGCTGAAGGCGTTCCTCGACGACGTGCCGAACATCAAGGATTTCCCGGAGAAAATCAGCCCGTTCTTCGGCGTCTCCGGCGGCAAGTCGCTCCAGACGGTCATGGACAAAATGATGCTCGGCAAGCCGATCGACGTGAAGAAGGAGCTCGACGCCGCCGCGAAGCAGGGCGACGCCGATCTGCAAACCGCGAAGAACGAGTAGCGCCGCGCAGAATGCGATCGGGCGGCGGACGGCAGCGTCCGCCCGCCCCATCCCGGTGCCGGCGGCGCGCTTCCCGCGGCGCCGCCAAACTAATCCCGAGGTGATGACATGAGCAAGCCGGTGTCCGAGCAAGCCGCTCCCGCCGTTCCGCGCCCCATTCGCAAGCCGTTCCGGTCGAACGCCCTGCGCAAGGAAGCGCTCTGGTTTTACGCATTGATTTCGCCGTGGTTGATCGGATTTCTCGCCTTCGTCTTCGGGCCGATGATCGCGTCGTTCGTCATCAGCCTGACCAAGTGGGACCTGCTGACGCCCGCCAAATTCGTCGGCTTCAAGAATTACGCCAAAGCGCTTCACCACGACCCGCTCTTCTGGCAGTCGCTGAAGGTGACGGTGGTCTACTCCGTGTTTTCCGTGCCGCTCGGGCTCGTCTTCTCGCTCGCGCTCGCCCTGCTGCTCAACCAGGCGGCCTGGGGCATGCGCCTCTTCCGCACGATCTTCTACATGCCGGCCGTCGTCAGCGGCGTGTCCGTCATGGTGCTCTGGATGTGGATTTTCAATCCGCAAATCGGATTATTAAATACAGTGCTCGGCTACTTCGGCATCAGCGGGCCGGGCTGGATTTTCGATCCCAAGTGGGCGATGCCGTCGCTCATCATCATGAGCCTCTGGAGCGTCGGCGGCGGCATGATCATCTGGCTCGCGGGGCTCAAGGGCATCTCGCCGATGCTGTACGAGGCCGCGAACCTCGACGGCGCGAACGCGTGGCAGAAATTCCGCAACGTGACCGTGCCGATGCTGACGCCGACGATTTTCTTCAACCTCGTCATGGGCATCGTCGGGGCGCTCCAGACGTTCGGGCAGGCGTACGTCATGACGAAGGGCGGCCCGATGAACTCGACGCTGTTCTTCAACTACTACCTGTTCCAGAACGCGTTCGAGAATTTCAACATGGGCTACGCCTCCGCGCTCGCGTGGTTCCTGTTCGTCATTATTTTGGCGCTGACGCTCGTCGTCGTGAAATCGTCCGACGCTTGGGTGTACTACGAAGGGGAGAGGAAGTGACGGCATGCGGACATCCAATGGGCTGAAATCATTCGTCGTCTATTTCCTGCTCCTCGCCGGCTCGGTCGTCATGCTCGTCCCGTTCGCCTGGATGCTGTCGACGTCGCTGAAGGAATCGTTCCAGGTGTTCGAGGTGCCGGTCCGGTGGATTCCGAGCCCGGTCAAGTGGCACAACTACGTCGAAACGTTCACCGGCCTGCCGTTCGGCAAATGGCTCGGCAACACGGTCATCGTCACGATCAGCACGATCGTCGGCACGCTGCTGTCCTGCACGGTCGTCGCGTACGGCTTCGCGCGGTTCCGGGCGAAGGGCAAGAATCTCCTCTTCATCGTCATGCTGTCCACGATGATGCTGCCGGGCACCGTCACGATGATCCCGGTGTTCTACCTGTTCCAGTCGCTCGGCTGGATGAACACGTTCTACCCGCTCATCGCGCCGGCCTTCTTCGGCAACGCGTTCTTCATCTTCCTGCTGCGCCAATTCTTCATGGGCATCCCGACGGAGATGGAGGAGGCGGCGAAGATCGACGGGGCGAGCACGCTCGGCATCTTGATCCGGGTCATTCTGCCGCTGACGGTGCCGGCGCTGATCACGGTCGCGATCTTCCAGTTCAACGGCGTGTGGAACGACTTCATGGGCCCGCTGCTGTACCTGAACAAGCCGGAGCTGTACACGCTCGCGCTCGGGATCAACTTCTTCAAGAGCGAGAACAACGTGCAGTGGAATTTCCTCATGGCGGCGTCCGTCGTGACGATGCTGCCGTCGTTGATCTTCTACTTCATCGGGCAGAAGTATTTCGTGGAGAGCATTACGCTGACCGGACAGAAGGGGTGAGCCCATGTTCAAGCTGACGAAAAGCGCCGGCTGGAGCGCGGGCGTCGGGCTGATGTCCGCGGCGCTGCTGGGGCTGGAGATCGCCATGACCAGCGTGTACGGCGTGCTGCTGCAGTACCACTACGTCTCGCTGATCGTCTCGCTCGCCGTCTTCGGCATCGGCGCCGGCGCGTACATCGCGTACCGGGCGACGCCGCGCGGCGCGGCGGACGGCGGCCGGCGGGCGGCCGGCGGGGTCGCCGCGGCCACGGGCCTGTACATCGCGGCCCTGAGCTTCGCGCTCGCCAAGCTCCCGTACGTGCACCAGCTCGCGCTCTACGCGCTGCTCTGCACCGTGCCGTTCGTCCTCTTCGGCTGGGTGATGGGCCGGGCGCTCGCGAGCGGCGCCGCGCCCGCGCCGCGGCTGTACGCCGCCGACCTGCTCGGCGCTTCGCTCGGCGCGGCCCTCGGCTTCGCGCTGCTGGAGCGCTTCGGCGGCTTCGCGGCCGTGTTCGCGCTGTCGGCGCCGTGCTTCCTGGCCGGCGCGTGCCTGCTGCTCGCGCCAAGGGACGGCGCCGGCGGCCCGCGGGCGGGCGCCCATGCCGCCGGCGCCGCAACCGCCGCGGCCGCTCCGCGCGGCGGCAGCGCGAGGCGTGCCCGGCTCGGCGCCGCCGGGCTGCTCGCGCTCGCGGCGGCCGCGGCGTGCGCGCTGCCGGCGGGCGCGGCGGCGAACCTTTGGCGGCTCGACTACGCCGCCATGCAGGGCGCCGCGCCGGACAAGACGATCGTCGGCACGCTGCAGTCGGATCCCGCCGCGCGCGTCCTGCGCACGGACTGGGACAGCTTCGCGCGCACCGACGCCGTCGCCACGTCCGACGACCGCCGCCGCATCCTGTTCGTGGACGGGGGCGCGGGCAGCTACATGTACAAGTACGACGGCGAGCTGGGTTCGATGGGCGGCCTCGCCCGCGACATCGAGTTTCTGCCGTTCGCGGCGGGCAAGGCGGACAAGGCGATCATCGTCGGCGCCGGGGGCGGACGCGATATCCTGTACGCCCAGCTGGCGGGCGCCAAGGACGTCACCGCCGTCGAGCTGAGCCCCGGGCTCGTGCGGACGGCGCGGTCGATGGCCGATTACAACGGCGGCATCCTCGACCGGCCCGGCGTCCATACCGTCGTCGGCGACGGGCGCGGCGTGCTCGAGCGCAGCGGCGAATCGTACGACCTGATCGTGCTCGACCTCGTATATTCGCAGGTCGGCGGCGTGGGCGGCCAGGCGCTGTCCGAGAATTACGTGTTCACCCGCGAGGCGTTCGCGACGTACCTGAAGCGCTTGACGCCGGACGGCCGGATCATCGTCATCTCGCACCAGGGCATCGAAGGGCTGCGGGCCTATTACACGGGCTTCGACGCGCTCATGCGCGCGGACGGCCTGCCGGCGAAGGAGGCGGCGGCCCACACCGCGCTGCTGCTGGCGCCCGAAGGCTCCGCCGCGCCGAACCTGACGCTCGGCGTCATCCAGAAGTCGCCGCTCGCGGACGGGCAGCTCGAGCTCCTGCGGGCGGGCGCCCGGTCGCTCGGCCTGCAGAAGCTGTTCCTGCCGGGGTCCGACGAAGCGCTGCTGAAGCCGCTGCTGGACGGGCGGACGCCGTTCGGCGCGTTCGTCCGCGACTCCGACTACAAGGTCTACCCGACGACGGACGACAAGCCGTTCTTCTTCCTCGTCGAGCCGTCGCTGCCGAAAGCCATGACCCAGTGGCTCGCGGCCATCGCGGCGCTGACGCTGCTGTTCGCGCTGCTGGCTTGGCGCCGCGGCGCGCCGCGCGGCGCGCCGCGCGGACGGTCGGGCGCGTACGCGTATTACGGCCTGATCGGCATCGGCTACATGTGCATCCAGACCGTCTGGGTCCAGAAGAGCCTCGCCTACGCCGGCACGCCCGCGCTCGCCGCGCTCGTCGTCATCGTGCCGATGCTGCTCGGCGGCGCGCTCGGCAGCCGCATCGCCGGCCGGCAGGCCGTCAAGCCGCTCGCGGCGGCCGCGGCGATCGTCGCGCTGACGGCCGTTCTGCTCGTCCTGCAGGCGGCGGCCGGGGAGAGCCTCATGGCGCTCGGCCAGGCGGGGCGGCTCGCGGCGATCGGCGGCATTATGCTGCTCTACGGCGTGCTGCTCGGCATTCCGCTGCCCGCCGGCCTGCAGGCGGAGGACCGCCGCGCGCCCGGCAGCTCCGCGTACTATTTCGCGCTCAATGGCGTCGCGGGGGTGTGGGGCTCCTGGCTCGCCGTCGCCGCATCCGTCACGGCCGGGCTTGCCGTCACGTTTGCCGCCGGCTGCGCGTGCTATGCCTTGCTTGCCGTTGCCCGATACCGATTGACCTAGGAGGCTATGAAGATGACCGTAACGTCCACAACGAAGCTGAACGCCGGCCCGGCGCTCGAAGCATACCGCGAATCGCGCCCGGCTCGCGGCTTATCCTGGAAGGACCTCTACATCACGCCCGGCAACCGCGCGTACCTCATCGGGAGCCAGAACGGCGGGTTCCCGGATTTCGGCCATCACGTCAAGCTCGAGATGGGCGGGCTCTGGCTGCATCCGATCAAGCTGCTCGACGGCTTCTGGCTGCACGCCGCGGACAGCGGCGACGCCGCCGGCGCGCCGGGCGAATGGCTGACGGAAGCGGACAGCTTCCATAACTACCCGTTCTTCAACGAGCACCGCTACGCGCTGCCGGGGCTGGGCCTTGAAGCGGTTCGCCGCCAATTCTGCCCGGACGACGCCGAAGGGCTGGTCGTCAGCTATACGCTGCGCGACACGAGCGGCCGCGACCGGGAGCTCGATCTGCGCTTCCTGGCGCGCACGGACCTCAGTCCCGTCTGGTTCTCCGAGGGCAAGGGCATCGAGGACGGCTTCGACGAAGGGCGGCTGTCCCCGGAGGAAGGGCTGTTCCTGGCGCGCGACGCCGCGAACCCGTGGCACGTCGCCCTGGGCGCCGACCGGCCGTTCGCTTCCGGCGCGGTCGGCCGCGAGCTGTTCGGTCCCCATTGGACGGCCGGCAAGGGCGTCAGCGGCGAGCTGCGCTACGAACGGGTCGCCGTTCCGGCCGGCGGCGAAAGCGAGATCCGCTTGTTCGTCGCGGGCTCTTATCGCTCGGAGGAAGAGGCGAAGCAAACCTTCCGGAGGCTCGCGGACGACCATGTCCGCCTCTGGGACGAGAAATGCCGCCGCTACGAAGGCATCGCCGCGCAAACCGTGCTGACGATCCCGGACAAGCGGCTGCAGCACGTGTTCGATTGGGTCAAGTTCCACAACGACTGGTTCGTGCGCGACGTTCCGGAGATCGGGCGGGGCATGGGCGCCGGCCATCCGGAATACCCGTGGTGGTTCGGCTGCGACAACAGCTACGCGCTGCTCGGGCTGCTGCCGGTGGGCGGGCTGTCGATGGCGCAGGAGACGCTGGCGCTGCTCCGCAAGGCGTCCGACGAGGCGAACGGCAACGGCCGCATCATCCACGAGCTGTCCACGAGCGGGCTCGTCGCGAACCCCGGCAACACGCAGGAGACGGCGCATTTCATCCAATGCGCGTGGGAAGTGTTCCTGTGGACGGGCGATACGGCCTTCTTGCGCGAAATGTATCCCGGCGTGAAGCAGGGTCTGGCGTGGCTGCTCGAAGAGATGGATCCCGACGGCGACCTGCTCCCGGAAGGCTACGGCATCATCGAGATCGAAGGGCTGAACGTCGAGCTGATCGACTCCGCCGTCTACACGTGGTCGGCGCTGAACGCGGGCTCGCGGATGGCGGAAGTCCTCGGCGAGCCGCGCGGCGCGGTGGCGTACGCGCACCTCGCGGAGCGTCTCGGCGCGAAGATCAACAGGGACCTGTGGCTGGAGGACGAAGGCTTGTACGCGGACGCGATGGCGTCCGTCGGCAAGGTCGCGGGCCGCATCGATACGTACATCGGGCGCGCCCGGTCGATGGGCGCCGAACACGCCGTCCGCGACATGGAAGCGATGAAGGCGGAGCTGTCGGCGCTCGATCCGGAGCTGGAGCGGGCGTGGCTGTTCAAGAACTGGGTCATCAACACGCCGATGGAGACGGGGCTCGCGCCGCGCGACAAGGCGCTGCGGGCGCTCGACCGGATGGGCACGGACGAGTTCACGGGGCCGTGGGGCACGTACCTGTCCGGCATGTACCGCGACCAAATGATGACGATCTCGACGGGCGTGCAGGCAGTGGCGGAAGCCCGCTATGACCGCATGGACGAGTCGCTGCGCTTCGTGAAGCTCATCGCCTCGACGTTCGGCCATCGCCTGCCCGGCTCCATCTCGGAGATGTCGCCCGACTACGGCTGCTTCGTGCAGGCGTGGACGGTCTACGGCATCGTCTGGCCGATGCTGACGCGCATGTTCGGCATCCAGCCGGCTGCCCACGAGCGGACGCTCACGCTGCGCCCGCGCCTCCCGCGGGCGTGGGACGACGCCGCGGTGGAGCATGTGGAGCTCGGCCTCGGGGAGGCGGCCAACCGGCTCGCGCTCGCCGTAAGCCGCGCGGACGGCGCCGAGACGATCCGCTTCGCGCTGGACCGGCCCGGCTGGTCGGTCGCCCTCGACCTGGCGGACGCCGCGGACGCGGAGGTGACGCTGGACGGCGAGGCCGTCGCGCCCGCCGCCGTCCGCGACGACGGCTCGGCGCTCTACCGAATTGCGGACGCCGGCAGGCATGAGGTGCGCGTGCGTCGAATTCCTTAACGGGCCGGACCGTCCGCGCGGGCGGCCGGCAAGCCATGCCCGTCCGGGCGGACGGACGCATTATATCGATCGGAGGAGAAACCGAACATGAAACTGGGAATCATCGCCGACCCGAAGGCGGAAAGCTTCGACTACGCCGCGGGTCTCGGCCTGGAGTTCGTGGAATTTTGCATTAACGTAGGCGTGCCGGCGGAGGAGTTCGCGGCCAAGGTGCCGGAGCTCAAAGCGGCCAGCGCGCGCGCCGGCGTCGCCGTCGGCTCGATCGGCCGCTGGGGCGCGGACCGGATCGCCAAGGACGGCAGCATCGTCGAGGAAGAGCTGCGGGCGTCGTATACGCTGATCGACGCGTGCCAAGAGCTGGGCTGCCCGGTATTCGTCTGCGGCGCCAACTACGTCGAGGAGCTGTCGTATTACGAGAACGTCCGCGCCTCGATCGCCTACTTCGAGAAGCTGCTCGATTACGGCCGGGAGCGCGGCGTGCGCATCGCCACGTACAACTGCCACTGGAACAGCTTCATCGTCGACGAGACGGCGTGGAAGCTCATCCACGGCCACTTGCCGGAGCTCGGCATCAAGTACGATCCCTCCCATGCCCGATACGCGGGGCAGGATTATTTGAAGGAAATGGCGGACTGGGGCCACCGCTTCCTCCACGTGCACGTGAAGGGCTCCGTCATCGTGAACGGCAAGCGCTTCGACGATCCGCCGGCCGGCCTCGACCAGACCGATTGGGGCACGTTCATGGCGATCCTGTACGGCGTCGGCTATCAGGGCGGACTCAGCATCGAGCCGCACTCCCGCACGTGGACGGGCGAGCTCGGCGACAAAGGCGTCAAGTTCACGGTGGACTACGTCAACCGGCTGCTGCTGCGCGGTTAAACCGCGAAGGCCGCCCGTTGCGGCGGGCGGTCCGCCCATGCGGCATGAGCATCCCCTTCGGCACGCGGCCCGGCGCCGCGCGCCGAAGGGGATTTTTTTCGCATGTCCGCGCATGGCGCCGCGCGGTCTGCCGCCTGCTGGCGAACCGGGTTAATTTTTCCTTAAAAACCCCCTTCGGCCCCCGGGCGGCATGCTATGATGGACGTATAGATTCCCGAAAAGGCGGGTGCGTTCCGAATGCCTTTCTTTATGTTCGTGATCATCGTCGCGGCCATCGTCATCCTGTCGCAAATGGCGAAGCCCGCGCGCGGCTCGCGGGCCGTCAGAGGCGGGAGCCGGGGCCCGGCGAAGCGCCGGCCGGCCCCGCCGCTGCGGACGCCGCCGGCATGTCTCGGCGTGCCGGAGGGGCATCCGGCGCGGTCCGCGGCGATGCGGCTCGAGGCCGCGCTGCCGGCCGATTTCGAAGCGCGCGTCAAGGACCGCGTGCTCCGCGGCGCGCCGAACCTGCGCGAAGGCGAGTGGGAGTGGCGCTGGTTCGAGCTGAAGCGGTACTTCCTGCTGTGCGGCGTCCTTCGCGGCGTGCCGATGTACAGCACGGCGGTCGACGACGTCTGGCACGAGATGCTGATGTTCACGCGCGAATACGAGGACTTCTGCAAGACGTTCTGCGGGCAGCTCATCCATCACGCGCCGCATGCGGCGGACGCCAAGCCGGATCCCGGCGAGCGGGCGTGGTTCGACTGGGCGTACGGCGAGCTGTTCCTCCCGGCCGCCGGCAGCGAGGCGCTGTGGGGGCCGTTCTACCGGACGCCGATGCCGCAAGGCCTCATGCGGGAGCTGGAGACGCGGAGCGCGGAGGAGCTGCGCCAGGCGCGCTTCAACGTTCGCTCCGCCGAACGGTTCGCGGACCTGGACGACGTCGTCTCGCATCTGATCGGGCGCGGGAAGGAGCTCGCTTCGCGGCGCGACGAGCCGGTTCGCGCGCGGGACGACGACTGGTCGGCGAACGCCCTGTCGACGGGCTTGCTGTCCGCCGGCTTCTTCTATTACTCTTGGGGACCGCCCGACGCGTTCGGTTCGCAGATGGACCAGCTCCGCACGGACGACGCGGTGCGACGGGACGATAACGCGGCTTACGGCAATTCCTATGTATGCAGCAGCGATGGAGGCGATAACGGCGGCGGGTCGTCCTGCGGCGGCGACGGCGGATCGTCCTGTTCCGGGGGCGGCGACGGCGGCGGAACGTCCTGCTCCGGCGGCGGCTCCTCGTGCGGCGGGGGGTCGTCCTGCGGCGGCGGAGGCAGCTAGCGCCGTCCCCGCGGCGCTTTGGACGCCGTTTCCTCGCGGTCGGGCGGGGCCTCTTCAATGGCAAGAATTCGGCGGTTTCGGGCATACTTTGACGTAAGATTTCGGCCGGGGCAAAGTCCGTGTGCACAAAGGGGCGCCGGATGCTATAATACTCAGTTGAAGAAGATCTCCAGGAGGATTGAACATGGGCACGCTAACGATTTGCGACCATCCGCTCATTCAGCATAAGCTGACGTATATTCGCGACAAAGATACCAAGACGAAAGATTTCCGCGAGCTCGTGGACGAGATCGCCACGATGATGGCGTACGAGATCACGCGCGACCTGCCGCTCGAGACGGTCAACGTCCAGACGCCGATCGTCGAAGCGCCGAGCAAGGTCATTTCCGGCCGCATGCTGGGCCTCATCCCGATTCTGCGCGCCGGCCTCGGCATGGTGGAAGGGATGCTGAAGCTGATTCCCGCCGCGAAGGTGGGCCATATCGGGCTGTTCCGCAACCCCGAGACGCTGCAGCCCGTCGAGTACTACGTGAACCTGCCCGCGGACGCCACGGAGCGGCTGCTGATCGTCGTCGACCCGATGCTGGCGACGGGCGGTTCCGCCAACGCCGCGATCGCCTCGCTCAAGTCGCGCGGCTGCACCCAGATCAAGCTCATGTGCCTCATCGCGGCGCCGGAGGGCGTGAAGGCCGTCCAGGACGCCCACCCCGACGTCGACATTTACCTGGCTTCGCTGGACAGCCACCTCAACGACCACGGCTACATCGTGCCGGGCCTCGGCGACGCGGGCGACCGCATGTTCGGAACCAAATAATTAGGAGTGACTTTCCTTGTCCAAATTAAAGGTAATGACCATTTTCGGCACGCGCCCGGAAGCGGTGAAGATGGCTCCCCTCGTGCTGGAGCTGCAGAAGCACCCCGATGAGATCGAACCGCTCGTCTGCGTGACGGCGCAGCACCGCCAAATGCTCGACCAGGTGCTCGATTTCTTCAAGATCCGGCCCGATTACGACCTTAACGTCATGAAGGACCGCCAGACCCTCACGGAAATGACCGTCCGCGTGCTGGAAGGGCTGGAGCCGGTGCTCCGCGAAGCGAAGCCGGACATGGTGCTCGTCCACGGCGACACCCAGACGGCGTTCCTCGCGAGCTACGCCGCGTTCGTACAGCAGATCCAGATCGGCCACGTGGAAGCGGGCCTTCGCACCTGGAACAAGCTGTCCCCGTACCCCGAAGAAATGAACCGCCAGCTGGCGGGCGTGCTGTCCGACGCGCATTTCGCCCCGACCGGCAAAGCGGCGGACAACCTCCGCAAGGAAAACAAGCCGGAATCCGCCATCTACGTGACGGGCAACACGGCGACGGACGTCTTCCGGTATACGGTCGACGACGCGTTCAAGCACCCGGTCCTCGACTGGGCGGCGGGCAAGCGGATGATTCTGATGACGGCGCACCGCCGCGAGGCGCTCGGCGAGCCGCACCGCAACATCTTCCGCGCGGTGAAGCGCATCGCCGACGAATTCGAAGACGTCGCGATCGTCTACGCGGTGCACCCGAATCCGGCCGTTCGCGAGCCGGCGAACGAGATTCTCGGCGGCCATCCGCGCATCAAGCTGATCGAACCGCTCGACGTGTTCGAATTCCACAATTTCTACCCGCACACTTACATGATCATGACCGATTCCGGCGGTCTTCAGGAAGAAGCGCCGTCCTTCGGCGTGCCGACGCTCGTGCTTCGCGACACGACGGAGCGGCCGGAAGGCATCGAAGCGGGCACGCTGGAGCTCGTCGGCACCGACGAGGCCGTCGTATATGGGCGGGCGCGCGCGCTTTTGTCGGACGCGCAGCTCTACGAACGGATGAGCCGGGCGGCCAATCCTTACGGCGACGGACAAGCCTCCGTCCGGATCGTCCAGGCGATTTTGCATCATTTTGGGAGGCGTGTCGAACGGCCCGTCCCGTTCACACAACGTTCATAGTTTGCGCTGATAGGCAGGCATGCCCGCCAACGTTACAGCATACAGTGCTACTGTACGGTTTGCGAATCCGAAAACCCTAGGTAAATCAAGGGTTTTCGGCGCACCGTTCACAAACTGTTTGAATTTATATCAATTGACAAACGGGAACCCGCTTGGCTAAAATAAATAAGAGTTTTGGAGTGATTCATGTTGAATCGATCCGATAACGACAACAATCGCAACGCAGGAAACGGCAATTTCGGCGACCATCCGTGGAAAGCCATGGGCTTGATCGGATCCGTCGGCGGCACGATCGGTGCCTGCCTCGGATTGGGGTATTGGATCGGGTCGAAGATTGACGCCGGACACGGCGACATCGTCGGCATGGCCGCGGGTTTTGTCGTGGCCGTCATCATGACGGTACTTCTGATTCGAACGTTTACAGGGGGCAAAGCGAAATAATGGATGACTTGTCCGGCCACCTTCGAACGGTAATGCGCATGACGTTCTTTTTTTTGTCTCTGTGTTTCATCGGCTGGGCCGTGTTCCCGGATCATAAACCGATCTTCGGCGGACTGATTCTCGGAGCCGCGGCTAGTCTTGTAAACGCCTTCCATCTTTCGTGGAAAGTACAGCGCATCGGCGCGAACGCGGCCGCGAAAGGGTCCAAGAGGAATAATCTCGGATTTCTTACGCGCGCGTGCATCGGATTGCTTGCGGTGGTCGTGGCTACCAGGTACTTTTCTTTTAGCGTCTACGGAGCGGTCGCGGGATTATTTGTTGCTCAATTGGCAACACTCATACTGGGATTTCGATCCAAACGCAGAACGGCAGCAAGGCATTCTTCCGATGAAAGGGGTGAAAACAACTAATGGAACATATTTTTCCTGAAGTGCATTGGCTCGGCATCCGGTGGGACCTGGCTGCAATACTTACGATTGTTGTCACCAGCATTATCGTGTTCGTGCTTGCGAGGGTAGCCGTACGCGGCGCTTCCATAACGAATCCGACCAAAATGCAAAACTTTCTGGAGTGGGTTATTGAGTTCGTCATTAACCTGATCGGAACATCGATGGATGTGAAAAAGGGCCGTCCTTACCTGATTCTCGGAATCTCGTTGATCATGTATATCTTCGTGGCGAACATGCTGGGCTTGCCGCTCGGGATCGTGACGGAAGCGCATCACGGGTCTACTTTCCTCGGGATGCATTTGGAAATTCCGGCCGATCAAGAAGAAGCGCATATCGCGTGGTGGAAATCTCCGACGGCGGACGTTGCTGTAGCAGGGGCTTTGATGGCGATCGTTATCGTTCTTACGCACATCGAGGGTTTGCGTCGCAACCGCAAACATTACCTGAAACACTACTTCGAACCTTACATTCCATTCTTCCCGCTGAACGTCATCAAGGAAATTTCCAAGCCGCTGTCGCTGTCGCTTCGTCTCTACGGGAACATCTTCGCCGGCGAGGTCATGATTTCCGTTATCATGCAGCTGAGTTGGGTCGGTATTCCTGCACTCATCGTTTGGCAAGGCTTCAGCATGTTTATCGGCGCGATCCAATCGTTCGTATTCGTCATGCTGACCATGGTTTACATGTCGCAGGCGATCGTGCACGAAGAACATTAACGCAGCAACAACCCCGTTCAACGCGGGACAACATAAAACTACTATTTTCAAACATTTAGAGGAGGATTTTATCAATGGGAGCAACAGCTTTAATTGCAGCAGCAATTGTATTTGGTCTTGGAGCACTGGGTGCAGGTATCGGTAACGGTTTGATCGTAGGTCGCACGGTTGAAGGCATTTCCCGTCAACCAGAACTTCGCGGCACGCTGCAAACGACGATGTTCATCGGGGTAGCGCTCGTAGAGGCACTGCCGATCATCTCCCTCGTCCTCGCGTTCATTTTCTACGGCCAAGCTTAAGACTATACTCGCAAAAATGGCGGGGAGTGCCAATGCCTCCGCGCCTTCCTTTTGCTGGCTGCCTTTAGACAGCTGGCTAATTCATGGAAAGGAGTGACGTACGTTGGATATCGTTTGGTCCAATTTTTTCATCCAACTGATTGCTTTCGGAATTCTTTACTGGCTGCTTAGCCGTTATGCGTTCGGTCCTCTGCTTTCCATCATGGAACAGCGCAAGCAGTTCGTGAAAGAACAGCTCGAGAACGCGGAGAACAGCCGCAAGCAAGCGGAACAACAATACGAAGAGCAAAAGTCCACGCTTCAGCAAGCGCGCAAGGATGCTTACGACATCATCGAGCAAGCGAAGCAAACGAGCTCGAAGCAAGCGGAAGAAATCGTTCACGCCGCCAAGTCCGAGGCGACTCGCCTGAAGGACGAGGCCATCAAAGATATCGAAAGCGAAAAGAACAAAGCGATCGCGGCCCTGCGCGGCCAAGTCAGCGGCATGTCCGTCATGATCGCGTCCAAAATCATTGAGAAGCAAATCGACGACAAGTCGCAGGAGCAGCTCGTGAACCAATACTTGAATGAGGTTGGAAGCAAATGAGCCGCGAAAATGCCGTAGCTAAACGCTACGCCAAAGCGCTGTTTGAACTGGCCCAAGACAATAACGCGGTCGCCGATGTCGAGAAGCAGCTGAAAATCGTCGTCGACGCGCTCACGGAAGATGCGCAAATCCGCAAATTCCTGGCGCTGCCGAACGTCGAAGTCGGCCAAAAAATCGCCATCATCAAAGGCGCCCTGTCCGACAAAGTGTCGGTTATGGTTCTGAATACGGTAGAGCTTCTGATCGTCCGCGGCCGCCAAGGCGCGATCGGCGAAGTGTACGAAGCTTATACGAAAGTGGCGGGAGAAGCGCTCGGTCAAGCTCACGCTACGATATATACGGCGAAATCGCTGACGAACGAGGAAATGTCCAAAGTCTCGGCGCAATTCGGCGAATTGGTCGGCAAACGCATTATCGCGAAGCAAATCGTCGAACCGGCTCTGCTCGGCGGCGTGCAAGTGCGCATCGGCGACCGTCTGTACGACGGCAGCCTGTCCGGCAAGCTCGCTCGGCTCGAAAAAGCGTTGAAATCTCAAGCACTGTAGATAGGGGTGAACGGCATTGAGTATCAGACCTGATGAAATCAGCACGCTGATTAAACAACAGATCGAACAATTTAAATCCGAAATTCAAGTCGTTGACGTCGGTACGGTCATCCAAGTCGGTGACGGTATCGCGCGCGTTCACGGCCTGGAAAACGCCATGGCCGGCGAACTGCTCGAATTCTCGAACGGCGTGATGGGCATGGCCCTGAACCTCGAAGAGAGCAACGTCGGCGTCGTTATCATGGGACCGTACACGGGCATCCGCGAAGGCGACCAAGTGAAAAGAACCGGCCGCATCATGGAAGTTCCGGTCGGCGAAGCGCTGCTGGGCCGCGTCGTTAACGCGCTGGGCCAGCCGGTCGACGGCAACGGCCCGATCGCGACGACGGCTACGCGTCCGATCGAATCCCCGGCTCCGGGCGTCATGGCCCGTAAATCCGTATTCGAACCGATGCAAACCGGCATCAAAGCGATCGACGCGATGATCCCGATCGGCCGCGGCCAACGGGAGCTCATCATCGGCGACCGTCAAACGGGTAAAACGCAAATCGCGATCGACACGATCGTTAACCAAAAAGGCAACGGCGTGATCTGTATCTACGTTGCTATCGGCCAAAAGCAATCCACGGTTCGTACGGTCGTCGAGTCCCTGCGTCAGCAAGGCGCGCTGGATTACACGATCGTCGTAACGGCGAGCGCTTCCGAGCCGTCCCCGCTCCTCTACATCGCGCCTTACACGGGCTGCGCGATGGGCGAATACTTCATGTACAACGGCAAACACGTTCTCGTTATTTATGATGACCTTTCCAAACAAGCGGCGGCATATCGCGAGCTTTCCTTGCTGCTCCGCCGTCCTCCGGGCCGGGAAGCTTATCCGGGCGACGTCTTCTACCTGCACTCCCGTTTGCTGGAGCGCGCGGCGAAGCTGAACGACGAGCTCGGCGGCGGTTCCTTGACCGCGCTGCCGTTCATCGAGACGCAAGCCGGCGACATCTCGGCTTATATCCCGACGAACGTAATCTCGATTACGGACGGCCAAATCTTCCTCGAGTCCGACCTGTTCTACTCCGGCCAGCGTCCGGCGGTCAACGTCGGTAACTCCGTATCCCGGGTAGGTTCCTCGGCGCAAATCAAAGCCATGAAGAAGGTTGCGGGCACGCTCAAGACCGACCTTGCCCAATACCGCGAGCTGGCTGCATTCGCCGCATTCGGATCCGATCTCGATAAAGTTACGCAATCCCGTCTGAACCGCGGCGAACGCACTCTGGAAATCTTGAAGCAAGGCGTTAACCAGCCGCTGCCGGTAGAGCGCCAAGTCGTATCGCTGTACACGGTTACGCGCGGCCATACGGACGACATTCCGGTACAGGACGTACGCCGCTTCGAGCAAGGCCTCCTGGACTACGTGGATGCGAACAAGCCTGAAATTTACGCTTCCATCCGCGATACGAAAGACCTGACTTCCGATAACGAAAAAGTGCTGGTCGAAGCGATCAAAGCGTTCAAGAACAGCTTCGCGGCATCGGTATAAACCATAGCTTCGCCTTTCGGACCGCATGCGGCGAGCTGCGTGCGGTTCGAAACTAGCTCGGTATAGAATCGGCCGCGGAAGGGCCGCCAGCCCTTGCCGGAACGAGCCGGTAACAAGGTGGTGACAACGAATGGCTAAAGGCATGCGCGAAATCAAACGCTCGATCAAGAGCACGCAAAACACGAAGCAGATCACGAAGGCGATGGAAATGGTCGCGTCCGCGAAGCTCAAGCGGGCTCAGGACGCAGCCGTGGCTTCCCGTCCGTACACCGACAAAATCCGCGAAGTGGTCGCGAGCATCGCGTCGGGCGGAGGCACGATCAAGCATCCGATGCTGCAAAGCCGCGAAGTCAAGCGGACGGCCTATTTGGTCGTCACGTCGGATCGCGGTTTGGCGGGCGGTTACAACGCGAACGTGCTTCGTAAAGTTTGGACGACGATCCATGAGAAGCATAAGTCTCCTGCCGAATACGACGTGTTCGTCATCGGACGTAAAGGCCGGGATTACTTCAAACGCCGGAACATTAACTTGGCCGAGGAAGTAACGGGACTTTCCGATTCGCCGAAATTCGCCGATATCAAAACGTTGGCGGCTGCTGCCGTGAACGGGTTTGAAAAAGGCAAATACGATGAGCTGAACCTCGTATACAATCAATTTCATAACGCGATTTCCCAAGTTCCCGTTATCAAGCAGCTGCTTCCTCTGGATCAGTCGGAGTTCACGGGCGCGAAGGCGAGCTATGAATACGAGCCGTCTCCGGAGAAAGTCCTCGACGTGCTGCTGCCGAAATACGCGGAAACGGTCATTTACAGCGCGGTGTTGGAAGGCAAAGCAAGCGAGTTCGGCGCCCGGATGACGGCGATGGGCAACGCGACGAAGAACGCGACGAAGATGATCGCGGGTTTGACGTTGACGTACAACCGTGCTCGTCAAGCGGCGATTACGCAGGAAATCGCGGAAATCGTCGGCGGCGCGAACGCACAGCAATAAGTTGCTTAACCGTTCCGGAGGGTCCCTCCGGAACAACTATATCAGGCAGTGTTTCCGGAGCGAGTTTTCCTCCGGAAAACTTAAGTTTATGCTTCCGGAGCGAGTTTTCCTCCGGAAAACTTTAAGTCTATGCTTCCGGAGCGAGTTTTCCTCCGGAAAACTTTAAGGAGGTACAAGAATGAGCAAGGGGCGTGTAGTCCAGGTAACGGGTCCGGTTGTCGACATCGCGTTCGACAACGGTCATTTGCCTGAGATTCTTAATGCGATAAAAATCGAGAAAAAAGCTCAAAATTCAGGTGAAGTCGATATTAACCTGACGGTTGAAGTCGCGACTCACCTCGGCGACAGCCTGGTACGCTGCGTCGCGATGTCGTCCACGGACGGTCTCGTCAGAGGTACGGAAGCCGTAGATACGGGCAATCCGATCACGGTACCGGTAGGTCCTGCAACGCTTGGCCGCGTATTCAACGTACTCGGCGATCCGATCGACAACAACGGCGACGTGGATCGTTCGATCGCGAACCCGATTCACCGCCAAGCTCCGACATTCGAAGAGCTTTCCACGCAACAAGAGATTCTGGTAACAGGCATTAAAGTTATCGACCTTATGGCTCCTTATGCCAAGGGCGGTAAAATCGGCCTCTTCGGCGGCGCGGGCGTAGGTAAAACCGTTACGCTGCAAGAGCTGATCCACAACATCGCACAAGAGCTCGGCGGTATTTCCGTCTTTGCCGGCGTCGGCGAACGTACTCGTGAAGGTAACGACTTGTACCACGAGATGAGCGATTCCGGCGTTATCGACAAGACGGCGATGGTGTTCGGTCAAATGAACGAGCCGCCAGGCGCGCGTCTTCGCGTAGCTCTGACGGGCCTGACAATGGCTGAGTATTTCCGTGACGTTGAAGGCAGAGACGTTCTGCTGCTCGTCGACAACATCTTCCGTTTCACGCAAGCCGGTTCCGAAGTATCCGCATTGCTCGGTCGTATGCCGTCCGCAGTAGGTTACCAGCCGACGCTGGCAACGGAGATGGGTCAACTTCAAGAGCGGATCACGTCGACGAAGAAAGGTTCCGTTACGTCCATCCAAGCGATCTACGTTCCTGCCGATGACTATACCGACCCGGCTCCTGCAACGGCGTTCGCTCACTTGGACGCAACAACGAACCTTGAGCGCGGCATCGCGGCAATGGGTATCTTCCCGGCCGTTGACCCGCTCGCTTCTTCTTCCCGTATCCTGACGCCTGAAATTCTTGGCGAAGAGCACTATCAAGTTGCGCAAGGCGTTAAGAAGATCCTGCAGCGCTACAAAGAGCTTCTGGATATCATCGCGATCCTCGGCATGGACGAGTTGTCCGAAGAAGACAAACTCATCGTTCTCCGCGCGCGCCGCATCCAGCTGTTCCTGTCGCAGCCGCTTCACGTGGCCGAAGCGTTCAACGGCATCCCGGGCCTGTACGTGCCGGTTAAAGAAACGGTACGCAGCTTCAAGGAAATTCTCGAAGGCAAGCACGACAACCTTCCAGAACCGGCATTCCACAACGTCGGAACGATCGAAGATGCTGTCGCGAAGGCGCAAAAACTCGCGCAAGAGGTTTAATTCGCCGAAGCTAACGAAGTTGCGTCTTACCGCGTAGGGCGCATGGGAGGGTAAGATCATGAGCTCCTTTTTACTGGAAATCGTAACGCCTGAGCGTAAGGTTTACGCTGAGGATGTCAATATGGTGATCGTCAAAGGCTCCGAAGGCGAGATGGGCATTCTGCCGAATCATATCCCGATGGTCACGCCTTTGAAAATCGCGCCGGTCACGATCAAGCTGAAGAACGCCGAAGAGAAAATCGCCGTAAACGGCGGTTTCCTCGAAATCCGCAAGGATAAAGTCGTCATTCTCGCCGAAAGCGCCGAGCGTCAGGCCGATATCGACCTCGCCCGCGCGGAAGCGGCGAAGCAGCGCGCGGAGCAGCTTATGAGCGGCCGCAAGGACGATTACGATCAAGTGCGCGCCGAGCTTGCGCTGCAGCGCGCCTTGAACCGGATCGCCGTTAAGCAGGGCTAATCGCTTGACCACCTGGAAGCCGATTCCGGCAGATGTCCCATCTGTTCTGGAGTCGGCTTTTTGGCGCGCGGAAAAGGTTTGACGGCACCGGTACCGGCTACTATACTGAATGATAACGGTTCTCATTTATCGGAGTGAGACGACGAACGACGAAACGGCAGGATGGACGATGCGAAAATTCGCGGTTGCGCTCGGCGGGCTGATCTTGGCCGCCTTCTTTGTTTGGTTCACGCTGCGCTGGTTCCGCGGAGACTTGCTCGGCGAAGCGGCGATGCGGCTGCTTCGCTCGCCGGGCCTGCTTATCCTGATGACGGCGGGCTACGCGGCGTCGTTTTGGCTGAAAGCGCTGGCGTGGCGGCTGTATGCCGGACGGGAACGGATGGACCCGCTGAAGCATTACGTGCATCCGCTGCTCGTAAGCTTATTGATTAACCACGTCCTTCCCGTCAAGGCGGGGGACTTGGCGCGCACGGGACTTCTCGTGCGCGGCGCCTCGGCGCGGTGGGACGATGCCCTGCACGGCGTCGCCGCGATGCGCGTGCTCGATCTGGCGTCGCTGCTGCTCATCGGCGCCGCCGGCGCGATCGCGCTGGGGCTCGAAGCGTCGCCGTGGTTCATGCTCGCGGCGGGCATGGGCGCGCTGGCGGCCGCGGCCGGATGGCTTGGCTTGGAGCGTTGGCGGCATCGGGTCGTTCGCGGGAGACAGAGCCGACCCGCGGACGGGAGGCCGGATGCGCCAGAATCGCGCATGCCGCGCATAGCGGGGTTTGTTTTGCGGCATTACGAGCATTTGCGCGTGACGCTGACGTCAAGGCGCGGCGCGGGCGCGGCGTTCCTGACGCTGGCCAGCTGGCTGCTGGAGGGCACGGTCGTTTACGGCGTGGCGCAGGCGCTGGGGCTGCCGGTCAATCCCCTGGAAGCGGTGTGGGTCACCGGCATGACGATCGCGGGACAAGCCTTCCACGTTACGCCGGGCGGCATCGGCACGTACGAGACGACGCTCACGGCATCGCTCGGCGTGCTCGGCGTCGCGGGCAGCGCGGCGTATACGGCGGCGCTGCTGTCGCACGGCTATAAGTTCGCGTTTGCGTATATCGCGGGGGGAGTATCGATGGCCATGACCGCCGTCACATGGACGGAAATCCGCGGCTGGCTGCGGTTCCGCGGGAGAGAGGGGCGACACGAATGAAGAAGGCGTCGGGTTTCGAGATCGTAGCGGCGCGCTGCTGGAATTTATTGAACGAAGGGAAGCCGTTCACCCCGATTTTCACGGTCGCGGTGTTCGCGCTTTATCATCTCGGAAGCTGGGGGGACGCGGGCTTCTGGGCGCGGTTCGGGCTTGGGCTGCTGGCGGCGCTGCCGCTGTTCGCGCTGTATTTCGCCTACGATTTCCCGCTGTTTCTGCGCAATTACTTGTGGCTGCCCCTCGTGGCGGCGTTGGTGCTGTGGCGGGACGCGCCGCTGCACCTGGGTCTCTATGCGCTCGGAATCGGACTGTTCCTGTTCTTCACGATTTACTTCTGGGGCACGTTCTATTATCATCTGCGGATCGGGACGTCCTGGTGGAATTTCAAGCGCTTCTGGAAGCTGGTGCTGAAGAACAGCGATTCGACGAGCGGCAACGCCCAGGAACAGCTGCCGAAGGTGCTGCTGCTCCTCTTCGTCATCGATACGGCGGGCGCCAAGTGGGCGGACAAGGCGGCGGCCGGACAGGACTTCGGCTGGCGGGCGTACGCGTGCTTCCTCGGCTGTGCCGCGATCTACGCTTGGGTGCTGCACCGCAATCTGTTCGACTGGAAGCCGAAGGAGATTCCCGGACGCACGGAGCCGGTCGAAAGGCCGCAGCGACAGGCGGGCGGCAAAGTATTCGTGCTCGTCATCGACGGCATGCGGAAGGACCGGTTCGAGGAGGCGAACGCGCCGTTATTGAAGAAGTGGCGCGCGGAAGGCACGGAATACACGCAGATGGAGACGGTGTATCCGGCGCGGACGGTCGTCTGCTTCTCCTCGATGTTTACGGGCGCCTACCCCCGGGAACACGGCATCACGTCCAATATGGTCTGGAAGCTGGGCATCAAGGTGGAATCCATCTTCGACAGCCTGCGGAAGGTCGGCAAGCGCGGCCGGCTGCTCGGCATCGCGCACTTGATCGATTCCATGGGCGACGATGTAGAGAGCGTCACCGCCGTCATGCATAACGACAAGGCGGACCGCAACATCATGGAACGGGCGAAGCTCATCATGGCGGAGCAGGATCCCGATCTCCTGGTCGTGCAATTCATCGCGACGGACCAGACGGGACACAGCATGGGCGCCTTGTATCCGGAATACCGGCAAAAGATCGAAGAAGCGGACGCCCTTATCGCCGAGTTCGCCGAATGGCTGGCGGCGCGCGGGGATGCCGACGGCGCGACGTTCATCGTATGCGCGGATCACGGACAGGCCGACGGAATCGGCGGGCACGGACATTTGGACGAAGGCGAGCGGTACGTGCCGTTCTTCCTGTACGGGCCGAACGTCAGGCGGGGCGTCAAGGTCGACGCAAAGCAGTCGCTCGTCTCCGTCGCCCCGACGCTCAGCTATCTGCTCGGCGCGCCGCTGCCGAGCCACAGCCGCGGACCGATTTTGACGGACGCGTTCGAGACCGCCGATGCGAAGAAGAGAGGAACGGCATGAAGCAGAGCTGCATGACAACAATGAATCGCATGAAGAAGCTGGTCGTCTTCCTGCCCGCCCATAACGAAGAAGGGAATATCGGGCACGTCATCGCGCGTATTCCCCGGGAAATGGGTCGGGATTGGACGGTCGAGGTACTGGTGGTCGACGACGGCTCGACGGATCGGACGGTCGAAGAAGCCCGGCGGGCGGGCGCCGAACACGTGACGTCGTTCGCGGCCAATCGCGGGCTGGGCGCGGCGGTGCGCGAAGGGCTCGCGGGCTGCCTGCGGCTGGGCGCCGACGTCGGGCTCATGATCGACGCGGACAACGAGTATCCGGCGGCGGAGATTCCGAACGTGATCGCCCCGATTCTCGAAGGACGGGCGGATTATACGATGGGCTCGCGGTTCAAAGGCACGATCCGCGGCATGCGGCTGCACCGGCGCCTTGGCAACGTCTGCTTCACGCTGCTGCAGGCGATCCTGCTGCGGCGGGTCATTTGGGACGGGCAGTCGGGCATGCGGGGGTTCTCGCGCCAGGCGATGGCGTGCGCCGACATCATTCACGACTACAACTACGCGCAGGTGCTGACGCTCAACCTCGTCCGCCAAGGCTTCGTCATGGAGGAAGTGCCGATTACGTACCAGGTGCGCGTTCACGGGCAATCGTTCATCAAATTCCGCAAGTACCTCGGTCACGTGCTGCCGGCGATATGGCGGGAAATGCGGCGGCCCATTGCGAAGCGCGCACGGCAGAACGCTGCGGAGGCCGTTGCGGGGACGCCGGCTGCAGAGCCGGCGTTACGGCGCGCGGCCTCGGCGGCACCGGCGGAGAAGGAGCGGCGGTACGGGTAGCAAGCGGCAGCGCTTAGCGCGCCGGGCCAAGCGAGAGAAGGCTAGGCGGAGCGGCTTGGCGCCGAGCCGGAATACGCGCCTGGTGACGGGCGACGGGCAATCTCCGCGCCCAAACGGCGTTATGGCGAAAATCAGAATCGGCATGGAGCGGAGGGAAGACATGGCGGAGCAAGCGGGCTATGAGCCGACAGCGACGGCGGAGACGCGGGCGGATCGGCTCGGACGGACGGCGGAAGGGGAAAGCAGCATCTCGGGCCTGCCTAGAAGCGATGATGTCGGTACGGAAGCAGCCGGCGTCGTCGTGGCGATGAGCGAGTCCGGAACGGGCGTCCGCCCGCGCGAAGCTTCGGCGTTCTCGCGATGGGCCGCGCCCGCCGCCGTTTTTCTGTCCGTTCTCGCATGGGCGGTTTACAGCTGGCAGCATCGCAGCCCGTTCGCCGCGAGCTGGGACGAGGTGGACTTCGCGCTGGCGCTCGACCGGTTCGATTTGCTGGCGATGCAGCCGCATTTCCCGGGCTATCCGTATTTCGTGCTGGGCGCCATGGCGCTGCGCCGGTTCGTGCCCGATCCCGTTCAAGCCTACGATGCGCTTAATATTCTGATGGGCGCGCTGTCCGTCGTCCCGCTCTGGCTGCTGGCGCGACGCAGGCTGTCGCCCGCCTGGTCGCTGCTGGCCGCGCTGCTCGCGCTTACCGCGCCGTATCTCTGGCTGCAGAGCGTCCGCCCGATGTCGGAGGCGACCGGCATCGCCGTGCTCTGGTGGTACCTGTGGAGTTGGCAGCGGGCGATGGAGCGCCGGACCTGGGGGCGGACGGCCGCGGCGCTGTTCCTGTTCGGCGTGCTGATGGGCGTGCGCCTGTCCTTCGCGCCGTTCGGCCTGGGCCTCGTCTGGCTGCTCGGGCTGAGCGCGGCCGATTGGCGGCGGGCGGGGCAGCGGCGCTGGCCGCGCGTTCTGCTGTTCGCCGCGCTCGCGGCCGGGTTTCAGCTGCTGTGGCTGGCCGGGCTCGCGCTGAGCGAGGGCGGCGCGGCCGGCTTCGCGAAGCTGGCGCTCGCCTTCACGGCCGGCCACTTCAGCGACTGGGGCGGCGGCGTCGCCTCCGCCGCCGAGCGGCTGCCGCTCGCGGAGCGCCTGCTGCGCTTCGCGGGCGACAACGTGCTCTGGACCGGGATGTTCGCCCGGTCCAATGCCGTGTTCGCCGCGGCTGCGGCGCTGCTGCTCGCCGCGGTGCTCGCCGCGGGGGCGCGGCCCCGCCCGCCCCAGGGCGGCGCGGGCTCGCGGCCTGCGGCCCGGGCGGCAGCGTGGCTCCGCCGGCCGGGCCTGCCGGGCGCGCTCGCCGCGCTCGCGGGCGCCTACGGCGCCTGGGCGCTGCTGGCGCAGAACATCGACAAGCCGCGCCACGTCACGCCCCTCATCGGCGTGACGTGGCTGCTGCTTGCGCTGCTCTGCGCGGCAGCGCCGCCGGCGCGGCCCGCCGCGCCCCCTTCGCCGGCGGCGCCCGGCGAAGCCTCCGCCGCCCGGCGGCGGCCGTCCGCGCCGGCGGACCCCGGCGCGGGCGCGCATCCGCGCGGCGAGCGCATCCGCCGAGCGCTGCGCGTCGCCGGCGCGGCGCTCGCCGCCGGCGTGGTCGCGCTCCAAGCCGCGCGGGGCGCCGCGCTCGTCGCGCGGCAGGCGGACGAGCCGCCGGCCGTGTACCGGCTCGCGCAGGGGCTGGGCGAGCTGGCGGCGGCCCAGCCGGACCGGCGGTTCGCCGTCTACACGTGGGAGGAGACGCGCGTGCTGCAGTACCTGCGCGTGCCGGTGGCGAACCGCCGCATCGAGACGTTCGCCTATTTCATGGCGGACGTGCAGGCCGATCCCGGCGCGACCGTGCTGCTGACCGACCACGTGCTGCACGGCTTCGAGGCGCAGGTCGGCTCGCTGGCGGACAAGGTGAAGCCGATCGCCGAGTATCGCGGCGACCCGCTGTTCGAGCCCGTGTACCACGACATCACGCTGTACGAATGGATAGGCGGGCGGTGAGCCGCCAACGGCCTGCCCGCCCGGAGGCCTGCACCAAGGAGCGGCTGCCCGAAAGCGGTTCAGGAACCTATTGACACGCTAAATGAAAATGATTATCGTTGTTAACGAGCATATGACTTCGCGGCGCCGGCTGGGCGCGGCGACGATCGCCACGCTACCGGAAAAAGGTGAACTGCAATCATGCGCACGATGCTGAAGACCGCGATGCTGTTCGTCGCGCTATATCTCGCGCTCGCGCCCTCGGGCGCGTGGGCGTATTCGTACGGCGACGCCAACAAAGAGGACGTGGCCGAGACGTTCAAGCTGGTCGTCTCCTCGCTCGGCAAGTCGCCGGCGGATTGGAAAACGGCCGAGGCCGCGCACAAGGAACGGCGCGAAGAGATCGTCTCCCACTTCGGCGAAGAAGTGGCGGCGACCTTGGACGCGAACCTGAAGGCCCGCGACGCGGACCTGACCATTGCGAATTACAAAGCGATCCTGATCATGAATTTGGATCGCCGTTTCGATAACGCGCTGCAGAGCATCGCCGACTACACGCAGACGAAGCTGCTGCTGGCGAAAGCCCGGGCGACCTACGAGGCGCTCGCGCCGTACGCGGAGGCGAAGCTGTCGCCGGAAGCGTTAAACGGCTTGAACGCCGATTTCGACGCCGCGCTGGACGCCATCGGCAATCCCGGCCTGTTCGGGGTCGGCCAGAAGGATGCCGACGCGGAAGCGCTGAAGGCCGGTGCCAACAAGATTTACGGCGCGCTGAAGCCGCTGTTCCCGTATGCGCCGGAGGCCGGCGGAGGCAAGAATCCGGACGAAGCCGCGCAGGCGGCCGAGCCGGACGCGATCGACGGCACGAAGCAGCACGCCGCCATGGCCCGGGAGTCGAAGACG
Source organism: Paenibacillus sp. UNC496MF (assembly GCF_900113915.1). Classification (NCBI taxonomy): domain Bacteria; kingdom Bacillati; phylum Bacillota; class Bacilli; order Caryophanales; family Paenibacillaceae; genus Paenibacillus; species Paenibacillus sp. UNC496MF. The sequence goes on from NZ_FORE01000010.1 coordinate 294,053, forward strand.
AATCCCTCGGTAACCGTCGGCGTCATCGCCGGCATCGTCGTCGTGGGCGGCGGCGCCGTATGGGCGGCGCGCCGCAAGGGCTGGCTGTAGACGGACGGAAGGGGACCGCAAGCGGCGGCCCGAGCGCGAATCAGGTTAGGAGTGAGCATTCACCATGAACGTGCAGGCGTTTCTCATCACGTTTCGCGAGGCCTTCGAAGCGATCTTGATCGTGGGCATCATCGTGTCGTATTTGAACCGGATCGGACAGTCCAAGTGGGTCAAATACGTCTGGGTCGGCGTCACGCTCGCCGTGCTCGCCAGCCTCGGCGTCGCCTTGCTGTTCCAGAACGTGCTGGACGGCTACGCGACGATGGCCAGCAAGGATTATTTGCGCATCGGCATCCTGTTCGTGTCGGCGGGCCTGCTGACGCACATGATCCTGTTCATGAGCAAGCAGAACCGCGAGATGCGAACCAAGCTGCAGAGCAGGGTGGCGCTCATCCTGACGACGGGCGGCGCGCTCAACATGATCGCGCATTCCTTCCTCGTGACGCTGCGCGAAGGCGTGGAGACCGTCTTCTTCTTCGCGGCGATCTCGGGCGGCGACATCTCGAAGGCGCTGCAAAGCTGGGGCGCGCTCGCGGGGCTGCTGGCCGCGGCGGCGCTCGGCGTCGCCGTGTTCAAGGGCAGCAAACGGATTCCGATCGGCACCTTCTTCAAAGCGACGAGCGTCTTCCTCGTCATGATCGCGGCCGGCCTGTTCGTGCAGGCGGTCGGCGGGCTCCAGGACGCGGGCGTCGTCGGCAGCGTCTACAAGACGCCGGGCGGCCAAACCGCGGCGATGTACGACCTCACCTGGCTGCTGCCGGAGCATCCGGTCGACGAAACGAACTACATCCGCGACACGGGGGAGCATCCGGTCTTTCACGGCGAGCTCGGCGTGTTCTTCCGGGCGTTCCTGGGCTATTCCGAGGACCCGTCGCTGGAGGAGTTCGCGCTGTACTGGCTGTACTACGTCTTCGTCTTCGTCATGATCGCGCGGCAGCGGAAGAAGGCGTCCCTGGCGGAGGCGCCGGCGCAGCAAGCGGAAGCCGCCGGGACGGCTTCTGCGGCTGCCGCGGCGGCGCCGCTCCCGCAGGAGCCCGAATCCGCGGGGGCCGGCGGCATGGGCGAAAAGCCCGCCCGCAAAGGCAAGCCGACCGCGGTCTAGCCGCCGCGTTCCGGCTTCTGCCGGAGCACCTCATCCCGATATCGAACAGGTCGTCCCTTAGGCCCGCAAGGCCGGGGGCGGCCTTTTTTTGCCGCGTTTTCGTTATTCGGGGGAAAGTTGGAAAAGTTGTCACATTTCGAAGCGGCTTATCGGGCGCGAACAAGCATATAGATAGCAGACGGAGGGCGGTATTGAAGTCGCGGGAAGTTGGGCATAACTGATGATCGGGCCAAGAAAGCGCCACCAACTTCTTGCATAGACGCAAGTGGCAGGTTTTGTTATAATTGTGAGGGAATTTTGTCCAAGTTCGCTGCACGGCATGACGCTCTATCGATCCTAACCATGGAGGCGAAAGATGTGGAGAAGTACATCAACAGTTACGTTATTGTAGCGATCTTCGTTCTTCTCGGGATTTTGCTTCCGGTGGTCGCCTTGACCGCGGGACGGCTGCTTCGGCCAAACAAGCCGACGGAGGAGAAGAAAACCACTTACGAGAGCGGGAACGAGCCCGTAGGGGAGGGACAAGTCCGGTTCAACGTGCGCTACTATCTGTTCGCGCTCATGTTTGTCGTCTTCGATGTCGAAACCGTTTTCCTATATCCGTGGGCCGTGGCGTATAAGCAGCTCGGCTTATTTGTGCTTGTCGAGATGGCGATCTTTACGGGACTATTATTGATTGGACTACTCTACGCCTGGAAGAAGAAGGTGCTGAAATGGAATTCAATCTAGAGTCGATTACCCCCGAAGAGCGGCAAGAGCTGGAACGCAACGTATTCATGGGCACGCTGGAGCAGCTGAAGGCTTGGGCGCGCAGCAATTCGCTGTGGCCGCTGACATTCGGGCTCGCCTGCTGCGCGATCGAGATGATGGGCACCGGCGCGTCGCACTACGATCTCGACCGGTTCGGCGTCATGTTCCGCACGTCGCCCCGCCAATCCGACGTCATGATCGTCGCGGGCACCGTCACCAAGAAAATGGGCCCGCTGCTGCGCCGCCTGTACGACCAAATGCCGGAGCCGAAGTGGGTCATCGCGATGGGCTCGTGCGCGACGGCGGGCGGACCGTACGTGAAATCGTACGCCGTCATGAAGGGCGTGGACCAGATCGTCCCCGTCGACGTTTACATACCGGGCTGTCCGCCGAATCCGGCGGCGCTCATCTACGGCATCAATAAGCTGCAGGAGAAAATCCGATACGAAGCGAAGACCGGGAAGCGGGTGACCAGCCGATGAGCGACGAGAAGGAGAAAGCGCCCGGGCAGGCGCCCGAGCCGGAAGCGTCCGCGACCGGAGGCCCGGACGCGGACGCCGCGGCTCCGGCGCGTCAGCCCGAGGCGGAGCTCGCGCCGGCGCAGGAGCCGGCGCCCGCGCCGGAAGCCGAAGGCGCGGCGACGCCGGCCGACGCGGCGGCAGCGCCCCCGGCGGAGCCGGCGAGCGGCGAAGCGGCCCCGGCGCCCGCGGCCGATCCTGGGCGCGAGGCGAAGCTGAAGGCCGCGGCGGAAGCGCGCGCGGCCCGCGCGGCGGCGAAGGCCGCGGCCGAGGGCGGCGCCCCGGCGGGCGATGCGCCCGCAGCCGCGCCGAGCGGCGACGCGGCCCCGGCGGCCGCGGCCGATCCCGAGCGCGAGGCGAAGCTGAAGGCCGCGGCGGAAGCGCGCGCGGCCCGCGCGGCGGCGAAGGCCGCGGCCGAGGGCGGCGCCCCGGCGGGAGACGCGCCCGCGGCCGATCCCGAGAAGGAAGCGAAGCTGAAAGCCGCCGCGGAAGCGCGCGCGGCCCGCGCGGCGGCAAAGGCCGCGGCCGAAGGCGAAGCGGCGGCGCCCGCGGAGCCGAAGCCGCCGTCGCCGATGCAGCCGCTGCTCGACCTGGCGTCGGAGCTCGTCCGCGCGCAGGTCGCGGAGGACGCGATCGACGAAGCCTATATCAACGAGCTGGACGGCCACCGGCCGACCCTGATCGTGCGCGGCGACCGGCTGCGGGCGACCGCGGCCCTGGCGAAGTCGCATCCGTCGCTCCGCATGGATTATCTCCGCAACGTCTCCGGGGTCGATTACGAGACGCATCTCGAAGTGGCGTACCACCTGGTTTCCCTCCAGTCCGGTCAGGAAATCGCCCTTAAAGTCAAGACGGACCGCGAAGCGCCCTCGGTACCGTCGGTCGTCCCCGTTTGGGCGACGGCCAACTGGAACGAGCGCGAGATTTACGACCTGCTCGGCATCGATTTCCCCGGCCATCCGGATCTGCGGCGCATCATGATGCCGGACAATTGGGTGGGCCACCCGCTGCGCAAAGATTACGAACCGTTGGACCCGGAGGTGTGACGAGCCGTGATTCGTACCGAAGAACTGCTGCTTAACGTCGGTCCCCAGCATCCCAGCACGCACGGCGTGTTCCGGATCATCGTCAAGCTCGACGGCGAAGTGATTACGGAAGCGACGCCGGTCATGGGGTATCTGCACCGGGGGACGGAGAAGCTCGCGGAAGAATTGAATTATACCCAAATCATCCCGTATACCGACCGGATGGACTACGTGTCCGCGATGACGACGAACTACGTGCTCTGCCACGCCGTCGAGAAAATGATGGGCCTCGAGGTGCCGGAGCGCGCGGAGTTCATGCGGCTGATCGTCATGGAGCTGCAGCGCGTCGCCAGCCATCTCGTCTGGTGGGGCACGTACCTGCTCGACATCGGGGCGATGAGCCCGTTTCTTTTTGCCTTTCGCGACCGCGAGATCATCATCAACCTGTTCAACGAGCTGTGCGGCGCGCGGCTGACGTACAATTACATGCGCGTCGGCGGCGTGAAGTGGGACGCTCCGCCGGGCTGGATCGAGCAGGTGCGCGACTTCATCCCCTATATGGAAGGCAAGCTGGACGAATACGACCGGCTCGTCAGCGGCAACGAGATTTTCCTCGCCCGGATCAAGGGCGTCGGGCGCTACGACGCGGACACCGCGATCGGCTTCGGCCTGTCGGGCGCGAACCTGCGTTCTACGGGCGTCGATTGGGACTTGCGCAAAAACAAGCCGTACAGCCTGTACGAGCGCTTCGAATTCGACGTGCCGCTCGGCCGTAACGGCGACTGCTTCGACCGGTACAACATCCGGCTCGAGGAGATCCGCCAGTCGCTGCGCATCCTGAAGCAGGCGGTGGCGCAGTTCCCCGGCCCGGGCGACGTCATGGGCAAGGTGCCCCGCGTCATCCGGCCGCCGGCCGGCGAGCTCTACGTCGGCATCGAATCGCCGCGCGGCGAGATCGGCTGCCATATCGTCTCCAAGGGCAAGGCGGAGCCGTACCGGCTGAAGTTCCGGCGCCCGTCGTTCGTCAATCTGCAAATCCTGCCGAAGCTGCTCGTCGGCGAGACGATGACGAACCTCATTACGATTTTGGGCGGCATCGATATTGTCGTCGGGGAGGTCGACTGCTGATGGGCGCTTGGCTGGACGAAACGCTGACCTGGGGACACGCGCTCCTGTTCTTCCTGTGGGGCGTCATTCTGCTCCTCGTCGTGCTCGGCTTCGTGACGTACGCGATTTTCTTCGAACGGAAGGTCATCGGCTGGATGCAGTTCCGGATCGGCCCGAACCGGGTCGGCCCGTGGGGGCTGCTGCAGACGGTCGCCGATATATTCAAGCTTCTTATTAAGGAAGACACGATTCCGCGCAAGGCCGACCGGGCCTTGTTCATCCTCGCGCCCGCGCTGGCGTACGTGCCGGCATTCGCGGTGCTCGCGGTCATTCCGTACACGCAGAAGCTGTATTTCGCCGATATCAACGTCGGCCTGCTCTATTACGTGGCGCTATCGGGCATCTCGACGATCGCGATCATCCTCGGCGGCTGGTCGTCCAACAACAAGTACGCGCTGCTCGGGGGCATGCGCTCCGCCGCGCAGATGATCAGCTACGAGGTGCCGCTCGTCATCTCCGTCGTCGGCGTCGTCATGCTGTCGGGCACGCTGAACCTGCGCTCCATCGCGGAGCAGCAGGGCGACTGGTTCTGGCAGTGGAACTTCCTCCCGCAGATCATCGGCTTCGTCGTCTTCATCATCGCGGCGGTGTCGGAGCTGAACCGGACGCCGTTCGACCTGCCGGAGGCGGAATCGGAGCTCGTGGCCGGCTACCACGTCGAATACAGCGGCTTCCGCTTCGCGTTCTTCATGCTGACGGAGTATGTCTACGTTTACGCGATCGCGGCCCTCACCACGGTGCTCTTCCTGGGCGGCTGGCACGCGCCGTTTCCGTTCCTCGACTGGGTGCCGGGGATCATCTGGTTCCTGCTGAAATTCGCGGCGATCGTCTTCTTCCTGTTCTGGATTCGGGCGACCCTGCCGCGGATCCGGATCGACCAGCTCATGGGGCTCGGATGGAAGGTACTGCTGCCGGTAGCGATTCTGAACGTGTTTCTGACCGCGGTTTACATGGAGCTGTTCGTGAAGTGACCGCGCGTCTTCCACTACACGTTCGCGCTAGCGTCCGAAGCAGGATTGCTTCCGAAGCAGTTTGATTTTACTTGCCGGGATCCCCGACAACGGCTCCGCACAAAACCTGGAGGAGGGAGAAGGTATGAAAGGTCTGTTGAAAGGGCTTGGCGTTACGATGCGCTCCATGACCAGCAAAAAAGTGACGACCTCCTATCCCGACGTGCCCATCGTCATGCCGGACCGGTTCCGCGGCATTCAGCATTTCGAGCCGGACAAATGCATCGTCTGCAACCAATGCGTGCGCGTCTGCCCGACGGAATGCATCACGCTCACGGGCAAAGCGAATCCGGACCCCGAGAAGAAGGGGAAGGTCATCGACACGTACGACATCAATTTCGAGATTTGCATCCTGTGCGACCTGTGCACGGAGGTATGCCCGACGGAAGCGATCGTCATGACGGGCAATTTCGAGCTGGCCGCCTACAGCCGCGACGAGCTGTTCAAAGACATGCGCTGGCTGGACGACAACAATACGCACGTGCGCCAGGACAACAACAACATCGGGGCTCCCGCCGCGGCCAAGGGAGGAGCGAAATAGCGCATGTTCCAGTTTAACTTCAGCGGCGAATTTGTCGCCTTTTTCGTTTTCTCCGTCCTGATCATCAGCGGCGCGGTGCTCATGGTCAGCTTCGCGAAGGTCGTGCACATGGTGGTGTCGCTGGCCGCCGTGTTCATCGGCATCGCGAGCATGTTCATCCTGCTGGACGCCGAATTTCTGGCCTTCGTGCAGGTGCTCATCTACGCCGGCGCCGTTTCGATCCTGATGATCTTCGGCATCATGATGACGAAGCATCAGGAATCCGGCGAGGAGCGCCCGCGGACGGCGCACGAGACGTTGACGGCGATCGGCGCGCTCGCGCTGTTCGGCATTCTGTTCTACGCGATCCGCCAGTCGGACTTTCCCGAGCCGGCGCCGGCCGCCGGCCAGGCGGCGGACAACACGATGGCGATCGGCCAGGCGCTGTTTACCGGCTACGTCGTGCCCTTCGAGCTGGTCTCCGTGCTGCTGACGGTGGCGTTCATCGGCGCGATCGTCCTTGCCAAGAAGGAGGCGGACTGACATGTTGTCTTCCTATTTGACGATGGCGGCGATTCTGTTCTGTCTCGGGCTGTACGGCGCCTTGACGAAGCGGAACGCCGTCGTCGTCCTGTTATCCATCGAGCTCATGCTGAACGCGGTCAATCTGAATCTGGTCGCGTTCTCCAAGTACGGCGTCGTGCCTTCGCTGACGGGCCAAATGTTCACGCTCTTCAGCATCGCCGTCGCGGCGGCGGAGGCGGCCGTCGGCATCGCCGTTCTGATCGCGCTGTACCGGGCGCGCGGCACCGTCAACGTGGACGATTACGACGAGATGAGGAGGTAAGCGCATGGACACGACCTTTTCGCAGTTGGCCTGGATCATCCCGCTCTTCCCGCTCGTCGCGTTCCTGCTGCTGCTGGCGTTCGGGCGCTCCTCGCGCATGATCGGCGCGACGATCGGCTCGATCAGCTCCTTGGCGGGGCTCGTCGTCGCGCTGCTGGTGCTGGCCGAGCATATGCGGGACGGCGCGAGCTACTACCAATACGCCTTCGACTGGATCGACATGGGCGGCGTGACGCTGAAAGCCGGCTACGAGGTGACGAATCTGTCGGCGCTGATGCTCGTCGTCGTGACGGCGGTCAGCTTCCTCGTCAACGTCTATTCGGCCGGCTACATGAAGGGCGACGAGCGTATATCCGTCTTCTACGGCTACGTCGCGCTGTTCACGTTCTCCATGCTCGGTCTCGTGCTGGCGGACAATATGCTGACGCTGTACATTTTCTGGGAGCTCGTCGGCGTCTGCTCGTTCCTGCTCGTCGGGTTCTGGTTCAATAAGCCGGCGGCGAAGGCGGCCGCGAAGAAAGCGTTCATCGTGACGCGGATCGGGGATGCGGGCCTCTTGCTCGGCATCCTGCTGCTCTATTGGTACATGCCGGACCACGCGCTCGATTTCGTGCGGATCGGCAACGCGTTCGAGAACGGCTCCGGCGTCATCGCGGCAAGCGTCACGACGTGGATCGCCGTGCTGATCTTCGTCGGCGCGGTCGGCAAGTCCGGCCAATTCCCGCTGCATGTCTGGCTTCCGGACGCCATGGAAGGCCCGACGCCGATCAGCGCGCTCATCCATGCCGCGACGATGGTCGCCGCGGGCGTCTATCTGGTGGCGCGGACGTTCGATATTTTCCAGGCGTCGCAGACGGCGATGGACATCGTGGCGTACATCGGCGGGTTCACCGCGTTGTTCGCGGCCACCATCGGCGTGGCGCAGAACGACATCAAGCGCGTGCTCGCGTACTCCACGGTCAGCCAGCTCGGCTACATGATGATGGCGCTGGGCCTCAACTCGATGACCGGCGGGATCTTCCACCTGTTCACGCACGCGTTCTTCAAAGCGCTGCTCTTCCTTGGCGCGGGCAGCGTCATCCACGCCGTACATACGCAGAACATTCAGGAGATGGGCGGACTCGGGTCCAAGATGAAAATCACCGCCTGGACGTTCGGCATCGGCACGCTGGCGCTCTCCGGCATTCCGCCGTTCTCGGGCTTCTGGTCCAAGGATATGATCCTGAACATCGCGTACCACGAAAAGCCGGGGCTGTTCGTGATCGGCATCGTCGCGGCGTTCTTCACCGCGTTCTACATGTCGCGGCTGTTCTTCCTCGTCTTCATGGGCAAGCCCAAGGGCGAGCGGGGCGCGCACGAATCGCCGTCGTCGATGACGGTGCCGCTCGTCGTGCTGGCCGTGCTCGCGGTCGTCGCGGGCTTCGTGCAGACGCCGTGGAACGACACGCTCGGCGCCTGGCTGACGGACGGCGCGGAGCGGGAGAACGGCGGCGGCGGCCTCGTGATGGTCATCTCCGCGGCCATCGGCCTGCTCGGCCTGTACGTGGGCTGGCTCGTGTTCGTCAAGGGCATGATCGCGCGGGATTTCGTCTCGGCGCGGGCGCCTTGGCTCACCCGGCTGCTCGAGCGCAAATATTATGTCGACGAGTTCTACGAGGCGGCGATCGTCCGTCCGCTCCGGGCGTTCGGCGGGCTGCTGAGCGTCATTGACGAATTCGTGGTCGACGGCCTCGTGCGGGCGTTCGGCGGCGCGGCCTTCCTGGTCGGCCGCGGCGGCACGCGGCTGCAGAACGGCCAGCTTCAGACCTACGGGCTCGTCACCGTATTCGGACTCATCATCCTCATCGCGGCCATCGCGTTAAGGAGGTTCTGGTAATGCTCGCGGATCTTCCGATTTTGACGCTTATTACGTTCTCGCCGCTGCTCGGCCTCCTCGCGCTGCTGTTCCTGCCGAAGCAGAACAGCCGGTGGATCAAGATCGTCGCCATTGCGGCGACGGCGCTCCCGCTGGTGCTCTCGTTCTGGCTGTACGCCGGCTACGACGGCGTACAGGGCGGCAAAGCCTTCGAGGAGACGGCCACCTGGATTTCGGCTTCGCTCAACAAGGAAGCGGTCGGCGACGTCAGCTCGTACACGATGCAATTTCAATACCATCTGGGCGTGGACGGACTCTCCATGCCGCTGCTGCTGCTGACGACGATCGTCGGGTTCATGGCGGCGCTCGCGTCCGTGCACGTGAAGAAGCGGTGGAAAGCGTTCTATTGCTGGTTCCTGGTATTGGAGATCGGGATGATCGGGGTCTTCCTGGCCCGGGACGTCTTCCTGTTCTTCGTCTTCTTCGAAATGACGCTCATTCCGATGTTCTTCCTGATCGGCATCTGGGGCTTCATGAACCGGGAGCGGGCGGCGAATAAATTCCTGATCTACAACGGCATCGGCTCCGCGATCATGCTGGTGGCCTTCGTCCTGCTCGTCGCGACGGCGGGCTTCCGGGCGGAGCAGCTGCCGGAGAAGCAGGAAACCCACTTGTCCTACAGCGGCAGCTACGAGGTCATCGGCGCGAATATGGCGAGTCCGGACGCCTACGTCAATGTGTCGCCGGAGCAGGCGCAGGGCACGGATAATCCGCTGTACTTGTCCGAACGGATGCGCTGGGTGATCTTCCTGCTGCTCCTGATCGCGTTCGGCATCAAGCTGCCGGTATTCCCGTTCCATACGTGGATGCTGAAGGTCCACGCGGAAGCGCCGCCTTCCGTGGTCATGATCCACTCCGGGGTCCTGCTCAAGATGGGGGCGTACGGCCTGCTCCGGTTCGGCGTCTTCCTGTTCCCGGTCCAGACGAAGGACTGGGCGACGGTGCTCGCGATTCTCGGGGTCGTCAACATCCTGTACGGCGCGGTGCTCGCGCTCGTGCAGAAGGAATTCAAGCTCGTGCTCGCCTATTCGTCGATCAGCCATATGGGCATCGTGCTGCTCGGCATCGCGTCGCTGAACGAGATCGGCCTGCACGGCGCAGTCGTCCAGCTCGTCTCGCACGGCTTGATCTCCGCGCTGCTGTTCCTGCTCGTGGGCAGCATCCACGAACGCGCCGGCTCGACGGAGCTGAAGGACCTCGGCGGCCTGGCACGCAGCATGCCGTTCCTGAGCGGCGTGCTGCTGACGGCGGGCATGGCCTCGCTCGGGTTGCCGGGCTTGTCCGGCTTCGTCGGCGAGTTCCTCTCGCTGCTCGGCGCGTTCGACTCGCAGCGGGTGCTCGCGGGCCTGGCCGTGCTGGGCGTGATCCTAACGGCGGTGTACGTGCTGCGCAGCGTGCTCGGCATCACGTTCGGCGCGCTTCCGGAGCGGCTGACCGCCGTGCGGGACGTGCGGCTCGTCGAGGCGGTGCCGATGATCGCGCTGGTCGCGTTCATCGTCCTGATCGGGGTCTACCCGGCCGTCCTGACGGAACCGATGAAGCACGGCTTCGACTCGCTGCTGCAGCAGCTATCCGATAAGGCGGGGAGGTAGGACGATGGACGCGACACAACAACTGCAGTCGCTCTCCTGGAGCGATGCGGCCTATCTGGCCCCGGAATGGATACTCATCGTCTTCGCGGTCGGGCTGGCGGTGTTCGACTTGTTCCTGCCGCGGCGCGCGGCGACGGGGTGGATCACCCTCGCCGGCCTGCTGACCTCGCTCGGTTTCGTCGTTTGGCGGCTCGCCGAGCTGACGGACAAACCGGCCGGCAGCGGCGTCGTCCGCCTCATGGCGGACAGCTACCGCATCGATTATTTCTCGAGCCTGCTCAAGATCGTGTTCCTGGTCGCGACGGCGTTCATCGTGCTGATGAGTCTCGGCACGGTCAAGCGCGCGGACATTCGGGACCGCGGAGAATTCTATTACTTGTTGCTGCCCGCCGTCTGCGGCGCCATGATCATGGCGTCCTCGGGGGATATGATTACGCTGTACATCGGGCTCGAGCTGCTTAGCATCACGACGTACGTGCTCGTCGGCATCCGCAAGCATGTCGCGCAGTCGGTCGAAGCCGCGTTCAAGTACGTGGTGCAGGGGGGCATCTCCTCGGCGGTCATCCTGTTCGGGATGTCGTACCTGTACGGCATCACGGGCGCGACGAACCTGGGCGCGATCGCCCAAGGCTTGAAGGACCGCGCGATCGATTATCCCGCCATTCTGTACGTGGCGTTCTTCTTCCTCATCGTCGGGTTCGGCATCAAGATCGCGGCGGCGCCGTTCCACTACTGGGCGGCGGACGTCTATCAGGGCGCGCCGACGCCGGTCGCCGCCTTCTTGGCGGTCGTCTCGAAGGGAGCCGCGTTCGCCGTCCTCTTCCGGATCATCTATAATCTCGCGTTCTTCGCGTCCTCGCCGGGGAAGCCGCTCACGAACGACGTCTTCCTCGCGCTGCTCGTGCTGGCGGCCGCCGCGATGCTCGTCGGCTCCGCGATGGCGCTGCGGCAGTACAACGTCAAGCGCCTCATCGCGCTGTCGGGCGTGGCCAACGCCGGCTACCTGCTCGTCCCGATCGGGCTCGCCATCAAAGGCATGCACGCGTCCGGCTTCGGCGAGTTCGTCTTCTACCTGGCGGCGTACCTCCTGATGACGATCGGCGCGCTGGCCGTCATCGGCGTCATCGCCAAGTCGGCCGGCCACGACGAGATCGGCGGCTTCGCGGGCTTGTACTACCGCGCGCCCTGGACGGCCGCGGCGATGACGGTCTTCCTGCTCTCCCTCGCCGGCCTGCCGGTCACGGGCGGGTTCTTCGGGAAGCTGTTCATCCTCCTTGGCGCCGCCCAATCCAAAGACTATTGGATCGCCGCCGTAATGGTCGCGAGCAGCGTCATCTCGTATTACTTCTACTTCGGGCTGATCCGCCAAATGTTCATGCGATCGACGAGCGAAGCGCTCGTCCGGGTGCCGGTGCCGAGCGGCATCGTCATCTGGCTGTGTGCGGCCGCGACGGTCGCGCTCGGCATCGTGCCGGGTCCGGCGCTGGACTGGATCAACGGGCATTTCGCGATCATGAGCGACTTGTTCGTGCAGGGCTAGCCCCGGCGCGGGCGGCCCGCGGCAAGGTCCGGCCGTTGCCGGGCCAGGTCCGGCGGGCCTCCGATAAAACCCTCCCACACCCGGCAGGCATCGGGGCGGAGGGTTTTTTGCCGCGCGGGACGGGTTCATGCAATCTTTAAACGTAAGCCGTGCGCGCGGCGCATACATATCGTTGAATGCGGCGATTCAACCGGGACGTTGGACCTGATTCTCGTCCGTTCAAGTATTTGCCACAAGGAGATCGGGGGGCGGAAAGCGAACAGTTTCAGAACCCAATATTGCAGGTTAAAGGCTGAGTATGATGACGAAGAGATTGTGGAACGGTTGGTCCAACCGCATACGTTTCCGGCTGCTTCCCGCCTCGCGCGGAGGCCGCTCCGCCGCCGAAGCCGCGCGCGAAATCGCCGCAGCGGCGCGGGCTTCGCGCCGGCGCGCCATGCGCCTCGCGCTGCGCGCCGGGCTCGCGGCGCTGCTGCTCGCGGGCGCCCCGGCGGCGGCGGCTTCGCCCGCCGCGGGGGCCGCTCCCGCGGCCCCGCCGCCTGCGGCGGCGACGGACGGCCCCGGTGGGTCTGCCGTCCCGGTTCAGGCCGCCGGCGGCGGCCGCGATGAGCCGCAGCCGGCGGCCTGGCTCATCAAGTGGCGCGACCCCGCGCAGGCGAAGCCGCTTCCGGGCACGCGCGTGCTGCGCCGCCTGGCGCTGCCGGGGGCGGCGGTGGACGTGGTCCGCCCCGCGGATGCCGGGGCGGACGCGGACGCGTGGCTCCTCGGGCTGCGCGGCCGGCCGGAGATCGCTTATGCGCAGCCGGTCGGCGCCGTCCGCATGCTCGCGGCCGAGCCGGCCCCGAACGATCCGGAGCTGCCGAAGCAGCGGTACTTGGCGCAAATCGGCGCACGGGAGGCGTGGACCAAGGTGCACGATCAGACCGATCTGACGATTGCGCTCATCGATACCGGCGTAGACTTGAATCATCCCGATTTGAAAAACAATCTGGTACCCGGCACGAACCTGGTTTCGCCGGGCAAGCCGCCGGAGGACGACAATGGGCACGGCACCGCGGTGGCCGGCGTCATCGCCGGCGAAGGCAACAACAAGGCGGGCATAACCGGCATTCTCTGGCATGCCCGGATCATGCCGGTCAAGGCGCTCGACGCCGACGGCTACGGCGACGAGGAACGGCTCGGCGAGGCGATCACCTACGCCGTCGACCACGGCGCGCGCATTCTGGTGCTCTCGGTGGGCTTGTACCGGTACTCGCCGTACTTGAAGGACGTGACGGCATACGCGGAATCGAAGGGAGCGCTGCTGGTCGCGGCGAGCGGCAACGACGGCGGAACGCTGGAGGCCAAAGCGAAGGTGAAGTACCCGGCCGCCTATCCGACGGTGCTCGCGGTAGCCGGCGCCACGGCGTCCGGCGCGCCGGAGACGCGGTCGAACGCGGGTCCGGAGATCGACGTCGCCGCTCCGTGGAGCGTCTACACGACCGCGGTCGGCGGCGGCTATAAGCAGGAGCAGGGGACGTCCATGGCCGCGCCGCAGGCGGCGGCGGCGGCGGCGCTCGTTTGGGCGCTGCATCCGGGTTACAAACCGTATCAGGTGCGCGCCCTGCTCCGCCAGTCGGCGAAGGACATCGGCAGCCCCGGGTTCGATAACCTCAGCGGCTACGGCCTGCTTCGGATCGACAAGGCCGTCGCGGCGGCGCTGCGGCCGGACGCCTACGAACCGAACGACGGCCGCCAGACCGCGAAGCTGTTTCCGCTCGGCAAACAGATCGCCGCGGAGCTGGGCGGGGGCAAGGACGCGGACTGGTTTCGCGTCGAGGCGCCGTACGACGGCACGGTGGCGATTCGGGTGCAGAGCCTGCCCGCCGCGGGAGAGAGCGCCCCGACGCTGCGCGTGACGCATGCCGGCGACGCCTCGCCCGGGGGAACGCAGGATACGAAGCTCGGCAACCAAACGGTGGAATGGCGCGTCAAGAAAGGGCGGAACGATTTCGAGGTGCGGCTGTTCGACGGGGCGAGCAAGCAGCGGCTGGCTTACCTGCTGACCTCCTCCTTCGAAATCGCGCCGGATGCGTACGAAGTGAACGACAAGCCGTATCAGGCCTATACGCTGCCGCCCCGGTCGCAGCGGGTCGAGGGAAACTTCCATCAGGCGAACGACGAGGATTGGTACGCAATCCGCTTCGAGACCGGGGGGACGCTCAAGCTGTCGGCGACGGCGGACTCGGCGCGGCTGGACCTGGGGCTCGCCTACGAACGGCAGGGCGGCACGCTGCTGGAGGAAGACGAGAACGGCGAGGGGGAAGGCGAAGCCTCCCCGCCGATCAACGTGACGCCGGGCACGTATTATATCCGCGTGCGCAATGCCATCTCGGCCCAGGCCAGCCCGGTTCCGGCGCAGTACGCGCTGAACGTGCAGTTCGCGACGCGGCACGCGGATCCCAACGAGCCGAACGACAAAACGTACCAGGCGACGAACGTCTCGCCGGGCTCCGGCTACTCCGGGGTGATCGGCAAAGCGGGCGACGCGGATTGGTATCAGCTCCGGATCGGCGGCGAGCGGCTGACGACGCTGCGGATCGGCGGCATTCCGGCGGGCATCGTCATGAAGGCGGAGCTGTTCGATAAGCGGCAGCAGCCGCTCTACACGCTGAAGTCGGCGTCGGGAGCCGCGTCGATGTCCCGGGAGAAGGTGCTGGCGGCCGGCTTGTATTACATCAAGGTGACCGCGAGCGCCCCGTTCGACAAGCAGTATTACGGGCTCCGGGTCACGGCCGAGACGCTGGTCGCCGGCTTCCGCGACATCGGCGGCCATTGGGCCGGGTCGGCGGTCGCGGCGCTCCGGCAGCGGGGCATCGTCGGCGGAAGCGGGGATTACCGGTTCGAGCCGGACCGGCCCGTAAGCCGGGCGGAAGCGGTGTCGATGCTGACGCGGGCGATCGCGCCTGCCGCGGGCGCCGCGCGCGCGCCGGCTTTCCGCGACGTCGGGGCGGGCCACTGGGCGTACGCGGCGGTCGCGAACGCGTCGCGCGCCGGCTGGATCGGCGGCTATCCGAACGGAACGTTCGGACCCGGACGCCCGATCTCGCGCGAAGAGATGGCCGTCGTGCTGCTGCGCGCGCTGAACGTGCGGACCGCGCGGCCGGGCGGTCCGGTCTTCGCCGACGTGCCGGCGGACCGATGGTCGTCGCCGGCCGTCGCCGCCGCCAAACGGCTCGGGCTGATGGGCGGTTACGCCGGCGGACGGTTCGAGCCGGAGCGATCCGCGACACGGGCCGAGTTCGCCGCGGTGCTGCTGCGGGCGTTGAACGCCGGGAATCTAGGATAGAGTAGGGAGTCATGAACATGGATCAAGTCGCCGCAACGGCAGGCATGCATGCCTTAATGTCGATCGTCATCGAATTGTTCAGCATCGCGCTGGCCTGGGTCGCGCTGCAGGAGTTGAAATGGGACGCGATCCTGAAGCGTCCGCGCGGAGGGCAGGCCCGTTTGCTGCTGATCATCCTGTCGGTCGTGCTCGGCCACGGGTTCGCGTCTTTCGTGCTGGCTTACTGGAACTGGTCGGGTCTGCTCAAGGGCATTGTCGAATAACAACCCGGAAACATGTAAACAATGGGGAATAGATAACGGTCCGAAAGTCGAAATCGCTTGCGAATGCTATAAAAATGGGCCAAAAATAGGTCGAATATCCGCTTTTCGACAGGCATAAAATAACGCTTGTCGATTCCTGTAAGCGGATGGTAAGATGTAGGTTGGGTATGAATCATCATACCAAATATTTCCTCAAATAAAAGAATCTACTGCACGCGGAGGGAAACCTAAGATGAGCAAAATAATCGTCCGCGGCGGCAAGCGACTATCCGGAACTGTCCGCGTAAGCGGCGCAAAAAACGCCGTACTGCCGATTCTCGCTGCCACGTTACTCGCCCAGAATGGCGAAAGCGTCATTCATGACGTACCTTATCTCGATGATGTCGTGACCCTTCAACAAGTGCTTTCCGCGCTTGGCGGAAAGCTGACATATGATAATGAGACCATGCGCATTTCCGCTGAACGGCTCGTATCGTTCGAGGCCCCGTACGAATGGGTGCGCAAGATGCGCGCTTCGTTCCTCGTCATGGGTCCGCTTCTGGCCCGCCTCGGCCGCGCCCGCATCGCCCTTCCCGGCGGCTGCGCCATCGGCACCCGTCCGATCGACCAGCATCTGAAAGGATTCGAAGCGATGGGCGCGGAGATCGTGCTCGGCCAAGGCTTCATCGAAGCCCGCTCCGAAGGCAAGCTGAAGGGTGCCAAGATCTATCTGGACGTCGCCAGCGTCGGCGCTACGGAGAACATCATGATGGCGGCCGCGCTCGCGGAAGGCACCACCACGATCGAGAACGCGGCGAAGGAGCCGGAGATCGTGGATTTGGCCAACTACCTGAACGCCATGGGCGCGATCGTCCGTGGGGCAGGTACGGGCGTCATCCGCATCGAAGGCGTCGATACGCTCAGCGGCGTAGCGCATACCGTTATCCCCGACCGCGTGGAAGCGGGTACTTATATGATCGCGGCGGCCATGACCGGCGGCGACGTGCACATCGAGGGCGCGATCGGCGACCATCTGGCGCCTGTGATTTCGAAGCTGCAAGAGATGGGCGTCGGCGTCGTCGAGACCGACAGCGGCATCCGCGTCACGGCGGCCAAGCGGCTGAAGTCCGTGGACGTCAAGACGCTGCCGTATCCGGGCTTCCCGACCGACATGCAGTCGCAGATGATGGCGCTGCTGATGATTTCGGACGGCACGAGCATCGTGACGGAGACGGTATTCGAGAACCGGTTCATGCACGTAGAAGAGTTCCAGAAGATGAACGCGCATATTAAGGTGGACGGCCGTACCGCGATCGTGACCGGCGGCACGCGGCTGACCGGCGCGAAAGTCACGGCGACCGATCTGCGCGCCGGAGCGGCGCTCGTCTGCGCGGCGCTCTGCGCGGACGGCGAAAGCGAGATCAACGGCATCCATCACGTGGATCGCGGGTATGTCGACATTACGGGCAAGCTGGCGGCCCTGGGCGCGGACATTTGCCGCGACGAAGAAGCGGAAGCGGCCCAACCGCTCTACGCCAAAGTATTGGAAGGCGTAGCCGCGGCGCTCGAAGAGCCGGAACCGGCGATCGTGGCGGCGCGGACGCAAGAGCCGGCCAAGCGGGAAAAGGAATTGCCCCGCATCAAGGCGCAGCCGACATGGGCCTAAACCCTTCATACCAAGAGACCCTATTTTCACTCCTCTTTCGGGGGAAGCGAAAATAGGGTTTTTTGCGCATTTCGCGCCCGACAGACCCTGCTGCGGCCCTATTCGCGGTACTATCCTATCTTTTCGATTCATAGACTGTAGTAGGCGGGAAGGAAAGACCCTAGAATCGAAAGCCGCGAAAGGAGCCGCGCATGAAACGGGCAAGATGGAGGACAGGACGCTCTTATCGTCGTCGATTATGGACAAGGGGCTGGTGGTTCGGGTTTCTTTGGGGACTGCTGCTCGTGATTCTCGTGAAGGCGGCCGTCCACTGGCTGTCGCCGAACGCGGCTGCGCTTGAGCGTAAAGAAGCGCAATTGGCCGTGTCGGAATCGGCGAGGCCCGATCAAGGGGCCGATACGGCCGCGCCGGCGCCGCGGGACGGCTCGAGCATCGGGGGCGCGCCGCAGGCGGATGTGCCGGCCTCCGCCGGCGCGGAAACGGCGGACAAGCAGCTGAAGAAGCTGAGCGCGTACGACCGGCTGTGGGTATCGGTGTACCTCACGAAGGACAAGCGTATCGAACATATGCCGATCGAGCTCTACGTGCGCGGAGTGCTGGCCGGTGAAATGCCGGTCGACTTCGAGCTGGAAGCGCTCAAGGCGCAGGCCATTGCCGCCCGCACGTACATTTACCGGAGGCTGCTGACCGGAGACCGAAGCGGGCTGGGCGGCGAGCGGGAGAAGGAAGCGGACGTGGACGATACCGTCATGAATCAGGCCTACATCCCGCTGAGCGCGCTGTTGAATCG
The DNA here is from genome assembly GCF_900113915.1 of Paenibacillus sp. UNC496MF. Taxonomy (NCBI): domain Bacteria; kingdom Bacillati; phylum Bacillota; class Bacilli; order Caryophanales; family Paenibacillaceae; genus Paenibacillus; species Paenibacillus sp. UNC496MF. The sequence goes on from NZ_FORE01000010.1 coordinate 312,155, forward strand.
GTGGAGCGGGAACGAGAAGGACGCGAACCTGGGCAAGCTGAACGAAGCGGTGGAGCAAACGAAGGGGCTGATCGTCACTTACGGCGGGCAGCCGATCGAGGCGTCGTTCTTCTCCACGAGCAACGGCTATACGGAGAACGCGTCGGATTACTGGAATCTCGACCTGCCGTACCTGCGCAGCGTGGCCAGCCCGTGGGACAAGGCGCTCTCGCCGAAGTACGAGCAAACCGTGACGATGAAGCTGAAGGACGCGGCCGCGAAGCTCGGCCTGACGGCGAGCGAAGTCCGGGGCATGCGGATCGGGAGCACGACGCCCGGCGAGCGGGTGAAGGACGTCCGAGCGGGCGGCGGGACGCTGACCGGTAGAGAGATTCGCGAGAAACTGTCTCTCGCCTCTTCCGATTTCTCGTGGACGATCGACGGGAATGAGATATCTATCACGACGAAGGGCTACGGCCACGGCGTCGGGATGAGCCAGTGGGGCGCGGACGGCATGGCCAAGGAAGGCGCAACGGCGCGGGAAATCCTGGCGCACTACTATACGGGCACGAAAGTCGTGCAGGCTTCCGGCGTGCTAGACTAGCGCGAACCGTCTAGTTCTAACAATCTCAAAAAATGTCAATCCCTCACGTATAAACTGCTAGGTTGTGGCAACAATGGCTAGTGAGGTGATCGAACAATGAGTGATAACAAATCAAAGTTCAATGAAGAAGCTCCCAAAAACGTTCTGGGAGGCAACGCCGTCAAACCGTCTGCGTGGAGAAAACTGATGGCAAAAAAATGGGCAGCACCATCAGCGTTTCTGGCCGCCGCAGCAATCATCGTAACCTTAATGTGGCTCTATGGGGGAGCCGGGGAGACAGACAAACCGGCCAGCACGACCGTAGATTCCACGCAAGGGGTAACGGATGAGCAAACGCTCGACGAGCAGCCGCCGGCGGATACCGACAAGGCGATTCAGCAATCGGCAAGCGAAGTCATGAAATGGCCGGCCGACAAGAGCCAGCTCGACGTCGTGGCGCCGTTCTATGACGCCAAAGCCAGCAACGACGACCGCCTGGCCGCTTGGGTCGACGGTCCGGACAACACGCTCGTTCCGAACATGGGCGTCGACCTCGGCAAAGACGACAAGTCCTTCGACGTTACGGCAGCCCTGAGCGGCGTCGTGACCGTCTCCGAGAAAAACCCGGTCAACGGCAACGTGGTTCAAATCAAGCACGCCGACGGGCTCGTCACGATCTACAACAGCCTGAGCGACGTGCAGGTCAAAGTCGGCGACGAAGTGAAGCAGGGCGACGCGATCGCCAAAGCGGGCCGCAGCGAGCTGGAGAAGGACCTCGGCGTCCATCTGCACTTCGAAGTGCGCAAGGACGGCAAGCCGGTCAACCCGTCCACGCTGATCGAAACCGCGAGCGCGGACGCGCAGCAATAAGCAATCACGGCAAGGCGGCAACCGGCCGCGAACCCTTCCGAAGGCAGGTATTTCCTGCCTTCTTTTTTGCGTTCCGGAGACTTGTTTGAAAATAATCGCAATTCTTGGGCTTGTCACGCTTGGACATAAAGAATATATACCCGTACCCCTCATATACTGTACCAAACTATCTCGAGTAGGGAGGCGGGAGCGTGCACGATTACATCAAAGAACGGACCATAAAAATCGGCCGTTGCATCGTCGAGACGAAGCATACGGTACGGACGATCGCGAAAGAATTCGGCGTCTCCAAGAGCACGGTGCACAAGGATTTGACCGAGCGCTTGCCGGAGATCAATCCCGATCTGGCGGACCAGGTGAAGCACATCCTGGAATACCACAAATCGATCCGGCACCTTAGGGGAGGAGAAGCCACCAAGATCAAGTATAAGAAGAGCTCCGGACGCAAGCGCGAAGTCCTTGCCGCGGCAAAATCGTAAGCGATTTTTTCTACAAAAATAGAGGATTTTCGTACCCTTCAGCGAATACTATACGGGATGTGGATTGCACTCGACTATTATTCGCGCTGGAGGACTTCAGACTTATGTTTAGCAAGGATATCGGGATAGACTTGGGAACCGCAAATGTGTCCATTCACGTGAGAGGGAAGGGCGTCGTCCTGGATGAGCCTTCGGTCGTGGCGATCGAAAGCGAAACCAAGCGCGTGCTTGCCGTGGGCGAAGAAGCGCATCGGATGGTAGGACGGACCCCTGGAAACATCATTGCCATCCGACCGCTTCGCGACGGCGTCATCGCCGATTTTGAGATTACGGAAATCATGCTGAAGGCCTTCATCGATCGCGTCGGCGGCCGTTCCTGGTACAGCCGCCCTCGCATCCTTATTTGCGCGCCGACGAACATCACGTCCGTCGAGCAAAAAGCGATCCGGGAGGCCGCGGAGCGCAGCGGCGCCAAGGACGTGTTCCTCGAGGAAGAACCGAAAGCGGCGGCCATCGGCGCCGGCATGGACATTTACCAGCCGAGCGGCAACATGGTCGTCGACATCGGCGGCGGCACGACGGACGTGGCGGTGCTCTCGATGGGCGACGTCGTCACCGCGTCGTCGATCAAAGTCGCGGGGGACAAGTTCGACGAGGCGATCTCCAAGTACATCAAAAACAAGTACAAGCTCCTGATCGGCGAACGGACAAGCGAGGACATCAAGATCAAGATCGGCACCGTGTACGACAACGGATTCCGGGACGAGATCGATATTCGCGGGCGCGACATGGTAACGGGCCTGCCGCTGACCGTGACGATCTACTCGGAGGAAGTGCGCGAGGCGCTCTGGGAACCGGTATCCTCCATCGTCTCGGCGGCCAAATCCGTGCTGGAGCGGACGCCTCCGGAGCTGTCGGCGGACATCATCGACCGCGGCGTCATCCTGACGGGCGGCGGCGCGCTGCTGGGCGGTTTGGACGCGCTGCTCGCGGAAGAACTGAAGGTGCCGGTGCTCATCGCCGAGGATCCGATGCACTGCGTCGTGAAAGGGACAGGCCTGCTGCTTGACCATCTCGACCGCGCGCCTCGGCGGGCGGAAATCTCCAAGCGCTAGAATCGAGCCGTACAGACGCGAATAGGCGGAAAGCCGGTGTTCGGGTAGGGCGCCATAGGGGGGCGTGCCGAGGGGCGACGGTCGCAGAATAGGTCTTAAGGCATAGCGGTCGTCTATTCAACGCGAAGCGGCGTTATCCGATATTATCGATAGGATACGCGCGGGTCTGATCGATCAGCAAGCGCCAGGAGGTTTCGCCATGCTCAGAGGGCTGTACACGGCTGCGGCGGGAATGATTTCGCAGCAGAACAGGCATGATACCATCACCAACAATATCGCCAATATGAATACGCCGGGCTATAAACAGAAATACGCGGTTACCCATTCTTTCCCGGATATGCTCCTTCGTTTGACAGGGTCGCGGGACGTCGACAACGGCCAAGCGGTCGGCAAGCTGAGCACGGGCGTGTTCGCCGAGGAGAGCCTGCAGGTCAATTTGCAGGGCGACCTGATGCAGACCAACCGGTTCAGCGATTTCGCGATCGTCTCGGACATTCAAGTGCCGGGCGTGGCGTTCGATGCCTCCGGCAAGGCGCTGACGGCGGGCGGCCGGCTGGTCTTCCAGCCGCAGGCGTTCTTCACGGTGCAGAACAAGGACGGCGAGACCCGCTATACGCGCGACGGCCAATTCCGGCTGGACGAGCAGGGCTACATGACGCTGCCGGACGGCTCCCGGGTACTCGGCGCCGACGGCCGGCCGTTCCGGCTACCGGACGGCGTCACGATCAACGATCTGGCGATCACGGCCGACAACCGGCTCGTGAACCCGCTGACGGGCGCCAGCGCGGGTCAGCTGCTCATTACGCGCGTGGACGACCCGAACAAGCTTGTCCGCGAAGGCGACGGCAAGTTCAAGCTGGCGGACGGCGAGACGGGCGTGCGGCCCGTGAACGCCGGCGACCGCGTGGAAGTGCGGCAGGGGTACGTGGAGCGCTCCAACGTCGACGCCGCCCAATCGATGGTCGACCTGATGTCGGCGGCCCGCGCATACGAAGCGAACCAGAAGGTCATTCAGTTTTACGATAAAAGCATGGACAAAGCGGTCAATGAAATCGGACGCGTCTAAAGCGGCTTATAGGCACAGAAGGCAGGGGAGGCTACGGGGATGAACGGCTCGATGATCAGCGCGATGGCGTCCATGGGCGGCTTGCAGCAGAAGCTCGACATGCTGGCGGACAACATCGCGAACGTGAATACGGTAGGTTATAAACGAAAGGTCGGCACGTTCGAGGACCTGCTGACGACGCTGAAGGAGCAGCCCGAAGCGTTCGACCAACCTGGACGGCTGACGCCGCTTGGCTTCAACCAAGGCTGGGGCTCGCGTCTCACGATGATCGAACCGGACTTCTCCCAAGGGCCGCTTCAGCAGACGGATCAGCCTTTCGACGTCGCCATCGAAGGCAACGCGCTGTTCCAGGTGCAGGTCGACGACGCCGGGCACGTGGCCTACACGCGCGGCGGCTCGTTCGACACGACGTTTACCCGCAACGGCATTAATATATTGACGACGAAGGACGGCTATCCGGTCTCCTCCGTCGATAACCAAGCGATTGAAATTCCGGCGGACGTGCAGGGGGTCCAAATCGACGCCTCCGGCAACGTCGTCGGCACGCTCCCGGGCGGCGCGATCGTGCAGCTCGGCCGGCTAAAGCTAGTTCAAGCGGACAAACCGGGACTGCTGACGCAGGTCGCGGACAATCTGTTCGCGGTGGCCGACGGCGTTCAGGCGAGCGATGTCCTGCACGACGTCACGGCCAACGCCGAATCGAAGATTGCGGTCAAGCAGGGATACCTCGAACAGTCCAACGTCGTCCTAGCCGACGAAATGACGGACTTGATCAGCGTGCAGCGGGCCTATCAACTCAGCGCCAGAGCCTTGACATCAAGCGATAATATGATGGGACTTGCCAACAATCTGCGCGCTTAGGAAATGAGTGAATGCCTATGGATTCAAAAAAGGAAACGGCCGCCGGTCTGGAAAGCATCGCGCCCGCGGAGCGGGGCGGCCTGATCGGCCCGGCGCCGGCCGGCGATAAAGCCCGCGGCGGCGCCAAGCGGCCGGAGCGGGAAGCCGCTTCGGCGAAGGGGGACGCGAAGCCGCGCAAGAAACGCCATCCGGCGGTGCGCGCGCTGCGCTGGACGCTGCTGAAGAGCATCGTGCCGGTGCTGTGCGTCCTGGCCATCATCGGCGGGATGTACCTCGGTTACGCGGTGCTCGGCAAGCGCCCGGGCGAGGAGATTTTCCGGATCGGAACATGGAAGCATATGTATGATTTGATCTTTGCGGGGTAACCCCGCACGGAACGCATGAAAGCCTGCCTGGCGGAGCCATGGCAGGCTTTTTCGCGTTTCGGGCCGCGATGCAGGCGCATTGCTTCGCGGACGAGGGATAGCTGTCACGCGCCGCCGCATCTTGCGCAGGGAGCTGCCGAGGTGCCGGAAGCGCGAAAAGCGGCTGCCTGTCCGAGGAAATGAAAAACCTCCGTCACCGTCGGGACGCGACGGCAACGCAGGCGTTTTTCATGCAGAGCGGTTATGGCTTCACGGTGACGCGGATGCTGACCGTCTTGCCTTCCAGCGTGCCGCGGATGTACGTGGTGCCTTTCGCGATCGCGGTGATGACGCCGTCCTCTACGGTGGCGACCCGATTGTTGCCGGTCGTCCACGCGGCGGCTTTGGTGACGTCGCCGACGCGGCCGCCTTCGTACTCGCCGGACACTTTCACCGCTTGGTTCGCGCCAGGCGCGAGCGTCAGCGTTTTAACCGTCGGGGTCAGCTTCTTCAGCTTCCCGATGACCGAGACGGAGAGGACGAGGGACTTGCCTTGGTAGGAGCCGGTCAGCTTGCCCATGCCTTCCTTCAACGTCTTGACGGAGCTGCCTTTGACCGTCGCCAGCTCTTCCGGATCCATCGTCCAATTCATTTTCGACGCGAGCGAGATCGTCTTGCCGCTCTTGTAGACGCCCGTTACTTTGATCGTATAGGTGCGTCCCGGGCTGAACACGGGCGCGCTGTTGTCCACGAGCAGCTTCGTGATTTCTTCTTCGATCGTGACGCGCACCGTCGCCGACTTGCCGAGGTAGGAAGCGGTCAGCGTGACCGAGGACGCTTGGATGCCCTTCACGTTGGGCGCTTTGACGATCAGGTTCGCCGACGAGCTCTTCCACGTCACGAGCGACGTGACGTCTTCCTCGTCGCCGCTCGCGTAAGTCATCGTCATGGTCGGAAGCTTCGCTTCCTTGCCGAGCACGACGGACAGGTTCGCTTGGTCTGCCGTCAACAGCAGCGGCTGTTCGTGCACGGTGACTTTGATCGTCACGGTCTTGGCCTGGATGCTGCCGGTCAGCGTGGCGGTGCCGGTTTTCTTCGCTTTCCATTTGCCGTCGGCTTTATCGAACACGTCCGTGTTGCTGCTGGTCCAATTCACGAGACTCGAGACGTCCACCGTCTCGTCGGCGATGGTCGTCGCCGTGATCTTCGGCAGCGTGACGGCGTCGTCCAGGAACACGTCGATCGCGTCCTTCGCGGCGGACATGCTCGCGACCGTCGGGTAGACCGTGACGTTCACTTGCTGCGTAACGCCCTTGTAGGACGCCTTGATTACGGTGGTGCCGATGCCTTTCGGCGTGACGATGCCCTTCGCGACCGTGGCGGCGAAGACGTTGCTGGACGTCCAGTCGGCGATATCCGTTACGGTGATCGGCTCTTCGCCGCCGTTCAGAACGACGGCCGTGAACGCGACCGGTTCGTCCTTCAGCGTCAGGTTCTGGTCCTCCTTCGGCGTCAGGCGCATCGCCTCGTAAGCCGGGCGGACGACGACGGTTACGCTGCCGCTTACGCCGAGGTAAGTCGAGGTGATCGTGGCGGTACCGTTGCCGACGGGCGTGACGACGCCCTTGTCGACCGTGACGACGGACGCGCTGCTGGTCGTCCAGGCGGCTTCCTCTGTCACGTCGTCCGCGGCGCCAGCCGTCGTCAGCGCCGTTGCCGTCAGCGATTTGGGGTTATCGCCGTACGTGAATTCCATCAAGCCGCCCGGCGTGATCGAAAGCGATTTGTACGGCGACGTCACGGTCAGCTTGACCGTGTCCGTGCGGCCCTTGTATTTGGCGGTAATCGTCGTCGTGCCGGCCGCGAGCAGCGTGATCTCGCCGTCCTCGACGGTCGCGACGCTCGTGCTGGAGCTGGTCCAACCCGCGTCTTTCGTGACGTCCCGATCGGACGAACCGCTCTTCGAGGCGGCGAGGTCGTACGCGAGCTTGTCGCCGAGCTTGACGTCAACCGCGGAATTTACGGCCGAGCCGTCATTCTTGATCGTCACGCTGTCATATAAATAATCAACGGTAACGGGCAAGGACGCCTTGAAGCCCTTGTACGTCGCGGTGACGGTGGCGGACCCCTTGGCGACCGCGGTGAGCTGGCCGCTCGTCACTTTGACGACGGCGGAGCTCGAAGTGGACCAGGCGGCGTCCGTCGTGACGTTCTTCAGAGACGAAGAGCCGGAGATCGAGGCGAGCACGTCGAGCTGCAGCGCATCGTCGTCGATATAGATGCGGGCCGGGGACGGCGGGTTGTCGAAGGAAATGCCGGTGACGGTATCCTCGGCGTAAGCGAGACCTGCGAAGGAAGACAGCATCAGGACGACGGCGAGCAGGGCGGTAAGCCAAGGCTTGAGTGTGACGGGAGCGGCGGGTGCGTTCTTGCGCATGCGGATTCGATACCTCCAAGTACGTGAATGTTCCCTTATTAATAGAAGCGTTTTTTCGCGGACCGCGCGGCTTCGATTGCTAAGGGCGAACGGAATGCCGGCGATTAGCCGGACAACCGGTTCGCGGTGTCTCTTTTAATTAACGGATCGGAGGGCGGAAAATTGAAGGCATGGCGCAATTTGTTCCAAATTTAGTTAGCGTAAAGGCGGGGCGGCCGGCGCCGCGAAAGCGTTTGGCGCCGGAGAGGGCCCTCGGGGGCAGGTTTTATTTTTTCCAGCGTAGCGGTATAATGGGTAAGAATGTCTGTCGCTTCAGGAGACCGGAATTCGCAGGCTTCCCTGATCGTCTACGACCTTGGCCCACGCATGTGCCGCCTGCCGCCCGAGCAAACCGATCGCCCTTAGTTCATAAGGAGGCGTAAGCGTTTATGAATGTACCGAATTTGCTCACTCTGCTGCGGTTCGCTCTCATTCCCGTGTACGTGGCCGTATTCGTCTCGGACGCCACGAATCATATGAAATGGGCGTTCCTGGTCGTGGTGCTGGCCGGGCTCACCGATATTTTGGACGGGTACCTGGCGCGCAAGTACGGGCAAGTGACGACGGTCGGCTCCATGCTGGATCCGCTGGCGGACAAAGTGATGATGATCAGCGTGATCCTGTCCCTGCTGCTGACGGGCCATATTCCGTGGAGCGCGGGAGCCGCGATCTTCGTTCGGGATGCGGGCATGATCGCGGGATCGGCGTATTTTCACTTTCGGGGGAAAAAGACGGTGCCCGCCAACTGGATGGGCAAGCTGACCACGGCGCTCTATTACGCGGCCATCTTCTTCGTCTTCTTCGAAATGCCGTGGGCGCGGACGTACCTATGGGGCGTCATCGCGTTCTCCTTCGTCACGTCCTTTATTTACATCGGCCTGTTCTTGGCGCTGAACCGCGAGGAGAAGAAGGCGGAGCACAGCGGCGTTCCGGTCGAGGACAACGGAGAGAATCGCGCGCGAGAGGCTTAAGGTGCACGTAAAAAGGAGACTGAACGCAAGCGTGAAGCGGCGCGTCCAATCTCCCTTATCTTAACCCCCACGACTGCAGTTCGTGTAGGATGGCCTTATTGTGGCACAATAATAAGCAATTTATAACACGCATGACGAAAGGGAGTTCGCGTATGCTCGATATTCGACAAATCCAGGAAATCATTCCGCATCGGCCGCCGTTTCTGTTGGTCGACCGCATCCTCGAGGTGGAGGACGGCAAGCGCGCGGTCGGGCTGAAGAACGTCACCATGAACGAGCCGTTTTTCACCGGCCATTTTCCGGCGTACCCGGTCATGCCGGGCGTGCTGATCGTGGAGGCGCTGGCGCAGGTCGGCACCGTGGCGATCCTGAAAGTGGAAGCGAACCGCGGCAAGATCGGCTTCTTCGCCGGCATCGACAATTTCCGCTTCCGCGGCCAGGTCACCCCGGGCGACACGCTGATTCTGGAAGTGGAGATCACGCGTCTCAAGGGGCCGATCGGCAAAGGACAAGCCACCGCCAAAGTCGGAGACAAGATCGTGGCCGAAGGCGAAATTATGTTCGCGCTGAAGGATCCGGAATAACGCTTGCGTTTTCCGCGGCCTTCGGCGATTGGACGATATAAACAAAAACAAAACCCATGGAGAGGATGCTGGAGATGAACCAAACTGCTGTTGCACGCTACGAGGCTTGGCTTGCTGATCCTTCGATTGACGCCGCTACGAAAGAAGAACTGGCAGCTCTTCGGGGGAACGACAAGGAAATCGAGGACCGCTTCTACCGCGAGCTGGAGTTCGGCACCGGCGGCCTTCGCGGCGTGATGGGCGCCGGCACGAACCGGTTGAACGTGTACACGGTAGGCAAGGCTACCCAAGGCTTGGCGAACTGGACGCTGACCAAATCGTCGTCGCCTTCGGTCGTCATCGCGCACGATTCGCGCAATAATTCGCCGGAGTTCGCCTTGGACGCGGCGCTCGTATTGGCCGCGAACGGCGTTACGGCGTACCTGTTCCAAGGACTTCGCCCGACGCCGCAGCTGTCGTTCGCCGTCCGCTCGCTGAAGGCCACGAGCGGCGTCGTCATCACGGCGAGCCATAACCCGCCGGAGTATAACGGCTATAAGGCGTACGGCTCCGACGGCTGCCAGCTGGTGCCGGCCGACGCGGAGCAGGTCATCGGGGCGATCCAAGCCGTGACGGGATTCGACCAAGTGAAGCGGATCAGCCGCGAGGAAGCCGAAGCGAAGGGACTGCTTCGCTGGCTGGGCGACGCGGAAGACCAGGATTACGTCCAAACGGTCGCCGCGCAAAGCCTGAACCGCGAGCTGCTGCAAAACGGGCTCGGCGAAGCGCTGACGGTCGTCTACACGCCTCTCCACGGCGCGGGCAACATGCCGGTTCGCAACGTGCTCGCGGCCGTCGGTCTCTCCAACGTGCGCATCGTGAAGGAGCAGGAGCAGCCGGACGGGTATTTCAGCACGGTCAAATCGCCGAACCCGGAAGAGCGCGAAGCGTTCACGCTGGCCATTAAGCTCGGACAGGAGATCGGCGCGGACCTCATCATCGGCACGGATCCGGACTGCGACCGGATGGGCGCGGTCGTCCGTAATAACGAGGGCGAGTTCGTCGTTCTCTCGGGCAATCAGTCCGGCGCGATCATGGTTCATTACTTGCTCGGCACGCTGAAGGAGCGCGGCCAGCTGCCGGCAAACGGCGCCGTCGTCAAGACGATCGTGACGAGCGAGATGGGCGCGGATATCGCCAAGTCCTATGGGGCGGCCGTCATCAACACGCTGACGGGCTTCAAATACATCGGCGAGCAAATGACGAAGTTCGAGCATAGCGGGGAGCATGCCTTCTTGTTCGGCTACGAGGAAAGCTACGGCTACCTGGCCGGCACGTACGCCCGCGACAAGGACGCGGTCGTCGCCTCGCTGCTCATCAGCGAAGCCGCCGCTTACTATAAGAGCCAAGGCAAGACGCTGTACGACGTGCTGCTCGAGCTGTACGCGAAGTTCGGCTACTACCTGGAGGGTCTGGAATCCCGGACGCTCAAAGGCGTGGACGGCGTGCAGAAGATCGCCGGCATCATGGACGACTGGCGCGGCAACCCGCCTGCCGAGGTGGCCGGCGTGCGCGTGAAGCAAGTGCTGGATTACCTGCCGGGCATCGACGGACTGCCGGCCGAGAACGTCCTGAAGTACTTGCTGGAGGACGGCTCCTGGTTCTGCCTGCGTCCTTCGGGCACGGAGCCGAAGATCAAAGTGTATTTCGCCGTGCGCGGCCAATCGCTGAACCATTCGCAGGACGCCATCAAGGCGCTGACGGATGCCGTCATGGCGCGCGTCGACAGCAAGGCTTAAGCAGAAGCTTCCGGGCGGGGCGCAAGCCCCGCCGGATTTATGTTAAGGAGTGGAAGTTGTGCGTCAGAACTGGCACCAATGGAATCGTAAGGCAGTCGCCGTTTTAAGCGTACTGATCATTATCGGCATCATCGCGGCTATCCCCGTAGGCGCCGAGCGCTGGAAGGTCGAGCGTTCGTCCAAGCAAGTGGAGCTCGTGTTCGACTACCGGGACCTCCTTCAAGTGGCGGCCTACAAAAACCATCCGCAGCAATACGTGCGGGACGAGCTGGTCAAAATGAAGGCGGCCGGCATCGGGTCGATGGCCGTCTACGAAACGTCGCTGCAAGAGCTCAAATGGGGCGGACGCATCTCGCTGTACAGCTCGGCCACGCTGAGCGACCTGCAGGGCAAGCCGCTGAAGCAGGACGAGAATTTCACGTACCTGCTGTTCAATTCCAAGCCGGACGAAGACGCGCTTCGCCCCGTGATCGAAGACACGTTCAAGCAATGGGGCATCGCCACGGCGCCGTGGAGCTTCAAAGGCAACAACGGCCTCGCGATCGAAACGCCGGTCGAAGACGCCATGCTGAAGACGATGCAGACGGACCCGGCCGCCGTTCAAATGCTTCACGACGCCGGCTTCCGCATCGTGCCGCGCTTGTCCGACCGCATTCCGTACAACGCCGAAGAAGTGGACAAGCTGATGGCGTCCTACGAAGCGCTCGGCGTCACGCGGATCCTGTTCGACGGCAACGCGGTCAAGGGCTTCGCGGACAACGCCGAGAAGAAGACGCTGACGCATTTCGCCGAGACGCTCAATAAGCATGGTATCGGAATCTCGACCATTGAGAATTCTAAGCCTCAACAGGGTCTGGGCACGCTTGCTTACCTGACGCATTATAACGTCGCCCGGCTGTATTCGCTGCCGGACAAGGACGCCGCGGGCATGAAGCCGCTTGACATCGCGGACCGCTTCCAGTTGGCCGTGAAGGACCGCAGCATCCGAATGTTCTATATTAATGCCGCGCCGGCCAGCAATGCCGCGAAGTCGTCCATCACGGATCCGATGGATAACATCTACAAGTCGCTGGAGGGCAAGGACGGCTTCCTCGCGAAGCTGGACAAGCTCGGGTACGAACCGGGACCGGCGCTGCCGTTCGACTACGAATCGCCGTCCTGGCTGAAGCCGCTGAAGGCGCTCGTCGCGCTCGGAGCCGTCGCGTTCATCGCGCTGCTGATTCAGGTCTTCCTGCCGGGCGTCGCCATTCCGGTGTTCCTGATCGGCTTGATCGGCAGCGCGGGGCTGTACGTCCTGTCCAAGTCGATCTTCGAGCAGGGCCTGGCGCTCGGCGCCGCGATTAGCGCGCCGACGCTGGCGATGGTTTGGGCCATTCGCCGCGTGCGGACGCATACCGTCGGCAACCGCCGGCCGATCGGCGCGACGGACGGCAACGCCGCTGCCCGCGCGGACGGCCAGCTCCGCTGGATTTTCCCGGGCATCACCGCGGGACGCCGTCTCCTGATGGCCGTGGCGATCTTCGCGACGACGTCGGTCATCTCGCTGTGCGGCATTCCGTTCGTGGTCGGGCTGCTGAACAACATCACGTACAAGCTCGTGCTGGAGCAGTTCCGCGGCGTCAGCCTGCTGCATCTGGCTCCGATCGCCTTGACGGCGCTCTACCTGCTGCTCTATACGGGCGACTCCGTCATCGGCAATATCCGGAAGCTGCTGAAAATGCAGATCACGGTGCTCTGGGTGGCCGTCGCGGCGGTCGTGGGCGTGCTGGGCTTGTACTACTTGTCGCGGACCGGCAACGAAGGCTCGGCTTCGACGATTGAGCTCACGTTCCGCAACTTCTTGGAGACGACGTTCGGCGTGCGTCCGAGAACGAAGGAATTCCTGTTGTCGCACCCGCTCTTCTTTGCCGGATTATTCCTTGCGCTTCGCTACCGCGCGGCGTGGGTATTATTTATCGTAGGATCGATCGGCCAGCTGTCGATGGTGGATACGTTCGCGCATATTCATACGCCGCTTGCGATCTCCATCATTCGCGACTTGCTCGGCCTGGTGCTGGGCGCCTTGATCGGCTTGGTGCTGATCGGCGTGTGGCAGGTCTTGGAAGGAGCATGGAAGCTATGGGCACCGCGGTTCTTCAAGGCCAAACCGGCCCCCAAATCCGCCGCGTAGTTATATCCGGCTATTACGGGTTTCGCAACAGCGGCGACGAAGCCGTACTGAAATCGATCCTGTTCGCGCTGGCGGAAGAAGGCGCGGCGCAGGGCGTTCGGATCGAGCCGGTCGTGCTGTCGGTCGATCCGGCCTGGACGAGCGCGATGTACGGCGTCGAAGCCGTCCATCGCATGAAGCTGGGCGAGATCGTGCGCGCGCTTCGCGGCAGCGACGGTCTCATCAGCGGCGGCGGCAGCCTGCTGCAGGACGCGACCGGCGCGGCGACGATCCCGTATTATACGGGCATCATCAAGCTGGCGCAGCTGCTGCGCAAGCCGACGTTCATCTACGCGCAGGGCATCGGCCCCGTGAATCGCCGGTGGATGGACCGGCTCATCCGGGGCGTCATGCGGCGCAGCGCGTACGTGTCCGTGCGCGACGCGGAATCCGCCGAGCTGCTCGGGCGGATGGGGGTGCCGCTCGACCGGATCGACGTGGTGCCCGATCCGGTCATGGCGCTGCCGCTCCCGACAGCGCAGCCGCTTGCGGGCGCGGGGGCGCCGGCGGCGGATTCGCCGCTGCCGGTGGTCGGCGTGTCCTTGCGGCATTGGCGCAAGGACGGCGCCGACCTGGCGCGCGCGGCCGCCGCGCTTGGCGCGCTGGCCCGCAGCCGGGCGGTGCGGCTGCGGTTCCTGCCGTTCCACACGCCGGCGGACGCCGAGACGTCCCGGCAGGTGATCGCGCAGCTGGGCGAGCTTGGCGCCAGCGTGGCCGAAATCGCCGAGCCCGGCGACGATCCGCAGCAGATGCTGCTCGAAGTCAGCCGGTGCGACGCCTTGTTCGGCATGCGGCTTCATGCGCTTATCTACGCGGCGAATCAGCTCGTGCCGCTCGTCGGCCTGTCGTACGACCCGAAGATCGACCAGTTCCTGAACCGGCTCGGGCTCAAAGCCGTCGGCACGACGGAGTCGCTCGATCCGGACGCGTTCGCGGCCGCGATGGGCAGGCTGCTCGACGATCCGGCGCAGTGGCGGGCGTCGCACGGTTCCGCGATCGACCGCCTGAAGGAAGAAGCGCGCATCCCGGCGAAACAAATCGCCGCAAAAATTCGTTAATCTAGATATAGACGCCACCACTCATCCAGTCTTTGGTTCCTGCGGACATCTAGTTATGCGCCTGAAAAACGAAGCGAAAGCGTTGTATGAGAGAGAAAATGTCGCAAAACCATGCCCAAGCGCGCGAAATAGTCGCTTATTTCGTGTAAATTGCTTGAAAATGAGAGTGGAGTTTCTTTTTCAAACCGCGTATAATTCATTCCGGCGATAGCTATGAAAGGGAGATGGAAATGAGTCACGTCGTTCTCTACACCGTCGCATTCATAATTTCATTATGTCTTGCGCTGGCGCTCACCCCGCTCGTCATCAAGCTGGCTTTCAAAGTCGGGGCGATCGACAAGCCGAACCACCGAAAAGTGCATACGAAAATCATGCCGCGCATGGGCGGCTTGGGCATATATGCCGCATTTATCGGCGCATACTTCGCCATACAACCGTTTATTCCGGAAGGACTCTTCCGCAGCTACGATAGAAACTTGATCAACGCCCTGCTTGCGGGCGGCTCCATCATCGTCCTCATCGGCGCGCTGGACGACCGCTTCGAGCTGTCGGCGAAGGTCAAGCTGCTTGGTCAAATCATCGCGGCGTGCGTCGTCGTCTTCGGCTTCGGCGTCAAAATCGATTTGCTGAACATTCCTTTCGGCGAAGCGATGCAGCCCGTCGCGTCGTGGATCAGCATCCCGCTCACGATCATCTGGATCGTGGGCGTCACCAACGCGATCAACTTAATCGACGGCCTGGACGGTCTTGCGGCCGGCGTATCCGGCATCGCGATCGGCACGATTCTGGTCATGGCCGCGGTCATGGGCTTCGCGCCGGTTATCCTGTTGAGCGCGCTGCTGCTCGGCGGCGTCATCGGCTTTCTGGTGTATAACTTCCACCCGGCCAAGATCTTCATGGGCGATACCGGGTCGCTATTCTTGGGCTTCGGGCTTGCGACGCTTTCGATGCTTGGCTTCAAGCAGGTCACGATGGTGTCGTTCGTGACGCCGCTGCTCATCATCGGCGTGCCGCTCTCGGATACGTTCTTCGCGATCGTGCGCCGCTGGGTCAACAAGAAACCGATTTTCGCGCCGGACAAAGGCCACCTGCACCACTGCCTTCGCGAGCTCGGCTTCAGCCACCGCCGCACGGTGCTGATCATTTACGCGATCGCGACGTTCTTCGGACTGTGCGCGGTTCTGCAATCGACGATCGTCCAGTCGGACGCGGCGAATTGGATCACGTTCGGCGTTATCCTGGTCTTGGTGTTCTTCCTCCAGATCGGCGCGGAGCTGATCGGCATCGTCGACAAGTCGCGGCGGCCGCTGATCAACTTCCTGCAGCGCCGGTTAATTCGAACGGAACAATCGCGTTCAAAATAACTTCATATAACGGTAGTGTAGAAGCTCCTTTCCCTTTGGGGAAAGGGGCTTTTTGCGTATGCACGCCGCGGCGGGGGCCGGGATTTTCGGGTCTGCGACTAAAGTTTCGGGTGCCGGAAGCCGATAACAGAAATACATCAAACTCTGATTGTGGAATCAGTGGAGGAGGCTTACCGTGATTAGGAAATTAGGCATATGGTTCGTCTTGGTGGCGCTGGTCATCCAGTTGGTGCCGGCCAGCAAGCTCGAAACCGCCCACGCCGCGACGGGCAATTTCACGTTCCCGACCGAGAGCGACCAGATTGGCTCGCCCCGAGTCACGACGGACGAACGGATTACCTTGACCGGTACGATCAACAACGTCGACCCGACCTCGATCTCGTACAGCGTGTACCAGATCATCGATCCTGCTAACCCGGATAAAGTGGGAAGCACGCGCGAGAACCTCACCAGCAACGTGTCGGTGAACGGTTTTAACGTGCAGATTTTCAATATTCAGCTCTTCCCCGGCTTGAACAAAATCACGTTCAAGGGCACGCAAGGGGGCGGGGAAGTAACCAATTCCATTTACGTAGAGTATCGCAACGGACCGATGCTGTACGATCTAACGGCGAATCTGGACGGCAACAGCTTCCCGATTGGCGATAACGGCAGCACGACCGTAGTTCAATCCAATACGTCGCGCGGCCGAGATACAGCCGATATCAGCATCACGGGCAAAGCGCCGAACGCGCAGCAGGTGACGATCGTCGTCAACGGCGCGAGCAAGACGTACTCCGTCAACAGCAGCAACGAAAATTCGTTTGCCGCGGCGCCGATCACGCTGCAGAAGGGCAAGAACCTCGTGACGATCCGCGTCAAGAACGGCACGCAAGTCATCGAGACGACGCGCGACATCGCGTTCTATAACGGAAGCGTAACGTTCTACGACGTGAATCTCAACGAAATGAGCGCAGGCACGACCGTGCAATCGGCAACGCTGGAATACAGCCCGAACTTTGTGGTAACCACCAGCAACACGCTAAAGGTCACGGGTAAAGTCATCGTACCGAACAGCGTGTACGAAGAAGTCATTGATCCAAAGACGACGCCGCCGACGAAGGCGACGCTGCCTCATCCAGATCCGACCAAGACGCTTGCCTCCTTGAAAGCGGCGATTAAGAAAGTGACGGATGCCTCTTATACCGACCTGACATCTGCGATCAGCAACGCGACGATCGTAGGCACGCCGTCGGCTACGGATAAGTTTTTCATCTTCCAATACGAGATCGACCTCGGCGCGATCACGGCTAAATCGCTGGACGTGTTGTACAATTTGAAACTGACGGCGCGCAACGAAGAAAACGCCCATTTGAATCTCACGCCGACCGAGCAGGGGACGGATGCGCTGTATTTCACGCTGCATGACAAGAACAAACCGTTCGTCAGTCAAATCAACTACTTGCCGGGATACAAGCCGGAGAACTACCAGGGCATTGAAGGCGTACCGCTCGATGGCAAAAACATTTACGGACTGCCGGTCGGCATCGAAGTACTGGTCGGCAACCCGGCCGGTTCCGATGACGTAACAATTACGAGCATCGCGGACAATTTCGGTCATACGACGACGCCGACGAAAGTGAAGCTGCCCAATGCAGGGGGAACGCTTCCGTCCGGCCAATACGCCCAACGCGACATTTCCACGGTGACGCGTACCGTCAACGGCGTGCCGCAAGTGTTTACGCGCGTCATTTTGGAATTCTATAAGCTGCCTTACGAAGGAACGCAAACCATCACGGTCCAAGTCGGAACGGGGAACACGGGCACCGCTAAGTTCACCATGCTGTACGGCCCGTATGTCAGCTACAACACGATTTTCGACGGCATGACGATTTTGGATGATTCGACGAACGCGGATCGCGTAACGGACCTGATTCATAATAAGCTAGGCGATTTCAAAGGCGTGCTTCAGAATATCAACAACACTGCGGAGATTAACTACAACACGTCGAATAACAAACCGAGAACCGTTTATTTCTATATTAATAATGTTCCGTTTCAGTTGAGGGCAACCAGTACGGATTTAACGCAGTTCGAACTTGATTCTACTACAGATCCAACGAATCCGGGACAGAGCGTCTACGCCAAGGCACTGAACGCGTTGTTCAACGGGGAGAACGAGATCAAATTCGTATTCCAAAGCTCGAAGAGTTACTATGAAAAAGTCGTAAAGGTAAATAAGGTGCCAACCAACCTGCCGATCATTCCGGCGAACAATTCGGGTGTTTACCCGTTCACGTTCACGGATACGATCAGCGATCCGAAGCCGATCCTGAACGATCCGAACTTCACGAAGAACGGCGCGCTCTACAATACGACGGAGCCGTTCATGAACATTTTCGGCACGTTCGACTTTATCGACTTGGGCAAATCAGAGGCAGCAATACGCGATAAGATGACTTTCTTGCTGGCTTCGGATAACGGCCATGTACCGGCGAGCGATTACATTCTCAAAATCACGGGCGCGACGCTGACGACTCCGCTGACGTGGAAGCTGACGGATCCGTTCCAAATCGTCGACGGCGACACGCCGCTCGGCATGTATCCGGCCAATGCCAGCATCAACGGCAACCTTGTCGTGCGCTACGATATCGCTACGCAAGCGTTCCAGTTCCTGCTCAAGAAACAAGAGCTGAACGCCGACGGCAGCTCCAGCGTCTATCTGTTTAACGTGTACAATAGCGGCGAGACCGGTCCGAAAGCGACGTATCGCCTGGAAGTCGATCCGACCGTGCTGCCGTACAAGATTCTTCGTCCATACCTGCCGGCGGAAGGCATCGTGAACAAGAACTTCGTCGATGTCATCATCAACGCCAAGGGCGCCGACAAAGTCACGATCAATAAGCAAGCCGCCGAGAAATTCGCGTACGACGCCGATAATAATCCGGCGAACGGCATCGAGTACCCAAATGCGTTTAAAGCCACCATCAATGGCTTAAAGCCCGGCGTGAATAAAATCAACTTCATCATCGAGAGCGCGTCGGATAAAGTCAGCAATTATCTCGAGGTTTCGTACACGCCGACGAACATTCCGGGCGCGCAGTTCCTGGATGACATGAAGACGTCCAATAAAGTGTTCGACGGCGCGGTTACGCTGACGTTCCCGAAAGGCGCCGCGCTGATCCGGAAGGATTTTAACGTTCCGGCAGATTTGAAAAACCAGGTGTTCACGGGACATAAGCTGCTGTTCGCGATCGCCAATCCCGAAGACGGCGTCGTCGACCGACGGGAATACGACAGCCCGCCGCCGGACTTCGATTTGATCATGCAAAACTTCGGTACGCGCTTCAGAGTCTCGTTCCCGACGCGCTTCTCGAAGTCCAGCCCGGTCTACTGGATCGACGCCGGCTTGGCCGACGACACGACTACGCCGACGTACGATCCGCTGAAGATGGGCGTGGATCCATACCAGTATCCAGGCGCGACGGGTCCGGCCGGCACGAAAATTCCGACCTATGACGAGCGTCCGGACGACCGCGAGCTTATCGCATCCAAGCGAGGAACATTAGCGCTCTCGTTTGACCCGAACATTCGCAACACCGCGGGCACGATCGTTACGGTGTTCCGCTATGACGTGAAGAACAAGTTCTGGGTCAACCTGGGCGGAACCGTGGATACGAAGAAAAACACGATTACCGTTCCATTCGATCAGTTCGGCTACTATGTCGTCGCGAAAATGACGTATTCGTTCTCGGACGTCACGAACCACCCGTATGCCCGCAACTATATGGAGGCGATTTTCTCCAAAGGCATTATGAACGCGGCCAACTTCGATGATTTCGGCGCGGATATGTACACGACGCGCGGCGAGTTTACGCGGATGGTCGTCAAGGCGATCGATATTCCGCTCAACTACGAATTAAGCAAGCCGCACTTCGACGACGTGCCGCCGATCATTAACCAAGACGCGCTGTGGGACTATAGCTACATTGAGACGGCTGCCCGCGAAGGCATCATTCGCGGCACCCAGCCGCGGGCATTCGAGCCGACGGCGAATCTCTCCCGCGCGGACGCGGCCGTTTTCCTGGCGCGCGCGCTGAATCTGAAGCTGGAGACCGATCCGAAGAAGATCGACGCGGCGCTGCAGAAGTCGTTTAAGGATTATGCGGATATCAACTACTATGCCAAAGCCTCGGTTCTCGCTATCGCGAAGAAGGGCTATATCCAAGGCTCGCCGATCGATCCGAAGGACTTGAAGAAAGGCTATACCTTCGAGCCGAATTCCAGCTTGCTTCGCTCGGACGCGTCGATCATCATCGGCAAAATGATGGCCGACCTGAAGCGGCTGCCTAAACTGAACTAAACTGGATGACATCGGACTGCTTGGGAGATTCCCGGGCAGTCTTCTTGTTCTTGCATGGATTTCTAGTGATTAGTAGAGTTCGCTATACATGGGAAATGTTATCTATCGACGTTTATAGGTCATTCGTTCTATAATTGGAATCGTGGTAGACGAGCCGTCCCGCTTCATGCAAAGCGTCGACAAACTTCCAAAAAAGTGGCGCCGAAAAAAATTAAAAGATTTTTTCTCGACATCGCAACTTTTTAGAAACCAGTGCGTTTAATTACATGAAGATGACGGTAAGAAAGCTTATCTGGCCTCTGATAGAGCTTGGAATGATTTGTGAATTAGCTCTTTACGCTAGTAAGTGCCCATTGTATAATGTTGTAGTGGTGTTTGGTCTCTACCATTTTTTTCATGCCTTCTTTTATTTACAAGATTCTGCGACAAGTTCCTACAAGGAGTCACTTTTTGCAGACATAATTTATATGAATATGCTCAACTCGTGAAAGGGGGTGAATCGGCCAATGAGACATACGAGCAAACAATATCCTAAACAAAACTCTCAAGACCCGAAGCAATTTAGAGGAGGAGAAAAAAAGGTTATGAAAAAAAGTTTATCCCTCGTAGTAGCGGCAGCTATGACGCTGACAACGGCGTCCGTTGCATTCGCTGACACGGCTCCAGCAACGACTGATCTGACTGCGCAACAAAAATTCGACGCTCTGAAAGAACTCGGTATCTTCAACGGATACCCAGACGGTTCCGCAGGTCTTGATAAGCAAATGACTCGCGCTGAGTTCGCGAAAGTACTTACGAAGCTCGCTAAGCTGACGGAAAACGCAGCAGCAGCAAAAATCTACACGGACGTTCCTGCTACTCACTGGGCTGCTCCATTCATCGGCGCTTCCACGGAAGCTAAACTGATGAACGGTCTGGGCGCTAACAAATTCGGCCCATCCGGTCAAGTAACAGTCGAGCAAATCGCTAAGGTTGCTGACCTGGTTGCAGGTCTCGAGCCAATCGAAGGCGAAGTGTCCGGCAAAGTGTCCGCATGGGCGAAAGGTTATGTAGCGGCAGCTGTTAAAGCCGGCCTCCTTCCTGAGCTTCCTTCCTACCAAACGAACGCAACTCGTCAGTTGCTGGTAGAAGTTACTTACGATCTGGCAAAACCGGTTGAAAAAGAACTGAAAGCAGTTAAAGCAGTTCAATCCGGCGCTAAAAAAGTCACGGTTACTTTCAACCATGCTGCAAGTGCAGACGAAAAAGCAGCCCTGACGTATGAACTGAAATCCGGTCCTACTTCTTATCCTGTAACAGCAACGTACTCGGAAGACAACACGTCCGCTGTACTGTCCGTTGCATACCTGCCAGCTGGCGACTTCACATTGACGGTTAAAGGCAGCGATCCGATCAACGTGAAAATCGAAGCTGAAGCAGCTAAGAAAATCGACATCACGGCAACGACGGTTCAACCGGCAGCTAACCAGGATCTGGGCGTAAAAGTTTACAACCAATTCGGTGAAGCAATGTCCGTAAGCCCAACGATCTCTTCCTACAACGTAACGAAGGGTAAACAACTGGGCAACGGCAACACGCTGAACCTGCAAGCTGGCGCAGCTGACGAAGCGGCTCTGAACGACAACATCCTGGTAACTGCTGTTTACCCGGCGGCTGGTCTTTCGATCAACAAAACGCTGAAAGTAACGAACGGCAGCGCAGCAACTTCGATCAAAATCGAAGATGTTAAACCGCTGAACGGCAGCGCTCGCGTTTCCGTCAACCAAACGGGTCTGGTTCTTCCAATGACGCTGGTAGACGCAAACGGTCAAACGGTTAAACTGCCTGCTGGTACGGCGACGCTCGCAGCTGGCCAAAACAGCTTCTCCTACGCTGGTCTGGTATTCTTCATCAGCGACAGCGCGATCGTAAAAGGTTTCTCCGTTGATACGAACGGCGTAATCACGTTCAACACGCTTGCTAAAGCGGGAACTGTGTACATCACGGTTACGAACCCAGCTACGCAAGCTACAGCTAACCTTGCTTTGGTAGTTAACGATGTTCCGAAAGTGAAAACTTTCCAACTCGGCAACTCCGGTTCGGTAGTCGTTAAAGGCGAGAAAGTTGTTCTTCCTTACACGGCTGTAGATACTTTCGGCAATGCAATCGCGCCTAAAGATCTGTCGCTGGCTAACGTGAAATTCAATGCATTCGGCAACGAAATCACGCCTGTTAAGAACGCTAAAGGCGAGCTGGAGTTCACGTTCAACCAAACTGGTACGACGAACATCTATGTTTATGTAGATGGCGTTCAACAAACTTCCACCATTGGTGTCGAAGTTCGTGACGAAGCTAAGTTCACTGCAGTTAACGGTATCAAAGATGTAGCTACTACTTATGAAGTTGACGCAAGCAACGACTTCGACCAAGACAACATCATCTTGATGGATAACTACGGTCGTACTTCCAACGTTGCAGCAGGCAAATTCGCAGTTAGCAGCGACAACAAAGCCGTTGTGGACTACGTAGGTGGTAAACTGGTTGCTAAAGCTGCCGGTACTGCTACTATCACGGTTTCCTCCGATGCTAACACGGGCATCACGAACTACACGTTTACTGTAAATGTTGTAGCTTCGAGCTCCATCACTTCGTACGCAATCGACACGATCGGTACGCAATATGGTAAATCCGACGGTTCCACGAAAACGGACGGTCACGCTACGGCAGTCACTCTTGTTGGTAAAACGGCAAGCGGCGTAACGGTAGCACTGGTTTCCAACGTACCTGACTTCGTAACTGTACAAGACGAGTCGATCCTGAAAACGACCGGTACTTCGGTATATGGTTTGAAAGCAGGCAAAACGACTGTATCGGCTTACTTCAATGGCGCTAAAGTAGCTGACCAAGAAGTAACGGTTTCCGAAGATGCACCGGTAGTTAAAACAGTCGAGTTCGACAAAGACGAGTACACGACGACTGTTGGCGCTGCTCCTGCGTTCACGGTAACGGTAAAAGACCAATACGGTAAAGTAATTGCCACTCCGGTTGGTTCGATCATCGTTAACGACAAAGCGATTGTTGACAACAAGCTGAAAGGCTTGAAAGTTGGCAGCACGACGGTTACTTACGTCGCTTCCAACAACACGCAAGACACTGCAGTCGTTGTAGTTAATCCTTAATCATTCTTCTTAAGAAGAACAGGCGAGGTTTTCCTCGCCTGTTTTTTGCATTTTGCTTGCAACTTGTTCATACCCTCTTCATCTTTCAACGCTATAATTGAAGGAAAGTTATCAAACCGGTAACGCCGGGAAATGAAACAAATCCCAACGATGACGCGTCTAATAGTGTATAGATTCCAGGAGGGATGAACGTGGCTCACAAATGGGTAAAGGTCGGCGTCGTAGCTTTAGCTAGTTCGGCCTTATTGTTCCAAAATGCGGACTTTTCGGTAACGCCTGTTGCGGCAGCGGCTAGCAGCAGCACGAGTTCCATTTCCAGCAAGATCGTCAAGCTGAGCGCATCGGCTTATCTGAACATAAGAGATGTGCATTTCCTCATGCAAAGCCAAGGGAAGGTACTTGTTTATTCAGTGAGTATCACCAATAATGGCAACTCCTCGTTGGACCTTATGGATTATTGGCTTCGCGTAAAAACGAAATCCGGTAAAACGTTTAAAACGACCGCAATCGACTCAGATAAGGATATTAAAGATATCCCGGCAAAATCCACGCAATATCTGACCTACTATACCGTCGTTGATAGCCAAACCAAACTGACGGACCTCTCCTTCCAAGTGTTGAAATGGGATTTCTCGGTGGCCAATTACGAGCGTACGTTGGGAACGATTCAATATCCGGCGAATGGGACCGATAAAGTCACTCCTTTCAAAGATGCGACGATGCTGTATGATCACAACAAAGTTCGCGGCGCGATCAAGCAATCTTACATAACAACGGATGCTACAAATGCTTACTTGGTTGTGAATTTGCTCGTTGAAAATGTCGGCTTCCAATCCAGTGATCTTAGCAAAATGAACTTCTTCGTTCAAACAAACAGTCTTTCGGTCTATAACGTCACCGCTTCCGGTTTGGACCAAGCGACGATCCAGCCGAAGGAACGCAAAATCGTTACGCTGCATGCGACAATTCCGCTTGCTGTAGCCAGCAAGGCATTATCGCTAGTAGTTGCACAAAACGATGAAGCTAGCAAGGTTCAGCTGCCGGTGGGCGTGTTTGCCTTACCTGCGACCAAACCGTTGAGCGCTGCTCCGGCAGGGAAGACGCGTATGGTTTATATGTCAGGTTCCCCGACCAATACGGTCGCCGGTCAAGCCTTTGTATCGCAAGGCACAAGCAGCAAGGATATCTCGCTTGAATTTCGGATGACGAATATCGGCACGGCCTCGATTGCGAATCCTGCGCTGGATTATTTCATCGTGACGGCATCGGGCACAAGTTATCCGCTCTCTTATGAGAAAGAAGAAAACGCCGTCCTCTTGCCGAATATTGAGAAAACAATTTCGCTGACGGGGCAAGTTCCGACGAATGTTAACTTGACCAACGCCAAGCTTGTCGTCAAGTCACAGGCAACGGACAAAGAGAAACCCTATATTATTGGAACGTATGCGCTTCAGACGGCAACGCAGCAAGGGTCGCTCGGAGGATCGTTCACTTACAATGATTTCTCCGTCAAACTCAATTCGGTTCAACGCGCGCCATCAAGCGATAATGACGTTTTGGTTGCAACGCTTTCCGTTACGAATCGGAGTAAGGCTACGGTACAAATTCCGAGTCTGGGCGGTTACTTCATGGTCAACGGCGTCAAAATCGGAACGGAACAAAAAGCGGTTGCCATGGATGACTCGGTTACGATCGCTCCAGGGGCATCGGCCGACTTCGTCGTCTATTCCGAAATTCCCTATACGACATCCATCGATAAAATTACGTTCGTCAGCACGGAGCCAGTTCAGGACAAACCGGGCAAGCAGCTCTATCAATTCAGCGCGCAGCAGCTGAGCGATATTCCGTATAAGAAGATTGAGGAAGCATACGCGATTAACAGCATCGGCAAACGGTCCACGGTAAACGTACTACGCACGGCGATCTTTAATGGCACGACAAAAAACAACTTCTATGCCGAGTTCGAAGCCGTGAACAAAGAATTGCGATCGGCCGCCATCGCTCCTTTAGGTGGCTATATAGTGGATCAGAAGGGTATCGTGGTACCCGTTCAGTTCGCGACGGTGAAGGATAAGCTTTCTCCGAACGGTAAAGCCTTGTTGAGTGCATTTGCTACAATTCCGAAAAGCTTCGATACGACTTCCTATAAATTGATTTTGGGACAAACCCTCTTGACAGCAGCGGGTGGTGAAGCACAAAACTCCGGCAGCGGCGGTACTGCCGGCGGTACCGGAGGAAGCGGTTCAGACACGGGAACCGACGGCGGGACCACAAATCCGGTTCTCGTTAATATGGTCTCGTATCCAATGAGCGCTTCTGAACCTGTAACCAAATCGGATCTTGGCGATATTCAATTTGCAGGGTATACGTTAGGATTGCATTACATCAACGCGTTCCTAAGCGTCGCGGGCCTATACGACGTTAACGGTTTGAAAATGACCTTGGATTACAGTCTGGCGAAAAACGGGGATTACGAAGTGATTTCCGGAGATCATAAGCTATTGATCGAATTCGTCAACCAAGACAACAACCACGTAACGTATTCGCAGCAATTCGGATTGGAGACGGCCGGAGAGAACGAGCAGGCGTTGACGGTATCGGAAGACAATCCGCTAACCATTTCGTTCAGCGATACGGAAATTCAGTCTAAAATCCTGCACTACGATACGTACAAAGTCAACGTTTACGACGTCTTCCAAAATAGCAAGCTCTTGCTGGCCAGCAAAGAAATGAACTGGTTTACGACAACACCGTAGAAAAGCGACCCATTAAACCAATCGCGAGAAGAGCCGGTACACAAAACCGGCTCTTTTTCATGAAATGAAGTCGACGTGCCGATATAAGTCTAGTATTGTTAAACTAAGGAAAGAAAACGCGAAAGATGGGCAAGGAGGACGAAATCGTGAGATTTACGGGCAAGAAACTGGCGCTTTCCCTGGCGGTCGTCGGAGCGGCGTTGTGGATTGGACTAAAGCTTCCGACGCTGGCGGAGGGTGACAGCGCTTCGGTCGTTCCGGGCTCCGTGAACGACCCGATCGTCACGAAGAGCTACATCGATAAGCAAGTCGCCGATCTGGTGAAGGCGGAACTCGCCAAGCAGGGCGGAGGCGGCGGCGGACAGACGGATGCCGGACAAGGCGGCGGGTTTCAACAGGTCGAAGTCGTGACGGTGCCGGTCGGCAAAGTTTTGATTGCCAAGGACGGCGCGGAGTTTATCGTGCGGGCGGGCAAAGCGGTGGCCTACAGTACGGACAGCAACGGCATTTCCGACCTAACGGACGGGACGGATATTACGAACGGCAAGTCGGTCCCGAACAATCACCTCATCTTATTCCCGCGCGGCGGCCGCGGCGTCACGCCGGCGCCTGGCCAGAAGACGGGCTTGACCGTCATGGTTCGCGGCACGTATTCGTCGCAGGCGGCAGCGAAGTAACTAATTTTACCCGTACTGTCAACAAGTAATCCGCTTCGGAACCCGGTTAACCGCGCACACTAGAAGCATCCCACTAGGAGGTGCTTACGAATGTCGAGAAGCAATCGCAAACTGGTTCCCGAATGTGCGCAAGCGTTGGATCAAATGAAGTATGAATTGGCTGCCGAACTCGGTCTCATGACGGGCGGCGCAGGCGGCGCGGATACGGAATTCGCATCCGAATTAGGCGGTACGTCGGGCGCGGGCGGCGCTCACGTCAACTGGTCGCAAATCGCGACGCGCGATGCCGGCTATATCGGCGGCAACATCACGAGAAGGCTCGTCCAACAAGCCGAGAAGGTCTTAAACGGGCTGTAAATCCAGTCCTGCAAACCGCTGTCAGCCATTGACACCAAGCGACATCTTCGGTATCATACTTTAGAGAGTTCTTAATGAGACCTTTTCCGCATCGGAAAAGGTTCATTTTTTGGAATCGAAACGTTCAGCGTTAGATCCCGGTATGGGACGACGATGTCTTATAGAGTCCCAGCAATCATGATTGGTTATGCATCTTTACTTAGAACAACGAAGTACAGGAGGTTGAAGTTCATGTCTCTCAAAGGACGCCATTTGTTTACGTCCGAGTCCGTGACGGAAGGGCATCCCGATAAAATCTGCGACCAGATTTCTGACGCGGTACTGGATGCTTTTCTCGAAGTGGACCCTTACGCGCGCGTTGCGTGCGAAGTTTCCGTCGCCACAGGTCTGGTGCTGGTGATCGGCGAAATCAGCAGCCGCGCGGATTACGTCGATATTCCGGCCATCGTGCGCCGCACGATCAAAGACATCGGTTATACCCGCGCGAAATACGGTTTCGACTACAGCACGTGCGCCGTACTGACGTCGCTGAACGAGCAATCCGCGGACATCGCGCAAGGCGTTAACGCCGCGCTGGAATCCCGCGACGGCGTAGACGTTCGCCAAGAAAACGAAGATATTGGCGCAGGCGACCAAGGCTTGATGTTCGGTTTCGCGTCGAACGAAACGCCGGAGCTTA
Organism: Paenibacillus sp. UNC496MF; assembly: GCF_900113915.1. Lineage (NCBI taxonomy): Bacteria > Bacillati > Bacillota > Bacilli > Caryophanales > Paenibacillaceae > Paenibacillus > Paenibacillus sp. UNC496MF. The sequence continues at coordinate 339,861 of NZ_FORE01000010.1, forward strand.
TGCCGCTGCCGATTGCGCTGGCGCACCGCATTTCGCGCCGTCTGTCCGAAGTCCGCAAAGACGGCACGCTGGAATACCTTCGTCCGGACGGCAAAACGCAAGTGACGATCGAATACGTGGACGGCAAACCGAAGCGCGTCGACGCCATCGTCGTCTCCACGCAGCATGCGGAAGAAATCTCGCTGGAGCAAATCCAAGCGGACATCCGCAAACATGTCATCGCACCCGTCGTTCCGGCCGAATGGCTGGACGGCGAAACGAAATATTTCATCAACCCGACGGGCCGCTTCGTTATCGGCGGACCGCAAGGCGATGCCGGCCTGACGGGCCGCAAAATCATCGTCGACACGTACGGCGGCTATGCTCGCCACGGCGGCGGCGCATTCTCCGGCAAGGATCCGACAAAGGTCGACCGTTCCGCGGCCTATGCGGCTCGTTACGTGGCGAAGAACATCGTCGCAGCCGGCCTGGCCGAGAAATGCGAAATCCAACTGGCTTACGCGATCGGCGTTGCTAACCCGGTATCCATCAACGTGGATACGTACGGGACGGGCAAAGTCGACGAAGAAGTGCTCGTGGAAGTCATCCAGAAGAACTTCGATCTGCGCCCGGCCGGCATTATCAAAATGCTGGATCTGCGCCGCCCGATCTACAGCAAGACGGCTGCGTACGGCCACTTCGGCCGCACGGACATCGATGCTCCGTGGGAGCGCGTGGACAAAGCCGAACAACTGAAAGCCGACGCGCTGGCGATTCGTTAAGACGACCTCGCGCGAGTGGAAGCCGCTCCTTCACCGGAGCGGCTTTTTTTTGACTCTTGTTTCGGCTATCCCGCCTCTTCTTACCCTCATCTCGCCAGGATTTTTCCTTTCCCTTCCTCTCGCCTTCCGTTCGAAAAAGCGTGTCAAACCGCCCTTTTTCGGCATTCGTCTTCATTTCGCCCCGGTCCACGCCGACAACTATTATACGAGTGTCTTTAGTTGGGGAGTGGGTCATATGATGCGAATGCGCAGAGCGGTATCCTTTATTATTGCGGCCCTGTTGGTGCTGCAGGTTGTGATCGGCGGCCTCGCCGCCGGACCGAAGCGGGCGGAGGCGGCGACGAGCGGGCCGGTCATCGCCAATATCTCGCCGCTGCCGAGCACGGCCAACGTGCCGACGAACACGAATTTGAAGCTGACGTTCGACGAGAACGTCCGCAAGGGGACGGGCAGCGCGACGATTCAGATTCGCAAGCAGCTGGACAACGCGTTGTTCGAATCGTACGTCGTCGCGACCGACAGCCGGGTCGCGATCGGCACGGGGGCCAACCGGAACGTCGTGACGATCTCGCCGAGCTCGAACTTCGCGCTCAATACGAGCTATTACGTCACGATCGACGCGGGCGCGTTCGCGAACGAGAGCAACAATGCCAACTTCGCCGGGTTGACAAGCGCGGTCGGCTGGAGCTTCACGACGGTCGCCGCGGCCGATACGACGCCGCCTGCCTTGAACGCGACCAACCCGTTCTCGCCCGCGAACGGCGGCACGGCAGGCGTCGGCACGGCCTTGAAGCTGAGTTTCAACGAACCGGTCTTCGCGGCCAGCGGCTCGATTACGGTGCAGAACGTCGCCCAATCGTGGGATAGTCAAGTCATCTCCGTCAATTCCGTCGGCGTCAGCGGCAGCTCGACGTCGACGATCAACGTTACGCTGCCCAACGTATTGAACGGCAGCAGCACGTATGAAGTCAGCGTGCCCAGCGGCGCGTTCCAGGACGCGGCCGGCAATCCGTTCGGCGGGGTCGACGGGGCGAGATGGCGGTTTACGACGACGGCGCCGCCGCTCGGCACGCCCGTATTGAAGCCGGCGGACAACGCCTATTCGGTCAGCGTGACGACGAATCTTGTTTTGAGTTTCCCCGGCGCGGTGGCCGCCAATACGGGGACGATCACCATTAATAAAGTCGCCGACAATACGACGGTGCAAACCATCGGCGCGAACTCGGGCAGCGTGTCGTACGTACCGAACGCGTCGACGGGAGGAACCGACGTCGTCATCGATCCGCCTTCCGACTTGGCGCCGAATACCGGCTTCTACGTGCTGATCGACGGGGGCGCCTTCAAGGATGCCGGCGATTCGTCGAAGCTGTTCCAGGGCATCTCGGATGCGCGGGCTTGGAGCTTCGTTACGGATCCCGGCAACGATACGACGCCGCCGACGCTGCTCGCGGACCGGAAGCCGCTCGGCACGCAGGCGACGAGGACGGTCAGCCTGGAAATGAATTTCTCCGAGCCGGTCTATCCGGGCACGGGCAACATCGTCATTCGCTCGCTGCCGTCGGGCAATGCGTTCGCGAGCATTCCCGTCACGTCTACGAAGGTCTCCGGAGGTGGGACGACAAAAATCACCGTCACGGACGCGAGCAAAACGTACGCGGATAACGCCCGGTATTACGTCGAAATCGGCGGACAAGCGTTCTCGGACGTCAAAGGGAATTATTTCGCCGGCTTGTCCGGCTCCATCGCGTGGTCGTTCACGGTGACGCAGGACAGCGACAAGCCTTCGCTCGTGCTTCAGGTACCGGCGAGTGGGGCGCAGAACGTACCGCTTCAGGGCACGCAGCTGGAAGCGACGTTCAGCGAACCGATCATGCTGGGTACGAGCGGAGCGGCAATCACAGTCAAACGGGTGAGCGGCACGGGAAATTCCCCGCTGACGACCACGTATGCCATCGATCCGAACAACAACCGTAAGCTCCTGGTCACGGTGAACGGCACGATGGCAGGCAACACGGACTATTATGCGGAAATCTCGCCGGGAGCGGTCACCGATCTGGCCGGCAATGCGTTCGACGGGATTCTGAACCAGTACGGCTGGGCGTTCCGGACGTCCGCCTCGTCGTACGGCCCTCCGACGGTGACCGGCGCGGCGCTTGTCGGCACGAACAAAATCGATATCGCGTTCAACGAGAACCTGGATACGCGGGATACCGCAACGCCGGCGCCCGCGAATTTCTACGTGACGGTCAACGGCGCAGCTCGCTCGGTGACGAACGTGGCCATCGGCGGACATACCGTGACGCTGACGCTGCAGAGCGCGGCGTCCTACGGCCAGGTCATCAAGGTATCCTACTCGGCCGGTTCGAATCCGATCAAGGACCTGGACGGCACGGCGGCGGCGAGTTTCTCGGGCATTATCGTCACGAACGTGCCGGACACGACGGCGCCTTACCAGGTGAGCGGCTCGCTGAACGGCACCACGATCGTGCTGACGTTCAGCGAAGAGATCGCGCAGGTCAGCTCGTACGCCTATGCGCAATTCTCGGTTTACGTCGACGGCAGTTACCGCTCGGCCACGTCCTATTCGAGCTCCGGCAGCGTCGTCTTCCTGGCTTTTAGCGGCGCGGCGCCGGCGTCGGGACAGACCGTATCGGTATCTTATTACGCGCAGTCCTACCCGCTGCGCGACTTGGCGGGCAACGCGGCCGCCAACTTCAGCAATTTCTACGTGCAGAACGGAACGGACCGGAGCGCGCCGGCGCTGCAATACGTAACGGCCGCGGGCTCCCTCGTCACCCTCGCGTACAACGAGGCGTTGAACACGGCGCTGACGCCGCCGGCGGCGTCGTTCTACGTCACGGTCAACGGCGCGTCCCGGTCGGTCTACAGCGTAAGCGTCAGCGGTTCGCAAGTGCTGCTGTCGCTCTCGACGGCGATCTCGACGGGGGATTCCGTCGTGGTCACCTACGTCGGCGGCACGCCGGCCATAACGGATCTGTACGGCAACGCGGCATCGACGTTCAGCAGCATGCCGGCCAACAACGGCGGGACCTCGTCGCTGGTCCTGAACGGCATTATCGCGAAGGGCGGCACGGTCACCGTCAGCTTCTCGGCGGCGCTGAGCGCGAGCTATCCGGCGTCGACGTCGCAGTTCTCGGTCAAGGTCAATAACGCCTCGCGCCCGATTTCGAACGCTTCGGTCAGCGGGTCCAGCGTGGTGTTGTCCTTGTACACGCCGGTCGCGATCGGCGATGCGGTGAAGGTCAGCTATAGCAATGCGGGTCTCGGCCCGCGCTCCGTCACGGGCGTGCTGCCGGCTTCGTTCACGGAGGTGGGCGCCGCTAACCAGACGACCTGGGCGGATAATGCATCGGGCGATTACGAGGCGGCTGAAGGCGGCGGCTTGGGGATCAAATCATCCGCGGCGATCACGACGTCGACGGTGTCCCCGGCCGGCATTCCGGCGAACCAATACGCCCTGACGGGCGAGAAGGTCACGGCCGCCTACAACGCGGTAAGGTCCGTCAGCGGCACGGTGCCGCGCGTGGTCTTCACCGTGCCGAGCACGGAGAACGCCGCGATCGTCGCGCTGCCGCTCGGCGCGCTCGAGGACGCCAAGAAGCTGGCTTCCAACGCGTCGATCGGCGTGGCCTATAAGGCGGTCACCTACGACATCCCGCTCAGCGCGCTTAATTTCGCGCAGCTGGCGCAGATGATGAACGCGGCCGGACCGGTCGGCCAGCTCGTCGTCTCCATCGACACCAACGCCGGTTCGTTGGCTTCGGCGCTGAACGCGCAGCTGAGCAGCGCGGGCGACCTGTCGCTCGTCAACCCGGTCAGCTTCCAGCTGGCGGTGACGAACAACGGCCGGACGAAGCCCGTCGACAACCTGAGCGGGTACGTCACGCGCACGATCAAGACGTCCGCGAACCTCGACGGCAAGCAAGTGGCGGTCGTGTGGCTGGATCCGCAGACGAACAAGCTGTCGTACGTGCCGACGCAGGTAACGCAGGCGAACGGTCAATCCGTCGTCACGTTCAAGCGCAAAGGCAACAGCGTCTATGCCGTCGTGAAAGGCACGGCCAAGTTCACCGATCTGGCGAAGCATTGGGCCCGCAACGACATCCAGCTCCTCGCGAACAAGTATATCGTCGAAGGCAGCACGCTCACGGCGTTCGCCCCGAACAAAGCGGTCACGCGCGGCGAGTTCGCGATGTTCATCGCGAAAGGGCTCGGACTCACGGGCGACCGGTCGGCCGCGGCGAAGTTCAAGGACGTCAACACGTCCGCGGCGCTCGCGGCGTACATCGGCGCGGCGGCGACGTCCGGCATCGTGCAGGGGATGACGGACGGCAGCTTCAAGGCGAACAATCCGATCACCCGGGAAGAAATGGCGACGATGATGGTGCGCGCGGCGGCGGCGGCGGGCGTCCAATACGCGCTCAAGGGCGCCGCGGCGGACACGTTGAAGAAATTCGCCGACCGCGGCAAGATCGGCACATGGGCGCAGGCGGACGTCGCCAAGGCGGTGCAGGCGGGCATCATCGCCGGCCAGACGGCGACGTCGTTCGGCGGCAAGAACAAAGCGACGCGCGCCGAGGCCGCGGTCATGGTAAAGCGGCTGCTGGCCAACGTGGATTTTCTCGATATCTAGCTTATTATCAGCTATCCGGTCGAATCGGCTCGGATAGCTTTTTTTTGTCGGTCGAATGCTGTTGATAGGACTCTTCTATCAGACGTAACTTTTCCAGCGGTTTCATAGTCTAACCTACTAGACTTTGAGATGGGAGAGTTGCAGGAGACATGCGAGACGAACAGAAACCGAACCGGGTGCCGGGAAAAACCGGCAGACGCTTGCTGCTATGGACATTGGGGGCGACGCTGCTGGCGCAGCCGCTGATGATCGCGGTGCCCGCCTTCGCGGCGGCCGCGGAGAGCGGCGCGGGCACGAACGGCATTCAGGCTGCGGTGAAGCAGCTGGTGCAAACGAACGCGGAAATGATTACGTCCGGCGCGAAACGCGTCGATTATACATGGATAAGCAAGGCAGGGGCAAAACCGTCGTACGTGCACGTCATCGAGGTGGATTTGACGAATCCGTACGTGAAGCTCGACGTCATGAACGGCAAGGCGGGTTCGGTGACGAGCGTCGGCTCCGTAGCCGGCATGGTCGGCCAGACCGGGGCGGTCGCGGGCGTGAACGGGGATTATTTCAATACGGCGAGCGGCAAAGGCAATCCGATCGGCGCGGAGGTGACGGGCGGCCAGCTCGTAACGAGCCCTTCGCAGCTGACCGGCATGTACGCGTTCGCGCTGACGAACGATCATAAGCCGACGATCGATACATATGGTTTTGAAGGGGCGGTTACGGCGGCCGACGGGTCGGCCTTCCCGCTGTCCGGCATCAACAAGGCGGCGTACAAGACGGAGCCCGACAACGGCTTCAGCCACGCCAACGCGATGTACGTCTATACGGGCGCCTGGACGCAGTCGAGACCGGACGTGAGCGACAGCTCCACGACGCCGACGGAGGTGCTCGTGCAAAACGGCGTGGTCACGCAGTTCGCCGACAATGCCATGATAACGGGCGCGATCCCGGCGGACGGCATCATTCTGCGCACGCACGGCAAAGCGGCCGAGTACGCGCGCGCGCATCTGCAGGCGGGGGCGCAGGTCGCGGTCAATTATAACCTGGTCGCGCAGTCGACCGGCCAGAAGATCGACCCGAATCAACTGCAGATGCTGATCGGCGGCCATACCATTCTGGTCAACAACGGCGCGGCGGCGGCCTTCTCCCGCAGCACGAGCAGCATCAGCGGAAGCAGCGACCGCGCGCGCACGGCGCTCGGGTATTCGAAGGACGGCGCCAAGGCATTCATCGTCACCGTGGAGGACAGCGGCAGCAGCCTCGGCGTGACGCTGGCGGAGCTGCAGCAGATCATGGTGCAAGCGGGCGTCTGGAAAGGGATGAACCTGGACGGCGGCGGCTCCACGACGATGATCGCGCGCCCGCTCGGGGAGACGGCGGCGCAGCTGGCGTTCCCGACGGAATACGGCGCGACGCAGCGGCTCGTCGCGAACGGGCTCGGCGTCTTCTCGACGGCGCCCGCCGGCACGCTGATGGGCATCAAAGCCAGCGGCAGCAGCGTGATGTTCGTCGGCCAGCAGGCGTCCTACGCGATGAAGGCGTACGACAACTACTACAACCCGATCGATCCCGGCACGCTGCAGCCGACCTGGCAGGCCGGTTCCGCGCTCGGCAGCTTCTCGGGCAATACGTTCACCGCGGCGAAGGCGGGCTCCACGACGATCACGGTCAAGTCCGGCGCGGTCAGCGACAAGCTCCCGATCGAGATCGTGAGCGGCGGCGACATCGCCTCGATGACGATCGGCGCGGGCTCGCTCGTGCTGGAAGCGGGCAAGTCCATGGCGCTTCCGGTCAGCGCGACGCTGAAGGACGGACGCCAGCTGACCGTTCCGGCGTCCTCGGTCAAATGGGAGCTGCGCGGCTTTACGGGCGCCGTGAACGACGGCACGCTGACGATCGGCGCGGTGAGCCCGACGGCGAAGGCCGGGTATGTCATCGCCCGCTACGACGGATTTTCGACAATGGCCGTGCTTGCGACGGGCGCGGATAAAAAATTTGACGATTTCGAGAACCAGACCTATCCAATTTCGTTCCAAGGTACGAATGGTGTAGGTGGGACGGCCTCGGTCGTGTCGGGACTGCCCGGCACGAATAGTACGGGCGTCGTGCAGCTGCAGTACGATTTTACCAACGGAAGCGGGACGAAGGCCGCTTATGCCGTCCTGAACGGCACGGGCCGGAAAGTGGACGGCAGCCCGTCCGGCATGAGCATCGACGTCATGGGCGACGGCAGCCTGAACTGGGCGCGCGCCGAGTTCATCGACGGCAAGGGAGCGGCGCACCTGATCACGCTGGCCAAGCAAGTGGACTGGACCGGCTGGAAGACGATCAAGGTCAACCTGGCGGCCGAGGGCATGCCGGCGCCGGTTACGCTGAAGCGCCTGTATGTCGCGTCGCTGGAGGACGGGCAGGACGAGCGCGCCTTGACGGGCGCGATCGGGTTCGACAACGTCGCGTTCCAATACCCGGCGCTTGCGCCGGAGCCGCCGCGCGAGAAGATCGGCCTGAAGATCGGCTCGAAGAACGCGACGGTCGCCGGCAAGGCCTACAAGCTCGACGTGGCGCCGCTGCTGCTGAACGGCACGACGTACCTGCCGCTCCGCTTCGTGACCGAGGCGATGGGCGCCCAAGTCGATTGGGACGCCGTGCTGAAGCGCGTCTCCGTGCTGCGCGGGAGCCAGCTGATGGACATGTGGGTCGGCAGCAAGGAGTATGTGCTGAACGGGGAGCGCAAGCAGTCCGAAGTCGCACCGATGACCCGCAACGGACGTACGCTGGTCCCGATCCGGCTCGTTTCCGAGCAATTGGGCCTAGTTGTAAATTGGGATGGAAAAATGGGCACGATTACCGTCGAATGATATGGATGCCTGCCTCTGAATCTATGCTATGATAGATTTAGTAGATTAAGCAGAAAGTGGGCCGTTATCGGATGGATTTTCGCGTAGACGATATCGATCGCGTCATAAAGAACGCCGTCTTGGTCATGGAGGACAGCAAGTACCAAATCTTCGAGATCTGCGAATCGGCGCGCAAGGAAATGTATTCCCTAAGCCAGGAACTGAACGAGGTGCTGGCCGAAACCGGGGAGATCATCGACAAAGTCGACAAGCTCGAGCTCGATTACCGCAGGGCGAGAATCCGGCTGACTGAAGTTAGCCGGGACTTCGTCCGATATAAAGAAGAGGACATCAAAACGGCGTACGAAAAAGCGACGCAGCTCCAGCTGGAGCTGATGATGTTCCGCGAGAAGGAAACGTATCTGAAGGCCCGGCGCGACGAATTGCAGAAGCGGGTCCGCAACGTGGAGAAGTCCATCGAGCGGGCGGAATCCATCGCGTCCAAAATCAACGTGGTGCTGGAGTACTTGGCGGGAGATTTGAACCAGGTGACGCGTATCCTGGAATCCGCTAAGAACCGACAGCAAATCGGGCTCAAGATTATTTTGGCCCAGGAAGAAGAGCGCAAACGGATCGCGCGGGAGATTCACGACGGTCCCGCCCAGTCCCTTGCGAATATAGTGCTTAGGACGGAAATTGCGGAACGCATGCTGATGAAGCAGGAATTTCAAATCGTGCAGGACGAATTAATAGATTTGAAGAGCCAAGTGCGTTCCGGCATCGAAGAAATTCGCAAAATCATCTTCAACCTGCGGCCGATGGCGCTCGACGATCTCGGTCTAGTGCCAACGCTTCGCAAATATATTCAAGATTACGAAGAAAAAAACAAGATTCGAACGCGGTTCGAAACGATCGGCAAGGAGCTGCGGCTCCCGTCGGCCATGGAAGCCGCCATCTACCGCATGGTGCAGGAAGCGTACAGCAATGCGTTCAAGCACGCGAATCCGACCTATGTGACGCTCGAAATGACCTACCAGGCGCAAATGGTGAAAATTGTCGTCAAGGACAACGGAGTCGGGTTTCATCCGAATCTGATCGAGTCCAAGGCGAAGAACAGCGCGCATTTCGGTCTGATCGGCATGCGAGAGCGGGTTGAACTGCTCGAAGGGAGGATGGAGATCGAATCCGCAATCAACGAAGGCACCAAAATCACGATCCATATCCCCATCAACGCGGAATCTAGAAAGGAGTAACTAACGAATGGAATTCAAAGCTTCGAGCGGCAAGCGCAAAATCAAGGTCCTGATCGCGGATGACCATCAGCTGTTCCGCGAAGGGCTTAAGCGGATTCTGAATATGGAAGACGACTTGGAAGTCATCGGCGAATGCAACGACGGCATCCAAGTGCTGGAATTCTGCAACGAGAACAAGCCGGAAGTCGTCCTGATGGACATCAACATGCCGATCGAGAACGGCGTGGTGGCGACGGAACGGCTGCGGGACATTTTCCCGGACGTGAAGGTTATTATTCTTTCGATCCATGATGACGAGAGCTATGTCTTCGAGACGCTTCGCAAGGGAGCAAGCGGCTATCTCTTGAAGGACATGGAGGCCGAAGCGTTGGCGAATGCGATTCGATCCGTCGTAAACGGCTATGCGTACATCCATCCGAAAGTAACGGGCAAGCTGATCAACCAGCTTCGCCGCATGACGTACCTCGACGAGATCGGCTCGAGCTCGGGCGCGGCGGCAGCGCGCGAAACCGGCGTCAAGTTCATTCCGAGCGAGGACAATCCGCTCACGCGCCGCGAAGCCGAGGTGCTTCGCTTGATGGCGGAAGGCAAGAGCAACAAGATGATCGGGGAATTCCTGTTCATCAGCGAGAAAACCGTTAAGAACCACGTCAGCAGCATCCTGCAGAAAATGGAAGTCGACGACCGCACGCAGGCCGTCATCAACTCCATCAAGTTCGGCTGGGTTACGCTTTAAGTCAGGCATACATACATGCGAAGAGGGCTTCCGCTTTGTGGCGGGAGCCTTTTTTGCGCGCGGACGGGGAGGCCGGATGGGAAGCGGTTGAAAGGGGATGGATAGAGCCGGAAGGAGTTGGATGGGCGAGGGGCATTACTTTTCCGGTTGCTAAAAAAACGAGGGCCGGACGGGGGGCCGCAGATTGGGCCGGCTCGTCCTCGGCGCTCCGTAACCTCTGGGCGCGGCGCGGCATATGATGTCACAAAAAGGAGGTGGACGCCTTTGATATCGGTGTTGCTCTGGATCGTAGGCTGCTACGTGCTGGCGGCGATCGTCGTCTACGTCTGCTCGGCTTTTCGCTTGGGCCGCGAACGCAACGTCAAGCATTACGTGCTCATCGCCGGCAACGAAGAACCGCGGATGGAATGGTATATGCGTTCGCTTCGCCGATTCTCGCACCTGACCGGGACCGACGTGAAGGTCACCGTCGTGGATAACGGCTCGCAGGACGATACGCTACAGATCGCGCGGGCGTTCGCGAAGCAGGGCATGAACGTGCAGGTGCATGGCGGAAGCCGTCTGCCCGCGGATGCCGAAGGCAGGCCCGCGAGCGCGGCGAAGGCCGGGGAAGGGGCGGATTCCGCTGCCGGTCCGCCTGCGCGCGGGGGAGAAGAAGCGATAACGGGAATTGGACGCTCCGGAAAATGGAAACGGTTTCGTCGGGACGCGAAGCCGGTAGGCAAGGACGGCAAGCCGTTCGAGCCGACGCACCTGCTGTGGATGCTGCAGGCGGAAGGCATCGTCTCCGCGAAGGAGCACGCGGTGCTTATCGATCTGCGCGACCCGGCGGATTTGTCGAAGCTGCCGTTTTGAGGCGGTGGCGGACGGCGACCGCGGGGCATGCGGTTGGCTGGAGGCCGAACCGTTGCGCGCCGGAGGAGGGCGAGGTATAATCGACACAACTGAAGATCGAAACGCGTGAAGCACACCCGTTCGACTGCCGGAAGGCGGTCGGGGTGTGCTTTTTTGGCGTTTTCGGGAGGAAGCCGAATGGAGGAAGATGACGATGAACGTGACGGTGTACGCGGCGGCGACGCCCGCCGGCTCATGGGCGGGCTGGACGATCGCGCCCGAAGTGGATTTCGCGTACTGGTTGGACGCCGATTATCGGGCGGAGGCGGAGCGGGCGGCGATGAGGTGGGATCGCGAGCGGCGCGGAGCTGAAGCGAGATGGGCACCCGACGAGGCGGGTGGGCGGGCGGCCGCGAGCGGGAATCGGGAGAAGCAAGGAGCGGGAGACGCGCCCGATGACCGGTTCGGAGGAGAGGAGGCGAGTCTTGGGACGAGCGGGTCGGAGCGGGCGGCGATGAGGCGGGGCAAGGAGAAGCAAAGAGAGGATGGAACGCCGATGGGCCGGTTCGGAGGAGAGGAGGCGAGTCTTGGGACGAGCGGGTCGGAGCGGGCGGCGATGAGGCGGGACAAGGAGAAGCAAAGAGAGGATGGAACGCCGATGGACCGGTTCGGAGACGGAACGGTGCATCGTGAGACGAGCGGGGCGGAGCGGGCCGGCGAGGGAGAGGGCGGGCGCCCCGGGGATGCGATGGACGGCGAGACGGTGCGGCTGGTCGCGTGGCCGGTGCCGCTCCCGCTCGGCCACGCGCTGCAGGTCGCGGCGCGCTGGCCCGGCGGACGGCTGGCGGGCGGGCGCCTGGAGGCGGCGTTGTCGCGGCTCGTCGGCGACGCCTGGGCGGGCGACGCCCGCATGGGGCTGCCGGTTCCGCGGCAGCCGTCGGCACATGCGCGGCATGTGCTCGGCGCGGCCGAGCCCGGTACGGGCCGCGCGGGCGCCCGGGCGCTGGCGGCGCGCGCTTGCCGCGCCGCGGCGCTGCTGCAGGGCCGAGCGCTGCTCAGCGGCGAAGCGCTCGCCCTGCTCGAGGCCGCGGGCGCGGCCGGGCCGGCCGGCGCCGCGCCGGCGACGTGGAGCGCGTGGGCGCCCGCGCTCCAGCTGGCCGCGCTGCTCGGCCGGCTGCGCCTCGGCGGCGCGGTCGCCCCGCAGCCGCAGCCCCGGCTGCTGCGGTGGCGGCAAGCGCTGGGCGCGCGGCCGCGCCCGCGGCTCCGCTGCCAGCGCTGCGGCAGCGGCTCGGCGCGCATGCGCCGCACCGCATGCGCCGCGTGCGGCCGCGCGTGCGCGTACTGCGAGGCGTGCCTCGCCATGGGCCGCAGCCGCGAGTGCGGGCTGCTCATCCTCGGCACGCCGAGCGCCGCGGAACGAGCCCGCCCGCCATTGCCCGGCGGGCTCGTTCGCCCGCCCGCGCAGGACGCGCGCGCGCATGGGGCCGCGCCTGCCGGCCTCGCGCTCGCCGCTCCGCCTGCGCGCGAGCCTGCGCTCAGCGCGGCCCCAGCGACGGGCCTGCCGGTGCCCGGTGCCGGCGCCTACTCGCCCGCGCCCGCCGGCTCGCCGCACCTGGCCGCGGCTGCTCCGCCCCCGGTCTCGCGCCCGCCGCAGGCGCCCTCCCCGAACCTGGCCGCCTGGGGCCTCAGCCCGGCCCAAACGGCGGCGGCCTCCGCGGCGCTCGCCTACATCAACGCGCCGCCCGGCCGGCGCGGCGCGAAGCGCCGGTTTCTGCTCTGGGCGGTGACGGGCGCGGGCAAGACGGAAATGATTTTCCCGCTGGTCGAGTCCTGCCTCGCCCGCGGCGGGCGGGCGCTCATCGCGACGCCCCGGCGGGACGTCGTGCTCGAGCTGGACCCGCGGATCCGCAAAGCGTTTCCGGCCGCGGCCGTCGTCACGCTCTACGGCGGCAGCGAGCAGCGCTGGGAGCAAGGCGACATCACGCTGGCCACGACGCATCAGCTGTTCCGTTTCCGCGAAGGCTTCGAGCTGGTCATCGTCGACGAAATCGACGCGTTCCCCTATCACGGCGATCCGATGCTGCACTTCGCCGCCGAGCACGTTCGCGCGCCGCATGGCACCCACGTGCTGCTGTCCGCGACGCCGCCGGCTTCCCTCCGGATGGAAGCCAGGCTCGGCCGGCTGGCTCATGTGCGGGTGCCGGTGCGGTTTCACCGGCATCCGCTGCCCGTACCGGCGCTGCTTCGCATCCCGCCCGTGCGGAAGCTGCTGCTGCGCGGCATTCCGCGGAGCTTGACCGCCGCGCTTGGGCGGTCGCTCGAGCGCGGCGCGCAGCTGTTCGTGTTCGTCCAGCAGATCCGCGACGTCGAGCCGCTCGTCGCGAAGCTGCGGACCGCGTTCCCGTCCGTCCCCGTCGCCGGCACGTCGTCGCAGGATCCCGACCGCGCGGAGAAGGTGCGGCAATTCCGGGCCCGCGCGATCCGGCTGCTCGTCACGACGACCATCTTGGAGCGGGGCGTCACCGTGCCGAAGAGCGACGTCTTCATTCTCGACGCGGACGGCAAGCTGTTCGACGACGCCTCGCTCATCCAGATGGCCGGCCGCGCCGGCAGGTCGAAGGACGATCCCGCGGGCAGCGTCTACTTTTGCGCGCCGGAGCGGACGCGCGCCCAGCAGGCGGCGATCGCCCAGATTCGGGGCATGAACCGCATCGCCGGGCGCCGCGGTTACTTGCTCGGCAAGGAAGGACGGTGAGCGGGCGATGACGACCGGCGATCTGTGGCAGTCGCTCCGCAAAGCGTTCCCGCTGTTCGCGTCCTTGCTGGCCGTCGGCGGGAGCGGCTGCGCGGTTTGCGGGAACCGCTGCGAACCGGGGCGGCAGGGGGCGTTCGGCTCCTTGTGCAAGCGATGTTTTCGGTCCATTCCTTGGATCGCCCGCGTGTATTGTCCCGTATGCGGCCGGCCGGAGCGGTGTCCCGACTGCGCGCGCCGGACGCGGACGGCGTTCGTCGCGAACCGGTCGGCCGTCCGGTACGACGCGACGATCCGGGAATGGCTCGCGCTGTATAAGTATCGCGGCCACGAGGCGCTCGAACCGCTGCTCGGGGACTTGCTGACGGCGGCCTACCGCGGCCTCGCGGCCGAGCGTTTCCGGGAGGCCGGTCCCCGTCCCGTCCACGCCGTCATCCCGGTGCCCGTCAGCGAGGCGCGGCTCCTCGAGCGGGGCTTCAATCAGGCGGAACGCCTCGCCGCCCGCCTCGGGGAGGCCGAGGGCATTCCGTTCTTCGACGCGCTGCGGCGCACGCGGCACAGCGCGAAGCAGAGCGCCAAGACGCGCGGCGCCCGGCTGCGCGACACGCGGAATCTCTTCAAGGCCGACGAGGCCGAGCTGGCCCTGATGCTTGCGACGGCCGGCCGGGACGCGCGCTACCGCTTGGTGCTGGTCGACGACATTTACACGACCGGCAGCACGGCGAACGCCTGCGCGCAAGCCTTGGCAGACGGAATCGGACAGGCGGCGCCCGGGCTCCGGTTCGACGTTTACGTATTGACGGTGGCTCGCTCCTAGCCGGAATCACCCCGAGCTTCCAGCGAAGCTGGCTTCCCTCTAAGCGCCGCCCGCCCGTTTCGCATGCCGCCCCTTCCCGGTCCCGTCCAAAAAAAAGGATGAATTTTGGCTATATTTGCGATACTATGGAGTCACGAATCGCGACCTGGAAGGGAGCATGCAAGATGGAGCTCGATAACTGTCCCCGCTGCGGCAAACTGTTCGCCAAGAACTTTCGCGACGTGTGCCCCGCCTGCATCAAGGCCATCGACAACGAATATGCGCTGTGCGCGGACTATCTTCGTAAACATAGAGGCGCCAATATCACCGAATTGAACGCGGCCACGGACGTAAGCATCAAGCAGATCACGAAGTTTATCAAAGAAGGCCGGATCTCGCTGGTCGGCGCGCCGAACCTGATGTACCCGTGCGAGATGTGCGGCACGTTAGTCCGCGAGCACAACCAGTGCGAGAGCTGCCGGGCCAAGCTGCTGAACGAAGTCGGCCGCGCCAAGCAGGGCCTCTCGGACAAGGACGGGAAGGACGACAAAGAAGCGTACCATTCCTCCGGCTCCGCGGCTTCTTTGTACCGAAACCGGAACAACAACTGACTTATTTATCGCTTCATGCGCTTCCATGCCCGGCACAGCGGCTCGTCGTCCGCCGCTGCCGGGCATTTTCTATGGTTTCGAATCGCTATAAATAATCGCATCGAATTGCCGATAATAGTGGTATCAGCGAATCGGTTTTCGAATTGTTGGAGGGGTTAAACGTGAAAATCAACCAAACGCAGCGCATCGGCGCGGTGAATCCGTACCAGAAGCAGAACGAGCAGCAAACCGGAAACGTCGGCCGCAAACGGAAAACGGACGAGGTCCAAATCTCAGCGCAGGCGCAGGAGATGCTGTCCGTCAGCCGCGTTTCCGATCCCGAGCGGGCCAAGCGGATCGACGAGCTGAAGGCTTCCGTCAGCTCCGGCACCTATCGCGTGGAATCCGGCAAAATCGCCGAGAAGCTGCTGCCTTACCTGAAAACTAACAAACAAGAATAGGTGGGTTTTCCGTGAACGTCGAGACGATCATCGCCACGCTGGAACAGCAGGCGGAAGTATACGAGCGGCTGCTCGCGCTGGCGAAGGAGAAGACGCCTTACCTGGTCGGCAACAAGGTGGAGCTGATCAATGCCACGATCCAGAAGGAACGCCGGCTGCTCAAGGCGGCGGAGGAGCTGGAAGCCCAGCGCATGCGGCTGTCGGGACAATACTTCACGTCCGTCGGCATGCTGCGGTACAAGGGCGGCAAAATCAGCGAGATGATCAAGACCGTCACGTCGCCCCACGAGAAATCGCGGCTGATCGAGCTGCACGGGCGGCTGACGGGCCTGCTCGACGAGCTGAAGCACGCGACCCGGCTGAACCAGCAGCTGATCGAGCAGTCGCTGAAGTTTATCGACTATACGATCGATCTCCTGAGCGACGACCCGAACAGCCAATATACGTACCAACATCCGCGGCACGCGCCGTACGGCAAACCGTCCTACGCGCGGTACGACCAGAGAAGATGACGAAGGGGGCGAGAGGATGACGTCCACGTTTCACAGCATCGAGACGGCCAAGCGCAGCTTGCTGACGACGCGGGTCGGACTCGGCACGTTGGGCCACAATATCTCCAACGCGAACACCGAGGGCTATACCCGTCAACGGGTTCAAATCCAGGCGACGCGTCCGATCGAAGCGTTCGGCATGACCCATTCCGCGGCGGCGGGGCAGATCGGAACCGGCGTCGAAGCCACGGCGATCAACCGGGTCCGCAACGCGTTCCTTGACACGCAGTACCGCGACGAGAACAAATATTTGGGCAACTGGGAAGTGCGGTCGGATACGCTGAGCAAGCTGGAGACGATCGTGAACGAGCCGTCGGAGACGGGACTGCGCACGGTGTTGGACAACTTTTGGTCGGCCTGGTCCGATCTGAGCAAGGATCCGGACAATACGACCAACCGCGAGATCGTGAAGCAAAACGCGCTGGCGCTCGCCGACTCCTTCAACCAGACGGCCAAGCAGCTGCAGAGCCTGAGCGACGATCTGACGGGCTCGATCGACACGAAGGTGCAGCAGGCGAACGTCCTGCTGCATGCCATCGCGGATCTGAACGTGCAGATCAAGCGCAACGAATCCACCGGCGACAGCGCGAACGACCTTCGGGACCAGCGCGACCTGTACGCGGACCAATTGTCCAAGATGATGAACGTCAACGTGTCCGAGAGCGGCGACGGCTACACGATCGCCATGGGCGGAACCGCGCTCGTGGCCGGCGAGCAGGTGACGGACCTGACCTCGGCGGGGGTCGAGGCCGCCTATGCTTCGGGCGATTTGAACAACGGCGACCTGTACGGGACGATCGTTTCCCGCGACCAGTACGTGAAGGGCTACCAGGACCAGCTGGATACCATCGCCAGAACGCTGGCCGAGGGCGACTTGCAGGTTACCATTCCGAAAGGCTCCACCTATAACGGCGTCACGCTGGCCGCCGATCAGGTCGTCACCGTCAAAGGCATCAACGGCCTGCATCAGCTCGGCTTCACGAACGAATCGCCGGCTACGAAGGGCGAGGATTTCTTCACCTTCGATACGACGTCCGGCGCGACGGGCATCACGGCCGCGAGCATCCGGCTCAATCCCGCGATCGAGACCGACAGCAACAAAATCGCCGTGTCCATGCGGACGACGACGGACGCGGCGGGCACGTCCGTGGTGAAGGGCAACAACACGCTGGCGCTTCTGATCTCCCAGCTGAAGGACACGAAGTTCTCTTTCGATCAAACGTCGACCGGCGGACCGGTGACGCAGGCGACGATGGGCGTCTTCTACAACTCCATGGTCGGCGCGATCGGCATTCAGGCGCAAGAGGCGAACCGGCAATACGATAACGCGAATACCCTCGTCTCCCAAGCCGGCAGCGCGAGACAATCGGTCAGCGGCGTGTCGCTCGACGAGGAGATGTCGGACATGATCGTGTTCCAGAACGCCTATAACGCGGCCGCCCGGTTCATGACGGTCATCGACGAAACCTTGGATAAATTAATCAACGGCACCGGATCGGTCGGCCGGTAAGCGAGGAGGCAATCAGCTATGTCGATGCGGGTAACCCAGAACATGACGAGTTCGCGGCTCATTCAGAATTTGAATACCAACATGCGCAAGATGGCGATCCAACAGGATCAAATCTCGACGGGGCGCAAAATCAACAAGCCGTCCGACGATCCGGTCGGCCTCACCTACGGGCTGCGGTACCGGTCCGATTTGACGGCCAATACGCAGTATCAGGACAATATTTCGTCGTCGTTGTCGTGGCTGGACTTTTACGATACGCAGATGGACCAGGCGACGCAGGTGCTGCAGCGCGTGAACGATTTGGCCGTTCAGGCGGGCACGGGAACGAACACGCCGGATTCCCTCGACGCCATTAACAAGGAAATCGCCGAGCTGAAGAACCAGATGACGGATATCGCCAACAGCAGCTTCAACGGCAAGTTCGTCTTCGGCGGGCAGCTGTTCGACGAGAAGCCGTATCCGTCCGGAACCGATCCGAAGACCGTGTCGGCCGACGCCGGCGCGGTCACGTACGAGATCGGCCAGGGCATTACGATCGACGTCAACATGACGGCGAACCAAGTGTTCGGAGATGCGGATCCCGCAGGTACGACGGACAACGTCTTCTCGATGTTCGACCGGTTGTCGAGCGCGCTCCAGTCGAGCAACTACTCGGCGGTTACCGCCGAAATCGATGACGTCAAGTCTCGGATGAACAAAATCATCTCCGCCCGCTCCGAGAACGGCGCGAAAACGAACCGGACCGAGCTCATGCAGAACCGGATGGAAGAGATGAATGTCGGCTTGACCGCGCTGCAGTCGAAGACCGAGGACGCGGACATGGACCAGCTCTACATCGACTCCACGGTCAGCCAGAACATCTACCAGGCGTCGTTGTCGGTCGGGGCGAAGATCATTACGCCGTCGCTGGTCAATTTCTTGAACTAAGATGAAGCTGCCGCAGCTTCAAATCACGAGCCAAACCGCCAATCTCGGCATTCGGACGGAATGGGGCGTCAGGACGATTCATTCGGAGCGCGCCGAGGTCGAGGTACATACGGACAGGCCGCCGACGGAAGCGCAGTCGTACAAGCCGGTCATGACGATCGACCAGTCGGCGACATGGGACGCGATCAACGGAGGAAGGCCGGAGGGCTTGGCCAAGCGTTTGATGTCCCAGACGACGAGCTACGTGGCGCAGTACATTGCGTCCGTGAACGAGAAGTGGCGCAGCATCGGGGATTTGGCGAATAACAAGGCCAACCCGATTCCGGACCTTGCTTACGCGTCGATCACCCGTCAGCGGCCCGCCCTTCCCGTCTTCGGTCCCGCTTCCCGGTTAAATACGAAGATATCGTTCGAGGTACGCAAGCCCGACATCGAAGTGAAGCCGTGGAAGGTATCCATCGACGTGGAGCCGCACCAAAAGCCCGATATTCAATTCACGCCGGGCAAGGTGCGTTACACGATGGAGCGCTACCCGAAAGTCACGGTTACGCCGCCGCCGATTGTGGATTTAATGGTATAATACGCAAGAAATGCGCAGGAAGAGCTATGGCACGTGCAGTGCTATAGCTCTTCCACATTTAATTATGCATTTGCATAGGGTTAAAGGGAGTGACAAAGTGATTATTCATACAACGCGATTTGGCGCGCTCGAAATAGAAGAAAATGAGATTATTGATTTTCCCTTAGGAATCCCGGGATTTCCCGAGCATAGAAGCTATACGTTGATGCCCATAGAAGAGAGCCCTTTTTATTTTTTGCAGTCGGTGGAGGAAGGCCGGCTATCCTTCATCGTCGTTTCCCCCTTTGAATTCTTTCCGAAATACGAATTTGAACTTCAGTCGAATATCCTCCACGCGCTGGGGCAGCCCTTGACCGAAAATCTCCGAGTTTTGAATATCGTAACCGTAAAAGGTAACATACAAGAAGCGACGGCAAATCTGGCCGCTCCAATCATATGGAATACGGCCAATAATTCGGCTGCTCAAGTCGTTCTTCAAGATCCGTCATATTTGACCAAGCATACACTCTTTCCATCCGTAACCGGTCAGGAGAAGGAGGGGCGGTCATGTTAGTGCTAAGTCGAAAGAAGGGCGAAACCATCATGATTGGCAATGACATCGAACTTACGGTGCTAGATGTATCAGCAGATGGCGTGAAGCTCGGCATTGCCGCGCCTAAGGAAATCGGCATTTTGCGAAAGGAACTGTTCATCGCGGTCGCGGATACAAACAAGGAGGCGTTGAACTCTTTGTCCTCGATTTCGGATTTGCAAAGCCAATATCGCAATTTAAAAAGTAAATAATTACGGAGACGCTAATTAAAAGCTATGGTCCGACCGATACATATATTAGAGCTGAGCAGGACTTTTTACCCTTAGCTTTACCGCAAGGATGCGGGACTATCATTCAAATTCAGGGAGGATTATTATCATGATTATCAATCACAACATTAGTGCACTTAACACGCACCGCAACATGGGACTGAACAATACGGCTGCTTCGAAAAACATGGAGAAGCTGTCTTCCGGTCTGCGTATCAATCGTGCGGCAGACGACGCCGCGGGTCTTTCTATCTCCGAGAATATGCGCGGACAAATCCGCGGCTTGGAGCAAGCTCAGCGTAACACGCAAGACGGTATTTCCTTCGTACAAACGGCCGAAGGTGCGCTCAACGAAGTATCCTCCATGTTGAGCCGCATGAAGGAGCTGACGATCCAGGGCATGAACGGCACGTACCAGGCTGCCGATCAGACCAATATCACGACGGAAATGAACGCTTTGTCTTCCCAAATCGATAATATTATGAATAACACGACATTCAACGGGAAGTCCATTACGGGCGGCGCAACAATTATTACGGATGATAAGGGAACGGCAATTTCCATTGGCTCGATTACGACGACGAACTTCTCTGCACTTACGGTTACCCTCGATGCTGCCGGTCTTACGAAAGTCAATACGGCAATTACGGATGTTGCAACAGAGCGCGGCAAGCTGGGTGCGGTTCAAAACCGTTTGGAATACACGTCCAACAACCTTGGTACAACGACCGAGAATCTGACGGCTTCTGAGTCCCGTATTCGCGATACGGATATGGCAAAAGAAATGGTCAACCTGACGAAGAACAACATCTTGTTGCAAGCCTCACAATCGATGCTGGCGCAAGCGAACTCGGCTCCGCAAGGCGTGCTGTCGCTGCTTCGTTAAGCACTAATCGCATGGGGAATAAGGAGCTGACCCGATCCGTCATCCAGAATGACACGGGACAGCTCCTTTTTTCTTGATATGATTCGAATATCCTGGCAAAGCGGTTCCCCGGCTCTAATAAAAAGCGATGGATTGCCGATAAATAAGATAGGGTTGAAAAGGGCGGCCGACCTTTCATCGACTTTACCGCAAGGATGCGGGAACGAATATTCACATTCAGGGAGGAATTTACGATGATTATCAACCACAACATCAGCGCGCTTAACACGCACCGCAACATGGCTTTGAACAATACGGCGGCTTCAAAAAACATGGAAAAG
Source organism: Paenibacillus sp. UNC496MF (assembly GCF_900113915.1). Lineage (NCBI taxonomy): Bacteria > Bacillati > Bacillota > Bacilli > Caryophanales > Paenibacillaceae > Paenibacillus > Paenibacillus sp. UNC496MF. The sequence continues at coordinate 361,104 of NZ_FORE01000010.1, forward strand.
CTCTCTTCCGGTCTGCGTATCAACCGCGCAGCGGACGACGCAGCAGGACTTTCGATCTCCGAAAACATGCGCGGACAAATCCGCGGTTTGGAACAAGCGCAGCGCAACACGCAGGACGGCATCTCGTTCGTGCAAACGGCAGAGGGTGCATTGAACGAAGTATCCGCCATGCTAAGCCGCGTGAAAGAACTGACGATCCAAGGCATGAACGGCACGTACCAAACCTCCGACGTCGCCAACATCACGACCGAGGTTGCGGCACTGTCCTCGCAGATCGATAACATCATGACGAACACGACTTTTAACGGCAAGTCGATTACGGGCGGCGCAACGATTATTACGGATGACAAAGGTACGGCGATCTCCATCGGTGCAATCACGACGACAGCCTTCACTGGCCTTGCATCTAACGTTGCTCTGACGGACGTTAACGCTGCAATTTCCGCGGTCGCAACGGAGCGCGGCAAGCTGGGTGCGGTACAAAACCGTTTGGAATACACATCCAATAACCTTGGCACGACGACCGAAAACCTGACGGCATCCGAATCCCGTATCCGCGATACGGACATGGCAAAAGAAATGGTCAACCTGACGAAGAACAACATCTTGCTGCAAGCTTCGCAATCGATGCTGGCGCAAGCGAACTCGGCACCGCAAGGCGTGCTGTCGCTGCTTCGTTAATTTTAGCATTGCATATAATCAGGGTCTTAGATACTTATCTAAGACCTTTTTTTTATAAAGGAAATAGGTGATCTTATTGAGGAACAGTAAACTAGCACTCGTGTTGATCGTACGCAATGAGGAAGAGAAGCTGGGTCGTTGTTTAACGCACGCGGCGCCGTATGTGGATGAAATCATCATTGTGGATACAGGATCTGTAGATCGCACAAAGGAAATTGCGAAGCAATTCGGCGCACGCATTTTCGACTTCGTTTGGGTCGATGATTTCTCGGCAGCCCGTAATTACGCATTAGCACAATCGATATCCGATTGGAACCTTGTGTTGGACGCGGATGAATATATTGTTCATATGGATCGGGAAGCTGTCCAGCGGTTCATGGACGAACGCGGTGATCTGGGAAGGGTGGAAATTAACAGCTTTACTTCCGCTAAGGGAGTTGAAGGGAAAGGCAGGAGTTTTATAACGAGACTGTTACCGTCTCCAATCCGTTACAAGGGGAGAATTCACGAGCAAGTTGATTCCGAACTAGTCCGGAGTCAAATTCCGATTACCGTTCATCATGACGGATATTTGCACGGGAGTAAACATGATCGCAATCTTCCCCTCCTGCTGCGAGAAGTTCAGCAGCATCCCGAGAATAGTTATATCAAATTTCAGTTGGGGAAAGAGTACCAGGGAAAGCACGAACTAGCTTTGGCTAGTGAATACTTTGCCCGAGCCTTAGGGCAGATCGGCGGCAAGGAACGTTATGCGCCAAATGTCGTGGTGCACTATTTGTACGCGTTAAAGGACACCCGCAGTTTTGAAGAAGGGCTTCGCATTATTCAAACCAAGTTCGAGTGGGTCCAACTATTTCCCGACTATCACTTCGCGTGCGGGGTTTTCTATCTGGATTTGGTTATGAGTGATCCGGGCGTCTATGGGTCGTACTTATCGGAGATCGAGGCTTCCTACCGTAAATGTTTAATGATCGGAGAGACGTACCGATACGATTCGGAATCCGGTACGGGGTCCTATCTTGCGCTTTATAATTTAGCCGTCTTTTTCGAGGTATTCGGAAGACGCGAGGAAGCTGCGAATTGTTTACGGGAAGCGGCCTTAATGGGGTATGAAAGAGCCGAGAACAGGCTTGCGAGTTTGTGTTCGCAGCTTTGAGCAATATTAAGTTCGTAGGTATTTATGTCGATAAATCAAGTAAGGGACACTTATCGGGAGGGGCAACACCATGTCAATGAATGTTTCTTCAATCGGCTCCAATAAATTCATTTCTGCAGATGTAGGTTCGGGAGCACAAAGCGGCGCAGAAAGGCCCATCCAGGATAGCGACCAAGGGGTCTTGACTTCGACGATTAACACAACGGAAAGCATGCAACTGGCCGAACTCCGGGGCATGAAAGTATCCGTAGGCGACGAACAGAAAATCAAAATGCTTGATAAAGCCATAAAAGCCATGGAAGGCCCCCAAACGACGCTTCACTTGTCTGTACATAAAGAGACGAATACGATCATGATAAAAGTCATGGATAAGGACACAGGCGAACTGATTCGTGAGATTCCACCCGAAAAAACATTGGACGTCGCTGCTAAATTAATGGAAGTAGCCGGAATTCTTGTCGACCATCGGATTTAATAAAGGAGGATTCGTATGACGCTTCGTATTACCGGGTTATCGTCGGGTATGGATATTGACTCCATGGTCAAAACACTAATGAAGGCGGAGCAGGGAAAACGAGACAAGCTGGTCAAACAGCAGACGTCTATTACCTGGAAACAGGAAGCCTATCGGGATGTAGCCACTTCACTAGTAGATTTCCGTATTAATAAACTATCAAAGTATGGTACGATGGCGGACATGACGGCGAAGAAAGCAGAGGTCACGGGTAATACCGCGGCCGTTGCTATTACTTCCACCGGCAGTACTGCGGTAAACTCCATGTCCGTAACCGTAGAGAAAGTAGCATTATCGGCACGCGGGGTTTATGATACGCATTTAACTGGCGATGATCCATCGTTGGCATCTATCTACGATGTTTCAACGCCGGCAAACAATAAGTTCGTGGTAAACGGGAAGGAGTTTGCGTTCAGCGATACGGATACGATGAGCAGCGTTATCGCTCGCATTAATGCGGATAAAGACGTAAACGCGACCGTGATGTATGCGAATGGTAAACTGTCCGTCACCAACAATAAAACCGGGGATCTCGGCAGCGGAGCCAACGCGGTTATTTCTGCACCAGGATTTACGGAAATAACGGCAAGCAGAGTAAACGGCCAGAACGCGGAATATACGGTAAACGGTCTTAGCATGACTTCTACCACGAACAATGTGACCGTTAATGGCGTTGGCATGCAATTAAAGGCTGAGACGGGAGCCAACGGTCCTTCCACTGTGTCCACGACCGTTGATGCCGATAAAATCTTGAGCACGATCAAGTCTTTCATTTCAGACTATAATGCCATATTGGATCAGGTCAACGGCAAGCTCCATGAACAGGTTTTCCGTGATTATCAACCGTTGACGACAGATGAAGAAGAAGCCATGTCGGATAAACAAGTCGAGCTATGGGAAACAAAAGCGAAGAGCGGCCTCTTGAGCAATGATTCTATCCTTTCGTCCATGGTCAGCAATATGCGAGCAACCATGGTGACAGGATTTGATCTTGGCGGGGGGAAAAGTACCAGTATTCAAGCAATCGGCATCACCACTGGCCAATGGACGGATTATGGGAAGTTGGTCATTCAGGATGAAGATAAGCTTCGCCAGGCCATCATCGACGATCCGGACAGCGTAGCCAAGCTTTTCACGGGTACGGGTGCGAACCCTTCGGACCCCACTAGCACGGACTCCGGCATCTTCACAAAATTAAGCACCAATGTGGCGTCCACGCTTAAGTCGCTCACGGATAAGGCGGGCACATCTTCGTACAGCACGGACAAAAACGGAGCATTTATCGCCAGCTCATTGCTTAGCGAACAACTCCGAAGCATCGGAACTCAAATTACGGATATGGATGCCATGTTGAAACGGAAAGAAGACCAGTATTACGCGCAATTCTCGGCAATGGAGACGGCTATGAACAAATACAGCTCGCAAGCATCGGCCTTCTCTAGCTATCAGTAAGGGGGATACGGTAACATGCTTTCACCTCAACAGAAATACCAACAGTTGTCCGCTCAAACCGCGACACCGATTCAACTGGTTCTTATGCTTTATGATGGCGCCATTCGCTTCACGAAACAAGGAATTGAGGGCATTGAACAAGGGCATCGGGAGCAAGCAAACAATTACCTGTGTAAAGCGGAGTCCATTATTCATGAATTGGTTAGCTCTTTAAATTTCAATTACCCGATTTCCAAGGATCTAGTGTTGATCTATGAATACTTACTTCACAATTTGATACAGGCTAATCTAAAGAAAGAAGCTTCCTTGGCAATCGAAGTACTCGGCCACCTTGAGCAATTGAGAGATGGGTGGAGACAAGTATCGAAAACGGCGATAGCTGTCGGTAATTAGGTGAGCGCATGAGCAGATTAACGGAACTATTCGATAAGACGAATGCGATTATGGAGAATTTGGCTGACGTGGATTATGAACAGCTCGTTCAATTGGTGGAACTACGCGAAGAGGCATTGGCCGATCTTCAAGCCACTAATCGTATCGAGGAAGCGGACAAACGTATTATCCATCAATTAATGGCTTGCGACGAGGCGCTCTTAGGGCGAATGAAGCAGCTAAGTAAGGAAGCTTCGGAGTCGCTTTATAAAATCAATTTTTCCAAGTTTCAAAAGCGGGTCTATGAGCCGGACTATATAGCAAACAGTTTATTCTTCGATAAACGAAAATAAAGATAACGATGCAAAATGACTCCTGCACAAGCAGGAGTCATTTTGTGTTCCTCAATTCACGGAAGTTATTTTAACAACGAAGCTAATAACGGGATTTTGCGATAATAGGATAGGTGGTCCCCGTATTTTTTAATGAAGGTTTGTTTTGCTTGCGGATTCGTACAGAAGCGCAAGTATAACGTGATTAGATGGGGCAGATCAGGGCGCTTTTCCAGCGCGGCGAGAATAAACTCTAACCCATCTTCGATATAGTGGCGGGTCAAGTGGTACAGGGATAAATTCTCCAGACTGGTTACACTCAGGTCGTTATTCCGCAAGAGCAATGAATAGTAATTCAAGGCGAGATCGTAATTCTTTTTGTTATAGAAGAAATTTGCCAGCATGTTCGTTATTTCGCTCGAGCTATACGCGTTGACGAATCGGTCGTATAAGTCATAGTTGTGATAAAGGTAGCATTTTGTTAGCAATGTGAAAATGTCCGGCTGCGAGTCGACTGGAGCACCTTCAAGTAAGCAGCGGAAGGAGTTGTAGCTCGCGGATAAAGCATGATCTTCCGAAATCGTAATTCGCTCATAGTAATTCGATCCCCACATTAGCGAGCCGAGCGTGCAGGATACAAGAATATCGTGCGTAATCGTTTGATCTTTAGCTAGGCTGGCTACTAAGTTGCCGAACATTGCTTCATCTCTCTGAAGAAGCGCAAGATTTAAACGGTCAATGATATCTAACTCCGACTCCACATCTTCCAGCATGGCCCAATAATACTTGGACAAGTCAATATGACCGAGCGCAAGCGTGACTTTAAATAGGTACAATTGAAATTTGCGATCGTCCGCATTGCCGATTTCATTTAAGAGCTGACTGATGCTTTCGGCTGGTTGCGTTTGCGCTAATGTGTCAATAAGCTGTGTTATCGCACGGTAATCGTAAGGATTTTGCATGAGCAGCTTAGTCAAGTAGTAGACGGTTTTTTCCACATCGTTCTCATAAACAGCGATATCCGATAATACGCGCAATGGGAAGGTCGATGCGTAATCCGGACTGTCGAGCCAGAAGACTTCGGTCGTTTCAGCCAATTTCTCCGCCGACCGATATGCAAGCTGGTATTCTTCCCTAGAGGCATCAAACAGACCGATGTAATAATAAATCGATCCTTTTAGAGCATAGTATTCGGGATATTGGTTCCATTGAATCAGTTTAGTCTCAATGAGGTGCCATGCATCGTATACACGTTTCAGTTCCAGATAAGCTTGTACCAATGAAATGATGCACCTTGGATACCAAGACACGCTGCTGTTTCGCTCGCTTTTTTTTAGACTGCGTTCATAATAATAAATCGCGCTCTGAAAATCGCGCTGCATGGCTTTCTCATTGCCGACGGTATAGTAATCATAGGCAGAGAAGCCTTTGTTCTTCTTTAAGTCGCTGAAAATACCCGCGTTCCGATTTAGTTTATCTTTTGATTCAATCGCATCTTTTAGATAACCAGTATGATATAAAGAACCTGGTGCCAACTGAAAATGAAGTGGCGTTCCGTCAGTGGCATACAACTGTTCATGAATCGGACGGGTATAGAAGATATTTTGATGGTTGGGAAAAAGACGGGCGACCTCACCCGTGCTCATTGTGCTGCTTTTTTCGATGGAAGTGCCCAGGTAGCTTACGATGCTCACGGCATAAACGAGCCCCGGGTTGGGAGTTTCGGTTTCGAGAAAAGTGCGCAATTTCGCGGCCTCGGCCGGATGATAATATTCATCGGCATCCACGACAAGAATCCACTGTCCAGTAGCCCTACGGATGCCCGCGTTGCGAGCGGCGGAGAAATCGTTTATCCATTCGAAATCATAAATAAGATCGGTATATGCGGCTGCGATTTGCTTAGTTAAGTCGGTCGAGCCGGTATCCACAATAATGATTTCATCGGCATAATCGTTGATGCTGCTCAAGCAACGATCGATGACGGCCTCTTCATTCTTTACAATCATGCAGACAGAAAGCAATTTATCCATGATTTATCCACCTAACTACATAAGGGTATATCACTATTTCGACATTTTCGAAGTTAATTATTAGGAATTCAAATATAAACCCGATGGGCAAGATTGGTGAAGCGCCGATGTGGCATACCCTGAGAACTTATTTATGGCGGCGCAGCCTCTTGTTCGGCTTTCTTACGACAACCCGGTACAGGTCAATCTGTTTGAAGCAGCTCGAGCGTGTGATTCGGTTGAAGTTATTCTGATTGTAACGACAGATAAATGCTGCGAAAATCAAGATTGGCACTGGGGATATCGCGAAAGCGAACGCTTGGGCAGACATGATCCTTACTCCAGCAGCAAGGCTTGCTCGGAACTGATCACCTCGGCGTACCGGAACTCTTTCTTGGCATCTTCTAAAATTAAAGTGGCCACGGCGCGGGCTGGGAGCGTCATCGGTGGCGGCGATTGGGCTTAAGATCGTTTGATTCCCGATTTAATCCGATCGATGTTGACAGGAGAACGGATTAAGATTCGGAATCCAAATGCCGTACGGCCTTGGCAGCATGTGTTGGAGCCTTTATCGGGTTATTTGTTATTATGCCAGCGCATGTACATAGATGGCGATGCATATGCTCAGGCATGGAATTTCGGTCCTTCAGAAGGTGATGCAAAGCCAGTGGAGTGGATTGTTAATCAAATGCTGGAGCGATGGCCGGCAAAACATCCTGGTTATGAGATAGTGGATAGCGATCGGAAGCACGAAGCGACGATGCTGAAACTGGATTGCTCGAAAGCATTCGCCGAGCTCGAGTTGCATCCTGCCTGGACACTGGACAAAGCCTTGGATGCTACATTGAAATGGACGATCGGTTATATGCATGGTGTTGATATCATGGAACTATGCCGGGGGCAGATTACGGAGTACGAGCTTGAGGCATCTCGGGATTTGCAAGTCACCTCATAAAAAAAGGAAAACACAGCAAATGTATTCGCTTACAAAAATATATTGACAAATTTGTGAAGGCTCTGGTATATTCGACTTGTGGGCCACGCCTCGTGATCTCGCAGCTATATGAGAATGAAGGGAATGTTCTGAATGCAAGGTAAAGTGAAATGGTTCAACGCTGAAAAAGGTTATGGCTTCATCGAGACGGAGCAAGGCGGCGACGTATTCGTACACTTCTCCGCAATTCAAGCTGAAGGTTTCAAAACGCTGGAAGAAGGCCAGTCGGTTGAATTCGACATCGTCGAAGGCGCTCGCGGTCCTCAAGCAGCTAACGTTCAAAAACTGTAATTATCCCGCTGTTAAGCGGATCACATCATACACGGTATGCGCGCATAACCGAATGTGATAAGCAGCAGCCCCGGGCAACCGGGGCTTTTTGTCGTGCTCGGAGAGCTATAGAGAGCTGGATAACGAGTCTGAAAATCTACGAAAACCTTGCATTTCATATATTTTTAGATAATTCCAAAAATACTGAAAATAACTTTGAGCCCGCCCGAATATAGTGTTATACTAAGATCATGTAAAGGAGGAATGCCTGCATGAAATACAATATTCGAGGTCAACGCATCTTGGTGACAGACGCCTTGCGCGATTATGTCGAGAAGAAACTGAGCCGCCTGGAAAAGTATTTTGAAGCGCCTTCTACCTCCGAAAGCATCGTTACGTTGTCCGTCACGAAGGGCGTGCACGCCGTCGAGGTGACGATCCCGCTGCCGAACGCCATGCTGCGCGCCGAAGAGAAACGCGAGGATATGTATGCATCCATTGACCTCGTGGTGGACAAACTGGAACGGCAAATTCGCAAACATAAAACGAAAATCAACAGCAAATTCCGCAAAGACAGCGGCGTTCGGACGATGTTCAAGGACGAAGGCTCCGCGGTCAGGGTCCTCGACGAAGAGGACGATTACGAGCTGGTCCGTACGAAGCGGTTTCAATTGAAGCCGATGGACATCGAGGAAGCGATTCTACAGATGAACATGGTAGGCCATTCCTTCTATATGTTCGCCAATTCCGATACGAACGAAGTGAACGTCGTTTATCGCCGCAGCGACGGCCGGTACGGCGTGCTGGAAGCGGATTGACGCTAGCGTTTGGAGAGCCCCGGGCGACCGGGGCTCTTTGCGTCCCCGCGCGCGTTTAACCATCTTATCCCTAGGGCCGCGAACATTGCGGGAAGGGCCGCAAACTGTTACAATTTATGCAAACAGGCGTAACATCGAAAGGGGAAGACCATGCTCGGACTTGTAAAGAAATTATTCGGAGACGCCAACGAACGAGAGATCAAGCGTCTTTTGCGCACGGTAGAGGAAATCAACGGATTGGAGCCGCAGATCGCTCAACTTTCGGATGAGGCGCTTCGAGAGAAGACGGTCGAGTTTCGCAGCCGTCTGGAACAAGGCGAGGATATCGACGCGTTGCTCCCGGAGGCGTTCGCCGTAGTCAGAGAGGCATCCAAGCGCGTGCTGGACAAGCGTCATTACGACGTCCAGCTGATCGGCGGCATGGTGCTGCACGAGGGCCAGATCGCCGAGATGAAGACCGGCGAAGGCAAGACGCTCGTCGGCACGCTGGCCGTTTATTTGAACGCGCTGCTCGGCAAAGGCGTCCACGTCGTCACGGTCAACGATTACCTGGCGATGCGCGACAGCGAGCAAATGGGCCAAGTTTATACCTTTTTGGGCATGACCGTCGGCTGCAACCTGCACGGACTCTCGCACGACGAGAAGCAAGCCGCGTATGCATGCGACATCACATATGGCACGAACAACGAATTCGGTTTCGATTATCTGCGCGACAACATGGTCCTATATAAGGAACAAATGGTTCAGCGTCCGCTTTACTTCGCGATCATCGACGAAGTGGACTCCATCCTGATCGACGAAGCGCGTACGCCGCTCATCATTTCCGGCCAAGCGGCCAAGTCGACCGAGATGTACTTCGCGGCCGACCGTTTCGTGCAGCGTCTGAAGGAAGAAGACGACTTCACGGTCGACATCAAGCTGCGGACCGTGACGATGACGGAAGCGGGCGTGGAGAAGGCCGAGAAGGCGTTCGGCATCGAGAACCTCTACGATCACGCCAACGTGCTGATCAACCACCATATTCAACAGGCGCTGAAGGCGCATGTCATCATGAAGCGCGACGTAGACTATGTCGTGCAGGAGGACGAAGTCGTCATCGTCGACGAGTTCACCGGCCGTCTCATGGCCGGCCGCCGGTACAGCGACGGCCTGCACCAAGCGATCGAAGCGAAAGAGCAGATCAAGGTGCAGAACGAAAGCATGACGCTCGCGACGATCACGTTCCAGAACTACTTCCGGATGTACCGCAAGCTGGCCGGCATGACCGGTACGGCGAAGACGGAAGAAGAAGAATTCAAGAAAATTTACGGGCTCGAGGTTATTCAAGTGCCGACGAACCGGAAAAATATCCGCGACGACATCTCGGACGTCGTGTACAAATCGGAGAACGGCAAGTTCAAGGCCGTCGTCGAGGAGATCGTCAAGCGCCATGCGAACAAGCAGCCGGTGCTCGTGGGCACGGTCTCGATCGAAAACTCCGAGAAGCTGTCCGAGATGCTGAAGAAGCGCGGCATCGAGCATAAAGTCCTGAACGCGAAATACCACGCCGAGGAAGCGGAAATCATCTCGCGCGCGGGCCAATCGAACTCCGTTACGATCGCGACGAACATGGCGGGCCGCGGCACGGACATTTTGCTCGAGGACGGCGTGGCCGGTCTCGGCGGCCTGCATATCATCGGCACGGAACGCCATGAGAGCCGCCGGATCGACAACCAGCTCCGGGGCCGCGCGGGCCGTCAAGGCGACCCGGGCTCCTCGCAGTTCTACCTGTCGCTCGAAGACGATCTTATGCGCCGTTTCGGCTCCGAGAACATCATGGGCATGATGGAGCGCCTCGGCTTCGAGGAAGACCAGCCGATCGAGAGCCGCCTCATCTCCCGCGCCATCGAGTCGGCGCAGAAGCGCGTCGAGGGCAACAACTTCGACCAGCGGAAAATCGTCCTCCAGTACGACGACGTCATGAACCAGCAGCGGGAAATCATTTACAAGCAGCGCCGCGAAGTCTTGTTCTCCGAGAACATTCGCGAAATCGTGCTGGAGATGGTCAAGCCGACGATCACCAAGATCGTCCAGGCGCACTGCCCGGCCGACGACATCCCGGAGAACTGGGAGTTGCAGGAGATCGTGGATTACGCGGAAGGCAATTTCCTGAACGAAGACATGATCTCGAAGGACGATCTGTGGGGCAAAGAGCCGGACGAGATCATCGAGTTCCTGTACGATAAAGTCGTCGAGCTGTACGATCGGCGCGAAGAAGAGATCGGCGCCGAGACGATGCGCGAGTTCGAGAAGGTCGTCGTGCTCCGCGCGGTCGACAGCAAATGGATGGACCATATCGACGCCATGGACCAGCTGCGCCAAGGCATCCACCTTCGCGCGTACGGCGGCACGGATCCGCTGCGCGAGTATCAGTTCGAAGGCTTCGAGATGTTCAAGGAAATGGTCGAGCACATCCAGGAAGAAGTCACGAAGTACATCATGAAGGCGCATGTCGAGAACAACCTGGAGCGCCAAGAGGTCGCCAAGGGCCAAACGGAATCCGGCGGCAGCAGCGAAACGTCGCAGAAGCGCCCGGTGCGCAAGGAAGAGCGCGTGAAGCGCAACGATCCGTGCCCGTGCGGCAGCGGCAAGAAGTACAAACAGTGCCACGGACAATAAGTCCGTCCGGCGCATAACCATAAAGCAAGGCCAAGAAGCGAAATTTGAGGTGAACGACGGTCATGATCGATACAACGGTTAAACAAGATTTGCGAGAAGTGGCGAAACGTCTCCAAGAGCTCAGGGGGTCTCTTTGACTTAGATCTAAAGCAAGAGATGATCTTGAATTTCGAAGAGAAAATGAGCGCGCCCGACTTCTGGGACGATAACGAGCGCGCGCAAAGCACGATCGCCGAGCTGAACGCCGTCAAATCGGTCGTGGATCAATACGAGCGGATGCGGAGCGACCAGGAAGATCTGGAGACGATGCTGGAACTGGCGGAAGAGGAAGAAGACGAGGATATGGACGCCGAACTCAAGAAGAGCGTGGCGGAGCTCGTGGCCAAAGTAGGAGAGTTCGAGCTGCAGCTGCTGCTGAACGAACCGTACGACCGGTTGAACGCCATTCTCGAGCTGCATCCCGGCGCGGGCGGCACGGAGTCGCAGGACTGGGGCCAGATGCTGTACCGGATGTACACGCGCTGGGCCGAGAAGCACGGCTTCAAGGTCGAGCTGCTCGATTACCTGGCCGGCGACGAGGCGGGCATCAAGAGCGTCACGATTTCGGTCAAAGGCCATAATGCCTACGGGTACTTGAAGGCCGAGAAGGGCGTTCACCGGCTCGTGCGGATCTCGCCGTTCGACGCGTCGGGACGCCGGCACACGTCCTTCGTTTCCTGCGACATCATGCCGGAGATCGACGACGATATCGAAATCGAGATCCGCAGCGAAGATTTGAAGGTCGATACGTACCGGGCCAGCGGCGCCGGCGGACAGCACATCAATAAGACGGAGTCGGCGATCCGGATCACGCACGTGCCGTCGGGCATCGTCGTCTCGTGCCAAACGCAGCGCTCGCAGATCCAGAACCGGGAACGCGCCATGCAGATGCTTCGGTCCAAGCTCTACGAGCGGAAGATCGAAGAACAGCAGAAGCAGCTCGCGGAGATTCGCGGCGAACAGTCCGATATCGCCTGGGGCAGCCAAATCCGTTCCTATGTGTTCCATCCGTACAGCATGGTGAAGGACCACCGGACCTCGGTGGAAACCGGCAACGTAGGCGCGGTCATGGACGGCGACCTCGACCCGTTCATCGACGGCTACCTGCGCAGCCGCATTCGCCACGAGGAGAACTAAAGCGTCCCGCGGCATGCATAGTCCAGACAAAGAGTTCCGACACTGATAAAGGTTGGAACTCTTTTTGCTGTGCCCGGAAACGCATGGCCGCGTTAAAGGGGCGGCCCGGCAAAGCAGTAATCCGCCAGCGTCCATGGAATGGAATGCACGGCGGCAACCCAAAGGAGAGACGTACATATGAGCATTCATACGGATTATCGGCAGGATCGAAAACGGCGGCAGGAGGAGGAAGCCGGGCATCCCGCGGAGGAGCGACAAGCGGAAGAAGCAGTGCGGCCGGCGCAGGCGGAGCAAGGGGAGGAAGCACGCCGGACGGCGGAGAGACAACCGGAGGCAGGGACGAGCCGACCGGCTCGGGCAGATCAAGCCGCGGAAGCGCAGAGGCCGGAGAACGGACGGGCGATGCCCGCCGCGCGCGCCAAGAAGCGCCGCGCGCGGGCCATGGGCGGCAAGACGGAAGCGCTGGTCAGCGTCCTGCTGCTGCTCGCCGGCTCGTTCCTCATCGCGGTCAGCTTCAACATGTTCCTGGTGCCGCTGGGCATCGCGTCCGGCGGCGTCTCGGGCATTTCGATTCTGGTGCATTACATGATCGGCATCCCGCCGGCGTACACGCAATGGGCGCTCAACGTCCCGCTGTTCTTCGTCGGCCTCTGGCTGCTCGGCAAGCGCTTCGCGCTGAAGACGGCGCTCGGCTCGTTCGTGCTGCCGCTGCTCGTGCTGGTCACGTCGGATTGGAAGCCGCTCACGGACAATGCCATGCTGGCGTCCATCTACGGCGGCATCGGCGTCGGGGCGGGGCTCGGGCTCGTCTTCCGCGGGAAGGCGTCCACCGGCGGGCTGGACTTGGCCGCGCAGCTGCTGCACCGGTTCACGGGCATCCGCCTCGGGCTTGCCGTCGCCTGCTTCGACGGCCTCGTCATCGCGTCGGCGGGCATCCTGATCGCCCCGGAGAACGCGCTGTACGCGCTGATCGGCCTGTTCGCCACGAGCCGGACGATCGATTTCGTGCAGACGGGGCTCGCGATCTCCAAAGTCGCGTTCATCATCTCCGATTGCCCGGATGCGATCACCCAGGTCGTGCTGCATGATTTGGACCGCGGGCTGACGAAGCTCGACGGGCACGGCGGCTATACCGGCTCGGCGCGGACGGTGCTGATGGTCGTCGTCGGAAGGGGCGAGGTCTCCAGGCTGAAAAGCCTCGTCAAAGCCGCGGATCCAAGCGCGTTCGTGATTATCAGCGACACGGCGGAAGTGCTCGGGGAAGGGTTCCAATTGGCATGAGCATCCGCTTAATTTGGCGTTGTATTTATATGAATACGTATGTATAATAATACAAAGCAAAAGCTATTTCCACGATCCTTTCGTTTGTGTACAATGAAGTACTAGAAAGGATAAGGATGGGAGAGAACGGACATGAGCACAACGGTTAGAGCGGCAATCATCGGATCGACCGGCTACGGAGGCGTGGAGCTGATTCGGCTTCTGGCGGGCCACCCGCAGGTCGGTATCGCGTCGGTCGTATCTTCCTCGAGCGCGGGCGCGCCGATCGCGGAAGGATTTCCGCATTTGAACGAAATTCGCACGGAGCTGCTGGACGACGTCGATCCGGCCTTGCTGAAGTCGAAGGCGGACGTCGTGTTCGTCGCGACGCCGGCGGGCGTGGCCGCCAAGATCACGCCGTCGCTGCTGGCGGAGGGCCTCAAGGTCATCGACCTGTCGGGCGACCACCGGCTGAAGGACCGCGCGGAATACGAGACGTGGTATAAGAAGGAGCCGGCCGGCCAGGACTACTTGGACCAAGCGGTATTCGGCCTGTGCGAGATTTACGGCGACGCCGTGCGCGGCGCGGATTTCGTCTCCAATCCGGGGTGCTATCCGACGGCGACGCTGCTCGGACTGGTGCCGGCGGTCAAAGCGGGCTTCATCGATCCGGCTTCGATCATCGTCGACGCCAAGTCGGGCGTGTCGGGCGCGGGCCGGGGCGTGAGCCTGGGCAACCACTACGCGGAAATCAACGAGAACTTCAAGGCATATAAGCTCAACAAGCATCAGCATATTCCGGAAATCGAGCAGGTGCTGTCGGACGCGGCGGGCCGCAAGGTCGTCACGACGTTCTCGACGCATCTCGTGCCGATGACGCGGGGCATCATGAGCACGATGTACGCGACCGTGACCGGCAATCGGACGTACGACGATTTCGTGTCGCTCTACCGGAATTACTACGAGGGCCGCCATTTCGTGCGGATCCGGCGGGACGGCGCTTACCCGGCGACGAAGGAAGTCGCGGGCTCCAACTATTGCGACATCGGCTTCGCCGTCGACGAGCGGACGGGGCGCGTCACGATCGTGTCGGTCATCGACAACCTCGTGAAGGGCGCCGCGGGGCAGGCCATTCAGAACCTTAACCTGATGATGGGCTGGGACGAGACGCTGGGTCTTCGTTTCGTGCCGGTCTATCCGTAAAATAGAGACTTTTTGCGCAGAAGGAGAAGCGATTGAATCATGGGACAGGGGAACGCATCCGCATCATTCACGGTCGTGCCGAACGGCTCGGTCACGACCCCCAAAGGCTTTAAGGCCGCCGGCTTGCACTGCGGCCTGAAGAAAACGACGCGCCACGACCTCGGCGCGATCGTCTGCGACGTACCCGCGGCGGCGGCCGCCGTGTACACGACGAACGCGTTCCAGGCGGCGCCGATCGCCGTCACGCGCGAGAGCATCGGCGCCGGCGGCAAGCTGCGCGCCGTCATCGTCAACAGCGGCAACGCCAACGCCTGCACCGGCAAGCAGGGCGACGCCGACGCGTACGAGATGCGCGGCGCGTTCGCGGCCGCGATCGACGTGCCGGCGGAGCAGGTGGCCGTGGCGTCCACGGGCGTCATCGGCGAGCTGCTGAAAATGGACCGCGTGCGCGGCGGCATCGCGGAGCTGCCGGCGCGGCTCGGGGATTCGTACGAGGCGGCGGACGACTTCTGCCAGGCGATCCTGACGACGGACCTCGTGAAGAAGGAAGCGTGCGTCGCGGTGACCGTGGACGGCCAAACCGTACATATCGCCGGCGCGTCCAAGGGCAGCGGCATGATCCATCCCAACATGGCGACGATGCTCGGCTTCGTCACGACGGACGCGGCGATCGGCAGCGAGCTGCTGCACAAGCTGCTCCGCCAAGCGACGGACCTCACGTTCAACATGATCACGGTCGACGGCGACACGAGCACCAACGACATGCTCGTCGCGATGGCGAGCGGCTTCGCCGGCAACAACGAATTGACGGAGCGCCATCCCGACCTGGCCGCGTTCGCGGAAGGGCTTCGCTATGTCTGCGAGGTGCTGGCCAAAGCGATCGCGCGCGACGGCGAAGGCGCGACGAAGCTCGTCGAGGTCCAGGTGCGCGGCGCGGAGAGCGACGAAGCGGCGCGGGCGATCGCGAAGACGGTCATCGGCTCGTCGCTCGTGAAGTCCGCCGTGTTCGGCGCGGACGCCAACTGGGGCCGCATCATCGCGGCGGTCGGCCGCGCGGGCGTGCCGGTCGATCCGGAGACGGTCGACATCGCGCTCGGCCCGATCGTTACGCTGGCGCAGTCCCGGCCGGTCGCGTTCGACGAAGACGCGGCGCTGGAATATTTGAAGGGCGACACGGTCGTCATCCACGTGGAGCTGCACATGGGCGAAGGTTCGGCTACGGCGTGGGGCTGCGATTTGACTTACGATTACGTCCGCATCAACGCGGCGTACCGGACTTGACCGCGGAAGGGGACGGACGATACATGGATACGCGGTTTGTCATGAAATGCGGGGGAAGCACGCTGGCGGCGCTGCCGGCGTCTTTCTTCGAAGAGCTGCGCGACCTGCAGGAGCGGGGCGTCAAGGCGGTCATCGTGCACGGCGGCGGGCCGGCGATCTCCGAGACGCTCGGCAAGCTCGGCATCGAGAGCGAGTTCGTCGGCGGGCTGCGCAAGACGAGCGACGAGGTATTGGACGTCGTCGAGATGGTGCTCGCGGGCCGGATCAACAAGGAGATCGTCCGGCGGATTCAGCAGAGCGGCGCGAAGGCGCTCGGCCTCTCCGGCGTGGACGGCGAGCTGATCCGGGCGCGCCCGGTGGCGAACGCGGCGGAGATCGGCTTCGTCGGCGACGTGACGCACGTGAACGCGGCGATTATCGAGGGCGTCATGGCCATGGGGTACATCCCGGTCATCGCGCCGATCGGCATCGACGCCGGGGCGCAGCGCTATAACATCAACGCGGATACGGCGGCGGGCGCCGTCGCGTCGCATCTCGGTGCGGAGCGGATGATCGTCGTGACGGACGTGCCGGGCATCCTGAAAACGGTGGACGGCGAGAAGCGGGTGCTGCCGTCCGCGACGGTGGACGAGATCGAGGCGATGATCGCAAGCGGCGAGATTTACGGCGGCATGATCCCGAAGGTGCGCGCGGCGATCGCCTGCATCCAGGGCGACGTGAAGGAAGTCGTCATCGTGAACGGCGACATGCCGGGCGTGCTCGCGAAGGCCGTGCTCGAAGGCGGCATCGGCACGCGGATCGTGCAGCGCGGCTAGGAAGTTTATTTTCGACGAGAGGGTGAACGTAAGATGAGCGAATTGAACAAGCAGGCGGCAAACGGCGGCAGCTCGCTGTTCCCGACGTATGCCAGGTATCCGATCGCGCTCGTGAAGGGCGAAGGGAGCTGGCTGTGGGACGACCAAGGCAACAAGTACCTGGATTTCATGTGCGGCATCGCGGTGACGAATCTCGGCCACGCGCCGAAGCCGGTGAAGGACGCGCTGGCGAAGCAGCTGGCTGAGCTGTGGCACGTCTCCAACCTGTTCCACATCCCGAATCAAGAGGCGGCGGCAAAGCTGCTGACGGACAACAGCCACGCGGACGCGGTGTTCTTCTGCAGCACCGGCGCGGAGGCGAACGAAGCGGCGATCAAGCTGGCCCGCCGGTATCAGCAGAAGGTGAAGGGCAACGGACGCTACGAGATTCTTACGTTCGCCCAATCGTTCCACGGACGGACGCTCGCGACGCTGACGGCGACCGGCCAGGAGAAGGTCAAGGAAGGCTTCCTGCCGCTGCCGGAGGGCTTCCGCTACATCCCGCTGCATGACGTTGAGGCCTTGGAAGCGGCGATCACGGACAAGACGGCCGCGGTCATGATCGAGACGATACAAGCCGAGGGCGGCGTCCTTCCGGTCGATCCGGCGTATCTGCGGCACCTGGCGAAGCTCTGCAAGGAGCGCGGCGTCCTGCTGATCTTCGACGAGATTCAGACGGGCATGGGACGCACGGGCAAGCTGTTCTCGTTCGAGCACTACGGCATCGAGCCGGACATCTTCACGCTGGCGAAAGGGCTCGGAAGCGGGTTCCCGGTCGGCGCGATGCTGGCGAAGGGCGAGCTGGCCGAGGCGTTCTCGGCGGGCAGCCACGGCTCGACGTTCGGCGGCACGCCGATCGCGACGGCCGCCGTGAAAGCGACGATCGAGACGATGCTGAGCGAGGACGCGGCGGGCCGCGCGGCGGAGACGGGCGAGTACCTCGTGAGCGAGCTGCGCGCGAAGCTGGCCGGCAATCCGTTCGTGCGCGACATCCGCGGCCAAGGCTTGCTCGTCGGCATTGCCTGCGCCGGACCCGTGGCGCCGGTCGTCGCGGAAGGCCAGAAGCGCGGCTTGCTGGTCATCACGGCCGGGCCCGACGTCGTGCGCCTGCTGCCGAACCTGCTCGTGTCGCGCGAAGAAGTCGATCAAGCGGTGAGCATCCTGGCCTCGATCTTCGCGGACCTGACGGCTGCGGCGCAGCTGACATGAAAGGAGAAGCATCCATGTCCCAACTGCTGAAGGAAGAGCTCGCGGTCAGTCTGAAAGGCCGCGATTTCATAGAATTGACGGATTACACGCCGGAGGAAATCCGGTATCTGATCGACCTCGCGATCGAGCTGAAGCGCAAGCAGAAAGCCGGCGAGACGCATCATCCGCTCAAGGGCAAGACGCTCGGCATGATTTTCGAGAAATCGTCCACGCGCACGCGCGTGTCGTTCGAGGTCGGCATGTACCAGCTCGGCGGCCAGGCGCTGTTCCTGAGCCGCAACGACCTGCAGATCGGCCGCGGCGAGACGGTGTCCGACACCGCGCAGACGCTGTCGCGTTACCTTGACGGCATGATGATCCGCACGTTCGCGCACCGCACGGTCATCGAGCTGGCGCGGGCGGCGACGGTGCCGGTCATCAACGGCCTGACGGACCTCGCGCATCCGTGCCAAGTGCTGGCCGATTACCAGGCGGTGCTGGAGCATAAAGGCCGGCTGGCCGGGCTTAAGATCGCCTACATCGGCGACGGCAACAACATGGTGCATTCGCTGCTCATCGGCGCGGCGAAGCTCGGCCTTCACATGTCGGTCGCGACGCCGGAAGGCTACGAGCCGGATGCGGACGTCGTGCGCATGACGAAGGAATACGCGGCCGAGTCGGGCTCGCGCATCCACGTCTGCCGCGACCCGCGCGAAGCGATCGCGGACGCGGACGTCGTGTACACGGACGTCTGGGCGAGCATGGGCTTCGAAGCGGAGCAGAAGGAACGCGAGCTCGCGTTCGCGGACTACCAGGTCAACGAGGAGCTTGCGCGGCACGCGAAGCCCGATTTCGTTTTCATGCACTGCCTGCCGGCGCACCGCGGCGAAGAGGTCAGCGAGGGTGTCATCGACGGCAAGCATTCCATTATTTTCGACCAGGCGGAGAATCGCCTGCACGCGCAGAAGGCCGTCATGGCCGCGATCATGGGCTGAGCAGAGGGATCTTCGAAGGCATGCCGGACGATCGGTTCCGAGTTTCCGATCGCGGTTGTCGCCTTTCGCGACTCCGAGCCGCCCTTCGGGCATGTCTGTTAACGAACTTCCTCTCGCGGGAGCATCCGCAAACCGGACATCATAAATTTCCTTATCAAGGGAGCGTAAACGAGCAATGGCGAAGGAAAAAATCGTGTTGGCTTATTCCGGCGGCCTCGATACGTCGGTCATTTTGAAGTGGTTGAAGGAAACGTACGACGCGGAAATCATCGCGTTCACCGCCGATATCGGCCAGAAGGAAGAATTGGACGGCCTGGAGGCCAAAGCGCTGGCGACCGGCGCGTCCAAGGTGTACATCGACGACCTGCGCGACGAATTCGCGCAAGACTTCATTTACCCGATGTTCCAGTCGGGCGCGCTCTACGAGGGGCAGTACCTGCTCGGCACGTCGATCGCGCGTCCGCTCATCGCGAAGCGCATGGTCGACATCGCGCGGGCCGAAGGCGCGACGGCGATCGCGCACGGCGCGACGGGCAAGGGCAACGACCAGGTGCGCTTCGAGCTGACGGCCGCGGCGCTCGCGCCGGACATCGCCGTGATCGCCCCTTGGCGCCTCGAGGCGTTCCGCGAGCAGTTCCCGGGCCGCGCCGAGATGATCGCTTACGCCGAGAAGCACGACATTCCGGTCCAGGCCTCCGCGGCGAAGCCGTACTCCATGGACCGCAACCTGCTGCACATCAGCTTCGAAAGCGGCATGCTGGAGGAACCGTGGTTCGATCCGAGCAGCGAGGAGAACAAAGGCATGTACGTGCTGTCCGTCTCCCCCGAGGATGCGCCGGACCAAGCGGAATACGTCGAGCTGACGTTCGACGCCGGCGACTGCATCGCCGTGAACGGCGAGCAGCTTAGCCCGCTGCAGGTCATGGAGAAGCTGAACGAGCTGGGCGGCAAGCACGGCATCGGGCGCGTCGACATGGTCGAGAACCGGTTCGTCGGCATGAAGAGCCGCGGCGTGTACGAGACGCCGGGCGGCACGATCCTGTTCGCCGCGCACCGCAAAATGGAATCCTTGACGATGGACCGCGACGTCATGCACCTGCGCGACTCCCTCATCTCCAAATACGCTTCGCTCGTCTACAACGGCTTCTGGTTCGCGCCGGAGCGCCTCGCGCTGCAAGCGCTCGTGGCGGAAAGCCAGAAGAACGTGACCGGCGTCGTCCGCCTGAAGCTGTACAAAGGCAACGTCATCGGCGCCGGCGTGAAGAGCCCGGTCAGCCTGTACAACCCGGACATCGCGACGATGGAGGCCGATCCGTCCAAAGCGTACGACCAAGGCGACGCGACCGGCTTCATCCGCCTGAACGCGCTGCGCCTGAAGGTATCCGCCGGCGTGGAGCAGAACAAGAAGCAGTAAGCGATCGTTCGGCCCTCCGGCGGCATGCGCCCCGGGCGGCGGCCAGATCCTTCGGCAGCGGCCGGACCGGCTTTCCGGTCCCGGCGGCGCCGCCTTTCGCAGACCCGGCCCGGTGCGCCGCACCGGGCCGGGTCGTTCGGCAGTACGGGAAGAACCGACAAAGGAGTGCACCTGAGTGAGCAAATTATGGGGCGGCCGGTTTACCAAGAAAACCGACCAACTGGTGGAAGAATACACGGCTTCGATCACGTTCGACAAAGAGCTGGCGGAGGAGGACATCCAAGGCAGCCTCGCGCACGTCACGATGCTCGGCAAGCAGGGCATCCTGCCGGCCGCGGACGTGGAGGCGATCAAGGACGGTCTGCACCGCGTCCTTCAGCGCATCAAGCGCAACGATTTGGAATTTTCCATCGCGGACGAAGACATCCACATGAACATCGAGAAGACGCTGATCGACGACGTCGGGCCGGTCGGCGGCAAGCTGCACACGGGCCGCAGCCGCAACGACCAGGTCGCGACGGACATGCACCTGTACCTGCGCAAGCGCGTCGTCGAGTTCGTCGACCTGCTGCATAAGCTGCGGGAGGCGCTCGTGTCGCAGGCGAAAGCGAATCTCGACACGATCGTGCCGGGCTACACGCATCTGCAGCGCGCGCAGCCGATCTTGTTCGCGCATCACCTGATGGCGTACGTCAGCATGTTCGGCCGCGACATCGAGCGGCTGCAGGACAGCTACAAGCGCGTCAACACGCTGCCGCTGGGCGCCGGCGCGCTGGCGGGCACGACGTTCCCGATCGACCGCCATTTCGTGGCGAGCCAGCTCAAGTTCGACCGCGTCTACGAGAACAGCCTCGACGCCGTCAGCGACCGCGACTTCATCCTGGAGTTCCTGTCGCAGGCGTCGATCATCATGATGCACCTGTCGCGCCTGAGCGAGGAGCTGATCCTCTGGTCGAGCACGGAGTTCCGCTTCGTCGAGCTGGACGACGCGTTCTGCACGGGGAGCAGCATCATGCCGCAGAAGAAGAATCCGGACGTGCCGGAGCTTGTCCGCGGCAAGACGGGCCGCGTCTACGGCAATCTCGTCGGCCTGCTGACGGTGCTGAAGTCGCTGCCGCTGGCGTACAACAAGGACATGCAGGAGGACAAGGAAGGCATGTTCGACACGGTCCGCACGCTGCAGGGCGCGCTTCAGCTGTTCGCGCCGATGATCGCGACGATGAAGGTCAACAAGGACCGGATGCGCCAGGCCGTGAACCAGGACTTCTCCAACGCGACGGACATCGCCGACTTCCTCGTCGGCAAAGGACTGCCGTTCCGCCAAGCGCACGAAGTCATCGGCAAAACGGTGCTGTACTGCATCCAGCAGGGCAAATATTTGCTCGACCTGACGCTGGACGAATTCAAGCAGTTCTCCTCGCTGTTCGACGACCGGATCTACGCCGTCCTGCAGCCGGAGAACGTCGTGAACGCCCGCGACGTCTACGGCGGCACGGCGACGAAGCAGGTCGCGGAAGCGATCGGCCGCGCCGAAGGCGAGCTGGCCGAGACCGCGGCGTGGGTCGCGGAATACGCCGAGCGCAGCCGCTAAGCCAAGCGGCCGCGGGCAGCGATAAAGCCCCGTCCGGGACCGGCCCTTCATTGGGCCGGCCCCGCGGCGGGGCTTTTTGCCGTGCGGCGGGAACCGGTGCCGCGCGAGAACCGACGCCGCGCGGGCCGCGCGGCTGCCGGCGAGCGCGCGCGGGCGAGAACGCGCCGTGCGGCTGCCGAAGCCGCGTGCTTGCGCGGCGTTGCCTTACAACGGCGGGGCGCCGCCGAGCTTGCTCGCTCGCTTGAG
Organism: Paenibacillus sp. UNC496MF; assembly: GCF_900113915.1. Classification (NCBI taxonomy): domain Bacteria; kingdom Bacillati; phylum Bacillota; class Bacilli; order Caryophanales; family Paenibacillaceae; genus Paenibacillus; species Paenibacillus sp. UNC496MF. The sequence goes on from NZ_FORE01000010.1 coordinate 383,568, forward strand.
GGTCGCCGCGCAAGCCGTCGCGTCGCCGCCGAGCCGTCTACTCCGCCACGCCGTCCTCGAGCAGCGGCTTCTCGCCGGAATGGCCGTCCGGATGGACCTGCTCCGGCGCCACGGCGTACACGGACGGCTGCGCCTTGTACGTGTCACGCGACACCCGGCTCGTGGCGACGACCTTGCCGTTCACGAGCTTGGAGCGGTACGTCTCGACCACGTAGCCGGATTTGCCGGACGCGATCAGTTGGCGGGAGCCCGGATGCAGCGAGGGGCGCGGCACTTCTTTGACGGCCGGCGCGATCGTGCCGACCGTCTTGGACGAGATCGCATAGCGGACGTTTTGCGGCATCGTGCCGAACAGTTTCACGGTCAAATGCCGGCCTTCCACTTCCGCGCGAATGACGATCGTTTTGCCGGTCGTGTTTTTGAACCGGAAATTGATCGCGCCTTCCGCGAACGTGGCGTCCTGGCCCATCGGCAGGTAAGCGACGGGCAGCGAATGGTTGCGCCGCTCGACCAGCTCGAGCCCCGCCCGCAGCACCGCGTTGTACAGCGTGCTGGATACTTGGCAGATCCCGCCGCCCACGCCGTCGACGAATTCGCCGTTCAGGATGACGGGCGCGGCGCGGTAGCCGTATTTCTCGTTCGTGGCCGCCACGACTTTGCCGTAATCGAAGACTTCGCCCGGCGCGAGCACCCAGTCGTTCAGCGTGCGCGCCGTCACGTCCACGTTATAGGCGCGGCCGGCGCCGCTCGTCTTGAAGTCCGTCGAGAAGGAGGCGATCCTGCGTTCGACGCCTTGGGCCTTCAGCCGGTCCAGCGTAACGGCGGGATGGACGGCCTTCAGCTTGACCGACAGGGAGAGGGGCGCGAGCGTTCCGTCCCATCCTTGCGCGAGCGCCTGCTCCACCGTCCGCACCGCCGTCTTGAACATCGCGTCCGCATCCAGCCGGTAGGCGTCCTTATGCGCCGTATAGACGACCCGGTCGTCCGCGGTGATCGTTCGTTTCGCGTTCACGGGTTCGCCGGCGTCCAAATAGCCCCATTGGCTGCGGATCCGCTTCTCGAACGCCGCTTGGTTCCAACTGACGCCGACGCTCAGCCGTTCCGGAAACCGCCACCGGGCTTTCGCGCGCGTCCAGACGCCGCCCGTCTCCAGCGTCGCGAGCGCCGCTTCGGCGGCCTTCGTATCGACGGACAGGCCGAGCTCGGCTAGCGTCCACGTCGTTTTCTTCGCGCCCGCGGTTCCGCCGTCCACGGTCAGCTTGAGCTGACTGAGCGCGGTCTTCCGCTCGAGGAGCTTTTGCTTGGCCGCGGCGAGGTCCAGACCGCCGAGACGGAGGGCCGCGTCGCTCGCGAGCGCGGTCGAACCTTTCGCGGGACCGGCACCGCCGATCGTCACGGCCAGCGGCTTGGGCACGGAATGCTGCGAAGCGTACACCCAAACGCCGCCCCACCCGGCGGAGAACAGCAGCAGGCAGGCGACGAGCAGCGTCCAGGCGAGATGGAGGCTTTTGATTTTCATTTGGCGTCAACTCCTTGGGCGGGGTCCCTTCATGTATATGCACGTCCACGGCGGATTTTGCATACGGGTTTTCAAACCATGCGTTTGTCGAAAAATCATCTTTCTCCTCCCCCGAAACCGCGCGATCCCCTTGATGAGAAATATGAAAAAATGCAGAATGTGGGACTTTCGTAGAGGATTTCGCCTGCTTCTGTCGAATACCTAGAAGCTGACTACCTACAGGATGTGATATCGTGATCGAGCTTCAAGACATTTGGAAAACGTACGCGGACGGCACTCATGCGCTGCGCGGCGTTTCCGTTCTCATAGAGCGCAATGAATTCGTTTATCTGGTAGGGCCCTCCGGGGCGGGAAAATCCACCTTCATGAAACTGATCTACCGCGAGGAAATCCCGACCAAGGGGCAGATCTCCGTCAACGGATTCAACATCGGCAAGCTGAAGCCGCGCAAAATCCCGTTCGTCCGCCGGAACATCGGCGTGATTTTCCAGGATTACCGCCTGCTTCCGAAGCTGACGGCCTATGAAAACATCGCCTTCGCCATGGAAGTCATCGAAGCGCCGAGACGCATCATCAAGAAACGGACGATGGAGGTACTCGAGCTCGTCGGCCTGCGCGGGAAGCACAACAGCCTGCCGCAGCAGCTGTCCGGGGGCGAGCAGCAGCGCGTCGCCATCGCGCGCGCCATCATCAATAATCCGTCCGTCATCGTGGCGGACGAGCCGACGGGCAACCTCGATCCCGAGACCTCGTGGGGCATCATGAATCTGCTCGAAGAGATTAATTTCCGCGGCACCACCATCATCATGGCCACGCACAACAAAGAGATCGTGAACACGCTCCGCAAGCGCGTCCTCGCCATCGAGAACGGTTCGATCGTGCGCGACGAAGCGAGAGGGGAGTACGGGTATGAAAATTAGCACCGTCCTCCGGCATTTCCGCGAGGGGCTGAAGAACGTCGTGCGCAACGGCTGGATGACCTTCGCCTCCGTGAGCTCCATCGTCATCTCGCTGTTCATCCTCGGCGTGTTCCTGCTGCTCGCGATGAACGTCAACGTTCTGGCGGGCCAGATCGAGAGCCAGGTTCAGATCCGGGTCTACCTGCAGCTCGATACGCCGGAGGCGAAGATCGGCGAGCTCAAGAACGCCATCGGCAACATGCCCGAAGTGAAGAAAGTGACGTTCGTGTCCAAGGAGCAGGGGCTCGAGGACTTGCGCAAGAGCATCGGCGCCGACGGCACGGATCTGCTCGAAGGCTACGACGAGACGAACAACCCGCTGCCGGATTCCTTCACGGTGGACGTCTTCGACCCGCAGAACATCGCGTACGCGGCGAAGAAGATCGACGCCCTCGGCAACGCGGATGCCGCGAAGCCGTTCACGAGCGTGAAGTACGGCAAGGGGACGGTCGAGAAGCTGTTCCGGATCACGAACGCCGTCCGCAACATCGGCCTGGTCATCGTGGCGGGGCTGGCCCTGACGGCGATGTTCCTCATTTCCAACACGATCAAAACGACGATTCTGGCGCGGCGCCGCGAAATCGGCATCATGAAGCTCGTGGGCGCGACCAACAACTTCATCCGGTGGCCGTTCTTCATCGAAGGGGCGCTCATCGGCTTCATCGGCGCGGCGGTCACGGTCGCCGGCCTGCTGCTCGGCTACTCGCAGCTCGTCGACGCTTCCCAGTTCGAGCTCGGCCTCATGATGATCAAGCTCGTGACGCTGAAGGAAGCCGGTCTTACCGTATCGGCGGTCATTTTCGGGCTCGGCATGCTCATCGGCATTTGGGGAAGCACGCTGTCCGTACGCAAATATTTGAAAGTGTAGGGGTGTGACTGTAAACGTGAAGAAAGGTTTGCTGCTATTCGCGACGCTCGTGCTCGCGGGAGCCATCTTTCAACCGACGCCGGGCGAGGCGTCCTCGCAGCTGGACAAGATCAACAAGGAGCTCGCGCAGGTCCGCAAGGAAATGAGCGCGGCCACGCATAACCGCAACCAGGCGGACAAGGACAAGGCGTACATCTTGGAGATGAAGGACAAGACGGCGCAGTCCGTCTCCGAAATCGTCTCCCAGATCAACGAAGTCGGCACCCAGCTGAATACGGTGCAAACCCAGATTGACGATAAGGAAGCGGAAGTGCGGAAGACGGGCGAGGAGCTCCAGGCCGCGGAGGACCGGCTCCTGAAGCAGGACAAGCTGCTGAAGTCCCGCGTCCGCCTCATGTATACGAACGGCATCGTGTCCTACCTGGACGTGCTGCTCAGCGCGACGAGCTTCAGCGATTTCATCGACCGCATGAATTCGCTGTCCTCCATTTTGGGGCAGGACAAGGAGATCCTGGCGAGCCGCAAGGAAGACAAGGCGCTCGTCGAGCAGAAGAAGCGGGAAGTCGAGAGCTCGCTGGCCGAAGTGAAGACGATGTACGGCAAGCTGGCGGACTACCACGATCTGCTGAAGGACAAGGAACAACAGAAGGAAGTCATGGTGCAGAAGTACAGCAGCCAGGCGGACGAACTCGACGAGATCAGCTCGGACCAAGAGGAGCTGCTGATCCAGCTGGCGAAGAAGGTATCCGATCTCGAAGCGAAGAAAAACTCGCTCAAGGTCTACTACAATCCCGGCGGCAAGCTGGGCATGCCGCTTAAAGCCAACTGGCATCTGAGCTCGCCGTTCGGCTACCGCATCCACCCGATCACCGGCGCGAAGAAGCTGCATACCGGCATGGACATGGCGGTGCCGAAGGGCACGCCGATCTACGCGGCCGAGTCCGGCCTCGTCATCGTCGCCCAATGGTGGAGCGACTACGGCAACTGCGTCATCATCGACCACGGCGGCGGCCTGTGGACCGTCTATGGCCATATCCGCGACGGCGGCATCCTGGTCGAGAAGGGCCAGCAGGTCAAGCGCGGCCAAAAGATCGCGGAGGTCGGCAGCACGGGCATGTCGACGGGCAACCATCTCCACTTCGAAGTCCGGTCGAACCAGAAAGCCGTCAATCCGGCGCCGTATCTGAAATAAATAGCGGGCCCGAGCCGTACGCTCCGTGGCCGAACCGACGCGCCGCACCCAAGCAGCAAATAATTGGGTGCGGCTTGTCATATACTAGGAAAGTTGCGAATACGGACGCCGGTTGAACCGCCGGCGCGCGAAGGGGTGTTGACGTGCAGTTTAGAGGACGAACAGTGGCGGCGTTCATGTTGCTGACGATGGCGGCTTCCGTGCTGGTCACGCTGACCGTGGCGGACCGATTCATCGTCATCGGCGGCGAAGGGGCGGCCAGGGCGGCGGCGTCGGAATCGTCCGGATCATACGGACTCACCGAGAACGAGCTGCAGAAGCTGAATACCGTGCTCGGCTTGATCGAGACGAAATATTTCCGCGACGTGGACCGGGCGAAGGTGCTCGACGGCGCGGCCAACGGCATGATGGAAGCGCTCGGCGATCCGTACTCGGTGTACATGCAGAAGGACGTGGCCAAGCAGTTCTCCGAAACGATCGAAGGCTCGTTCACGGGCATCGGCGCCGGCGTGCAGATCAAGGACGGCAAGGTGACCGTGGAGTCGGCGATCAAGGGCTCTCCGGCGGAGCGCGCGGGCGTGCAGCCGAACGACGTGCTTGTGGCGGTCAACGGCGAGAAGCTGGCCGGCCTGCCGCTGAACGACGCCGTGGCGAAGATTCGCGGGCCGAAGGGCTCGAAGGTCAAGCTCACCATCCAGCGCGCGGGCATGGCCAAGCCGCTGCAGCTGACGATCGTGCGCGACGACATCGACTACGAGACCGTCTACGCCCATCTGCGCGACGACGGCATCGGCGTCATCGAGATCCGCCAATTCTCGCTGAACACGGGAGAACGGTTCGCCGAGGAGCTGGACAAGCTGGAGAAGCAGCACATGAAGGGGCTCGTCATCGACGTGCGCGGCAATCCCGGCGGCGTGCTGCCGGTCGTGGTGTCGGTCGCGCAGCCGTTCGTGCCGAAGGGCGAGCCGATCGTGCAGGTGGAGGACAAGAGCGGCCACCGGGAGAAAACCGTGTCGAACGGGCCCGGGAAGAAATATCCCGTCGCGGTGCTCATCAACAAAGGGAGCGCTAGCGCCTCCGAGGTGCTGGCCGGCGCGCTCAAGGAAGAGGCGCATGCCGTCCTCGTCGGCGAGACGTCGTTCGGCAAAGGCACGGTGCAGGTCAGTTACGACAAGCAGCTGGGCGACGGCAGCCTGGTCAAGATGACGATCGCCAAGTGGCTCACGCCGCTCGGCAATTGGGTGCACGAGAAAGGGCTGAAGCCGGACGTGGCCGTGCAGCCCCCGGATTACTACACCGCGGCGCGCATGTCCAAGACGAAGACGCTCAAGCCGGACACGATCGACGAGGAGACGAAGAGCCTGCAGATCATGCTGGAGGGGCTCGGTTACAAGGTCGACCGCAAGGACGGCTTTTACAGCGCGGCGACGGCGAGCGGCGTCAAGGCGTTTCAGCAGAAGGAAGGCCTGCCGGTCACGGGCAATGCGGACAAGGCGACGGCGGAGAAGCTGGAGGAGCGGATCATCGCGAAGATCCGCGACGAGAACAGCGACACCCAGATGCGCAAAGCCGTGGAGGTGCTCGACGCCAAGCTGGGGATTGCAAAATAATCCAGCAGGAAATCGAACCCGCGCGTCGAATAACAAGAAGGCTGAGCTTCCGCGCCATGCGGAACCGGCCTTCTTCTTTTTTAGGCGGTTTATGCGGATTTACATAGGGCGATCGACTCGCCGGCGCCGGCCGTTCATCTGGATGCACAAGGGAGTGAGGAGCTTGGACGCGGTCATGGATGTGCTTCGCATGATGGGATCGGCGGCTCTCGGGCTGCTGTTGTCCCCGTTTTACTATATCGGCGTGATTTTGATCATGCTCCAATATTTCCGGCAGACGCGGCTGGAGCGCAAGCTGTTCCACGTGCGCCTGCACGCGTGGCCGAATCAGCTGGCGCGGACGATGCTCGCCGGTCTTGCCGTCGGCGTGCCGCTGTCCCTTGCGGGGCTGTTTCTCGGCGTCGCGGTCGACGGCGAAGCGGTGCTCTGGCTGTGGGGCACCGCGATCGTGCTGCTGCTCGTGCGCGTGCGCTACCTCTGCTTCGCCTACAGCGCCGGCATGCTCGGCCTGGCGCAGTGGGGGCTGGGCTTCACGGCGCTCGACGGGCGGAGCGATTGGATCGGCGAGGCGGTCCGTTCGATCGCCGGGCTGGACATTCCCGGCCTGCTCGTGCTCGTGGCGCTCATGCATCTCGCGGAAGGGCTGCTGATCCGCTGGCAGGGCGCGCGGTTCGCGAGCCCGCTGTTCCTCGAAGGCAAGCGCGGCAAGCTGATCGGCGGGTATATGCTGCAGGGCTATTGGCCGGTGCCGATGCTGCTGCTCGTGCCGGCGGCCGCGGGAAGCGGGGATGCCGTCCACCTGCCGTGGTCGCTGCTGCTCGGCGGCGGCGGGGCGTGGAGCCACGGCGTCACGATGATCGGCTTCCCGATGATGATCGGCTTCACGGAATTGACCCGCACGATGCTGCCGGGCGCGAAGACGCGCAGCTCCTCGAAGGCGCTGCTGGTTTACGGCGTTATCGTCGGCGCCGCGGCGATCGCGGCGTATTACTGGCCGCCGCTCCTGCTGGTTGCGGTGCTCTGCGCGCTGCTGCTGCACGAAGCGCTGGTCGCCGTCAGCTATTATAAGGAAGACTCGAACGCGCCGCTCTTCGTCCACGACGACCGCGGACTGCGGATTCTGGCCGTCATCCCGGGCACGCCGGCGGAAGCGATGGGCCTGCAGGCGGGAGAGATCATCCAGAAGGCGAACGGCGTCGGGGTACAGACGAAGGAAGAGCTGCACGCGGCGTTGTACTTGAACTCGGCCTTCTGCAAGCTCGAAGCGATCAATCTGGAAGGCCACGTGAAGTTCGTGCAGCGCGCGCGCTACGCGGGCGAGCATCACCAGCTCGGCGTCGTCCTCGCGCCGGACGATCAGGCGGCCTTTTACGCCGCGGCGTCGCCGGCGTCGCTGTTCGACCTGCTGCGGAAGCGAACGGCGCGGAGCCGAAACCGTTCGACGACGGCGTCGATGTAAACGGGCGCCTTGGGGTCCCGGCCATGCCGTTCCGGCATGCGCCGGGGCTTTTTTTTTCTTGGGGCGAGGCGGCTTTTGGCATGCATGGAAAGATGATCCCTCATTGCAACATGGGGGGCGACACGGTATAATAAATAAGAATGGGAACACATATTCTTATGTCGATTGCCGCTTATCCGAGGCCGGCAGGCACCGGGCGCAACGCGCGTTTGCTCATTCGGATCGGGCGTGTAATTTACCATAGTCCGTCTATTTTTTCGTCCCATTATGGGCATACAGTTACTAGGATCATTCATAGAACTCATAGGATCGGGGTGTAGCGAATTCATGATCGAACAACGGGAGCAAGGCAAGCTCTTCGCGCTGAAATCCGATTATACGCCGCAGGGCGACCAGCCGGAGGCGATCCGGGAGCTCGTCGACGGCGTGCGCGAGGGAGCGGTGCATCAGACGCTGCTCGGCGCGACCGGCACCGGCAAGACGTACACGATCGCCAATACGATCGCGAAGCTGAACCGGCCGACGCTCGTCATCGCGCACAATAAGACGCTTGCGGCGCAGCTGTGCAGCGAGTTCAAAGAGTTTTTTCCGGATAACGCGGTTTCCTACTTCGTCAGTTACTACGATTATTATCAGCCGGAAGCCTACATCCCGTCCTCGGATACGTTCATCGAGAAGGATTCCAGCATCAACGACGAGATCGACAAGCTGCGGCACTCCGCCACGAGCTCGCTGTTCGAGCGGCGCGACGTCATCATCGTCGCCAGCGTGTCCTGCATCTACGGTCTCGGTTCGCCGATCGAGTACGGGAATTTGGTGCTGAGCCTGCGCGTGGGCATGGAGAAGCCGCGCGACGCGATTCTCCACAAGCTGGTCGACATCCAGTACCAGCGCAACGACATTAACTTCATCCGCGGCACGTTCCGCGTCCGCGGCGACATCGTCGAGATTTTTCCGGTGGCGAACAACGAGCGGGCGCTCCGCGTCGAGCTGTTCGGCGACGAGATCGAGCGCATTACCGAGATCGACGTCCTGACCGGCGAGATCGTCGGCGAACGCGACCACGTCGCGATTTTCCCGGCTTCCCACTTCGTTACGCAGGAAGAGACGATGAAGGTCGCGATCAAGAATATCGAGCGCGAGCTGGAGGAACGGCTGGAAGAGCTGCGCGGGCAAGGCAAGCTGCTGGAAGCGCAGCGCCTGGAGCAGCGGACGCGCTACGACCTCGAGATGATGGCGGAGATGGGCTTCTGCAGCGGCATCGAGAACTACTCGGGTCCGCTCACGTTCCGCGAACGGGGCGCGACGCCGTATACGCTGATGGATTATTTTCCGGACGACATGCTCGTCGTCATCGACGAGTCCCACGTCACCATCCCGCAGATCCGCGCCATGTACAACGGCGACCGCGCGAGGAAGGAAGTGCTCGTCGAGCACGGCTTCCGGCTGCCGTCCGCCATGGACAACCGGCCGCTTCGCTTCGAGGAATTCGAAGGCAAGGTGAAGCAGGCGATCTACGTCTCCGCGACGCCGGGCCCTTACGAGATCGAGCATTGTCCGGAGATGATCCAGCAGATCATCCGTCCGACGGGCCTGCTGGATCCGATCATCGAAGTGCGCAAGACGAAAGGCCAAATCGACGACCTGCTCGTCGAGATCCGCGACCGGATCGCCAAGGACGAGCGCGTCCTGGTCACGACGCTGACGAAGAAGATGTCCGAGGACTTGACGGATTACCTCAAGGACGTCGGCATCAAGGTGCGCTATTTGCACTCCGACATCAAGACCCTGGAGCGGCTGGCGATTCTGCGCGATTTGCGGATGGGGACGTTCCACGTGCTCGTCGGGATCAACCTGCTGCGGGAAGGCTTGGACTTGCCGGAGGTGTCGCTCGTCGCGATTCTCGACGCCGACAAGGAGGGCTTCCTCCGCTCGGAGCGGTCGCTCATCCAGACGATCGGACGGGCGGCGCGGAACTCCGAGGGCCGGGTCATCATGTATGCGGACAAACACACGGACTCCATGAATACCGCCATCGCGGAGACGGAGCGCCGGCGCGCCATCCAAGTGGCGTACAACGAGAAGCACGGCGTTACGCCACAGACGATCCGCAAGAAGGTGCACGACGTCATCGAAGCGACGAAGGCCGCCGAGCAGAAGAGCGATTATTTGACGGGGGTCGGCGTCGACAAGATGTCCAAGAAGGAGCGCCAGTCGCTGGTGCAGCGCCTGGAAGCCGAGATGAAGGAAGCCGCGAAGAGCCTGCAGTTCGAACGCGCCGCGGAGCTTCGCGACGCGCTGCTGGAGCTTAAAGCGGAGTTGGGCCTGTAGGCCGGGAGGAGAGGTAAGAACGTGGCTAGTGATTCGATCGTAATCAAAGGGGCGCGAGCCCATAATCTCAAAAACATCGACGTGACGATTCCCCGCGACAAATTCGTCGTGCTGACGGGCCTGAGCGGCTCCGGCAAGTCTTCCCTGGCCTTCGACACCATTTACGCGGAGGGGCAGCGCCGGTACGTGGAGTCGCTGTCCGCTTACGCGCGCCAATTCCTCGGCCAGATGGAGAAGCCGGACGTCGATTCCATCGACGGGCTGTCGCCGGCCATCTCCATCGACCAGAAGACGACGAGCCGGAACCCGCGTTCCACGGTCGGCACCGTAACGGAAATTTACGATTACCTGCGTCTGCTGTTCGCGCGCGTCGGCAAGCCGCACTGCCCGGATCACGGCATCGAGATCACGTCGCAGACCGTGGAGCAGATGGTCGACCGCATCATGGAATATCCGGAGCGGACGCGGCTGCAGATTTTGGCGCCGGTCGTATCCGGCCGCAAGGGCGAGCATTCCAAGCTGCTGACGGACGTGCAGAAGCAGGGCTTCGTGCGCGTGCGAGTCAACGGCGAGCTCCGCGAGCTGAGCGAGAGCATCGAGCTGGAGAAGAACAAGAAGCATAACATCGAGGTCGTCGTCGACCGGATCGTGGTGAAGGAAGACATCCACAGCCGCTTGGCGGACTCGCTCGAGACCGCGCTCAAGCTGTCCGGCGGGCAGGTGCTCGTCGACGTCATGGAGAAGGAAGAGCTGCTGTTCAGCTCGAACCTGGCTTGTCCGGTGTGCGGCTTCAGCATCGACGAGCTGGCGCCGCGGATGTTCTCGTTCAACAGCCCGTACGGCGCTTGCCCGGACTGCGACGGCTTGGGGGCGAAGATGATCGTCGACCCGGACCTGCTCGTGCCGGACGGGTCCAAGTCAATCGCGGAGGGCGCCTTCGAGGCGTGGGCGGGCAGCACGTCCAACTATTATCCGCAGTTTCTGGACGCGGTGTGCAAGCACTTCGGCATCGCGCGGGACGTGCCGGTCGACGACCTCTCGCCGGAGCAGCTGAAGAAGCTGATGTACGGCACGGGCGGCGAACGCGTCCGCTTCCGGTACACCAACGACTTCGGCCACGCCAAGGAAGCGCTCGTGCCGTTCGAAGGCATCGTGAACAACCTGGAGCGCCGCTACCGGGAGACCGGCTCGGACGGCATCCGCGAATATATCGAACAGTACATGAGCGCCAAGCCGTGCTCCGGTTGCAAAGGACAGCGGCTGCGGAAGGAAAGCCTGGCGGTGACGATCGGCGGCGAGAACATCGCCTATGTGACGTCGCTCTCCATCGGCGAAGCGGATCGCTTCTTCAGCGAGCTCGGCCTGAACGAGAAAGAGATGCTGATCGCGCATCTCATCCTGAAAGAGATCAACAGCCGGCTCGGCTTCCTCGTGAACGTCGGCTTGGAATACTTGTCGCTCAGCCGCGCGGCGGGTACGCTCTCCGGCGGGGAAGCGCAGCGCATCCGGCTGGCGACGCAGATCGGCTCGAGCCTCATGGGCGTGCTGTACATTCTCGACGAGCCGAGCATCGGGCTTCATCAGCGCGACAACGACAAGCTCATCCAGACGCTCGAGCATATGCGCGATCTCGGCAATACGCTGATCGTCGTCGAGCACGACGAGGATACGATGCTCGCGAGCGACTACATCATCGATATCGGACCGGGCGCGGGCATCCATGGCGGACAAGTCGTCTCGATGGGTACGCCGAAGGAAGTCATGGCGGACGAACAGTCGCTGACCGGCGCCTACTTGAGCGGCCGCAAGTTCATCCCGGTTCCGCTGAAGCGGCGCGAGCCGAACGGCAAGTGGCTGGAAGTCCGCGGCGCCAAGGAGAACAACCTGCGCGGCGTCAACGTCAAGTTCCCGCTCGGCGTGTTCACGGCGGTGACGGGCGTATCCGGCTCCGGCAAATCGACGCTGGTCAACGAAATCCTGTACAAGACGCTGGCGCGCGATCTCAACAAGGCGAAGGTCCGTCCCGGCGAGCATAAAGAAATCCGCGGCCTCGAGCACGTCGAGAAGGTCATCGACATCGACCAATCGCCGATCGGCCGGACGCCGCGCTCCAATCCGGCGACGTACACGGGCGTATTCGACGATATCCGCGATCTATACGCCTCGACGAACGAAGCGAAGGTGCGCGGCTACAAGAAAGGCCGCTTCAGCTTCAACGTGAAAGGCGGCCGCTGCGAATCGTGCCGCGGCGACGGCATCATCAAGATCGAGATGCACTTCCTGCCGGACGTCTACGTGCCTTGCGAGATCTGCAAAGGCAAACGGTATAACCGCGAGACGCTCGACGTGAAATACAAAGGCAAGAGCATCGCCGATCTGCTCGAGATGACGATCGAAGACGCGTGCGAGTTCTTCCGGAACGTACCCCGGATCCACCGCAAGCTGCAGACGCTGCTGGACGTGGGCCTCGGTTACATGAACCTCGGCCAGCCGGCCACGACGCTGTCGGGCGGCGAGGCGCAGCGCGTGAAATTGGCGGCCGAGCTGTACCGCCGCAGCACCGGCAAGATGCTCTACATTCTCGACGAGCCGACGACGGGGCTGCATGTCGACGACATCGACCGGCTGCTCACCGTGCTTCATCGCCTGGTCGATTCGGGCGAATCCGTGCTCGTCATCGAGCACAACCTCGATGTTATCAAGACCGCCGATTATTTGGTCGACTTGGGGCCGGAGGGCGGCAAGAACGGCGGCTTGATCGTCGGCACCGGCACGCCGGAGGATGTGATCAAGGTCGATGGCTCCTACACGGGCCGGTACTTGAAGCCGATTCTGGATCGGGACCGCGAACGCACGCTCGCGCAGCACCGCGAGGTGGAGCGGGTCGCGGCCGGAGCCGAACAATAAGCAAGCAGGCACGACTCTGCCTTCGCCTCGCGGCACGGCAGATCGTTCCGCCGGCAGGCAAACTAAAACCGGGGACTCCGCACGAAGCGGAGTCCCCGGTTTTAGTTGTTTATAACATGCTTTTGGGATTAGCTTGCCAAGATTTCGGTCAGCTTCTCTTGGAAGGCCGGCACGCCGACGCGGTTGACGTAATTGTGGAACGTCTCGCCGGCTTCGCGTCCTTCTTTGTAGAAGTTGATCAGCTGCACGAGCACGCCGCCCAGGTCGTCGCCTTTGACGCGGCCCTTGAGCGATTGGTTAAACGTGGCGCCAGGGCCGAGGATGCCGCCGACCGCGATGTCGAACGCGTCGACCATGCCGTCCGGCGTCTTCACGAGCGCGCCCTGCAGGCCGATATCCGCGATATGCTTCTGGCCGCAGGCGTTCGGGCAGCCGATGAAGTGGATGCGGATCTTCTCGTCGAGCTGTACGTTCTCGTCCAGGAATTCCGCGACGCGGCGCGCGCGTTCTTTCGTCTCCACGACGGCCAGGTTGCAGAATTCGTTGCCCGTGCAGGACACGGTCCGGCTCATGAACGGCTTCGCGTTCGGGGATAGGCGCTGCAGCACCGGCAGTTGAAGCGCGGCTTCGACCTTGTCGTCCGGAATGCCGGCCAGGATGATGTTTTGCGACATCGTCGTCCGGATCGTGCCATCGCCGAATTGATCGGCGGCATCGGCCAGCTGCTCCAGCTCCGAAGAGTTCGTACGGCCGACCGGCACGTTCAGGCCGATGAAGTTCAAGCCTTTCTCCTTTTGCGGGTAGACGCCGTCGTAGTAGACGGCATTCCAGCCGACGATTTTGTTCTCGCCTTTAGTCGGCATGTCGCCGATGATCTCCTTCAGCTTCTCGAGGAACTTCTCCGGTCCCCAATCCGCCACGAGGAATTTCAGGCGGGCTTGATGGCGTTTCTCGCGGTAGCCGTAGTCGCGGAAGATCGTCGTGACGCCGATCGAGACCTTCAGCACGTCCTCGGGACGCACGAAGAGGTCGAGCTCCTTCGCCAAATGCGGCTTGGCGGACAGGCCGCCGCCGACGTAGACGTGAAAGCCGACGACTTCTTCGCCGTCGATGACTTTCGTCGCCGGCGCGAAGGCGAGGTCGTTGATTTCGGCATTGGCGTTGTTATAGATGTTGGAGGAAATGGACATTTTATATTTACGCGGCAGGTTGGAGAAGTCGCGGTTCAGCAGGTAGAAGTCGTTGACTTGCTCGACGATTTCCCGCGTGTCCATCAGCTCGTTCGGGTCGATGCCGGCAAGCGGATTGCCGACGATCGTGCGCGGGCAGTCGCCGCACGCTTCGTACGAATACAGGCCGACCGCTTCCAAGCGCTTGAAGATGTCCGGCAGGTTCTCGACCCTCAGCCAGTGGTACTGAATCGCTTGGCGCGTCGTGACGTCGATCAGGTCGCGGCCGTAGTCGCGGCCGATGGAAGCGATTGCGCGCGCTTGCGCGGATGTCATAATGCCGGTGTTGATCCGGATCCGCATCATGAAATGGCCGTCCTTCGGCTTTTGCTCATAGACGCCTGCCCATTTGAACCGGTTCATGTCGTCCTCGGGGATGGAGGCATAGCCTTCCTTCGCGTATTTGTCGATGATGGTACGAATGACGTCGAGACCGTCCTTTTCCCGTTTGACGAACTCGAATTTATTCAATTTATCCGGGTTGTTCATCCATACGGCTTCATAGGCCATGGTTCATTGTTCCTCCTTGGGCGATGTAGCCCGGCCGTCACGGCCAGGGCCAATTCCGACGATTTTTGTATGAAATCATTACTTGAATCGTATCATACTTCCGGGTGACCGACAATGAAAAGCGGCGCCATACCTATAAGAGTTTGTTATATTTAGAAGGCCGATCGTTTATAATAAGCGAAACGCCTTCCGGAAAATGGTGACAAACTTGTTACGATTCCCAATTGCGTCTTGCAACGGACCCGTGATGAGGCTAACATAAGTAATATAGGCTACGTGCGAAAACGAAGGAGGATCTCCCCCATGTATCTTGCTGAGACTGCAACAACGGCACTCGCGAAATTCGATCCCATGGATATCATGATGCTGCTGTTCACGATCGTCATCTTCATCGGATGGATTCGGCTGATCACGAGTCCGAAGAAAAATAAATTCGCGATCGGCTGGACGACGGTGTCGCTGCTCGTATTCCTGTTCGCGAACTACGTGATGATCTTCAAAGTTTGGGCGTCGTAAGACCCCCGCGCGAAGCGCAATGAACGGACTGCTCGGAGGAGCATGCAAGGCCGGCGATTCTTGAAGCCCAAGAATCCGCCGGCCTTTTGCGTTCCGTCTAATCCTTTTCGAGCAGCTGAACCCGCACAAAAAAGCTCCGGCCATTGGCCGGAGCTTTTCGCGTTCATTCGAACGATTATACCCACCACATCTCGCCGAGCGGCTCGCGAATGAGCACCGATTGGAGGTTTTGGACGGCTTTCGTGAAGCCTTCGTCCACGGACATCAGGCCGTCTTCGTGCTCGATGCTGACGACGTAGTCGTAGCCGACGAGGCGAAGGGCGCTGATGATGTCGGACCAGACCTTCATGTCGTGGCCGAAGCCGACCGTGCGGAACTGCCAAGCGCGGTCAAGCATGAGCGTGTAGGACTGCATGTCCGTGACGCCGTGGCGGTTGACGTTGACCGGATCGATCGACGTGTCTTTCGCGTGGAAGTGATGAATCGCGCCGGAGCGGCCCAGGATATGGATCGCTTGAACCGGATCGATGCCCTGCCACCACATATGGCTCGGGTCGAGGTTGGCGCCGATCGCGTCGCCGGCCGCTTCGCGGAGGCGAAGCAGCGTTGCGGGCGTATGAACGGAGAAGCCGCCGTGCAGCTCGAGGCCGATTTTGACGTTGCTTTCCGTCGCGAGCTTGCCGATTTCGGTCCAGTACGGAATGACTTTGTTTTCCCACTGCCAGTTCAGGATTTCTTGATAGTCGTTCGGCCAAGGCGCGACCGGCCAGTTCGGATACTTGGCATCCTCGTGGTCGCCCGGGCAGCCGGAGAACGTGTTCACGACCGGTACGCCCAGCTTGGAAGCAAGCGCGATCGTCTTGCGGATGATGGCGTCGTGTTCGCTGGAAATCGCTTTTTGCGGGTGCAGCGGGTTCGCGTGGCAGCTGAGCGCGCTGATCGTCAGGCCGCGGGAATCGACCGCTTCTTTAAACGCTTTCAGCTTGCTTTCGTCGGCGAGCAGCACGTCCGGGTCGCAGTGCGCGTTCCCGGGGTAGCCGCCGGTGCCGATTTCGACGGCGTCCAGGCCTTTGGCGGCGATGTAGTCGAGCGCGTCTTCAAACGATTTTTGCGCGAATAGAACGGCGAATACTCCGAGTTTCATACGTGTATGGTT
The DNA here is from genome assembly GCF_900113915.1 of Paenibacillus sp. UNC496MF. Lineage (NCBI taxonomy): Bacteria > Bacillati > Bacillota > Bacilli > Caryophanales > Paenibacillaceae > Paenibacillus > Paenibacillus sp. UNC496MF. Next base: position 399,824 of record NZ_FORE01000010.1, read on the forward strand.
ACCTCCCAAATGGATATGTATTGCGGGTCTGCAATTCATTATAGCATGGGCAATTTGCAAGGGTAAGATTCCGGCAGGCCAATGACAAAAAAGCATACATAATGGACAAAAATGAAACCGCTTATCATTTTTAGTCCATTATTGTTATTTATAGACAATTATAGTAAAGTGGACCTAGTAAAACTAGCAAAAATTACTAGAGGCATGAATGGAGGAGCATACAGTGAGGCACAAGGGTTTACGGCTGGCAGGCATCATCGTTGCCGGAGCGCTCCTCATGACCGGAACCGCGTGGGCGGCCGGCGGCACGGGCGCGACCCGGCTGGACGCGAAAGTGATTGACGGCGAGGTGTACGTGAAGGCGAGCTCGCTGACCAAGTCGCTGGGCGGCACCGGCGCGTACGACGCCAAGACGCGCAGCTACGCCTACACGCCGCCGCAGACCCAGTCGCAGGTCCCGGACGTCATCAAGCACGTGTCGCCGTCCGTCGTAGGCATCATCGGCAAGTACACGGACGACCGGTTCGCCTTGGAGCACGGGACGGGCGTCATCTGGAAGTCCGACGGGTGGATCGTCACCAACGCCCACGTGGTCAAGGACATGAGCAACATCGTGGTCGTGACCGCCGACGGCAAGCAGTATCAAGGCAAGCGCATGAACATCGACGAGACGAGCGACCTGGCGCTGGTCAAAATCAACGCGACGAATTTGAAGCCGGCCGCATTCGCGCCGGTACCGCTGCAGCTGTCGGTCGGCGAGACGGTCATCGCCATCGGCACGCCGGTATCCTTCTCGCTGCGCAACACGGCGACGACGGGCGTGCTGAGCGGCATGAACCGCTCCGTGTCCTCGTACTACAAGCTGCTGCAGACGGACGCGGCCATCAATCCCGGCAACAGCGGCGGACCGCTCGTCAACCTGAAGGGCGAGGTCATCGGCATCAATTCGCTCAAATTCGTCAGCGACGGCATCGAAAGCCTCGGCTTCTCGATTCCGACCGATACCGTGCGCTACGTCGTCAATCAATTTTTCAAATACGGCCACGTCATGCGGCCTTCCCTCGGCGTCGGGCTGGAGGAGAGCTGGTCGGCCATCGTCGGGCTGCCGACGACGGAACCGCTCACCGTCAAATCCGTCTGGGGCGCGGGCGCGAAGAACATCGGCCTGCGGCAGGGAGATCAGATCTACTCGATCGCCGGCAAACAAGTATCGTCCATCGCGGAGGTCAACGAGCTTCTGAAGTCGTATCTGCCCGGACAGACCGTTCAAGTCCTGGTTCAAACGGACGGGGACTTGGTCACGAAGAAACTCGTGCTGTCCACGGAGCGATAATTCAAGCCTTCATCCTACTATATCCATTATCGGGGAGAGACGATCAAGATTATGAAGAAGAAGCTGCTCGCCTTACTCATTACCGCATGTATGCTTTTCGCGCTTGCGCCCGCAGTCGTTGGCGCAGCCGCCGAACGGCTTGAAATCAAGCTGGCCATCGGCAGCCCGACGCTTTCCGTCAACGGCGCCACCTCGACGATCCAGAAGCCGTTCAAATCGAACGGCACGACGATGGTGCCGCTCAGCGTCATCACCAAGGCGTTCGGCGCCGGCCTCAAGTTGGAGAAGAACAAAATCATCACGCTGTCTTACAACAAAACGACCGTCGTTCTGACGATCGGCAGCAAAACGGTCAAAGTCAACGGCGGCGCGGTCGCGCTGGCGGCCGAGCCGAAAATCGTGAACAGCGTGACGATGGTGCCGCTGCGCGTCATCGTGTCGGCGTTCGGCGCGACGCTGAACCTGAGCGGGAACACTATCACGATCAAAGGCTTCAAGGCGGATTCCGCGTCGACGGGCACCGGGAACAACACGTCGGGCATCGATTCCGACACCGGCAAAACCAAGGTCGGGGACAGCTACTACGGCTGGTCCATGAACTATCCGTCCGATCTCGCCCTTGCGGACCAAAGCGATAACGGCAGCCAGCTGATCTGGTCGTCCGTTGCCGAGGACAGAAGCATCTACTTGGCGATCGACGATATCGATCAAGCCTATACGCGCCAAGAAGTTCGCGACCATATCCAGGAGTATTTCAACGAGACCGAGTTCGCCGTCGAATCGACGACGGTGAACGCAGGCGGCTTGAGCTACGAGAAGACGGTCAGCCGCGACCGCAACGGCTGGTATTTCGAATACCACGCGTTCCAAGCGCAAAACCGCATCTACTTGATCGCGGCCGGCGTAAAATCCGATTCCCGCGACGACTTGAACGCGTACAAGAGCATTCTGGACAGCTTCAAACCGTCGTTCCCGTCCGGCGACAAGTCGGTGAAGGACATTACCCGCGTGAAGGACGGCTTCTACACCGCGATCGACAAGGATTACGGCTTGGCGGTCAAGCTGCCGGTCAACTGGTTCCGCGACGATAAAAGCGCGAACCCGACGTTCGTGAGCGAAGACGGCTTCATGGATTTCCAAATCAGCTCCCTGGCGCCGGGGGATACCGCCGAGGCTTGGCTGGGTCGCAGCCGCAAAGAGCTGGAGAACGAGTTCCAATCGGATTACGTGCGCAGTACGAACGAATCCACGATTCAGCTGGCGGACGGACCGGCCCAAGTCCTGAGCTACGAATATTCGTGGGACAAGAAGACGTGGTACAAGGAATACGAGATTTTCTTCGTCTCCGGCACGCATAAGTACGAAGCGAACTTCTTCTACAAGATCGACGGCACGACCAAAGGCGACACGCTGTATAATCAAATCGTCGGATCGCTCGATATCGATACCGCGTTCGTCGAGAAGAACTTCAGCGAACTCGACGATACCGACGCGCTGAACGATCTGACCGTGACGAAAACGAGCAAAACGTACGGCTACTCCATCACGCTTCCGCAATCCTGGTACGGCAGCAAGAAGGATTTCGAGGCGGACGAAGTCGAATACAGCATGCCTTACGGTAGCTTCGGCATCTCCATCGGCGGCGATCTTGCGGCCAGCGACTATCCGCAAGCGATCACGGCGGCCGTCGGTACGGACCCCGACCTGAAGAAAGCCGGCGCAACGGTCCTGTCCAGCACGACGACGACGATCGGCGGCGCGACGGCCTACAAAATCGTTATGGGCTTGGATAATTTGGCTATGCCGCAAGTCATTACGTACCTGGCGCTGGATCATAACGGCAAGACGTATCTGCTGACTTACGCGCTCGATAAAGCGGCTTACACGGATGCGAATCGCGGCAAGGTCGAGGGCGTCATCAATACCTTCAAATTCAATAACTAAATTTTCACATCAATACCGAAGCGTTCGCTTACGAAGCGCCGCTACGCACCGTGTTCGATTCGGCGCGCAGCGGCGCTTGCTTTTTTCGCCGAGCGGCGAAGGAATCGCGTCCCCAGCCGTTTCCTCCCTGCCGGCGGCTTTTGTTTAGACGCCCGCTCTGGTACACTTACAATAAATAAGCGAATTGAAAGATAGGATGGCGGAAGTAAAGATGACAACGATCAAACGGCAAGACGTCGAGCTGCTGGCGCCGGCCGGCGACTGGGATTGCATGCGGGCGGCCGTGGCGAACGGGGCCGACGCCATATTTTTCGGCGCGGAGAAGTTCAACGCGCGGGCGCGGGCGAACAATTTCCAGACGGACGAGCTGCCGGAAATCATGGCGTTCCTGCATAGCTACGGCGTGAAAGGATTTTTGACGTTTAATATATTGGTCTTCGAAAACGAATTGGAAGACGCGAAGCGGCTCATGGAAGCCTGCATCGACGCGGGCGTCGACGCGGTCATCGTCCAGGACCTCGGACTCGTGAAGCTGATCCGCGAGCTGTCGCCGGATTTCCCGATCCACGGCTCCACGCAGATGACGATCACGTCCCCGGAAGCGGTGGAATTCACGAAACCGTTCGACATCGAGCGGGTCGTGCTCGGCCGCGAAAACAACTTGAAGCAAATCAAGACGATCGGCGAGCAGGCGAAGCTGCCGATGGAAGTGTTCGTGCACGGCGCGCTCTGCGTGTCGTACTCGGGGCAATGCCTCACCTCCGAAATGTGGGGCGGGCGCTCCGCGAACCGCGGCGAATGCGCGCAGGCGTGCCGCTTGCCGTACGACCTCATGGTGGACGGCGAACAGAAGCCGATGGGCGACGTGGCGTACCTGCTTTCGCCGAAGGATCTGGCGGCCGTCGAGCTCGTGCCCGAGCTGATCGAAGCGGGCGTCTCCTCGTTCAAGATCGAAGGACGCCTGAAGAGCCCCGAATACGTCGCGAACGTGGTCGGCAAGTACCGCCGCGCGATCGACAAGTATTTCGACGGCGACCGCTCCGCCCCGTCCAAGGAAGAGATCCGCGAGCTGCAGCAAAGCTTCTCCCGCGGCTTCACGACCGGCTTCCTGGAAGGCACGAACAACAAGAAGCTCGTGGAAGGCACGTTTCCGAAGAGCCGCGGCGTCTACCTCGGCCGCGTCGAGCGCGTGCTGCGCGACGCCGTCGTCTGCCGCGTCGAGGCGCCGCTGAAGCGCGGGGACGGCATCGTCTTCGACGCCGGCGATCCGACGAAGAAGGAAGAGGGCGGCCGCGTCTACGACCTGCGCCGCCAGGGCGTCAAGCTGGAGGGCGAAGCCCAGGAAGGCACGGTGCTGGAGCTGGTGCCGGGCCGCAACGACATCGATCTGCGCCGCGTGCACGTCGGCGACCGGATCTGGAAGACGAGCGATCCCGCGCTCGACAAGCGGCTGCGCGCGACGTTCGAGACGGAGAAGCCGTATCGCGTCTTCCCGCTGCGCGTCGAAGTCGAAGGCGCGGAAGGGCAGCCGCTCCGCACGCGCTGGACCGATGTCGAGAAGGGGAATTCGGTCGAGGTGCTGTCGGAGCTGCCGCTCGAGCATGCCTCGAAGCGGCCGATGGACGAAGCGCTGCTGCGGGAGCAGTTCGGCCGGCTCGGCGGCACGGTGTATCAGCTCGAGACGCTCGACGTGCAGCTGAGCGGCGATCTCATCGTGCCGATGCGCGAGCTGAACCGGATGCGGCGCGAGGCCGCGGAAGCGCTGGCGGGCGAACGGCCGAAGCCGCCCGCGTACATCAAGCGCGACGTCGACGCTTACGCGGACGCGCGGGGCGGCCTTGCCGCCGCGGGCGCTGCCGGGGGCGAGGCTTCGCCTGCCGCCGCGGCGGATGAGGCGGGCGCCAAGCTCACGTTGCTGTGCCGGAGCTTGGCGCAGCTGGAAGCGGCGGTGCGCAATGAACGCGTCGGCATGGTCTATGCCGATTTCGAGTTCATCAAGCAGTTTCCCGCCGCGATGGCCTTGGCGCGGAGCGCGGGCAAGCCGATCGCGCTGGCGACGCCGCGGATCCATATGCCGGGCGAGAACGGGTACCACGCCAACATTTTGAAGCTGAAGCCGGACGCGGTGCTCGTCCGCAACACGGGCGCGCTGTATTACTACCTCCGCGCCAAAGCGGCGAACCCGCTCGAGCCGTTCCCGCGGTTGATCGGCGATTTCTCGCTGAACGTGGCCAATCACAAGGCTTCGGATCTGTTCCTGGACGCGGGCTGCGACGTCATTACGCCGTCGTACGACCTGAACGTGCAGCAAATGCTCGACCTGCTGCGAAGCAGCGACGCGTCGCGCACCGAGGTGGTCATCCACCAGCATCTGCCGATGTTCCATACCGAGCACTGCGTCTACTGCACGTTCATGAGCGAAGGAACGGATTACACGAACTGCGGCCGTCCGTGCGAGGAACACCGCGCGTCGCTGCAGGACCGGATCGGCATGTCCCACCCCGTCCGGGTCGACGAAGGCTGCCGGAACACGGTGTACAACGCCATCGAGCAGTCCGGCGCGGAGTACATGGTTCAATTCCGGGATTTGGGCGTTCATCATTTCCGGATCGAATTCTTGGAAGAAACGGCCGATAAGGTCGAAGAGGTCATCGAGCTGTACAGCGCGGCGCTCGCCGGCCGCATCGGCGGCACGCAGGTGTGGCGCAGCCTGAAGGCGATCAATCAGCTGGGCGTCACGAGAGGCCAGCTGGCGAAATAGCACGACGCATGCGAGAGACCTGCGGACCAGGTCTCTCCTTTTGCATATAGGCGTCCGCGCACTTGCACAAATCTAGCCAGATCGGGCGACGCAAGAGGATTTCGCGGACCTCGGGGCGAATAGTAGCAACTATTAGCGCCGGGAATGAGCCGTTCGACGGATTGCCATCGACGCGATGCCCGGACGGCGAATAAAGGAAGCGCGGTGAGGGTGCCCAATGAATCAGAAAAACAAACGAGCCTCGCAGCAGGATCAATGGCTGGGTCACGTGATGAAAGCCGAACAAACGATACTGGACGGCCAGATGCTGCCGATCGGGCAGCTGCTGGCCATTCCGGCCGATATACGCATGAAATCGCCGCTTTTGCTGCGCGCGGAATGCGAGAACGGGCTGCTGAACGGGCGGCTGATGGAGACGAAGCAGCGGTTGGAAGCCGCGCTGCGCGGCTTCGCGGCGCAAGCGGACGAATCCGCCATGCTGACGATGATGGCCATGCTCGGCCTGCTGCACGTGCAGGTCGGGGACCGGCACGAGTCGAAGCCGTTCCTGTCGCTGCTCGCGCAGGAATGGGCGCGCAACCCGGAGAGCTGCAGCGGCTTCGTGCCGTGGGCGCTCGCGCGGGCGGCCGCGGGCGGCGCGGAGCCGGCTTCCCGGTTCGACGAGGCGCGGTGCTTGCTGTTCGCGGCCGCGGAACGCTTCCGGGAAGAAGGGCGGGCGCTGTGGGCGGGCTTCGTGCTGCTGGACGCGCTGCTGTTCGACCGCGAGGCGCGGGCCAATCCGGAGTGGCCGTTTTGGATCAATTGGCTGAAACGGCATACGGCCGAGCAGCCGCTCGCCGCGGCGGTCGCGCGCCTGCTGGGGAGCGGGACGCCCGATGCCGGGCTCTGCGCCGACATGCCGGTCCGGTACGCCTACCTCGGCAAGGCGGTGCTGCTGAACCGGGCGGAAGAGCAGCTGCCGGAGGAGCTTGCCGACGATATCGAGAGCGGCTTGTACGCCGCGTCGGCCGCAATCCGGCGGCTGCTCGCGGAAGGCAACGCGGGCGCGGCGGCGATCGCCCTGCGGTCGTTCGACCGCCAGCGCCGGCTGTTGTCGACGCCGGAGCTCGAGCGGCTCGCGGGCGAGCTGCGGGAGCGGCTCGATGCGGCGATCGCCGACCCGGTCCCGGCTGGCTTGACGGAATCCGGAGCGGATCGCGGCCTGGCGCCGCGGCAGGCGCCAGGCCGCGACGAAGGCGGCGAGGCGCAGAGCGCGGCGAAATGGACGATCAAGCTGTTCGACGGCATCGGCTTCAGCGCCGGGAACGGGCCGATGGCCGAGCCGGTCTGGAAGCGGCGGAAAGCCGGCGAGCTGTTCGTCTATCTGCTGCTGCAATCGGGCTACAAGAGCAACCGCGAGCACGTGGTCGAGCGGGTATTCGGCGAAGGCGACGCGGCGAAGCGCTCCAATCAGCTGTACGTCACGCTGCACGATCTGCGTTCGGCGCTCAAGGAGATCGGCTTTCAGGACGATGCCGTCTACGCCAAGCGGGGCGTCGTCGGCATCGCCGAGCACGCGGTGGAGGCCGTGGACGTCGAGACGTTCATGACCCTGTCGCGCGTCGGCGACCAGCTCTGGATGGACGACCGGGAAGCGGCGTCGCGCCTGTACGACAAGGCGCTTCCGCTCTACGGCATGCTCGCCACGGAGCTGCCGCACGCGGAATGGCTGGATCGAACGCGAGAGCAGCTGCTGGACCGGCAGACGACGATGCTGAAGCGGCTCGCGGCGTATTACGGCGAGCAAGGCGACGAGGCGCGCGAGGAGCAGCGGGTCTCGGATTGGATCGCGCTGCGGCCTAACCAAGAGGACGCGTACGAGGCGATGATCCGGCTTTGCCTGCGCGGCGGCCGGCGCGTCGAAGCGATCGGCTGGTACCGGCGCCTCGAGCGCATCTGCCGGGAGGAGCTCGGCACCGAGCCGCTCGAGGAAGTCAGGCAGCTGCTATGGAGCTGACGGCCAAGCGGCCCAAGCCGGCCGCTTACCACAACGGGATGCTGCTCAACCGCCTATTCGCCGTTTATTTGGTCACGATGCTGGCCGGCGTGGTTATTTTGCAGGCGGAGTCGCTGCTGGCCTCCCATTTCGAAAACATGTTTCCGTTCCCGCTCGTCATCGTCAGCCTGGGCGCGCTCATCCTGGCCTTCGCGCTGCTGATCGCGTCCGCGATCCGGCTGAGGCCGGTGTTCGGCGTGCTGCAGATCGGCCTCGGCCGGGAGGACGAGCCAAGCAAAGAGAGCCAGACCAACACGGCGCTGTTTCGGCTGTATCGGCTCCCGTACGAACTGCTCGGCGGCATCTTTCTGTTCGGCCTGCTGTTTTCGCTGACGTTTCACGGCTACGACATTTTGCGGAACCTTCTCGACGAGAACGCGGACGGCCTGCGGCTGCTCGGCACGGTGGTGGGCGAGCAGGGTTTATTCATCTTCATCGCGATCGTGCTGTTCACTTCCGTGCGGCGAATCCTGCGTCCCGTGCTGATGCGCCTGCAGCCGCTGCCGAGCGGGTTCGACGGGCGGGCGTCCGTCGCGCAGCCGCTGGTCATTACGTACACGTGCACGTTCATCGTCACGATTCTGAGCCTGCTGCAGCTGGCCATCGTCACCGCGCGGCCGCATCAGGCGATGGACCCGTACAAATTTGGCATCATCGCGCTGTTTTATTTTATAATGGGGTTAAGCTTATTCAGCTACGTGACGATGCAATTCCGGCAGGAGCTGCGGGGATTGGTCCGCGGCATCCGGGGCCTCGTCGGGGGCTACGGGCTCCCGCTGCACGAAGCGGGGCCGATTCTGCACGACGAAGCGGGGGAGCTCGCCATCGCGTACCGGGAGCTTCAAACCCGGATCAACCGGGAATACGAATCGCTGGAACGCGAGCTGAAGCTGGCCTACAACGTGCAGCAGAAGCTGCTGCCGCCCGGCGACTTGACCATCGGCGCTTACCGGATCACGGCGCGCTGCCAGTCCTACCGGGAGGTGGGCGGGGATTTCTTCGACGTGGTTTCGCTCGGTCCGAGCCGCTTCGCGATCATGATCGGCGACGTATCCGGCAAAGGCTTGCCCGCGGCGCTGCTCATGTCCGCCCAACTGCTCGTCTTTCGCTCGGAGATCCGCCGCAACGGCAGCCCCTCCGAGGTGCTCGCGCGCATGAACCGGCAGCTGTGCGAAGCGATGGGCGAGGAGGGCTCCGTGACGATCGGCGTCGGCGTCATCGACCTGACCAACAACCAGGTGCAGTACGCGAGCGCGGGGCATCTGTCCCCGTACGTCGTCGCCAAGGACGGCCGCTTCAGGGCGGTGGACTGCAGTTCGTTGCCGATCGGCATCGACCCGGAAGCATCGTACGACGAAATCAGCCTGCAGCTCGAGGACGGCGACCGCTTCCTGCTGTACACGGACGGTTTGATCGAAGCCGTGAACCGGCAAGGGGACATGTACAGCTTCGACGGCTTGGAAGCCGAGATCGCGACCTGGGAGCCCGCCGCGGACATCGCCGACGTCGTCGACGATTGGCTCGCCCGCATGGACAAGGAAAGCGGCCCCGGGCAGGACGACCGGACGGTCGTCGTGCTGGAGCTGGCCGGCGAATACCGGAGCGTGCTCGCGAAGCTGAATTTGGCTTCGGGCGAGCAGGGCGCCGCGGCCAGCGCGTTCGACAACCCGTTCATGTCGCGGGAGTGGTCGCTGCGCAGCAAGCTCGGCGACGAACGCCTCATCGCGCTGAAGCTCGGCGATTGGATCGCGGAGCGCTGGCCGGAGTGCGACATTCGCGAAGACGTGCAAACCGCGGTCTGCGAAGCGATGATTAACGCCATTGAACACGGCAACAAGCTGCAGCCGAACAAATACGTGACGCTCATCGCCCAAATCGGCGGCATGCTGGCGGTCTGCCGCGTGTACGACGAAGGCGGGGGCTACTTCCCGCGTCTCTCCCGGGACGAGGACGAAATGCGCAAGAAGCTGGAATCCGAGGATCCCCGCGGCTGGGGGCTCGTCATGATCGACACGCTCGCCGATTATTGGACGACGGGCCGAGACGAGCGCGGGTTTTACACCGAGCTGTATTTCATGCGCAAATCGACGGAAGCGGCGGAAGGGCAGCCGATATAGAAAGGGAGTGGAACCGAGTGGCGGAACAACCGTTCATGATGCATACGCGCAAGTTTCCGAACGGCATGGTGCTCGAATTGAGCGGCGATCTGACCAAGTCGGCGGAAGCCAAGCTGATCGCGGGCTTGGAGCAGGAAACGGAGCTGGGACGCGGAATCCGCTTTCTGGCGCTGGATTTATCGAAGGTGGTCTATATCAATAGCGGCGGCATGGCCGTGCTGATCCGGCTGGCCCGCATGGGGAGCAAGGCGGGCGTTCATACGTTCTCCTGGGGTGTCACGCCCCACTACGAGAAGCTGTTCCGCATGGTCGGCCTGACGGAATACATGATGATTTACCCGAACGAATTCGCGGTGATGCAGCGCATCGAGGCGCTTAATCTTTAACGCTGCGAACGAATGGACGCGACACGACGATGGAGGCTGACATGGACCGGCAAACGGCGATTTACAAACAATGGCGGCACGCGTTCAAGCTCGACCCCGACCGGGAGATCGACGACGACCGGCTGGACGCGATCTGCATGTCCGGCACGGACGCCGTCATCGTGGGCGGCTCGACGGGCGTGACCTTCGACAACACGGTGGACCTCATGTCGCGCATCCGGCGCTACGAGGTGCCATGCGCGCTGGAGGTATCCAGCGAGGAAGCGGCCGTGCCCGGCTTCGACCACTATTTCGTGCCGCTCGTGCTGAACACGGACCGCTCGGAATGGACGACGGGCCGTCAGACCGGCGCGCTTCGCAAATTCGGCGCGTTCATCCCGTGGGAGGAGACGTCGGCGGAGGGCTACCTGATTTTGAACGGGGACGCCGAGGCCGCCAAGCTGACGGGCGCGCGTTCGTCCCTCGACGCGGAAACCGTGACGGCGCATCTCTATATGGCGGACAGGCTCATGCGGCTCCCCATCATTTATTTGGAGTACAGCGGAGTGTTCGGCGACATGGCGCTCGTCAAGCGCGCGGCGAGGCTGACGACGGGGGCGCGGATTTTTTACGGCGGGGGCATCGACGGCCCCGAGAAGGCGCGGTTGGCCGCGGAGGCGGCGCATACCGTCATTGTCGGCAACGTGATCTACGATGATCTGGCGGCGGCGCTCTCGACGGTCGCGGCGGTGGCGGACGTGCCGCCCGTCGGCTAGAGACGAGAAGACGCACACAATTTACGGCTGTGAAAACGAGCGGGCTTTCGTTTTTCATGGCCGTTTTTCGTTGTTGCGGATGAATGCTTAATCCGAACCTTTTCCCTAGCATGCATAGCATGGCCGCCGAAAGTTTGTGCGGTGGTTTCCCTGGATGGAGACCTCTGCAACGAATCCCCGGATGAATTGAACCCCATACGGGATGTCCATTCCCCGGATGCAAGATCCGCCCCCAACCCGGGCTGTTCTTGCCCGGATGCAAGATCCGCCCCCAAAATCCCGGGCGGTTCTTGCCCTGGATGCAAGATTTGCCCCCAAGAATCCCGGGCGGTTCTTGCCCTGGATGCAAGATCCGACCCCAAACCCCGGGCGGTTCTTGCCCTGGATGCAAGATCCGGCCCCAAACCCCGGGCGGTTCTTGCATCCCTACCCATCCAATTCTAATTGACACGGTCCGAGCGGTTGTCTAGACTGGAAATAGGCGAACAAAGGCGAACAAAGCAAAGGAGTTTTCATTCATTATGACCAATGATTTCAGCATCGATCAGGCTGTCGGCAGGCTGAATCCGCCGCAGCGCGCGGCCGTTCAGGCGACGGAAGGGCCGCTGCTTATCATGGCGGGGGCGGGAAGCGGCAAGACGCGCGTGCTGACGCACCGCATCGCCTATTTGCTCGAGAAGAGACGCGTAGCGCCGTGGAGCATCCTGGCGATTACCTTTACGAATAAAGCGGCACGGGAAATGCAGCAGCGGGTCGGCGTCCTCGTCGGGCCGACCGCGCAGGATATTTGGGTGTCCACGTTCCACTCGATGTGCGTGCGGATTTTGCGCCGCGACATCGGACGGATCGGGTTCACGAACAGCTTCTCCATCCTGGATTCCGCCGACCAGCTGTCGGTCATCCGGACGTGCATGAAGGAGCTCAACATCGACACGAAGAAGTTCGAGCCGAAGAGCGTGCAGGCGGCGCTCGGCGGAGCCAAGAACGAATTGATCTCGCCGGAGCAGTTGGAGCTCAAGATCGGGGATTATTTCGACGGCATCGTCTCCAAGGTGTATACCCTCTACCAGAAGAAGCTGAAGAGCAACAATTCCCTCGACTTCGACGACCTGATCATGAAGACCATCCAACTGTTCAAGGACGAACCGGACGTGCTGGCCTTCTATCAGAACAAATTCCGCTACATTCACGTCGACGAATACCAGGATACGAACCGCGCGCAGTACATGCTGTGCAAAATGCTCGCCGACAAGCATCACAACATTTGCGTCGTCGGCGACAGCGACCAGTCGATTTATCGCTGGCGCGGCGCGGACATCACGAATATTTTGAATTTCGAGGAAGACTATCCGGAGGCGAAGACGATTCTGCTCGAGCAGAACTATCGCTCCACGTCGAATATTTTGAACGCGGCGAACGCCGTGATCAAGCTGAACACCGGCCGCAAGGACAAGAAGCTGTGGACGGATCAGGGCGAGGGCGAGTCGATCACGGTGTACCAGGCGGACACCGAGCACGACGAAGGCTATTTCGTCACGGGCCAGATCCGGCAGCAAGTGAACAAAGGGAAGAAATTCGCCGATCACGCCATTCTGTACCGGACGAACGCCCAGTCGCGGGTCATCGAGGAAACGCTCATCAAATCCGATATTCCGTACCAAATCGTCGGCGGCGTGAAGTTCTACGACCGCAAAGAGATCAAGGACCTGCTCGCGTACCTGCGGCTGATCTCCAATCCGGACGACGACATCAGCTTCCAGCGGATCGTCAACGTGCCGAAGCGGGGCATCGGCGACACGACGGTGGGCAAGCTGCTCGACGAAGCGGGGCTTCGCGGCGTGTCCGTCTTTCATTTGTTGGAGCAGCTGGACTGGCTCGACGTGACGGGACGGGCGCGCGCGGCGCTCGCGGAGTTCCGGGAGATCATTCTTAACCTGACGCGGATGGTGGAATACTTGTCCGTGACGGAGCTGACCGAGAAAATCCTCGAGCTTAGCGGCTACCGCGAGGAGCTGGAACGCGAGAACACGCTGGAATCGAAAGCGCGTCTCGAAAACATCGAGGAGTTCCTGTCCGTGACGCAGGACTTCGAGAAGCGCAACGAGGACAAGTCGCTCGTCTCGTTCTTGACGGACCTTGCGCTCATCGCCGACATTGACACGATGGACGCGGAGGAGCCGGAAGGCGGCGTGAAGGACGCCGTCGTCCTGATGACGATGCACAGCGCCAAAGGTCTGGAATTCCCGATCGTGTTCATCATCGGGATGGAGGAAGGCGTCTTTCCGCACAGCCGCGCGCTGAACGACAACGACGAGCTCGAGGAGGAACGCCGCCTCGCGTACGTGGGCATTACCCGCGCGGAGAAGCAGCTGTTCCTGACCTGCGCGCGGACGCGGACGCTGTTCGGCCGGACGAACGCCAACATGGCGTCGCGCTTCCTGAAGGAAGTGCCGGACGAGCTGAAGAACGACGCGTCCGCGGTCGGGCGCGGACGCCCGGCCGGCGGCGGCTTCGGCGGCACCCGCGCGAGCGCTCCGGGGGCATCCGGCGGCGGCTTCGGTTACCGCAGCGGCGCCGCGGCTTCCGGGCCGCGCCCGGGCGCGCCCGCGGGCAGCGGCGGCGTGCGCGTGACCACGCCGGCCGACGCCGCGCGCGGCGGTGCGGGAGGCGCGGCAGCCGGCGATTTCGCCGCGGGCGACAAGGTCTCCCACGGCAAATGGGGCATCGGCACGGTCGTGTCCGTCCGCGGGACGGGGAGCGACAAGGAACTTCAGATCGCGTTCCCGGCCCCGGTGGGGCTGAAGAAGCTGCTGGCCAGCTTCGCGCCGATCACGAAAGTATAACGAACGCAGTATCGAGAATGAGAGGGAGGACGTCAATGACGATCGCGATGGAACCGGGACAAAACGCCGATCCGGCTAAGCTGGCGCGCATGCGCGAGCTGGTCGACCTGCTCGCGCTCCACAACCATAATTATTACACGCTCGATCGGCCGACGATCAGCGACAAGGAATACGACGCGCTCTACGACGAGCTCGTTCAGCTGGAGCAGCTTACCGGCACGGTGGACCCGGATTCGCCGACGCAACGCGTGGGCGGCGAGATTTTGAAAGGCTTCGAGCCTCACCGCCACCTGTCGCGGTTATGGAGCCTCGACAAGGCGCAGGACGCCGAGGATCTGATCGCCTGGAACGCGCGCGTGCGCAAAGCGATCGCGGATTACAACGCCAAGAATCCGGAAGCGGAGCCGCTGCCCGAACCGAGCTATGTCGTCGAGCTGAAGTTCGACGGCCTCACGCTGAACCTGACCTATGACGGCGGCAAGCTCGTGCAGGCGTCCACGCGCGGCAACGGCGTCGTCGGAGAAGGCATTCTGGCGCAAGTCAAGACGATCCGTTCCATCCCGCTCGTCATCCCGTATACCGGTCTGATCGAGGTGCAGGGCGAAGGCATCATGAACCTGTCGGTGCTGGAGGCCTACAACCGGACGGCGGCGGAGCCGCTCAAGAACGCGCGCAACGCCGCCGCCGGCGCGCTGCGCAACCAGAACCCGCGAATCACAGCGGAGCGGAAGCTGAACGCATTCTTCTATAATGTCGGCTATGCGCAGGGCCTCTCGTTCGAGACCCATCAAGAGATGATTCAGTTTCTAAAAGATAACCGCTTTAAGATCAACGCGTACACCACCTACTGTTCGACGATCGAAGAGGTGCAGGCGGAGCTGGAGCGGGTAGCCGAAGGCCGCCACGAGCATGATTTCCTGATCGACGGCGCCGTCGTGAAGCTGACGGACATGCGCACGCGCGAGACGCTGGGCTACACCGACAAATTCCCGCGCTGGGCGGTCGCCTATAAGTTCGAGGCCGAGGAGACGACGACGGTGCTGGAATCCGTCTCGTGGGAGGTCGGCCGCACGGGTAAAATCACGCCGGTGGCGCGGGTGGAGCCCGTCGATCTCGCCGGCGTGACGGTCCAAAACTGCACGCTCAACAACATCGGCGACATCGAACGCAAGAATCTCAAGTTCGCGTTGGGGACGCATGTCTTCATTCGCCGTTCCAACGACGTCATTCCGGAGATATTGGGCAAAGCGGACGACGAGCCGGGCGGGGAAATCGTCGCGCCGACGACGTGCCCGTCCTGCGGCACGCCGCTCGAGCTTCGGGGCGCGCACCTGTTCTGCGGCAACAAGCTGGGCTGCCGGCCGCAGACGGTCGGCCGCATCACGCACTTCTCCTCGCGCGACGCGATGGATATCGAATCCTTCAGCATCATGACGGCGGAGCAGCTGTTCGACGAATGCGAGGTGCGCGATCCGGCGGATCTGTACGAGCTGACGTACGATGACTTGATCGGGCTCGACCGCTTCGGCGACCGCAAGGCCCGCAAGCTGCTCGAGGCGCTGGAGAAGTCCAAGGACCGCGATTTGGCCGCGTTTTTGTTCGCGCTCGGCATCCCGAACACGGGCAAAGCGACGACGAAAATGCTCGCGGACCATTTCGGCAGCCTGGCCGGCGTCCGCGCCGCGGAGATCGAGGAGCTGGTAGGCTTGCCCGACGTCGGCGGCATCGTGGCCGAGAGCATCTATACTTATTTCCGGGACCCCGTCGTCGCGGAGAGCCTCGACCGGATGTTGGCGCTAGGCGTTAAAGCGCAAGGCGAGCAAGCGGCGCCGGCGCGGACCGACAGCGTGTTCAGCGGCAAGACCGTCGTGCTCACGGGCACCCTGTCCGCCATGACGCGCGACGAAGCGGCGAAGAAGCTCGAAGCGCTGGGCGCCAAGATAAGCGGCAGCGTCTCGAAGAAGACCGACTTCGTCATCGCGGGCGAGAGCGCCGGCAGCAAGCTGACCAAAGCGCGCGATCTGGGCGTGACGGTCATCGAGGACGAGCAAGAGCTGCTTCGTTTGCTGGGCGATTAATTCAAGGCGGGAGCCGCGCGCTAACCTTCAAGCATCGCGCGCGGTTCTTGTCATTTTTTACAAGTTGTAATCGCATCGGCGATGTGATAAATTACTTCTTGTCGCTTTTGAGGCGGACGGCAGCAACGAATGAGTGCTTTCGACAAGAAAGTAAAAAAGATGTTGACGAACGGTGAGAAAGCTGGTAACATATCGTCTTGTGGCCGCGAGAAGCGGGCGCGACGAACAAGTTCTTTGAAAACTGAACATATGGATCACGTCAGAATCCAACAATGCTTTAAACGAACGGCATGGCCGTTTCGTACAAGCTAGCAAGTAATGAGCTAACAAGCTTATTCTATACAATGGCTTCGGCCACTTTTATGGAGAGTTTGATCCTGGCTCAGGACGAACGCTGGCGGCGTGCCTAATACATGCAAGTCGAGCGGAGTTATTCCTTCGGGGATAGCTTAGCGGCGGACGGGTGAGTAACACGTAGGCAACCTGCCTGCAAGACCGGGATAACATTCGGAAACGAATGCTAATACCGGATACGCAGTTTCCTCGCATGGGGAGACTGGGAAAGACGGCGCAAGCTGTCACTTGCAGATGGGCCTGCGGTGCATTAGCTAGTTGGCGAGGTAACGGCTCACCAAGGCGACGAT
>NZ_FORE01000009.1:0-57250 GCF_900113915.1 Paenibacillus sp. UNC496MF
CAGATCTCACCGGTGTTCTCCTGCACGCCGATCAAGGATTTCAGTACACCTCTAACGCCTATAACCGCAAGCTTGAGAAGCTCGGGGCCATTGGCAGCCACTCTAGACGTGGAAACTGCTATGATAATGCCTGCATCGAGTCGTTCTTTTCACATCTGAAAACGGAAAAGATTTATCTTGTTCGTCCGCAAACGATGTCTGAATTGGGACAAGCGGTCGAAGAATACGTGTCGTTCTACAACAACGAACGCTTCCAGAAGAAGCTAAACGACCGTTCCCCGGTGGAATACCGTGAAACGGTCGCAGCATAGAGTTGTCTTTTGATAGATGTCTACTTGACGGGGTTATGACCAAGGGCTCCGGCTTTTTTATTTCCCGGTCTGGTCAGGTACTCGAACCGGCTTTCTGCCCGCTTTCGGCTTCTAGCCATTTGTCGATGAAGCCCTGCCACTTCGCTTTCGTAATGACGCCTTCGACCCGCTCCCGGACGATGCCGTTGCTGTCGATCAGCAGGCTGATCGGGAAGGAATTGACTTTATACAGCTTCTGGGCGTCTCCGTCGCGGTCCATCAAGATCGGGAAGGACAGCTTCTGCTGGTCGACGAATTCGCGGGCTTGGCGTTCCTTGTCGACGCTCGTGGCGTTAATGCCAAGAATTTGCAGCTTGCCCGCGTATTTCTTCGACAACGCCTGCAGATCGGGCGCTTCCATCTCGCACGGGTAACACCAGGACGCCCAGAAATTGACGAGCGTCAGCTGCTCCTTCTTTCCGCCGATGGCGACCGGCTCCTCCTTCAGGTCGGGGAGGCTGAGCGTCGGCGCCGTGTACCCCGGCTTCGGAAGCATGTCGGACGAAGCGGCAAGCGCGTCGTCGTGCTTGCCTTTATTTTGATAGACTGCGGCACCTGCCAACACCAGCACGATGACGAGCAATACGATCGATCGTTTCATGATGCGCCTTCTTTCACCAAATTTGTCGAATGCGATGCCTGGGCACGCTCCCTCCATGTTACCATGTTCAGGAATGGAAGCTCAAGTTCGGGGGCACATTAACCGTCGAGACCGCACGGTCATCCTCTAGCGCTTGGAGGCATTCATCGCATGAACGGTTCAACGAAATCGCGCGGGGCGGGAAGCAAGCCCGGCAAACTGCGCACGGCGTCTTCGGACAGCGGCTCGGCTTCGTCCGCGAAGGGTCAAAACAAAGGAAAAGGCGGCGGCAAATGGCTGGAATACGCCGCGCTCGCCACGGTGCCGCTCGTGCTCGTGCTGGGCAATTCCATGCTCGTGCCGATTTTGCCCGACATGGAGAAGCACATGCACATCTCGACGTTTCAGGCCAGCCTCGTCATTACGCTATTTTCCGTCGCCGCCGGTCTCATTATTCCGCTTTCCGGTTACTTGTCCGACCGCTACTCGCGCAAAGCCGTCATTTTGATATCGCTCGCCGTGTACGGCATCGCGGGAATCGGGGCGGGCATCGCCGCGGTCATGAATTCATACGGCTTCCTGATCGCCGCCCGGGCGCTTCAAGGCATCGGGGCCGCCGGCACGTCGCCGATCGCGATGGCGCTCGTCGGCGACAAATACAAGGACGGCGCGGAGAGCGAGGCGCTCGGGCTGATCGAAGCCTCCAACGGCGCCGGCAAGGTCGTCAGTCCGATCATCGGATCGCTGCTCGCCTTGATTACGTGGTACATGCCGCTGTTCGCGTTCCCTATCTTCTGCGCCGGCTCGTTCTTCGCCATGATGTTCCTCATTCAGGAAGCGCCGAAGGACGGAAAGTCCGAACCGCTGCCGCTCGGGCAGTACGTCAAGGACATCGGCAAGCTCTTCAAGGAGAAAGGCCGCTGGCTGATCGGCGCCTTCGTCTCGGGCTCCCTCGGCCTGTTCATCCTGTTCGGCGTGCTCTTCCGCCTCTCCGACCTGCTCGAGAAGGCGCCCTATCGCGTCGACGGCGTGGCCAAAGGCGGCGTCCTGGCGATTCCGCTCCTGTTCCTGGTCATCACCGCCTACGTGACGGGACGCAAGATCAAGAACAACGGCAAGCTGATGCGCGCGCTCATGCTCATTGGCCTGGCCGTCATGAGCGCGTCCCTCGCGGCCGCCGCGCTGTGGCATCGCAACATCTACCTGCTGATCGGGTTCGCCTCGCTTAGCAGCTTGGGAACCGGCCTGCTGCTGCCGTGCCTGAACACGCTCATCACCGGCGCCGTCGACCGGCAGCACCGCGGCATGGTCACGTCGCTCTACAGCAGCCTCCGCTTCCTCGGCGTCGCCTTCGGGCCGCCCTTGTTCGGCTGGATCGCCGGATACTCGGACGCGCTGCTGTACGGCATCGTCGCGGGCTTATCCGTCTGCGCGCTGCTGCTCATCGCCTTCCTGGTCCATCCGCCGGAGCAAGCCGGGGACGCGGCGAAGGCCAAGTAAACGCTCCGTCCGCCGAATCGGAGACGGCGCTTGCCGGACACGGCGACACGCATCTGTTCGCTTATTCCTAACAACGTCGATGGTCGTTTCCCGCTTTCTGCGCTATACTGATGGCATTCGACATGCCTGCGGACTAGAAGCGCAGAAGGAGGACAAGCATGAACGACATGCCGTTGATTGCGGAATTGACGCCAGAAGCCTACCAGGCCTTATTCGCGCTGACCATGGACGCGATGCCCCATGAAGTTTGCGGCGTTCTGACCGGACTTCGCTTGTCCGAGATCGGCAGCTCCACTCCCGCGCAGGCTGCGGCGGACGTACTGCGCGTCACCGGCGTCCTACCCGTCAAGAACGCCGCCGCGCGCCCGGAGACGCAATTCGCGTTCGATCCGCATGACTGGGTTCGCGCGGTCTACGACATGCAAAAAAACCGACAATCGCTTGTCGGTTTCTTTCATTCCCATCCCGGTTCGCCGCCCGTGCCCAGCAAGGCCGATCACGCCGGTTTTCCGTTCGGCGCCGCCGAAAGCGGGAGCGGAACGTCGTATTGGATTCTGTCGCCGGACGCGCTCGGCCGGACGCTGGCCATCCGGCCGTATTGGGTGCGCGGCGAATCGTTCCTGCCCTTAATGCTTGCTCAAGTACGCGTATAAGTCCCCTAGCGTCGCCACGTTCCGGTCCAGCATCCGGCGCAAATAACGCAGCCAAAGCTGGGCCGTCATGCGGGAATCCTCGAGCGCGTGATGACGGCGCGTGATTTCGATGCCGTTCTGCTCCAGCAGGTCGTCCAGGCCGTAGCCGGCAAGCTCGGGCTCCAGCCATTTCGCAACCATGATCGTATCGAGCACCCGATGCGTCAAGTTCACCTTGGACGTCCGCCAGAGCGCGCTGTTCAAGAACTGCTTGTCATGCCCGCTCGCGTGCGCGATGAGCAGCCGTTTGCCGACGAATTCCATGAAGTCGTGCAGCACCTGCATCAGGTCGGGGGCGTCCGACGCCATGTCGTTCGTAATGCCGGTCAATTCCGTGATATGCTTCGGCACTTTCCGCTTCGGATTGACCAGGCTGTAAAACGACTGCTCCTCCACGATCCGATTTCCACGCAGCAGCACCGCGCCGAACGACAGGATCTCGTCCCCGTTCGTCGGATAAAATCCGGTCGTCTCCAGGTCGAACACCACGACCTCCATCTCGTCCAGCAGCTGATCCATGATGGAATCCTTCCGCTGCTCCTTGGACATGGAGCGGATGAACGCCATCTGCTGGGCGTTCTGCGCGCCCATCATCGAAGCCAGCGCCGGCGTGAGGCCGCCCATCTTGTACAGGTGCCACATCCGGCCTACGCCTTTTTGCTCCTTCATGCTACTCCCCTCCGGAATGCTCAGAACCTGCCGGACGCCCGCCTGCGCACGTATTTCTGCAGTTTCTTGACGACGCGAAGCCCCGTCTTCAGTTCTTCAATGAGTTCTTTGGTCAGAAGCGCGCCGGACAGCTTGCCGTTGTTCGTATAGTATCCGCCCTCGAGCTTGGACGTCGTCATGAGCCGCAGGCGCAGAAACAAGCGGAACGCTTCGGCGTACGCGCCGCCGTCCTCGTCCGAGAACACGCCGGCGCGCGTCAGCTCGCCGATGCGGGCCAGCGTCGACGGGCGCACCACGTCCGCCTGAATCGCGAGCAGCCGAACGGCGTTCACCATCGGTATATACGCGCCGTATTTCAGGTCCAGACTGCCCGCATCTTCCCCGTAATGCTCCTTGAACAGCTGCCCGAAGACGCCGACGAGCGCTTTATGCCGCATCGTATTGTTCAGCATGCGTTCGACGATTTCGGGATGAAGCGCTTTGCTCGCGTAGAAATGGGCCTTCAGCGCTTCCCCCGGCCCCGCCGCGCCGGCGATGACCCGGCTATCGGCGACGATCAGCAAATAGCGCACGCGCTCCCAATCCGGTTCCCCGATCCAGAGATCCAGTTTGGCCTTCCAAGCCGACAAGGACTGACACCATAGCGGATTAGCGCTGACCACCTCGCCTTCGCAGGGCGGGTATCCCAGCTCCTGCAGCGTCGCGACGACCGATCGGGCGAATTCGCCGAAATAATCCGCCACGGCCTCCAGCCGCGACGCATCGGGCGGATCCTCGTAAACGAGCCCGCTGTCCTGATCGCTCGTCAACGTTTGTTCCCCTCTGCCTCCGCTGCCGAATAATAAATAAGCGTAAGGCACGGGCGGAGGGCCGTGCCCGAGCCGGGCCATCCGCGCTTCCGAGAACGCGATCGCGCGCCGAATAATGGCGTCGTGGACCTCGTTCAGCTCCGTATTGAATGCTTCGATCGGCTGCGCGGACAATTGCGTCTCCATATGGGCGTGGATATCATCCCGCAAGCCGCGCAGCGCCGCCGCATCGTTCGCCGCCTCGATGCGCGCGAGCAGCTTCGCACGGACCGGGTCGTTCATGCTTCGTTCACCTCAATGTCTGGATATCCGGAATAACGCGCGCACCGCCGGGTGTCGTCGGCGGTGCGGACGTGCGATGCTTCTATTTTACATCGTTTGCTGCGCTTTTTTCATTTGTTCCGGATAACCGAACGTGCCGTGCTCGGACAGGTCGAGACCGATGATTTCTTGTTCTTCCGTGACGCGCAGGCCCATGACCACTTTCATGATGCCGAGCAGCAGGAAGGAGACGATCAGGACGTACGCGCCGCAGACGACGACGGATTCCAGCTGTACCCACAGTTGATGCCAGCTGCCCGTGTCGATAAGGCCGCCTTGGCCGACGTTCAGCTTCTTGGCCAGCGCGTCGGTGGCGAAAATGCCGTTCGCGAGCGTGCCCCAGATGCCGGCCGCGCCGTGTACGGAGAGCGCGAAGATCGGATCGTCGACTTTGATTTTTTCGAAGAATTTCGCGCTGAAGTAGACGAGAACGCCTGCGAGCAACCCGATGACGACCGCCGCCCAAGGCTCGACGAACGCGCAAGTCGCGGTAATGGCGACAAGGCCGGCAAGAGCGCCGTTCAGCGTGGTCGTGATGTCGGCTTTGCCGTTCATGAGCCAGGAGATCAGAAGCGCCGCCACCGCGCCGCCCGCCGCGCCGAGCTGGGTGTTGAACGCGACGTAACCGAAGAAGCCGTCGCCTACGCCGAGCGCGCTGCCCGCGTTGAAGCCGAACCAGCCGACCCACAGAATGAGAACGGACAGAGCGCCGAATACTTGGTTGTGGCCGAGAATTTCGTTGGCGGAGCCGTCTTTATTGAAGCGGCCGATCCGCGGCTTCAAGAGCACCGTGGCCGCGAACGCCGCGATGGCGCCCGTCAAGTGAACGACCGTCGAACCCGCGTAGTCCTGCGCGCCTTTGGAGAACAGCCAGCCGTCCGCGCTCCAGATCCAGTGCGCGATGACCGGATAAATCAGCGCCGTGAAGAGCACCGTAAAGACCAGGTAAGCGGAAAGCTTGGCGCGTTCCGCGAAGCCGCCCCAGGCGATGGAGAGCGATACGGCCGCGAACGCCAATTGGAAGGTGAAGAAAATCGCCGGAGGGAGGCCTACGCCGTCGCCCGCCGCTTTGTCCGGCGAGAAGAAGAAATCCCCCGAACCGATCAAGTTGCTGATCGCGGTGCCGGTATTGTCGGCGCCGAACGCGAACGCGTAGCCGATCGCCCAGTAAACGAGGGTACAAAGACCCAGCGTGAAGATCGTCTTGCCGGCGATATGGCCGGCGTTCTTCATCCGGGTCGAACCCGACTCCAGCAGGATGAAGCCGCCCTGCATGAGGATGACCAGGATGGCCGCGACGAGCACCCAAATCGAGTTCAACCCCATGTTCAGCGTTGCCGCGGACGGGTCGTCCGCGAAAGCCATTGCCGGGAATAACAGCGATAAAGCGCCTAATGAGACAATCAGTTTTTTGACCACAATGACCACTCCCTAATGTAATGTTTCATAACACGGTAGGAAAGACTTAATGTCATTATAGTCAGAAGTGCCTGATTTGACAATAAGGATTTTTCGAAATGCCGAAAAAAATCTAACATTCGTATCCGTTTAATAACGGAATGTTAAGTTTTTTCACAGTTAGGCTGAGGAATCGGCCTTTTTCTCCTTCTATCCTTCGCTTTTTTCCAGCTGCCTCCAAGCCGGATCCGGGAATCCGCCTGATCTCCGGCCGTCTATTTCCCGTGATTCGAATTTCCATGTCAGGTTTTGTGCAAGCAACAATTGTCAAAGCATTACGTTTGACTGTATGGTTAAGGCTTTGTATCATAGTGACAGAAGATCTTTTGTACATACCCGTTTTATAATGAAAGAGGTGATTTCGATGACCGAACCTATGTTGTACCGGATCGGCGAATTAGCCAAACTCGCCGGCGTCAGCCCGCGCACGATCGATTTTTATACTTCCTCGGGACTGATCGAGCCGGAACGCCGCTCGGCCAAAAATTATCGATTGTACAGCGATGAAACCTTAGCGCGACTGAAACGTATCGTAGAAATGAAGAAAGATAAATATTCGCTGGATGAAATCAAGGCAAGTCTGTCCGGCTGGGGCAAGCTATCCTCGAAAGAGGAAGTCTCCGGCCAGCTGATCGAGCTGGAGATTCATCTGGAGCAGCTGCAGCGCGAGGTCATGGCGATCGAACCCGTCATCAGCCAATTGAAGCCCGGACAGGCGAAACAGGTATTCAAACGGCTTATTCCCCAGACGGCCGCTTGCGTCGAGGCATTGATGCTGCTGCTGAACAAAGGCGGATTCATGTAGCATCTCATGAAAACGGAGGGAATCAGTCATGTTTTTTCATCCCATGGACTTTCTGATCATCATTGCCTTCATTTTGTCGGTTTGGGCGCAATTTCGCGTTCGAGGCACGTTTAACCGTTGGGCGGAAGTGCCGACGGCCAGCGGGCTGACGGGTTATCAAGCCGCTCGGATGATGCTTGACCGGAACGGCCTCCATGACATCCCGGTCGAACCGGTTCCGGGCACGCTCTCCGACCACTACGACCCGATTCACCGCGTCGTGCGCCTGTCGGAGCACGTGTACTACGAAAACTCGATTTCGGCCGTCTCCGTGGCCTGCCACGAGGTCGGACACGCAATCCAGCATAAAGTACACTATCCGATGCTCGCGCTGCGCCACCGCATCTTTCCGGTCGTTAATTTCGCTTCCGGATTCGCGCCCCTGCTTCTCATCGCCGGCTTCCTGTTCCACGCCACGGGGCTGATCGGGCTCGGCATCATCTTCTTCTCCTGCGCGGTCGCTTTCCAGCTCGTTACGCTGCCGGTCGAATTCAACGCCAGCAACCGGGCGCGCGACATCATGGTCGCCGAGGGCTATATCACCAACGAAGAAGAACGCGGAGTCGGGAAAGTCTTGAATGCGGCGGCACTGACGTACGTAGCCGCGGCGTTGATTTCGCTCCTCGAGCTGATCAAGTACATCATGATCTTCAATCAGGAACGCGATTAATTCGCAACGTCAAAAGTCAAAGGCGGGCAGCCCAGCTGCCCGCCTTTTTTGTCGTTCGTCGCGCAGCTTGTTTCCCTCCTTCTCGCGGCGGGATGCAAATAGGACCGGCAACCTGTTCAGTTGCCGGTCCTCGATTGGCTTGCGCGTATTACGTCCGGAAGCGGCTCAACGTTTCCTTCAAGCCGGTCGAGACGGTTTCCAGCTGATCCGACAGCCGGACGAGCCCCTCGCTGATGTTCGTCTGCTCGCTGCTGAGCGAAGCGACTTCTTCGGACGTCGCCGATGATTCTTCGGCCACGGCGCTAACGTTGCTCATCGCCTCGGACAGCACGACCTGCGAGCTTTCGAGCATGCCGATGGCATCCGTCACCGTGTCGAGCCTGCCGACGAAATCGCCCATCTGCCCCTGAACGGTCAAGAAGATTTGATTCGCTTCCTTGACGGCCTGAATCTGCTCTTGGAAGATCGGATACGCGTCGGAAAGCACGCTGACCGTCTCGTCAATCTCCCGCTGAATCGTCTCGGTGATCTGACCGACCACGTCGATCGACTGACGGGATTGGTCCGCCAGCTTGCGGATTTCGTCCGCGACGACCATGAAGCCTTTGCCGGCGGTACCCGCGCGAGCCGCTTCGATGGTCGCGTTCAACGACAAAATATTCGTTTGCTTCGTCATGTTGTTCAGAACATCCAGAATTTTGCGGATCGAACGCGTCGATTCCTTCAGACGGTCGACCTTCTCCACCATGGAGCGCGTCATTTCTTCGGTCATGCCGGTTTTTTCGATCAACGTATTCATGTACGCCGTGCCTTGACGGCTCGCCTTCTCGACTTCGGCCGCGGCTGCGCCCATCTCCTGGTTCGCGTCCATAACCTTCGCCATCTGTCCGCCGATGTCGCTCGTCAGATCGCTGCCCTTCTCCGCTTCGACGGCGAGGCTTGTCGCCCCGTTCGCGATCTCTTCGGTCGCGACGGCGATCTCCTTGGCGGAGATGGCGGTTTTCTTGGACGCGTCGGACAGTTCGCCCGCGGTCGCCAAGACGTCCTGCGCCGACTGGTTGGTCTGGTTCACGAGCACCGTGATTTGCGTCATCATTTGGTTGAAGCTTTGCGCGAGCTGGCCGATCTCGTCCTTCTTGCTGATCGTGGAGCGCACCGTCAGGTTGCCGCGCTCGCCTTCGTTCATCAGGTTGCGCAGGCTGACGAGCGGCATCGCGACCATGCGAATGACGAGGAGCCCGATCCCGATGGCGAGCAGCGCGGCGATGCCCGCGATGATGTACGTCGCGTTGCGGATCTGTTTCGCGTCCTTGAAGAGCTCGGAAACCGGGACCGTGCCGACGAGCTCCCATCCAGTGCTTTCGAACTTATTGTACATGGCCAGCACTTGATCGCCGTCGGAATCGGTCGTCGTTCTCGAGCCTTCTTCCGCCGCTTTGCCTTCGGACGGCACCGCGACCGGGGAGGCCTGCTCCAGCTGAGCATCGTCGGCGCTGTACACGATTTTGCCTTGGCCGTCTTGGATCAGCACTTCGCTGCCGTTGCCGAGCTTCAAGTCTTTCAGTTGATCGCCGACTTCCTTCAGCCGGATCTCGATCAGCAGCACGAAGCTGCCTTCGTTGCTGATCGTGTTCTTCATGACGCGGCCCATCGCGAACGTCGGATCGGTCGCCGAGGAGCTGTAGCCCTTCACCTTCGTCGGCAGCCATACCAGACGGCCCGCGCCGTCCGTCACGCTCTTCATCCAGTCGGACTTCTGCGCGTCCGCCGTCGTAATATTCGTGCCGCCCATCGTGACGGAGGACGAGTCGCCGGACATCGGGACGATCGCCGCGCCGATGATCGACTGATTGCCGAGGATATACGATTGAACGGTGTCGCTCAGCTTTTTCATCAGATCGAATTTATCGTAGTCGTCCGTTGCCTGCTTGTACTGCGTCAGGTAATCCTGGACGTTCTTGTCGAGCAGGATTTGCATGGACAGCGCCTCGTAGTTCTTGAACATCAGGTCCAGCTTGCCGTTCGATTGCGCGATCGCGACGGAGCTGGATTCCGCGACTTTCTCCTTGATGATCGATTTGGACGTGGAATAGGAGAACAGCCCGACGACGAGCACGCATACCACGATCGCGCTAAAAATAATCATGAACAGCATCAGGCCGACGGATTTGATCGGATTCGAAAACTTGACGTTCTTCAGTCCGTTGACGGAAGACGCGTACATCGATTTCACGCTGCCGTTCAAGCCGTTATCGGCCGCTTCCGTTGCCTGCTTGTCCCTCTTCAACTTGATCCCCATTGCTTGACACCGCCTGGTCTAGTGATAGATTTCCGATTCGGTTGCGTACGTTTGCGGGCTGGCGTCGCCGGCGGGCCGATCTAGATCGAAACTCCCGTGCCGATTGGCAGAAACCGTTCTCGCAAGATGTTGCAATACCCAATTTATCGGTCCGGGGAATTCGTTTTGTTAGCCGAAATGGAATTTCGTTCACAAAAAAAACATCCTGCCGCAAGCGGCAAGGATGTTGGGTAGGTCTATTGGCATTCAGCGAATTCGCTTGCGCATCATGTCCATCGGCTTCACCGGCGAATCGGTGCGCATGACGATATGCTGCAGCGGGTGTCTGGCGGCATCCAGCGGATGGCCTTCCGTATCGGCGATCTCGCCGACCGTTTGCTTGAAGAACGTGCCGTTCGGGCCGAAAAACTCCACTTCCTGGCCCGGTTTGAAATGGTTGCGCTGCTGTACGACGGCCGTTCCCGTCGCTTCGTCGTACGAGACGACGACCCCGGCGAAATCGTACGGCGCGGCTTTTTCTTCCGGCTCGTAGATATGATCCTCCGCGCCCGGCGTATCGTAGAAGAACCCGGTATTGAGCGGACGGTTGGCGGCTTTCCGGATATCGTCAAGCCACTCCTGCTTCAGCTCGTAATGCTCCGGATCAGCCATATACGAATCGATGGCTTGTCGATAGGCGTTCACGACGGTCGCGACGTAATGCAGGCTCTTCATCCGGCCTTCGATTTTGAAGCTGTCGACGCCCACGTCGATCAAATCCGGAATATGCTCGAGCATGCCGAGGTCTTTGGAGCCCATCGTGAATTTGTCGGCGTCCATGCCGACCATCGGCAGATCGTCCTCGTAGATGTCGTATTTCCACCGGCATGATTGGCAGCAGCCGCCGCGATTGGAGTCGCGGTCCGTGAAATGGTTCGACAGCACGCAGCGTCCGGAATACGACGAACACATGGCGCCGTGGATGAACGCTTCGATTTCGATGTCGACATGCGCTTTGATTTGTTCGATTTCTTCGAGGCTCGCTTCGCGGGCAAGCACGACGCGCGGCAGCCCCTCTTCCTTCCAAAACTGCACGGCCTGCCAATTCATCGTCGACTGCTGCGTGCTCAGATGCACTTCGAGCTTCGGCGCCACGCGCTGCGCGGTTTCGACGATGACCGGATCCGCGACGATGATCGCCGCGATGCCCGCCTGTTCCAACTCCCGCAGGTAGTCTTCCAAGCCCGCGATATCTTCGTTATGCGCGTAAATGTTCGTCGCGACGAATACTTTGGCGCCGTAACGCTTGGCGAACTCGACGCCTTCCTTCATTTCCTCGAAGCTGAAATTGTCCGCGTTGGAACGCAGACCGTATTTCCGACCGCCGATATAGACGGCGTCCGCGCCGTAATGGACGGCGAATTTCAATTTTTCCAAATTGCCTGCCGGAGCAAGCAACTCCGGCTTTTCCAGCCGGTTGCGTTTCCCCCGATAACGCCGAGGGGCCGTTTCTGTGGTCGTCACCGCGTTCACCTCCACTACCTTCCAAGGGTGACCTTGTACCTTAATACACTTGCTCTTTATAGAAAAACCCGTAGGACAGCTCCCGGTCCGGATCCTGCAGCTTCGCGATGGAATCGAGCCAAGCTTCGTCGAACGCGTACCCCAGCGGGTCCGCGTCATACGCATCGATCGCCGCGCGGTAGGCGCGCACGACGGTTTCGTTGTACGTACTTGATTTTAACAGCCCTTCGATCCGAAAGCTATCGATATTCGCTTCCATCAGCTCGTGCAGGTTCTCGATCATGCATAAATCGTCGGAGCTCATGATATGGGTTCCGTAGGCGTCTTCATAGATCGGAAAGCGCTCGTTCGGGCGTTCCGCTTCGACCAGGTAGAGACCGTCCTCCCGCTTGCCGTGCACCGGCACGTCTTCGAAGGAACCGTCCTTGCGCTGATGCTCGAAGTAATTGTGCACGAGCGGCCGCTTGGAATGATAAATGTTCGTCATGCCGTGCACCTGAACCTGCACGTCCAACTCCGTGTTCCGCTTTACGTCCAGGACTTGGTCCAGGTTCAGCTCGCGCGCGAGCACGACGCGGGACGCGCCGCGCCGTCCCCAATAATTCGCCGTCGCGTAGTTGGTCGACGTCATCTCGGCGTTCCAATGCAGCTTCATCTCCGGCGCGGCCGCGCGCGCCGCCATGAGCACGGCGGGATCTCCGAACACGACGGCGTCGATCCCGGCCGCAGCAAGCGCCCGCAGATAGTCCGGCAGCGACGCCACCGTCGCGTTATCCATGACGTTATTGACGGACGCGTATGCGGCCGCGCCGTGCCGATGGGCCAGCTTCGCGGCCTCGGCCATCGCGGCGACGTCGAATTCGCCGGGGAGACGCATGCCGTACCGGGACTCGCCGATCACGAACGCATCCGCGCCCGCTTCGATCAGCCGTTCCATATCGGCTAGAGAAGCTGCGTCGATGAGCAGCTCCGGCTTCGTTGCCATTTGCAAATCCTCCTATTGCTTCGCGGTTTGATTGCTCTTCGCGATGTTCTCGTTGTGCTGCTTCAGCGTCTCGGCAAACAAATGCTCGTGACTGCCGTCTTTCTTCGTGACGTAATAATAAAAGTCCGTCTTCTTCGGAAACAGCGCCGCTTCGATCGACTTGAGACTCGGCGACGCGATCGGCCCGGGCGGCAGGCCTTTGACCTTGTACGTGTTGTACGGGCTATCCACCCGGAGATCGGATTGCATGAGCCGTTCCTTCTGTTTGTCCAGCAAATATTGCACGGTCGCGTCGATCTGCAGCGGCATGCCTTTCTTCAACCGGTTGTAGATAATGCCTGCCACGATCGGACGTTCCTCGTCGACGACGACTTCCCGTTCGACGAGCGATGCGATCGTCAGCATGCCGTTGAAGTCGACGTCGTTCGCGGCGAGCTGATCTTCCCAGTTCTCCGGCAGGCCGTCGAGTTTGCGGTCCAGCTCCTGAAGCATCCGGTCGATTATCGCGTCCGGCTTGCTGTCCTTCGGAAGCTCGTACGTCTCCGGGAACAAGTACCCCTCCAGACGATGGCGAAGCTTCGCATCCTTCGGAATGTTCTTGGACGCGTCGGTATCCGGCCATGCCTGGTCCTTGTCGGCCAGTGCGAGGAACGCGGATTTGTCGACGATGCCGTCCTTCGCGAGCGTGTCCGCGATCTGCTGAACCGTGAATCCCTCCGGAATCGTGAACCGGATCGTCGGCGCTTTGACCGTCTCGCCCGCGTTGAGCTTCGCGATGATCGCCTGCTTGTCCATGCCCGGCTTTAATTCGTACGTGCCGGCTTGGAAACGGGGACCTTCGTCTTTGTACCGCAGGTAATATTTGAATAGAAACGCGTTCCGGATAATGCCGTTCTCCTCGAGCGCTTCGGCGAATTGAAACGGCGAAGAGCCCTGCTTCAGCTCCACCTGCACGGCATTGCCGGCGCTGGTCGGGCGCAAACCGTTCCAAATATACAGATACGTGCCGCCCGCGATCAAGATCATGATGCCCAAAATCGTGGTAATGACCCAAAACGTAATGCGTGCTTTTCCCGGTCCCGCCGGACGGTCTTCCCCGTTCGTCCGTTCGCGATCCGGCAGGTGCTCTGATCGACTCAAGCCATGCTCCCCCGTTTCTCGACTATCGACGCGAATCCGCGCGGAAAGGGGCGGCATCGCCGCCCCCGATCCGTGCCGTATGTCTTTCCGGGCGCAAACGCCTTAGGGGCGTTCGTCGCCTTCGAACAATAAATCGTCGTACGCTTCCGCGACGGCTTCCCATTCTTCGTCGTCCTCGATGGACTCGAGCTCGGGTTCTTGCTCGCCGTCGATCAGAATCCGGAAAAAGGCGATCTCATCGTCCTTCCGCATGCTTTGCGACTGCAGGCCCGCATAGGCCCGATCGCCCAGCTGGAATTCGGCCGCGATGCGATACGGCTCCGTCTCCCCCTGATCGCCGATCAAATCGACTTCCGTACCGAAGACGGGCTTCAAAATGGCAATGCGTTTTACTTCGGACACGTTCCAAGCTCCCTTCGGCCCGCGGGCGAGCCGTTAGTCGTTATCGTCAATCTCGGCAAGAAGCGTGTTGAAGGTTTCTTCGACCATGTTCCACTCTTCCTCGTCCTCGATCGTATACAATTTCAAATCGTCGCCGTCTTCCTCGTAGCGGAACGCGTACACTTCGTCCGCTTCCTCGTCCTGCTCGTCTTCGGCGTCTGCGTTCAGCGGAACGACCATCATATATTTCTGATCGGAGCCGTCTACCTCGAATTTCATGACTACCTCGAACTCTTCTTCGTTGCCTTCTTCATCCGGAATATAGATGATTTCCGGCTCTTCAAACGGCATGTTGTCCTTTGTCATCGTTACCCTCACCTTTTCGTTTTAGAATCGAGATAATTTTGCAAAATGAGCGTCGCCGCCATTTTGTCCACCACTAACTTTCGCTTCTTCCGGCTGACATCCGCCTCGAGAAGCGTCCGCTCCGCGGCGACGGTCGTCAGCCGTTCGTCCCAAAGGTGTACGGGTACATTTAGCTTTTGCTGCAAATGTTGCGCGAATGCGATGCAAATTTCGCCACGCGGCCCGATGGTGCCGTTCATGTTCTTCGGTAATCCGACTACGATCTCAGATACTTCATGCTCCTGCACAAGCTTGGCGATCGCTTCGTCTTCGCCGTTGTCGCGCCTTCGCTCCACGACGCCGATCCCTTGCGCGGTCCAGCCGAATGCATCGCTGACGGCGACGCCGATCCTGCGGTCGCCGTAATCCAAACCCATAAGACGCATGCGACGGGAGCCTCATTTCTGTTCCGATTATTTGCTGTGCTGACTTAAGTAAGAGCGTACCAGCTCCTCGATCAATTCGTCGCGCTCTTTCCTGCGGATCAAGCTCCGTGCATTGTTATGCCGCGGAATGTAGGCCGGATCTCCCGACAACAAATACCCGACGATCTGGTTGATCGGATTGTAATCCTTCTCCAGAAGCGCGTCGTATACGGAAAGCATGATCTCTCTCGAGGAGGCTTCCCCTTCCGCCTTTACGTCGAATTTCATTGTCTTGTCCATTGAATTCATCGCCAGCACCTCGCTTTCCAAGCCGCTTGACAGCCGTTTTATAGCTATATCATATCACATTTGACTGCGCAAGAACCAGTTCCTCGGCAATTTGGAGCGCCTCGCCCAACTTCGACGGGTCTTTGCCCCCGGCCTGCGCCATGTCGGGTCGTCCGCCGCCGCCGCCGCCGCAAGCCGCCGCGGCTTCCTTCACGATCTTGCCGGCGTTGAAGCCCTGCTTGACGAGATCGGGCGACACGGACGCGACCAGGTTGACCTTGCCTTCGGCCGCGGCGCCGAGCACGATGACGGCGCTCGGCAGCTTCGCCTTCAGCTCGTCGACGATGCCGCGCAGCGCGTCCATCGACGGCGCGTTCACTTCCGCCGCCAGCAGCGTGACGCCGCCGACGCTCTTAGCCTGCGTTTCCAGCGAGCCCGCTTCGATGCGGCTCAATTTGCTTTGCAGCGACTCGTTGTCGCGCGTCAAGTCCTTCACCTGCGTCTGCAGCGCTTCGATGCGCTTCGGCACGTCGGTCAGGTTCGACTTCAGCAGCGAGGCCGATTGCTTGAGGAGGTCGAGCTGGCCTTCCATGTACAAGTACGCATGGCGTCCCGTCACCGCTTCGATCCGGCGCACGCCGGAGCCGATGCCGCTCTCGCTCACGAGCTTGAACAAGCCGATCTGCGAGGTATTCGCCACGTGGCAGCCCCCGCACAGCTCGAGGCTGTAGTCGCCGACGCGCACGACGCGGACGACGTCGCCGTACTTCTCGCCGAACAGCGCCATGGCGCCCATCGCCTTCGCTTCGGCAAGCGATTTGTAGTCGATGTCCAGCGTCGTGCCGAGCCAGATCTGCTCGTTGACGCGGCGTTCGATGTCCGTCAGCTCTTCCGGGCTGATGCTGCCGAAATGCGAGAAGTCGAAGCGCAGCCGCTCCGGCTCGACCAAGGAGCCCGCCTGGTTGACGTGCTCGCCGAGCACGTCCTTCAGCGCGCGGTGCAGCAGATGCGTCGCCGTATGGTTCTTGATCGTATCCTCGCGCGTCTTGGACGTGACCGCGGCTTGCACGGTGTCGCCCACTTTCAAGGTGCCGTGCTCGATGACCGCGTGATGGAGCGGCTGGCCGTGCGGCGCTTTCGTCACGTTGTCGACGGCAAGCGCGAAGCCGCTGCCCGCGATCGCGCCGTTGTCGCCGACTTGGCCGCCGCTTTCGGCATAGAACGGCGTGCGGTCGAGAATGACCAGCACATGGCTGCCGGCGCCGGCTTCCTGCACGAGCGCGTCGCCGTCGACGATGGCGACGACCTTCGCGCCGTCTACCGTCAGGTCCCGGTAGCCCACGAACTCGGACTTCTCCGTGAAGTCCGCGAGCGGGCCGCCCTGGACGTTCATGCCGCCCGTCTCCTGACGCGCCGCGCGGGCGCGGGTCCGCTGCTCTTCCATGGATGCGTCGAAGCCTTCGCGGTCCACCGTCATGCCTTGCTCGGCCGCATAATCTTCCGTCAGGTCGAACGGGAATCCGTACGTGTCGTACAGCTTGAACGCGTCCGGTCCGCTGATCCGCGTGCCGCCCGCCGCTTGAGCCGCCTTAACCAGCTCGCCGAGCAGGGACAGTCCGTCGGACAGCGTCTCATGGAAGCGTTCCTCCTCCGTGCGCATGACCTTCTCGATGAACTCGCGCTTCTCGACGATTTCGGTATAGTGCGTGCCCATGATTTCGCCGACGATCCCGACGAGCTCGAACAGGAACGGACGGTCGACGCCGAGCGTCTTCCCGTATCGGACGGCGCGGCGAAGGAGACGGCGGATGACGTAGCCGCGGCCTTCGTTCGACGGCATGACGCCGTCGCCGACGGCGAACGCCACGGTGCGGATATGGTCGGCGATGACCTTCAGCGCGACATCGTGATCCGCGTTGACGTGATACGAGACGCCCGCGATCTCGCACGTCCGGTCGATGATCGGACGGAACAGATCGGTGTCGAAGTTGGAGTCGACGTTTTGCAGGATCGAGGTGAACCGTTCGAGACCGGCGCCGGTATCGATATTCTTGTTCGGCAGCGGCGTGTAGCTGCCGTCTTTATTATGATTATATTGCGAAAAAACGAGGTTCCATACTTCGAGGAACCGTTCGTTCTCCCCGCCCGGCCAGCATTCCGGGTCGTTTAGGTCGCCGAACGCGTCGCCGCGGTCGTAGAAGATTTCCGTGCACGGTCCGCAAGGGCCTTCGCCGATGTCCCAGAAGTTTTCTTCCAGCTTATAGATGCGCTCCGCCGGCAGGCCGATCTTCTCGTTCCAGTACCGGAACGCCTCTTCGTCCTCCGGATACACCGTGACGGACAGCCGGTCCGGATCAAAGCCGATCCACTGCGGGCTCGTCAGAAATTCCCACGCCCACGTGATGACCTCTTCTTTGAAGTAATCGCCGATCGAGAAGTTGCCCAGCATTTCGAACATCGTATGATGGCGGCGGGTTTTGCCGACGTTCTCGATGTCGTTGGTGCGAATGCACTTCTGGGAGTTCGCGATGCGCGGGTTGTCCGGGATGACGCGGCCGTCGAAGTACGGCTTCAGCGGCGCCATGCCCGCGTTGATCCAGAGCAGGGACGGGTCGTTATGCGGCACGAGCGAGGCGCTCGGCTCGATTTTGTGGCCTTTGCTTTCAAAAAAAGCGAGCCATTTGGAACGAATTTCACTAGCTTTCATTCGGTTCAGCCTCCACATTGTCAAATGAAAATAAAAAAACGCCCCTAAAAACAGGGACGAATCGTTCGCGGTACCACCCTGGTTATCATTCGCCCGCACGCGCGATCGCCGAAACAGCGCCGCATGCGGCCAAACAATCTCCTTATCAGAACGGTAACGGGTCCACCCGGCGAAGTTCGTTCGCACTCCGGAACCAGCGTTCGGCCATCCTTCGCCCTTAGAATTTTTTCAGCCGACGCGCTCCTCTTGCGAAGCGCGAAGAAATTCTTTCTCTGGGTGGCGGTCTATGGCGTACTTCGGTTCCATCCACGTTTTCATATCATGCGTTTGACCTAGATAGAATTAGAATATCAGGAAACTGCATACGCTGTCAAATCGTCTTCCTCCGGACGTAATACGCGAAGATATGCTGCACGATGACTTTGAGCGCGGCGAAAATCGGAACGGCCAAAATCATGCCGACGATCCCCGCGATCTCTCCGCCGACCAGCAGCGCGAAGATGATCGACAGCGGGTGCATATGCAGCGTCCGTCCGACGACCTGCGGCGACACGACGTTGCCTTCGAGAATTTGGCAGACGGTGTTCACGATGACCACCATCAGCATCATTTTAACCGAGACGGTCGAAGCCATGACGAGCGCCGGTGCCGCTCCGAAGAACGGGCCCAGGTACGGTATGATGTTCGTCACGGCGACGACGCTGGCGAGCAGCAGCGGATACGGCATCCCGATGATGAGGTAGCCGACGTACGCGAGCGTGCCGACGATGACGCAGACGAGGAATTGACCGCGGATGTAGCTTCCGAGCGCGTTGTCGATGTCTTTCAGCAGGCGGACCGCATGCTTGCGGTGCGGCTTGGGGACGTAGGTCAGCAGCGTCCGCTCGAACACTTCGAAATCCTTCAGGATGTAGAACGCGAGGAACGGAATGATGAACGCGATGAACACGACGTTCAGCATTGCCCCGATATTGTTAATGAAGCTGAAGATGGCGTCCGAGCCCTGCTTCTCCAGCTTGAACAGCGATTTATTGATGCCCGAGCGGATGCTCTCCGGCAGGAACGACGAATTGTTGAAGTCGTCGACGATATTCTGGGCTTTCATCGTCAAGTCCGGCATATGGCGGTTCAGCTCCTGCAGCTGCTCCAGAAACATGGGAATGGCGTTCATCAGTATGACGGTGAGCGCCGCGCAAAACACGGCATAGATCAACAGCACGGCCATCGTGCGGGGCACTTTGCGTTCGTGAAGCATGCTGACGATGGGATTCAGCACGTACGAGATGATCATCGCGATCAGGAAAGGCGCCAGCACCGCTCGCAAAAACACGTAGATATGGATGAAGATCGGCTTGAGCAGCAGCAGCAAATACAAGGCGGCCAGTCCCAAGATGAGATAGACGAGCCATGTAAATATCCGGTTGTTCGTAAACCGTTCCACGGCCGCATCCCTCCCTTGAATCGGCTTGCGCGAACCGCGGCGTCCCCGCGCGAGCCGCGTCGATATCCCTAGTACTACAGTATATGTACAAGTTGCCGGAATCATCCCGCTCCCGGGAAGAAAGCTCTTGCTTCCGCCCGACCCGTCCTTCGCGCCGAAGGCTTTCGTTCTTGTTTTCACCGGTGCCTAGATCTTCGTTCCATCCCTCCACTCGATACGTGCCATGCTCCCGCTCGCGCTCTTTTTCGGCAAACGCAAAAAAGACGGCCTTCTTCAAGGCCGTCCTTCTTACAATTCGGTCCCGCGCATCAGTTCGCGTGGACTTGCGGCATTTCGTCTTCGAAGAACAAGTCGTCGAGCGAGCTCAGCGTTCCGTCCTCTTCCACTTGATACACCGACATTTTCTCGCCGTTCACCGTCAATTCGATGAAACAGCCCCAGCAATAATACTGATGGGATCCGATTTTACCGATATCTTTAGAACTGCAGTTTGGGCATTTCATAGCTCATTTCTCCCTAATATCCGTCTCTGAACCCGCGATCGGCGACAGGTTGTCCTCGCTTCCGGCCGGTACTATAATTACATCGTTGCCAAGCATGACTTCATCAGCTTGCAGCGGAGCGGGAAGCCACTTGCGGCCTTCCATGATATCCGCTATGAAACCGTCCGTCAACTCATAGCCTATTATTTGTGTACCCTGTAAGTCGTTAAAATAAACATCCGATACGCGGCCAAGTTGTTCGCCATGAGCGGTAATGACGGGTAAATCCTTCAACCGTACGGTTCCGGTCAAAAAAGAGCGCTGCACGTCCGCTTGTTTGGTCCGCTTCACGGATGTTTCGTCCATAATGATCACGGCGTCTTCCCCGCAGACCAGAACTTCGTTCCACAGAACGGTTTTCATCGATGTCAGAAAGCGCCGTCCGGCGTCCAAAATGATACCGCCGAGCTGCCAATGCTCGTCGAACCACGCGTCCTTCACGTGCCCGACATGCTTGCCGGCGTTCATTTCGATGACAGGCAGTCCAATCAGGTGCTGTAATCGCAACAAGGTTTGGGAGCCTCCTAGGCATTAGTACGAACGCGGCTCATAAAGGTTTCAACTTTTTTTGCCGCCAGTTCGAGTTCCTCCATAGTATTTCCCAATCCGAAGCTAAATCGAACGGCCGAATCGCGACGTTCTTCCGAAATGCCCATCGCCTGGAGCACGTGCGAAGGCTCGAGCGCCCCCGCGGTGCACGCGGAGCCGCTGGAAGCCGCGATGCCCGCCAAATCCAAATTCATCAGCATCGTCTCCGAACCGATTCCGAGAAAGCTGAGATTGACGATATGAGGCGCATGCAGCCCGGGGTGGCCGTTCACGACGACCCGTTCCTCGCCGGCGATGGTTTTCATCCGTTCTAACCAAGTATAACGAAGCTTGTCCAGGAAAGGTTTCCTCTCCGCGGCCGATTTCACACAACGTTCAAACGCGGCCGCGAAACCCGCGATGCCTGCCGCGTTTTCGGTGCCCGGCCTTCTCTTCCGTTCCTGGGAGCCGCCATGAAGGAGCGGTTCGAGCTGCGTGCCTTTGCGCACGTACAGCGCGCCGACGCCTTGCGGCCCGTTGATCTTATGAGCCGAGAAGCTCATGAGATCGACGGGCAGTTCGCGGAGATCGATCGGCAGCGCGCCGAGCGCCTGAACGGCATCGACATGAAACACAGCGCCCCGAGACCGGACGATCGCGCCGATGTCTTCGATCGGCTGAATCGTTCCGGTCTCGTTGTTGACGTACATGACGCTGACGAGCGCGGTATCGTCCGTCATTGCCCGTTCCACGTCCGCGGCCGCGACGAGCCCCTGCCCGTCCACCGGCAGCACGGTGAGATCGAAGCCTTCCCGCTGCAGGAACTCGCAGGCATGCAGCACCGCATGATGCTCCGCCGCGTTCGTAATGATATGGGATTTCCCGCGCTTGCGGGCGGCCCGGGCGGCTCCGATCAGCGCCAGGTTATCGCTCTCGGTTCCACCGCTCGTGAAGACAAGCTCCGTCGGCGCGCAGCCGATGCCCGCGGAGATCGCGTCCCTCGCCCGGTTAAGCACCGCCCGCGCCTCCCGGCCGAAGCCGTGCGTGCTCGAAGCGTTGCCGCCCGCGCCCGCGTAGACGTCCATCATCGCCGCTGCGGCGTCCGGGTGCATCGGCGAGGAAGCCGCGTGATCGTAATAAATGCGTACCATTAGGCAATCATCCTTAAATATAGAACATATAGGAGTCTTGTTGAACCTCTTCCTTGTACGTGACGAGGTCCGCAAGCGTCGTCGAATCCAATACTTCCGCGATGCTGTTGCGAATGCGCAGCCACAGGTTGCGCTTGGCCGGATCGTCTTCCTCCGTGAAATCGACCGGCGAAATCGGTCCTTCCAAAATACGGATGACGTCCCCCGACGTAATCTGCGCCGGGTCCTTCGACAAAATATAGCCGCCGTAAGCGCCGCGGATGCTCTTGACGAGCCCCGCGTTCCGCAGCGGCGCGATCAGCTGCTCCAAATAATGCTCCGACAATTGGTTGCGCTCCGCGATGCTCTTCAGCGACGTCGGGCCTTCGCCGAATTTGCCTGCGAGCTCCATCATGATCGTCAGGCCGTAACGGCCTTTCGTTGATATTTTCAATTCGAACACCTCTTCTCCGACGGGACGATATCTTATTTAAAGGTTGCGATTGTAAAAAGATTACAATTCATGGTATTCCCATATCACATCTATGTTAACATACTCGCGGCCAATTATGTTGAAAATTCGTTGACACTTTCATGAAAATCATTCAAGAAGTGTGCTACAATAGAATCTTAAGCGCCCTGCCATGCCTTCAAACACGGAATAGGGCTGAAATCTTGAAGGTGGTGGATCTGTACCCATGAGCAATTCCAATACGCGCGTCGTCGTAGGCATGTCCGGCGGCGTCGACTCGTCCGTGACCGCGCTGCTGCTGAAGCAGCAAGGCTATGACGTCATCGGCATTTTCATGAAAAACTGGGACGATACCGACGAATTCGGCCATTGCACGGCCGAGGAGGACGCGGAAGACGTGCGCCGCGTCTGCGACCAGATCGGCATCCCTTATTATACGGTCAACTTCGAGAAGCAGTATTTCGATAAAGTCTTCGCTTATTTTCTCGACGAATACCGCAACGGACGCACGCCGAACCCGGACGTGATGTGCAACCGGGAAATCAAGTTCGGCGATTTCCTGCAAAAAGCGCTGGAGCTCGGCGCCGATTACTTGGCGACCGGCCATTACGCCCGCCTCGAACGGACCGCGGACGGCGAAGCCAAGCTGCTGCGCGGGGTCGACGCCGGCAAGGACCAAACGTACTTCCTCCACGCGCTCCGGCAGGACCAGCTGGCCAAAGCGATGTTCCCGATCGGCCATCTGCCGAAGCCCGAGGTCCGGCGCATCGCCGCCGAATTCGGCCTTGCGACCGCCAAGAAGAAGGACAGCACCGGCGTCTGCTTCATCGGCGAACGCAACTTCAAGCAGTTCCTGAGCGGTTACCTGCCCGCGCAGCCGGGACCGATGATCGACATCGCAACGGGCGAAACGAAAGGCCGGCACGACGGACTCATGTATTACACGCTCGGACAGCGCCAAGGCCTCGGCATCGGGGGATCCGGAAGCGGCGAGCCGTGGTTCGTGGCCGACAAGGACTTGAAGGAAAACATCCTGTACGTCGTCCAAGGCGACGCGCATCCGAGCCTGTACTCGCAGGGCTTGACCGCGACCGGCATCAACTGGATTTCCCCCATTCGGCCGGACGGCGAATTCGCCTGCACCGCGAAATTCCGGTACCGCCAGCCGGACCAGGGCGTCAAGCTGACGTTCCGGCCGAACGGCACCACGGCGGACGTCGTCTTCGACGGACCGCAGAAAGCCATCACGCCGGGACAGGCGGTCGTGTTCTACGACGGCGACGTCTGCCTTGGCGGCGGTACGATCGACGCGGTAAACAAAGCCTGAGCGGCGCAGCCGCAACATCCGGGAAAGAAAAGAGGCGTTCGACTAGTCGAACGCCTCTTTGTTTATCGATTTTTGATTGCTCTTGGTACTTACTCGCCGCGGCGCGCGGGATTAACCCGTCTCGGCCTGCATTTCGACCTCGTGCAGCAGCTCTTCCTCGACTTCCTCGACCGTCCGCTTGCGGATTTGAATCCGCGAGATGCGCAGATGATCCGTTTCCTCGATGATGAACTCGAACCCGACCGGATGGACGATCCGCTGGCCCGCCGACGGCGGGTTCTCGATCTGGGCGTACATCCACCCGCCGATCGTGTCGTAATCGTCGCTTTCGATCTCGGTGCCGAAATAGCTGTTCACTTCTTCGATCAGCATCATCCCGTTGATGGAATGCGTGCCGTCTTCCTTCGGCTCGATATCGGGACGTTCTTCGTCGAATTCGTCCTGAATCTCGCCGACGATCTCTTCCATGATGTCTTCCAGCGTGACCAAGCCCGACGTGCCGCCGTATTCGTCGATCAGAATGGCGATCTGCGTCTTCTTCTTCTGCATCAGCTTCAACAGCGAGCTGATATGCATGGAATCCGGCACCGTCGTCATCGGACGCGCAATCTGGCGGATGTCGTGTATCGTTTGGTTCGTTACCTTGAGCAGGTCTTTTATATGAATGAATCCGATAATGTTGTCTTTGTCCTTGTCGCAGACGGGATAACGGGTATGCATTTCCTTGAGCGCGATCGCCCGGTTCTCTTCGAACGACAGGTTGGCGTACAGACAGATCATCTCGGTGCGTGGAATCATGATTTCTCGGGCATGGGTTTCGGCGAACTCGAAAATGTTGTCCACGAGCGTCAGTTCGGTATTGTCGATCAATCCGGACTTGTGGCTCTCCTTCATGAGAATGCGGATTTCCTCTTCCGTGTGGGCCGATTCATGCTCGGCGGCCGGCTCGATGCCGAAAGCCTTCAGCATGAGATTCGCCATGCCGTTCAGCAGGAAAATAAACGGGTACATGATTTTGTAAAACATCATCAGCGGAAACGCCGTCCACAACGTCACCGATTCCGACTTGCGAATCGCGTACGTCTTCGGCGCAAGCTCGCCGAGCACGATATGAAACACGGTAATCAACGAAAAGGCGATGATGAACGATACCGTCGAAATGGCGACGGGACT
The DNA here is from genome assembly GCF_900113915.1 of Paenibacillus sp. UNC496MF. NCBI lineage: Bacteria > Bacillati > Bacillota > Bacilli > Caryophanales > Paenibacillaceae > Paenibacillus > Paenibacillus sp. UNC496MF. The sequence goes on from NZ_FORE01000009.1 coordinate 24,580, forward strand.
GAAATGCAGCTTCTCCAGCAGCGGCTCCAGAATATGCGCGATGGCAGGTTCCCCTACCCAGCCCAATCCGAGCGAAGCCAGCGTGATGCCCAATTGACAGGCCGACAGATACGCATCCAAATTGTTCGTGAGCGCGGACGCGAAGCGCGCCCGGTGATTGCCGTCTTGGACGAGCGTGTCGATCCGGCTGCTTCTCACTTTGACCATGGCGAACTCGGCGGCGACGAAAAAGCCGTTCAAAAACACGAGCGCCAAAATTAAGAGAAAGCTCAACAATATGGGTAACGGGTCACTACTCAACGATTCCCTGTTCGCCGTTCGCGCCTAAAGCCGCGATCACGACTAACAGGTGCACCTCCTTCAGGGAATGAAATTATAAACTTCTTTTATAATACTACATTAGACGATCAGGTCTCTTTGCGTCAAATGCCGTCATCCCACCTTCTGGCCCGAAAATCGGGTTTTACTCATGTTTATTCTGTAAAGGTCGCCTTTTATGCGCCGTTTTCGCGCTCCTGCTACCGTTTATGAAGACAACGCAGCGGAATCGCCTATTTGCGCCGCTCCTGATTTTGTCGAATCTTGTCCTCCATGCCCTGCTGCGTCGCGCTATAGAATTTCTTTTGGACGATCCGTTCCGGGAGATACGCCTGCTTCACGTAATGGCCGGGATAATCGTGCGGGTACAGGTAACCCACGTGGCCGAGCTTCGCGGCGCCGCTGTAATGGGCGTCGCGCAGATGCAGCGGCACCTCGGCGTTCCCGATGCTCTCGATCGTCGACATGACGTTGCCGATCGCCACGGCGGCGGCGTTGGACTTGGGGCTCTCCGCCGCGAACAGGATCGCCTGGGCGACGTTGTACTTGGCTTCGGGCCATCCGATCTTATGATAGGCGTCCATCGCCGTCACGGCCTGAACCATCGCCTGCGGGTTGGCGAGCCCGATATCTTCGCTGCACGCCACGATGAGGCGGCGCAGGAAGGTCATCGGGTCCATGCCCAGCTTCTCGACGGCGTAGAGGAACCAGAACAGCGCGGCGTCGCTGGATCCTCTGATGCTCTTATGGAACGCCGACAATACGTCGTACTGCGTCGACTCGTCGGCGCGGATCGTCGGCTTGCGGATCGATTCCTCCGCGACCTCGAGCGTGATCGCGACGGTACCGTCCGGCTGCGACGGCGTCGTCACCGCCGCCAGCTCCAGCGCGTTCAGCGCCCGGCGGATATCGCCGCCCGCCATGGACGCGATATGCTGCAGCGCGTCTTCGGCAACCTGCAGCTTCATGAAGCCGAGCCCCTTGACGGGATCGGCGAGCGCGCGGCGCATCGCTTCGAGCGCGTCCTCCCGCGTCAAGGCTTCGAGCTGGAACAGCGTCGACCGGGACAGCAGCGCCCCGTTGACGTAATGGAACGGATTCTCGGTCGTCGCGCCGATGAACACGATGATGCCTTGCTCGACGGCCGGCAGCAGCGCATCCTGGCGGGAAGCGTTGAAGCGGTGCACCTCGTCGAGAAACAGGATCGTTTTGCGGCCGTACATCGACTTGGTCAGCTTGGCTCGATCGATGACCTCCCGGACGTCCTTGACCGAGGCCTCGACCGCGTTCAGCTTCACGAATTCGCCCTGCGTCCGTTGGGAGATAATATGCGCGAGCGTCGTCTTCCCGCAGCCCGGAGGGCCGTAGAGCAGAATCGAAGACACCTGGTCGCCTTCGATCGCGCGCCGCAGCAGCTTGCCGGGACCGACGACGTCGCGCTGGCCGATGTAGTCGTCGATCGTCTGGGGGCGCATCCGGTCCGCGAGCAGCTTGGCCTGAGGCTGCCGCTCCTCCTCTTGGTAGGTAAACAAATCCATCCGAATCACATTCCTTTCCGGTCCATCATACCATACAAGCACACACGTTCGCCACGCCGTCCGCGCATGCAAAGAAGCCTTCCCCATGCGGAGAAGGCTTCCCGAACCCGGTTATGCGTCGCGCGTTAGCCCGCAAACGTTTGGTACAGCAGGTAAAGGTTCAAGACGGCGATGACGATCGCCACGAACCAGGCTAGTATTTTCAGCCAGAGCTTATTCGCGAAGCTGCCCATCTTCGACTTGTCGCTCGTGAACTTCACGAGCGGAATGACCGCGAAGGACAGCTGAAGCGACAGGATGACCTGGCTCAGGATGAGCAAATCCGCCGTGCCGCTCGCGCCGTACAGCCAAGTGACGATGACGGCCGGAACGACGGCGATCATCCGGGTGATCAGGCGGCGCAGCCATGGCTTTAGCCGAATGTTGAGGAAGCCCTCCATCACGATCTGGCCGGCCAGCGTGCCCGTAAGCGTGGAGTTCTGGCCGGAGGCGAGCAGCGCCACGCCGAACAGGATGCTCGCCGCGGTCGTGCCGAGCAGCGGCGACAACAGGTGGAACGCGTCGCCGATCTCGGCGACGTCCGTGTGGCCCGACGTATGGAACGTCGAGGCCGCGATGATCAGAATCGCCGCGTTGATGAACAAAGCGAAGAACAGCGCGATGGTGGAATCCCACGTGGAGTATTTGATCGCCTGGCGTTTGCCGAGCTCGGTCTGTTCGTACTGCCGCGTTTGAACGATGGAAGAGTGCAAATACAAATTATGCGGCATGACCGTCGCGCCCAGAATGCCGATCGCGATATAGAGCATCGCGGGGTTCGAAATGATCTCCGTGCTCGGCACGAAGCCTTTCATGACCTCGCCCATTTGCGGTTGGGACCAGAACATCTCGATCAGGAAGCAGCCGCCGATCGTCACGATCAGCACGATCACGAGCGACTCGATGAACCGGAAGCCTTTATTTTGCAGCAGGAGCACGAGAAGGACGTCGAGCACCGTCAGGATGACCCCGGCTATCAGCGGAATGCCGAACAGCAGGTTGAGCGCGATCGCCGAGCCGATGACTTCGGCAAGGTCGCAGGCCGCGATGGCGAGCTCGCACAGCACCCAGAGCGCCATGGCGACCGGCTTGCTGTAATGGTCTCGGCAGGCCTGCGCCAAGTCGCGTCCCGTCACGATGCCGAGCTTGCCGGCCAGCGCCTGAAGCAGGATCGCCATCAGGTTCGACAGCAGGATGACCGCGAGCAGCGTATAGCCGAATTGGGAACCGCCGGCGATATCCGTCGCCCAGTTGCCGGGGTCCATGTACCCGACGGCGACCAGATAGCCGGGACCCGCGAACGCTAAAAATTTACGGAACCATGAGCCGTGCTTCGGAATCTTCATCGAGCGGTACACTTCCGGAAGCGAGTTCTGGGCTCTCTTCTGTCTCCATCCGGTTTCTTGCGCCAGCGGAGCCGATTGATTGGTGCTCATTTGCCTTTCACCTCTTCGTGTTCGTAGTGTCACTATGTTATAACCTACAAATATGCAGGGCGGAAACCATTGTTTCCTATTTTCATTGTACACCACCAAAAAAGTTTCATCAAGGAAACTTTTGTTGATTGGGACAAATTTCATGGCCTAGTCAAAAAAGCAGGACTACCGGACGGACATCCGATAATCCTGCTTCTTGGGGCTGCTTCAGCGCTTCTTCAGCGCCGCTTATTGGGACTAAGCATCGCGATTCTCTTACGCCTGCGGCTTGTCCGACGGACGCTTCAGCTGCTGCGCCAGCTTCGCCGTCATGTCGCCGATGCGCTTGGCCCGGGTGACTTCTTGCTTCGCTTCGTTGATCCAGCGAATGTATTCCTTGCGGTGCGACGGGGCGAGTCCCGCGAAGAACGACTCGGCTTCGGGCCGCGCGGCGAGCGCCGCCTTGACGTCGTCCGGCACGACGAGCTCCTTCGCCGCGCCCGTGCCCGCCTCGCGGACGGCGTCCGCCGCCCGCTTCGCCCGCGCGCTTGTCTGAACCGCGCCGACGGGACGGAACCGCATCGCCGACCACGTGTCGTCGACGGAGACGAGCGAGACGCCTTCCCAGCCTTCGTCGCGGACCGCTTTCCAGCCGCGGTCGCGGTTGATGTCGGTTCTGATTTTCGACGTGCCTTTCGGATAACAGATCCAGAGCAGGCCGTCCTTCTTCACGGCTTTGAGCGCTTTCGGCGCATGCTCGTTCAAGCTCGCGATGTCCTTCGCGAACAGCAGGACGAAATCGTACGTGCCGGCGTCCATCTCGGTGAACGGCTCGGCGTTCTCGGCGCCGAGCGACTCCTTGTACGACGCGTCCGGCGCTTCCAGCAGCGCGATGCGCATGTCGAGCGACAGCCGCAGCTTGTTCATCAGTTCCACGTTCATTGGGCCTGTCCTCCCGCTTCGAGCAAATCTTTGACGACCGCGCTGACCATGATCAGGCCGGCCACCGGCGGCACGTACGCGTTGCTTGCCGGCGGCTGCTTCGCCTTGCGGATCTCCGGCGCGTTCTCCGGCACGATCCGCTGCGTGACGTCCTCGCGCGGCTTGATCGGCTCTTCCGTCGAGAAGACGACCTTCACGCCTCGCTTGATGCCTTCCTTCCGCAGCTTCTGGCGAACGACGCGCGCCACGGGATCCATCGACGTTTGCGAGATGTCCGCGACGCGGAACCGCGACGGATCCATCTTGTTGGCGGCCCCCATGCTGGAGATGACCCGAATGTTCCGCTGCAGGCATTCCTTGATGAGATGCACCTTGTAAATGATCGTATCGGACGCGTCGACGACGTAATCGAGCTTGTACGCGAACAACTGCTCGTACGTCTCCTCCGTGTAGAACATGCGAAGCGCGATGGCGTCGCACTCCGGATTGATCAGCTTGATGCGGTCGCGCATCAGCTCCGCTTTCGGCTGGCCGACCGTCGTCGTGAGCGCGTGAATCTGGCGGTTGACGTTCGTGATGTCCACGACGTCCTTATCGATCAGAATGATCCGGCCGACGCCCGTGCGCGCCAGCGCTTCCGCCGCCATCGCGCCGACGCCGCCGACGCCGAGCACCGCGACGGTGCTGCCTTTCATGATATCCAATCCCTCCGGGCCGATCGCCAGCTCCGTACGGGAAAATTGATGAAGCATCCTTCCTTGCACCTCCAAAGGCGATAGATAACGAATCCGGCTTTCGCCGCGCGGGGCGGACGAAAGCCGGGAAAGGGCTTAGTTTTGGGCGGGCTGGGCCGATGCCGTCGCCGCGGCCTCAGGCTGCTTGGCGGCCTTCTGGATCGTGCGGATATGCAGCTGCTGCAGCTGGGCAATGTCGACTTCGGACGGCGCGTCGCTGAGCAGGTCGGTCGCGCTCGCCGTTTTCGGGAACGCGATCGTCTCGCGCAGGTTCGTGCGGCCCGCAAGCAGCATGACGAGACGGTCGAAGCCGAACGCGATGCCGCCGTGCGGAGGCGTGCCGTAGTCGAACGCGTCGAGCAGGAAGCCGAACTTCTCGCGCGCTTCCTCCAGCGTGAAGCCGAGCGCCTTGAACATCATCTCCTGCACGTCGCGCTTATAGATCCGCATGGAGCCGCCGCCGACTTCGTAGCCGTTCAGCACGAGGTCGTACGCTTGCGCGCGGATCTCGCCCGGATTCGTCTCGAACAGGTGCAGATCGTCTTCGTTCGGACGCGTGAACGGATGATGCTCCGCCACGTAGCGCTTCGCTTCCTCGTCGTAACCGAGCAGCGGGAAGTCGACGACCCATTCCAGCTTGAACTGGGATTCGTCGATCAGGCCGAGCTGCTTGCCGATCTTGAGGCGCAGGTTGCCGAGGACGTCCGCGACGACCTTCTTCTTGTCCGCGGAGAACAGCAGCAGGTCGCCTTCCTCGACGCCGAGCCGCTCCGTCAGGGCCGCGATTTCCTCCGGCTTGAAGAACTTCACGATCGGACCGCGCCATTCGCCTTCCTTCACCGTGACCCAAGCGAGGCCTTTGCCGCCGTAGCGCGCCGCGAACGGCTGCAGGTCGTCAAGCTCCTTGCGGCTCCAGCTCGCGCAGCCCTTGGCGTTCAGCGCCTTGACGACGCCGCCGCTTGCCGATACGGTCGCGAATACCTTCACGTCGCTCGAAGACACGATATCGGTAATGTCTTCCATTTCCATGCCGAACCGGAGATCCGGCTTGTCGGAGCCGTATTTGTTCATCGCGTCCGCATACGTAATGCGCTGGAACGGGCGCGCGATGTCCACGTTGATCGTTTCCTTGAACAGCTTCGCGACGAGCTCTTCCATCATATCCAGCAGTTGGTCCTGGGACAGGAAGGACGTCTCGATGTCGACCTGGGTGAATTCCGGCTGACGGTCCGCGCGAAGGTCTTCGTCGCGGAAGCAGCGCGCGATTTGGTAATAGCGCTCGAGGCCGCCGACCATCAGCAGCTGCTTGAAGATTTGCGGCGACTGCGGCAGCGCGAAAAATTCGCCCGGGTGCACGCGGCTCGGCACGAGGTAATCGCGCGCGCCTTCCGGCGTGCTCTTGGTCAGAATCGGCGTTTCCACGTCGATGAAGCCTTGGCCGTCGAGGAAGTCGCGAAACACCTTCGCCGACTTGGAGCGGAGGAGCAGCGTTTTCTGCATTTCCGGACGGCGCAGGTCGAGGTAGCGGTACTTCAGGCGAAGCGACTCGTCGACTTCGACGCCGTCTTCGATCGGGAAGGGCGGCGTCTTCGCGGCGTTCATGATTTCGATCTCGGTAACGCGGACTTCGATCTCGCCGGTCGCGAGGTTCGCGTTGACCGTCTCGGCGTCGCGTTCGACGACTTGGCCGCGGACGGCCAGGACGTATTCGTTGCGCGCGCGGTCGGCGATCGCCAGCGCGTCGCCGGAGAAGGTCGGGTTGAAGACGATTTGCACGATGCCGGTGCGGTCGCGCAGATCGATGAACAGCACCCCGCCGAGGTCGCGGCGGCGCTGCACCCAGCCGTTCAGCGTCACGGTCTGTCCGATATTCGCCTTCGTCAATGTTCCGCAAGCATGCGTTTTAAGCATCACCATGTTCATGTCTCCTTTATGATCGTGAATGAATGAAACTACCCTTTCAAAATCGCGTCCGCCAGCGCGTCCAGCGCCACGAACGTCTGCTCGCCCGTCGCCATGTTTTTCAGGGCGATTTCGCCGCGCTGGAGCTCGTCGTCGCCGAGAATGGCCGTGAAGCGCGCTTGCAGCCGGTCGGCCGATTTCAGCTGCGCCTTCATTTTGCGGCTCTGATAATCCCGCTCCGCCGCGATGCCGCGCAGGCGCAGGCCATGCAGCAGCCGCGTCGTCTCGCGCTCCGCCGCTTCCCCGAGCCCGACCAGGTACGCGTCGACCCGGTGGAGGTTATCGAGCTGCACGCCTTGGCTTTCCAGCAGCAGCACCGTGCGCTCCAGGCCGATGCCGAGGCCGACGCCGGGCTGGTCCGGGCCGCCGATCTCGGCGACCAGGCCGTTGTACCGCCCGCCGCCGCCGATCGTATCGATCGCGCCGATGCCTTCCGCCTTGTACTCGAACGCGGTGTGCGTGTAGTAATCGAGGCCGCGCACGAGGCGAGGGTTGATGACGTACGGAATGTTCATGTCCACCAGATTGCGCTGCAGCGCTTCGAAGTGCGTCCGGCACTCCTCGTCCAGGCTCTCCAGAATCGACGGCGCGCCGTCGAACCGGTGCTGGTCGGTCTTGCAATCGAGGACGCGGAGCGGATTGCGGTCCATGCGGGCCTGGCAGTCCTTGCACAGCGTCTCGCGCATCGGCTCCAGGAACGCGAGCAGCCGCGAGCGGTAAGCCGCCCGTACTTCCGGCGTGCCGACGGAGTTGATTTCCACCCGGACGTCCTTCAGGCCGACCTCCGCATAGAACGTGTAGCCAAGCGCGATTACTTCCGCGTCCAGCGCCGGATCGACCGCGCCGAGCGCCTCCACGCCGAATTGGTGGAACTGCCGGTACCGGCCCGCCTGCTGGCGCTCGTACCGGAACATCGGACCGATGTAGTACAGCTTCGATACGTCCGGCTCTCCGTACAGTTTGTTCTCCACGTACGCGCGGACGGCACCGGCCGTGCCCTCCGGACGGAGGGTCAGACTGCGGTCGCCGCGGTCGGTGAAGGTGTACATTTCTTTCTCCACGATGTCCGTCGTTTCGCCGACGCCCCGCTTGTACAGCTCCGTCATTTCGAAGAGCGGGGTGCGAATTTCGCGGAAATTAAACCGCCGGCAGATGTCGCGCGCCACGCGTTCGACGTACTGCCATTTCTCTACGGCGCCCGGCAAAAAATCCTGCGTGCCCGGAGGCTTCTGAAAAGCCATGCCCATTCCCTCCCATATGCTGATGATCTTGCCAAGTTCCCGGTGGCCGGGGACTAAAAAAGCTCCCGCCCTCCGCCTGTTTAGGCCAAAGGGACGAGAGCTTGCCGAAAACGAAGCTGTCGTGGTACCACCCACATTCCGGAACGTTCGCCGCGATCGGCCTTCGTCCCGCTTAATCCGGTTAACGCCCGGCTACGCAATACGGCTACTGAACCGGCCCGAAATCGCCGGCGGGTTCGCCGCATGTCCTCCAGGATGTCCTCTCGCTCAAGCACGCCAAGGATTCTTCCAGCCAAGGAATCCCTCTCTGTATCGGTGCGGGTAGAACGAAATCTTCCTATCAACGGATCGACACTTTATCTCATCTATAATAGCATTCCGGATTTATGCTGTCAATATACATCGAAGGATCGGACGGAAGGCCGAAGAAAAGAAAAAACCTACAAACGAGTTGTAGGTCCATCAATAATATATTCAAAAAAGGGGGTCGACTTTCATTATAGGCACGTCATGTTAGAGAATCATTGAAAACAGGTTACAGTTCCATTACAAAAAATGAAGCGGTTACGCTCCTTATTCGTACCCCTGTGTCACCGTCGATCGTTGCGAATACAAAGCCTTACTCCGCGCTGCGACTCTTCCGTTCGTGCTTCAAGGCATTCTGGGCGGCACGACCGCGGCCCGGCCCAGTTCGCCGCCCGCTTCGATGCCGGATTCTTCCCGGGCCAGCATGATCGCCTCGCGGCGATCGGCAAACAGCAGCCGTTTGGCCGTTCTCTCGATGCCTTGTTCCTTGCGTGATTGATGCATTCCGGTCACCCTCCGCTAATCTGGCGCCTGTCGATGGCGCGTTGTCAGCTTTTAGTGTGCCCGCCCCGTCCGTTTTCAACACCGCCCGCGGTGTCCGAAGCATTGGAATTTAAGGCTGCGTGCATATGACAGTCTCGACGAATGATAGGCAACAAAAAAACGGCATGCCTGAATGCCGCCTGTTTCGTTTATCCTGCTGCTAGGGATATTGCTGTTAGACGCGCCTACGCTTTGCTGTCGACGATCAGCGTGACCGGTCCCCAATTCGTGAACGTCACGTCCATCATGGCGCCGAACCGGCCGGTCTCGACCTTCAGTCCGGACGCGCGAAGCGCGTCGTTGAACGCCTCGTATTGCGCCTCCGCCTGCTCCGGTCTCGCCGCCGCCATGAAATTCGGCCTCCGGCCCTTGCGGCAGTCCCCGTACAAGGTAAATTGAGAGACGGACAAGATATCGCCGCCGACGTCCGCCGCGGACAGGTTCATTTTCCCGCTCTCGTCCTCGAAAATCCGCAAGCCCGCGATCTTGTCGGCCATCCACCGTACATCCGCGTCCGTGTCCTCGTGCGTGATGCCGACGAGCAGCACGAGTCCTTTCGCGATGGCGCCGACCGTCTCGCCGTCCACGACGACGGCCGCTTCCTTGCTTCGCTGTACGACTACCTTCATCTGTCCGCTTGCTCCTTCGACGCGTTAGGAATGATTACTGCATGATCCGCTGCACGGAATAAATGTCTTTCACCCGTTTGATCCGTTCGACGACCGATTGCAAATGCTCGATATTGCGGATCAGCACGGTCATATGAATCATCGCCAGCTTGTTTTTGTCCGATCGGCCGGAAACGGCCGAGATGTTCGTCTTGCTCTCCGAGACCGCCTGCAGCACTTCGTTCAGCAAGCCCGGCCGGTCGTGGCCCGTAATCTCGATGTCGACGCTGTAATTCGCCTCGACCGAGTCTTCCCACTCCACTTCGATCATGCGCGCCGCCTCTTCCCCGTCGACGCTCGTCGTCAGGTTCGTGCAGTCCGCGCGATGCACCGACACGCCGCGGCCCCGCGTGATATAGCCGACGATGGCGTCCCCCGGAACCGGATTGCAGCAGCGGGCGAAACGAACGAGCAGATTGTCCACGCCTTTGACGCACACGCCGTGCGTCGGACGCGTCTTGCGCATCGCGGGCGACGACTTCATTTCCTTCATCTCGTTCGTGAGCTCGATCTGGTTCGCTTCTTCGGCTTCCTTGCGCATCTTCTCCGTCAGCTTCGTGCAGATCTGGGCGGCGGTGATGCCGCCGAACCCGACGGCCGACAGCATGTCGTCGATGTCGTTGAACGTGAATTTATACGCCGCCTCCTGCAGCTGCGCGTCGGACATGAAGCTGGACGGCTCCAGACCGAGCCGCTTCAGCTCGCGCTCGATGGCGTCGCGGCCTTTGACGACGTTCTCCTCGCGGCGCTCCTTCTTGAACCATTGCTTGATCTTGCTGCGCGCGTGCGACGACTGCGCGATCTTGATCCAGTCCTGGCTCGGTCCGTACGAATGCTTCGACGTGAGAATCTCGACGATGTCGCCCGTCTTCAGCTTGTAATCGAGCGGCACGATCCGGCCGTTCACCTTGGAGCCGATCGTCCGGTTGCCGACCTCCGTATGGACGCGGTACGCGAAATCGAGCGGCACCGCGCCGGCGGGAAGCTCGAACACCTCGCCCTTCGGCGTGAACACGAAGACGAGATCGGAGAAGAAATCCATCTTCAGCGACTCGACGAATTCCGATGCGTCGCTCGCTTCGTGCTGCAGCTCGATGATTTCGCGGAACAGCGTCATCTTGTCCTCGAACGAACCGCCCGGCACGACGCCGCCTTCCTTGTACGCCCAGTGGGCCGCGATGCCGAATTCGGACGTGCGGTGCATCTCCCACGTGCGGATCTGCACTTCCGTCGGCTCGCCTGTCGGCCCGATGACGGTCGTATGCAGCGACTGGTACATGTTCGCCTTCGGCATGGCGATGTAATCCTTGAAGCGCCCCGGCATCGGCTTCCACAACGTATGGATGATGCCGAGCGTCGCGTAGCAGTCTTTGATATTGTCGACGATGATGCGGATCGCGAGCAGGTCGTAGATTTCGTTGAACTGCTTGCTGCGCGCGGTCATCTTCTTATAGATGCTGTAAATATGCTTCGGCCGTCCCGATATGTCGCCGTCGATGCCCATGTCCTCGAGCTTCTCGCGAATGCGGCCGATGACGTCGTCGATATATTGTTCGCGCTCCGCGCGTTTCTTCTTCATGAGATTGGCGATCCGGTAATACTGCTGCGGATTCAAATACCGGAGGGCGATGTCCTCCATCTCCCACTTGATCGCCGAAATGCCGAGCCGGTGCGCGATGGGGCAAAAGATCTCCAGCGTCTCGTACGCGATCCGCCGCTGCGCCTCCTCGGATTGATACTTCAACGTCCGCATGTTGTGCAGCCGGTCCGCCAGCTTGATCAAGATGACGCGCATGTCCTGGGCCATGGCCACGAACATTTTGCGGTAATTCTCGTTCTGCTGCTCCTCCTTGGAGCGGAATTGGATCTTCTCCAGCTTTGTCAGTCCGTCTACGACGGCCGCGCATGCTTCGCCGAACCGGGACCGGACTTCTTCCAGCGGGACGGTCGTATCCTCAACCACGTCATGAAGGAGCGCCGCGATGATCGACAATACGTCCATTTGCATATTGACGAGGATTTCCGCGACGGCGACCGGATGAAGGATGTACGGCTCTCCCGATTTGCGCACCTGCCCGTGATGGGCCTGATCGGCGAATTCGTAAGCTTCTTTGATCCGGTTCAAATCTTGTTCCTTCAAATAGGTGGATGCTTTATCAAGTAGCTGCTCTATGCCCATGAATGTCCCTTTCCGGAAAAGCGCGCGTCCGATTGGCGCCGCCTGCTTTCCAAATCAATGAAAATCCTGCCAGGTCCAGCGTGACCGTTCAGCCCGAGTTTTTCCTACTATTATGCCTGTTTTCAAGCCTTTCCGTCAACTCCGCGATTGCAGAACGCCGGACGACGGTAGCGTTCGCTCCCGTGTCCGGCGCCGATTGAAGCTATCTTCTAGTAGGTGACGAGCGAGAAAATATCGATGCCGTCCAGCTTGCTGCGGCCGTCCAGATAGCCTAGCTCGATGAGGAACGCCGCCCCGACCACTTCGCCGCCGAGCTGGCGGATCAGGTTGATCGTCGTGGCGATCGTGCCGCCCGTCGCGAGCAGGTCGTCGGCGATCAGCACCTTCTGGCCGGGCTTGATCGCGTCCTTGTGGATCGTCAGCTTATCCTTGCCGTACTCCAGGTCGTAGTTCGCCTCGACGACTTCGCCGGGCAGCTTGCCGCTCTTGCGGATCGGCACGAAGCCGAGGCCCATGGACACGGCGAGCGGCGCGCCGATGATGAAGCCGCGCGCTTCCGGTCCCGCGATCAGGTCGATCTGCTTGTCCTGTATCGCTTGGCGAATGTCGTTGATCGCCGACGCGTACACGGCGCCGTTGTTCGTCAGCGTCGTAATGTCCTTGAACCGGATGCCCGGCTGCGGGAAATCGGGGATGACGCGAATATGCTCTTTATAGTTCATGAAATACCTACTCCTTCGTTTTCTTGTTCGGTTGTTTGATCGTGAATCAGGCCCGCTTGCACCGTCAGCCAATCCGTCAGCTGCTTGACCGGCAGCGCGAGAATCGCATTCGATTCCGCGTTCCGCTGGCCGTCGCGGTAATGCCGCGACAGGGACAGCTCCTTCTTGCCCGTGACCGCGCTCAGCGCCAGGCTGCCCTCCGCCTCTTCGACGAACCGCAGTTCCTTGAAGACGTCCAGCATGAGCGTTACGCTATCGGCCGACCGACGGAGCTTGGCGGCCAGCGCCGCGGCGGCGCCGGCTTCCGGCAGCGGGCATTCGCGCCGCAGCAGCTGATAGAGCTGCCCGAACTGCTCCCGCGTCGGAAACTCGCCCGACTCCGGATCCGCCGCGTACAGCAGATGCACGGACTCCAAGTCCCGGCACGCGGCGATCGCCGCGGCCAGCTTCTCGGCCGACGGCGGCTTGCCGAAGACCGCCAGTTGCCCGCATGGCACGCGCTGCCCGGCGAGGGCATCGTACGTCAGGAGGCGGAACCGTTCCGGCAGCCGGAGCCGGCCCGGCGCTTCCGCGGCTTCGAGCCACGTCTCGTTCGGCACGAGCAGGACGCCTTGGCTCTGCTGCATGACGTCCGAGGCGAGCAGCCGCTCCGCCGTCCGAAGCGACTCGCAACCGGGCTCGCTTCTCAGATCGAACAGCTGGATATGCGGCACGCGCAGATCGCTCAGCATGAACTGGGCTTTCCGCTGGCCGTTCCACTCGTTCACGGCCAGCTCGCCGACGACCTCGACGGCCGCGCCGTTCGACAGGCGCTCCGCCAGATGGCCGCAGCCGAAGCCAACGGCGTCCAGCAGCTTGCCTTGGCCGGCAAGCGCCAGCTTCAGGTGATTCTTCTCCTTGCCCATCGTCTTGCGCTCGGCGAGCGTCACGCCGGTGAGCAGGAGCTTCGGCGCGCCGTTCCCGGCGCCGAACGGCTCCAGCTTGGCGAGCTGCTCGCGCACCTTCAGGGTGGCGTCCTCCATCTTGCACGCCAAGTCGATCGTCAGCTTCGGAATCCAATCGTCCTCCGTCAGCCATTCGTCCGCGAGACGGGACAGCCGTTCCTCGAACGGCGCGAGCTTGTCGCGGTGCAGCGTCATGCCGGCGGCCGCCTGGTGCCCGCCGTAATGGTCGAGCCATTCCTCGCACGCCGTCAGCGCCGCGTGCAGGTCGTAGCCCTCGATCGAGCGGGCCGAGCCTTTGCACTTGCCGGTCTCCGAGTCGATGCCGAGGACGATCGTCGGCTTGTAATGGCGTTCGATCAGCTTGGAAGCGACGATGCCGACGACGCCGGCGTTCCAGCCTTCGCCGGCGACGACGATCACGGACGGCCGTCGCGTTCCGGCCGCGTCCGCCGCTTCGCATTTCGCCGTCCACTGCTCTTCGGCTTCCCGCAGGATATCCTCGACGATCCCCTGGCGCTCCTTGTTCAGCCCGTCGAGCCGGAACGCGCCGGCCGTCGCGGCTTCCTCGTCGGCGGCGGTCAGCAGCTCCACCGCCGCGTTCGCGTGGTCGAGGCGGCCGGCGGCGTTAATGCGCGGCGCTATGCCGAAGGCGATATGCGTCGCCAGCAGCGACGGCAGTTCGATGCCGCACACGTCGGCGAGCGCCCGGAAGCCGGGCTTGTCCGTCGCGCGCAGCCGCTCCAGCCCCAGCCGCACGAGCACGCGGTTCTCGTCCGTGAGCGGCATGAGGTCCGCGATCGTCCCGAGCGCCACGACGTCGGTCCATTCGACCGGGGGTTCCCCGAGGAGCGCCGTCGCCAGCTTGAACGCGACGCCGACGCCTGCCAGTCCCTTGAACGGATAACCGCAATCCTCCTGCTTCGGATTGACGATCGCGAAAGCGGCAGGCAGCTCCTGCGGCGGCTCGTGGTGGTCGGTCACGACGACGTCGATGCCAAGTACGGCCGCGTGCGCGATTTCCTCGACCGCGCTGATGCCCGTGTCGACGGTGACGATCAGCGTGACGCCCGCCGCCGCCGCCGCGTCGAGCGCCGTTTTGTTCAACCCGTAGCCTTCTCGCGTGCGATGCGGTATGTAGTGGTCGAAGTCAAGCGCCAGCCGATTGAATAAGTACGTCATCAAGGTCGTCGACGACACGCCGTCCGCGTCGTAATCGCCGTAAATCCGGACGCGCTCGCCGCGTTCCCGGGCAAGCGCGATCCGGTCCGCGGCTTCCTTCATCCCTTTCAGCAAGAAAGGATCGTGCAGGCACTCGAGGCCCCCGGTCAAAAAGCGCCGGGCGTCTTCGACGCGGTCGTAGCCGCGCTGGACGAGCAGGCGCGCGACCAGCGGCGGGAGCGATAAGGCGCGCGCCAAGGCGGCCGCGCGGGCTTCCCCTTCGACGTCCAGCGAAGCGAGGCGCCAGCGTGTTTTCGATTGCAGCAAGGCACCCGTCACCTCTCTTCTCAAAAAAATGAACGCTGCTGCTATTGCAGTAGCGTTGTCACGTGTTCCGGATTGGACTCATGATTGCTTTTATACGGATAACCGGGATCGTAAGGTTCTACGTGGACGGTAACCTCCGTCATGTGATTGAACCGTTTCATGATGAATTCTCTGACCCGTTTGGCGATCTCGTTGCCTTCCAGCACCGAGATGCGCGGGTTCACGCTGATGACGACTTCCGCGACGGCGTAATGACCGTGCTCTCGCGCGCGCAGCAGCTCGACGCTGATGACGCCTTCCATGCGCAGGACGACGGCCTTCAGCTCCGAGAGATCCGCCGGCTCCACTTCCAGGTACCGGCTCCGCATCACGGAAGCCGATGCGACGCGATACCCGCTCGTGAAGACGATGACGACGATGATGAGCGACGCCGCGGGATCCAAGTAATAGAGCAAGTGCAGATGGAGCGGCCTTCCGAGCATCGATCCGCCGGTACCGACGAGGGCGGCGAGCGACGCGTAAAAATCAGCGCCGCGTTCCTTGGTCGAGAAGCCCGCTTCCTTCAGGATGAACGCGGCCAGCACGACCGCGGCCGCCGGCCAGCCCGGACTGTCGTCCACGCCGTCCGCGATCGACTTGATCGCGGCGATGCCGATCTCGAGTCCGGCGATCATCAGCAGGATGGACGCCAGCACGCCCGTCGCGGCTTCCGAGCGGCCCCGGGCCGCCGGGACCGGCGCGTACGGCGAGCCGAGCTGCCGGCACCGGCGGATGCCGGTCAGCGAGACGAACGAGGCGGCCGCGTCGGAGGCCGAACGGCAGGCATCGGCGAGCAGCGACTTGCTGCCCGTCATGACGCCGACGCCGCCTTTAACCGCTGCGATACAGACATTGCCGATAAGCCCGGTCCATGCTGCAGACTCCGCTCTGGCGTAACGATGGTTCGCTGTCATGGATGCCTCCTGTTATAGCGTTGTACTCCCTATCTTACTACGATGCGGCCGAAGACTTGACATTCGACTTCGGTTTTTGTTTGCTCTTCAGCAGCAGCCAGAGCGGGCTCGCGATGAAGATGGACGAGTACGCGCCGCTGATGAGACCGAACAGAATCGCGAGCGAGAACAGCCGGATCGATTCGCTGCCGAAGATGAGCAGGCAGATCGTCGCGAACAAGACCGTCATGACGGTGTTGATGGAACGGGACATCGTCTGCCAAATGCTGTCGTTGACGATTTTGGCGATGTCCGTGACCGACTTCAGCTTCGCGAACCGGAGATTCTCGCGGATCCGGTCGAAAATAACGATGGTATCGTTAATGGAATAGCCGATGATCGTCAATACCGCCACGATGAACGGCAGATTGACCTCCAGCCTGAAAATCGAAAACAAGCTGATTACGATGAAGGCGTCATGCAGCAGGGCTACGATCGCCGCCACGGCGAATCGCCATTCGAACCGGATGCTGACGTAAATCACAATGCCGATGCTGGCGATCAGCACGGCCTTGATCGCGTTGCCTTGAAGCTCCTTGGCAATTTCGACGTCGACCGTGTTTACTTCCATGGACGCGTCTTTGTCGAATTTATCGGCGATGCCTGCTTTGAGGGCTTTCTCCTTCGTGTCCGACAGGACGTCGTCGAAACGGAGCGTGACGCGCTTCGCGCCGAACGTCATGCCCGGCGAGCCGAAATCGTTGTCCTTCAAGTACTGCTCGAACGCGGCCTTCTGGCTGCTGACGTCCTTCTTGAACGTAATATCGACGCTGGACCCCGCCTTGAAATCGACGCCGTAATTCAAGCCGAATACTCCGAGGGTCAAGATGCCGACGATCGTAATCGAAATCGAAAGCATGAAGAAGTAACGGGATGTCTTGACGAAGCTGAATTTCTTCTCGTCGACGTTGTCGAATGCCTTATAATGCACGTACTTCACTCTCCTTCACACCGAAATTGGTTTTCTTCTTGACCACACCGCTGCGGACGAGAAGCGTGAGGAGCAGGCGCGAGAAGAACACGTTCGTGATAATGCTCATGACGATGCTGAGCAGCAGGATCACGGCGAAGCCCTTGACGGAGCCGACGCCGATAAAGAACAGCACGAGCGCGGCGATGGCCGTCGTGACGTGCGAGTCGATGATCGTGCGGAAGGAGTGGCGGGAGCCGGCCTTCTGCGACGACATGATGCTCTTGCCGCTGCGAAGCTCTTCGCGAATCCGTTCCGCCATGATGATGTTGGCGTCGACCGCGATGCCGATGCCGAGAATGAACGCGGCGATGCCGGGCAGCGTCAGCGTGGCGTGAATGAGATTGAAGCCGAGCAGCAGCAGCCAGATATACACGATAATGGAAATGCTCGCGATGACGCCGGGCAGCCGGTAGAAGATCATCATGAACAGCAGAATGACGATCGTGGCGATGATGC
This sequence comes from Paenibacillus sp. UNC496MF, assembly GCF_900113915.1. Lineage (NCBI taxonomy): Bacteria > Bacillati > Bacillota > Bacilli > Caryophanales > Paenibacillaceae > Paenibacillus > Paenibacillus sp. UNC496MF. Next base: position 42,037 of record NZ_FORE01000009.1, read on the forward strand.
CGGCCTCCATGGTTTCGTCCAGCGATTGCTTGCCGAGCGTCGCGCCGACGCTTTGCGTGTATTTCTCGGTCAGCTTCAGCGGCAGGGCGCCAAGGTTGATCGTGTTCTTGAGATCGTACGCTTCCTCTCGGGTGAAGCTGCCCGTGATCGAAGCGTCGGTGCTGTTGATTTCGCTCGACACGTTAGGCGCCGACAGCATTTTATCGTCCAGGTAGATGGCCAGCTGGTTCGTGCCGTTCGCGCTGAGCTTGGCCACTTCGCGAGTAATCTCGGCGAATTTGCTTGCGCTCTTCATCTTGATCGTAATTTCGTACTCGTTCAGTTGGGTCTGGCGAACGTCGGCGCCGTTCTGCTTGAAATCGCTGCCGCGCAGCTCGATTTTGCAGTAGCCCTTGTCGGCGGCGCAGCCGCGCGCGCTGCGGAACGTCAATTCGGCGGGCTTCTTCAGGATGTCCCGCACCTTGGCTTCGTCCGTCACGCCGGCGATCTTGACCCGGATGCGGTTCGTCCCCTCCGTCGTGACTTCCGGCTCGGCCACGCCCGTGGCGTTGGCGCGAGCTTCGAGGCTCTTGGCCGTTTCCGTCAGGGATTCCTTCGTCACCTTGCCTCCGGCTTCGATCGGCTCGGCTTCGTACAGGATTTCGAAGCCTCCCTTCAGGTCCAGTCCAAGTTTGACGTCGTCCACCACCCACTTGGACAAGCCTCCGACGACGCCGAGCGATACGGCGACGATGAGGATAAACGCTAACAGTCGACGATTCATGATTCCTACAAATCCCCCTTAAGTGCTCTGCTCAATAGTCCTATTATAACGATGGCTTAAAAACGAGTCAAAAAAAAGAGCCCATCCGTTAAAAATGGGTTCCTTTAAACGCGCTGAGCGTCATAAAGTTCATGAACTTCGTCACTTTTAACGATAGTATGTCATTGACGACCTGGTGTTTGGCCGGCTGTCCCGTCTTGCCGTACTTCTCGCTGACGCAGAGCCAAATCTCCTCGCCGGACACGTGCTCGTATCCGAACAGGTGAAACTCCTCCGCCTTGCTGTTGCATAAGTATTCGATGGTCGCGACCCACTCTTCCTCCGTCATCGGCCTGTCATCCGTCTCCATTCCACGACCTCCTTGCCTGCTGTTTGCTCTACTCATTCGCCGTCCCCTTCCGACATTCCTGCAAAAACGCCCGCGCGCCGAAAATTGACTGCATGGAAGCGGACATGCCGCGCATAAACATGGAGATAGGACATGTTCACGGTAGAGGGAGAGGAACGCATTGACCAAGCAAACGTTCATTAAGGGCGCCTTGATTCTGCTTGCCGCCGGCATCGTTAACCGGATCCTCGCCTTCGTGCCGCGAATCGCGCTGCCCCGCATTATCGGTCCCGAAGGCGTAGGCATCTACCAGCTCGGCTATCCGTTTCTGATCGTGCTGTTGACGCTGATCACGGGCGGCATCCCGCTCGCGGTCGCCAAATGGATCGCCGAAGCGGAATCCCAGGGCGACGCCCGGCGCGTCAAGCAGATCTTCCGCTCGGCCATGGCGCTTACGCTGATGCTCGCGGCCGCGCTGACCGCGCTGTTCGTCTGGCTGACGCCGTGGATCACGACCCATCTGATGACCGACCCGCGCGTATTCCAGACGTTCCGGATGATGAGTCCGCTGCTGCTGATCATCGGCGTCTCTTCCGTCTACCGCGGCTACTTCCAGGGCAAGCAGAACATGATTCCGACCGCGCTGTCGCAAACGATGGAAACGGTCATTCGCATCATTTTCGCGCTCTTGTTCGCGAAGTGGCTCCTGCCGCTCGGCCTGGCTTGGGGCGCGGCGGGCGCGATGCTCGGCGTGGTCGCGGGCGAGGTGGCCGGCTTCGCCGTGCTGCTGCTCCATTACGCCCGCGAGCGGAGAAGGAGGACGGCGGCTCCGGCTTCCTCGCCCTCGGACGAGCAGGCATCCCCGCCGGACGTTCGCAAGCCCGCTTACGGGGGACGGGCGTCCGCGGAACGCATCCCCGTCATGCGCCGCCTCGTCAGCCTGTCCGTTCCGGTGACGGCCAGCCGCATGATCGGTTCGTTCTCGTACCTGCTGGAATCCATCTTTACCGCCCGCGCGCTCCTGATGGCCGGCATCGCCACGGGCGCCGCGACGGCGCAATACGGCGCGCTGCAGGGCATGATCATCCCGATCCTGCTCCTGCCGACCGCGCTCACCTATTCCCTTGCCGTCTCCCTCGTGCCGTCGCTGTCGGAAGCCGCGGCGAAGGGCGACAAGAAGACGATCCATATCCGGCTGCACCAATCGATGCGCCTCGCGCTCGTGACCGGCGCCCCCTTCATCGTCGTCATGCTCCTCTTCGCCGAACCCATCTGCCGCGTGCTTTACAATCACGCCGAAATCGCGCCCATGCTCAAGTGGATCGCCCCGGTCGGGCTGTTCATCTATTTGCAGGCTCCGCTGCAGGCTGCGCTGCAGGCGCTGGATAAGCCGACGACCGCGCTCACGAACACGTTCATCGGCGCCGTCGTGAAGCTCGTGCTCATCTTGAAGCTTGCCTCGATGCCGGAGCTCGGCATCTACGGCGCATTGATCGCGATCAACATCAACATCGTGCTCGTCACGGTGCTCCACTGGATCAGCGTGATGCGGTTCGTCGGCTTCCGCATGAAGTGGCTCGACTTCCTGAAGGTGGGGGCGGCGATGCTGATCATGGGCGCCGCGGCGCTGTGGGTCATGAATCTCCGGACGCTGCCGGCCTTATGGCTGAACCTGGTCGCCGCCTGCGCCGCCGGCGTCGTCGTCTACCTCGTCCTGATGGTCGCGCTGCGCATCATCGACCGGTCCGATGCCGCGAGGCTGCCGCTCATCGGACGCTGGTTCCGGACATGACGAAAGCACCGGCTCCCTTGCCGGTGCTTTCGCTTGTATCGGAATCAATACGAACATGCGGTTTTCGCTGCCGGCTTCGGATGCGTTGCGGCTTTGCTGCGATTCGTCTACGGGGTCGGTTTGCCCCTGTGCTTCAGGTCGACGAACAGTTTTCCCCGGTGGTCGATCGTGCACAGGAACACTTGCTTCGCGTCGACGATGCCGCGCTGCCGGAGCTGATTGTTGAGCCAGAAGCGGTCTTTCTCGAGCATTTCCAGGTTATGCTTCTGAATCTTGCCGTCCATGATCAACGGCACGGGCAAATTCTCGAACCGATAGTTGCGCGGAAACGTCTTGGGCAGCGGCTCTTCCCGGTTCCCCGTCTCTTCTTCTCCGGCCGAAGACGGGTCGGTCGCTTTGTCCTTCTGAATGATGGACAGCTTGCCCGTGGATTCGAGAATCGCGAACTCGACGTCGGCGATGTTCGTCTTATTCTCGCGGAATTGCAGCAGCAGGTCGTCCAAATTGTAACGCTGTTTGCGCATCGCCTCGCGATTCAGCTTGCCGCGCTCGACGATGATCGTCGGTTCGCCGTCGATCAAGGTGCGCATGCGGCGGAATTTCAGCGAGACGAGCGCGATTCCGATTTGGACCACGAGCAGGATGGCCATGGGAAATATCCCGTCCAAGATGGGACGCTTCGTGTCCTCGATCACGAAAACGGCGATTTCCGCGATCATGACGGAGATGACCAGATCGAACACCGACAGCTTGCCGATTTCCCGCTTTCCCATCAGCCGCATGATGATGAACACGACCAAATAAATGAGAAGCGTACGGAACAACAGACTCCAGTATTCCATAAGGACCGCCCTCCCAGCGTAAGGTACAACTATTGTCACCGGATGGTCATCCCGACATACGAAGGGGGCGATTCGAAATTATGGAATCCGTTCGCGCCGCGGCCTGCCCCGAAACGGCGTTTTCGCCTGTACTATTCCTCCCGGCTTGACCATATGTTGTAGTAATTGGACAAGAAGCGAAGATGGAGGGAGATCTCGGATGAAACCGATAACCGCGATGAAAAACGTTCCGAAAGTGCACATGTCCTCGCCGCTGCTTTCCGGCATCCTCTATGCGGCCATATGGCTGGCCGCCGGGGCATTGCTGCTCTCGATGATGCTGCGTTGGGGCAGCATGCAGGAGAGCGAGCTGCCGACGTACAGCCTGTTCGTGCACGGCTGCTCCGCCTTGGCCGGCGGATTCGTCTCGGCCCGGCGTTCCAGGCAGCGGGGTTGGTATTACGGCGGCGTGCTGGGCTTGGTCTACGGCATCCTTATTTTGCTGATCGGCTTTCTGGCCAGCAATACCGGCTTCAGCGGCAAGACGCTGACGATGATGCTCGAAACGCTCCTGTGCGGCTCTTTCGGCGGCATGATCGGCGTCAACACGAAGCGTTCCTGACCGCCGAGCGCCCCGGTTGCGGCCCGAGCCCGCGCATTTCGCGATTGTAATCATCCCCGCGGAATGTGTTATACTAAATCGGATCGTAACGACGCAACGCCTTAGGGGGATTATTAGAATCATGACTTTGTTCAACAATATGACGACGGTCGCCATTTACACGGCGCTGACCGTCGTCGTTCTTATCTGGTACGGGGCCGCGGCCAATCCGTTTAAAGTCGCCGGATTGTTCCTGAAGGAGAACCTGTTCAACCGTAAATATAACGCGCATTTCGTGCTTTTGATTTTGATCCTGTTCTGCAACAAGTTCGAACTTCGCATCGAAAAGGGCATGTCGAACACGCATGATTTCGCCGGCTTTTTTCAATCGATCGAAGGCAGCTTCGTCGCGAACTTTCAGCATGCGTTCCAGCACGACTGGCTGACGCCGTTCCTCGCGTTCATGTACGTCGTCGTCTTTCAGGCGCTGCTGATCGCATCCGTCGGCATCTATACCTTGCGAAGCCCGGATAAAAGGATGTTCTACGCAACCTGCTACGCGATCATGATCAACTACGCGGTCGCGATCCCGTTCTACTTGTTCTTTCCGGTCAGCGAGGTTTGGTACCACGATCCGAACGTCAGCTTCCTGATGCTGCAGGTGTTTCCGAACTTCGAGCACCAATATCGCGCCTTGTCGGGCTTGAACAACTGCTTCCCGAGCCTGCACACGTCGATATCCGTGACGTTGGCGATTCTGGCCGCGAATTCCGGGATCAAACGCTGGGCATGGTTTTGCGGCATTAGCGCCGCGGTCATCATCTTCGCGATCTTCTACCTCGGCATCCATTGGCTCATCGACATGTGCGGGGGCCTGGCGCTCGCGACATTCGCCTCGTTCATGGGCATCCGGCTCAGCAAGGCGACATGGTCGCTGCGCGGACGCCGGGGGACGGTCGTTCCGCCTTCGCCGGTCAGCTACCTGCGGGAGGACGCCAAGTAAGCGGCAGATCGGCTTGGGCTTGCATGATCCCTACCGTTTCAACAACGTGCCTTTCATGACAAAGACCGCTGCGGCGGGGCTTCGGCCCCCTGCGGCGGTCTTTTTGTACTTACGCGGTCATTGGTAAATCAGCGGCCGCACGTCGTCGATGAGCTTCTGCAACTGCTTCGCGCAAGCCGCGTACTGCACCTTCTCCTTGTCGTCCCCCGACAGCAGGCCGTACATCTCCATATCCGCTTCGCATTTCTTGAGCGCCGCGAGCAGTCCGGCTTGGCCGTTCGGGTTTTTCGGCAGCTTCGCCTTATCGTCGAAGAGATCGAAGTACAGCGAGCCGTTGTCGTCGATTTGCGCCAGAAAGACGTCCTCGATCTTGACGTCCGACTTCTTTAATTCCTTTTTCAGCCAAACCTCGTTGTAGCCGGATGACCGGAGCGGATCCGGCAGGATCTTGCCGTCCATGATGACGACCTGCGGCTCATGCTCCGGCTGCACGCGAAGGCCGAGCGTCTTCGGCGTAACCGGCTGATTCTCCGCCTTCAGCATGACGTTAATGGCGCCGCTCACTTCCATGACGGCGAACTCGACGTCGGCCGGCTTGAACACGTCCTTCCGGCGCAGGCTTTCCATCAGCTCGTCCGTCGTAACGCGTTCTTTCTTCAGGTTGCCCTCCAAAATCTTACCGTTCTGGATCAGCACCGTCGGCTGGCCGTCGATCCAATCCCGCGCCTTTTTGCTCTTCATTTGCAACAATTCGATGGCGAGCGACACGGCTGCCCACACCGCCAGCGAAATCATGCCCAGATACCACGTATTTTCCGCTTCCAAGGACACGTAGCCCGCGAGGTTACCGATCGTAATGCCGGTAATGTACTCGAAGACGGACAGCTCCGTCACCTGCCGTTTGCCGAGCACCTTCGTCAGCAGCAGCAGGAAGACGACCGCAGACAACGTGCGCAGGATGATTTCCACCCATTGGTACATGGATTGTTTCACTCCTCGATCCCGTTATCGTCGTTATAGTATTCGCGCGATTGCTGGAAACTATGAGCCCTTCCGGCCGGGACCGGCGGGCAATAAAAAAAGCGGCGCTCGCGAGCGCCGCCTGGTTCCTTCGTATTAGCCTTTGATGTCTTCCGATTTCTCTTCCTTCACCATGGCCGGTGCCGTCGCCGGCGCCGCGGTCACGGCCGCGCTCGAGGAGACGACCGTGTTGATCGCGCTGCGATCGAAGGTAATCTTCGTGGCATCGTTCACGCGAAGCACGACCGTGTCGTCGGTCAGCTCCAGGATCGTGCCGTGCATGCCGCCGATCGTGACGATTTTATCGCCCTTTTTGATTCCGCCGAGCATGAGGTTCCGCTGCTTCGACTTGCACTGCTGCGGACGAATCAGCAGGAAGTAGAACACCGCGAACATCAGAATGAACGGAATTAAGGATGCAGCTCCTGACATTTCATTTCACCCCTTTCGTTAAAATCCTTTGCCGTTCTCGTTCAAGCCGTATTTGTCAAAAAACGCGTTCCGGAAATCGAGCAGCCGGTCGTCCATGATCGCTTGGCGGACGCCCCGCATGAGCTCCAGCAGGAAGTGCAGGTTATGAATCGTCGTCAGGCGAATGCCGAACGTTTCGTCCGCCTTGATGAGATGGCGAAGATAGGCGCGCGAGTAATTCGTGCACGTGTAGCAGCTGCATTCGGGATCGAGCGGACCGAAGTCTTCCGCGAACTTGGCGTTGCGGATCACGAGCCGGCCGGAGCTGGTCATCGTCGTGCCGTTGCGCGCGATCCGGGTCGGCAGGACGCAGTCGAACATGTCCACGCCGCGAATCGCGCCGTCCAGCAGCGCGTCCGGCGAGCCGACGCCCATCAAGTACCGGGGCTTGTTGGCCGGCAGCAGCGGAACCGTGCATTCCAGCATCCGATACATCAGATCCTTCGGTTCGCCTACGCTGAGGCCCCCAATAGCATACCCCGGAAAATCCAGGGAAGTCAATTCGGTCGCGCTTTGGCGGCGCAGATCCTCGTACATGCCGCCCTGCACGATCGCGAACAACGCCTGGTCGTGCGGGCGCGCATGGGCCGCCAGGCAGCGCTCGGCCCAGCGGGTCGTCCGTTCCATCGATTGCTTGACGTAGTCGTATTCGGCCGGATAAGGCGCGCATTCGTCAAACGCCATCATGATGTCTGGTCCGAGCGCGTTTTGGATCTCCATCGCTTTCTCCGGAGAGATGAACATTTTATCCCCGTTCAGATGGTTGCGGAATTCCACGCCTTCTTCCTTGATCTTGCGCATCTCGCTCAAGCTGAACACTTGGAAGCCCCCGCTGTCCGTCAAAATCGGACGGTCCCAGTTCATGAACTTGTGGAGTCCGCCGGCCTTGCGGACGATCTCGTGACCGGGCCGGACGAACAGGTGGTACGTGTTGCTGAGGATAATGTGGGCGTCGAGCGTCTTCAGCTCTTCCGGGCTGACCGTCTTGACGGTCGCCTGCGTGCCGACCGGCATGAACGTCGGCGTCTCGATGACGCCGTGCGGCGTATGCACGCGGCCGAGCCGCGCGCCCGTTTGCTTGCAGGTTTTCAATAATTCGTAAGTAATTGCCACTATGCTTCTGCCTCTTTCCGCAATTGCTAGTAAATAAACATGGCGTCGCCGAAGCTGAAGAACCGGTACTCCCGGTCGACGGCTTCCTTGTACGCCCGCATGATCGCCGAACGTCCGGCCAAGGCGCTGACGAGCATCACGAGCGTCGACTTCGGCAGGTGGAAATTCGTCAGCAGCGCGTCCACGAGCTTGAATTCGTACCCCGGGAAAATGAAGATGTCGGTCCAGCCGCTGCAAGCCCGTAACTCTTCATACGCATAACGGGCGGCAACGGTTTCAAGCGTTCTGGCCGAAGTCGTGCCGACCGCGACGATTCGCCCGCCGCCGGCCTTCGCTTCGCGCAGCATCGCCGCCGTCTCCTCGCTCAACTCGTAATATTCGGCATGCATCGTATGCTCCTCGACCGTATCGACCGACATCGGCCGAAACGTGCCAAGCCCGACGTGCAGCGTGATATAGCCGATCCGCACGCCTTTGCGCGCCAGCTCGTCCAGGAATTCCTTCGTGAAATGCAGGCCGGCGGTCGGCGCGGCGGCGGAGCCTTCATGCTTCGCGTATACCGTCTGGTAACGCTCGCGATCGTCCAACCGTTCCTTGATATACGGCGGCAGCGGCATCTCCCCGAGCCGGTCCAGCAGCTCGTTGAAAATGCCTTCGTACCGGAATTCCACGATTCGCGCGCCCTGCTCGCCTTCCGCCACGATTTCGGCTTCCAGCAGCGGCCGGCCCTCGCCGGCGTCCCCGAAGTTCAGCTTAACGCCGGCCCTCAGCCGCTTGCCGGGCTTCGCCAGCGTCTCCCAGCGGTCGCCTTCCAGCTGCTTCAGGAGAAGCAGCTCGACCTTCGCGCCGGTGTCGGCTTTGACGCCGAGCAGCCGGGCCGGCATGACGCGGGTATCGTTCAAGATCAGCGTATCGCCGGGGTTCAACAGCTCGGCCAGCTTGGTGAAGCGCTCGTGCCCGATGTCGCCGGTCGCCTTGTTCAGCGTCAGCAGCCGGGACGACGTGCGGTCGGCCAGCGGCGTTTGCGCGATCAGGCGCTCCGGCAGCTCAAAATCAAATTCGTTTACATTCATGGGGTCCTTGTCATTCCTTCACGATCTTCGCGTCTTTATAGTAGTATTGCATAATATATTTGTAGTCATACCCAAGTTCTGCCAATCCGCGCGCGCCGTACTGCGAAAGCCCGACGCCGTGGCCGTTGCCGGAACCGACGAACCGGAACGAAGGGTCCTTCGTCGCGGCCCGGACCGTGCCGTCGCCGTTTAGGATGAAGAAGTTGGCGGCCTTGAGCTCCTGCGTCTGACGGTCGGCGCCGACCGTATAGATCTCGCCGCTGTCCGCGGGGCGTTCGCGCGTGGCTCCGCCGGCGCCGGCGATCGTCATCCGCGCGGTTTCGTCGATCGTGAACAGGGTGCTCGGCAAGCTTCCGAAGGCGGAACGGAACGCGTCCGGCGTCTTGACCGAGACGGCTTGTCCGTTGGCCAAGATTTCGGTCGGGCGTCCGGACGGGCCCTCCTTGCCGATTTCCAGCGTCCGGATCGGGCCGCTGATCGGCTTGCTCAGCTTGCCCTGCGTCAGCTTGAGCAGCTCGGCCGCGGAATACGTGCCGCGCACCCACGACATTTCGTTGGACTGGGTCACCTTCTCCAACTGCACGACGAGCGTGCCGCGGTTCACCGTGTCCACGACCGCCACGTTGTCCTGCACGAGCGGAATCGGACGGACCTTCGTCCCGTCGGTCTTCGCGCGCAGCACGGCTTGTCCGCCCGCGGATTTCTGGCCCGTGTCCTCGAGCAGATCCTCGCGGATGTACCCGACGAGGCTGTTCGGCAGCACGACGCGGTACCATTTGTACAAGCCCTTCTCCGAGGAGGCGTCCGGGCTTTCGACGCTCTTCAAATAATCGACGCTGCTGCCCCAGATCTCCTGCGCGTCCGCCGTGAAGCCGCCCGCGCTGGACGAGAATACGGTATTGATCACGTTGCCCTCGTACGTCGCCACTTCGCCTTTGGTCGCGTCGACCGCGGCGATCGTCGTCGGCTTCTCCGCGCCGATGCCGCCATAGGCCTGGCTGAGCGTCGTATCCACGACGTGCGCGATTTGAAAGCCGAAGCCCTGGTACAGGGCGTATGTACGCGCCGCGATCGCTTGGGCTTTGAGCGCTTCCGCCGGCCAGGACGCCGGCATCTCGCCGCCGACGACGGAATAGATGTACTGCTCGAACGGCAGCTCGTTGATGACGGCCAGCTTGCCGCTTTGGCCGCTGACTTCGAACGCGCCGCGATAGCTGCGGTTATACCGCTCCGTCAGCTTTATGCCGCCCGCCGCCGCCGAGTCCAGCCACAGCTTCGCGCCGGTAGCCGGCACGCCGATCAGCGGCACGGCCGGCTTCGAGGCCGAATCCGCCGTCGTGTAATCGTCGCGGATGAGGAAATACGACGACTTGGCGTCCGTCGGGCTCAAAGTTCCTCCCGCGCCGGCTTGCTGCGCCAGCGATTTGACCGCGGCCAAGGCGGTCTGGTCCGCCGCGGCGCCGACCAGCACGGTGTAGAAACCGGCGGCCGTTCCCGTCTGCTTCAGCGCAGCGTACGCGTCGACGCCGGCGTCGTTCAGCTTCTGCGCGGCGGCGGCCGCTTCGCTCTGGGAAGCGTACTTCGCGCCCGTGTCCAGGTGCAGCGGCCCGGTCAAGCCGGCTTTCTTGGACGTGCCGGCGTAACCGGCGATCGTCCCGTCCTTCATCCACTTGTCGCCCGCGGCGCCGGCCAGCGCGGCCGTCGCGTAGGAGCCCTCCAGGATGCGGTACAGCTTGCCGCCGGACCCGGCAGCCGCCGTCATGAAGCCGGACGCGCCGAGCGCCTTCAGCCGTTTCATGACGTTCAGCGCCTTCAAGTAATCCGTCGTTTCCAACAGCAGCGGCTTATAATCGTCCAGCGTGATCCGGACGGATTCGCCGGCGCCCGTCTGAAACAGCGGAACGACGTCGGACGGGGTCCGCACGCCGACCGCCAGCGCGCCGGCCGAGCCGAACGTCGCCGCGGCCGTGCTGAGGCTGTATTTGCTCGTATTGAGAAAAATGCCGACTCGGATCGTATCCAGCGCCGGTACGGCGGCGCCTTGGGACGGGTGGGAGGTCCACACGGACAGCGCGATCGCGCCGGCCGCGATGGCCGCCAGCGTCCGCTTCGCCTGCGGCATCGCCGCCAGCCGCCGCTTCGTTCTCCGCCTCCCGTCGAGTTGCACGTGTTCGCCTCTCATCGGCTTTCTTGTCCTCCTAATGGCTTAATCCCGTTTGGGCAGCGCGCAGACGCCTTCGTGGCAGCTCTCGTCGGACCTGCCGAACCATTCGTAGCGCCTGCCCGCGATGATCCGGTAAAGCAAATCGGCCACGCCGCGCAGCCCCGGCACCCGGTACAGCGGCGCGAGCCATCTCCAGCCGCGCACCGTCCGCAGGATGCGAACGACGCCGGCCGCCCCGGCATGCACGGTGCCGTCCATTTCCACGACATGCATTTTCGTCAGAAGCTGATCTTCGGTTACAGCTGAAAGCTCGGGAATCGTTTCGTACGTGTCCTCGAGCGATTGGACCGGAATGAACCGCAAAATCGCGGTCGATTGAAGCTCCTTCAAACGGCGGACGCTGGCCAAGCACAAATTGCACGTTCCGTCGTAGAGGACGATCAGCTTCTCCCGCCTCTCCTCTTCAGCTTGTTTCCTTCTAGAGCCCATTAGACGAAGCCGCCTCCTTCTTCCTCCGCTTCCGCCGCGTCGCCGGACGCGGCGGCCTCCTCAGGGACCGGCAAGCCCAAATGGCGGTACGCGAGCGGCGTTGCCATCCGGCCGCGCGGCGTCCGCTGCAGGAAGCCGATCTGCATCAAATACGGCTCGTAAACGTCCTCGATCGTCTGGCCTTCTTCGCCGATCGTCGCCGCGATCGTGTCGAGCCCGACGGGACCGCCCCGATAGATCGAGATCATCGCCCGCAGCATCTTATGGTCGATGCTGTCGAGCCCGAGCGGATCCACTTGAATGAGTCCCATCGCGGTACGGGCCAGTTCGTGCGTGACGATGCCGTCGCCGCGGACTTGGGCGAAATCGCGCACCCGCTTCAGCAGCCGGTTCGCGATCCGCGGCGTTCCGCGGGCACGCATCGCGATCTCCTGGGCCGCCTCGCCGATGACGCGGACGCCGAGGATCTCCGACGCGCGCGACACGATATACGCCAGCTCGTCGGTCGTATAGAACTCCAGCCGGCTGACGACGCCGAAGCGGTCGCGCAGCGGCGCGGACAAGAGGCCCGCGCGCGTCGTCGCGCCGATCAGCGTGAACGGCGGCAGCTCCAGTCGCACGGAGCGGGCGCTCGGCCCCTTGCCGATCATGATGTCGAGGGCAAAGTCCTCCATCGCCGGGTACAGCACTTCTTCCACCGAGCGGTGGAGCCGGTGAATCTCGTCGATGAACAGCACGTCGCCTTCCTGCAGGTTCGTCAGCAAGGCGGCCAGGTCGCCCGGCCGCTCGATCGCGGGTCCGCTCGTGGTGCGCAGGTTGACGCCGAGCTCGTTCGCGATGATGTTCGACAGCGTCGTCTTGCCGAGGCCCGGCGGGCCGTACAGCAGCACGTGGTCGAGCGCCTCCTTGCGGAACTTCGCCGCCTCGATGAATACTTTCAAATTGTCCTTAACTTGGGACTGACCGATATATTCGGACAAGTAGCGGGGACGCAAACTAAGCTCCACCGCCTGGTCGTCCATCATGAGGTTGGCGGAAATTATCCTCTCGTCCATTCGCCTCGCCCCTCCTCCTAGCCTTTAAACAATTGCTGCAGCGCCCGCTTCATCAGCGCGTCGACCGATTCGTCCGGCGCGTCCGACGACTGCATCGCCTGCCAGGCGCGGTCGAGCTCCCCCGCCGTGTAGCCCAGCGTCATCAGCGCTTCGCGCGCCTCGCGCCAATTCTTGCCGCCTTGCGCCTCCGCCGCGCCGGTCCCGGGGTCTTCGGGCGCGACGCCCGCCGCCGCGAAGCGGAAGCCGCCCGGAATCGCGTCCAGCTTGTCCTTCAAATCCAGCACCATGCGCTGCGCGGTCTTCCGTCCGATGCCCGGCAGCTTCGTCAGGAACGTCAGGTTCTCCTGCTGGATCGCCGCCGCGATCGTCTCCGGCTTCCCGCCGGCCAGAATGCCGAGCGCCACGCGGGGACCGATGCCGGACACGTCCAGCAGCTTGCGGAACATCGCTTGCTCGTCGCGAGTCGCGAAACCGAACAGCAGCGTCGCGTCCTCGCGGACGTGATGATGCGTATAAATCGTGACGGGCTCGTCGCTCTTCGCGAACGCGTACGGATTCGGCGCGAAAATTTGATAGCCGATATCCCGAACGTCCACCACCACGAATTCCGTGTCCAGATGGACGACCCGCCCTTTTACGTAATCGATCATGAGCGGTTCACCTCGTTGATTTTGTTGACCAGAACCGCCGAATGCGCATGGCAAATGGCTACCGCCAGCGCGTCCGCGACGTCGTCCGGCTTCGGAATGGCGCTCAGCTTCAGAAACATCCGCACCATCTCCTGCACCTGCCGCTTCTCCGCCTTGCCGTAGCCGACGATGGCCTGCTTCACCTGCAGCGGCGTGTATTCCGCCACCGGAAGACCGCGCTGCGCCGCCGCCAAAATAATGACGCCCCTCGCCTGGCCGACCGAAAACGCCGTCGTGACGTTTCGATTGAAGAACAGCTTCTCCACCGCGACGGTGTCCGGCTTGTAGCGGTCCATGAGCGCGCAGGCGGACTCGTACACCTGTTTCAGGCGCTCTTCTTGCGGCGTCTTCGCTTCCGTCGTGATGCAGCCGTATTGCACGGGAACGAGCTTGCTCCCGATTTTGTCGATGAATCCGAAGCCCACGATGGCGATTCCCGGATCAATGCCTAGCACCCGCAAAGCTTCTTCTCTCCCCGAGCCACCCGATATAATTGACGCAATAGCTAATAATGGCTTCCTCTCATTATATCAAATGATGGGTCGAATGAGAACACGCGTTTTGTCCCTCCCGCCGCCGGCGGAAAAAGCGAAAGGACGGCCGCCCGGGGCGACCGTCCTTCGATGTTCGCGTTTGGCGCCGGAATCGGCGCTACAACGTGCGCTTCATGACTTTCTCGGTGCGCTCCACCGCATAGTCGCTGAAAGTCGACAGGACGCTGTTGAAGTCGTCCTTGTCCGTCACGCGGATGCCTTTGACCAGCTCGTCGATCCGCTCGCGCGGCAGGCTGCTCTCCATGTAATTGACGTCCAGCTGGAAGAACGTGCGCATCACCTTCTCCTTCTTCGGCTCGCCGTCGAACAGCGACAAGCGGCCCAGCTTGTCCAATCCGAAATAAGCGCTGCGCTTGCACGCATCCGATAGATCGTCGATCCGCTGCTCCATCACGACGGCGCCCTGCTCGTCCAGCATCGCCGTCCATTCCGGATGCTGCTTCATCATGCGCAGCGCGTCGGCGGAGCTCAGGCTGCCGATCGTTTCCGATTCTTCGCCGCAGATGTAGACCCGGCGAAGCTTGACCGTGACCGTCGCCCGCATGTCGGACAGCGCCCCGATGACGCTCCGGCTGCCGTCGTCCGGCTCGGCCGCCGCCGCGGGAGCGCCCGGCTCCGCGGCCGCCGAACCGGCCTGCGGGCCGGAAAGCGCGAGCAGGCCGGCCGCTAGCCAGAAGCAGGCCAGCTGCCACATGGGCCGGCGGCCGCGCCTCAGCTTCTGTTTGACTTTGCGCCACACGTTGAATGTCATCATATGGGTTCCCCCCATTTGCCTTTTTTGTTAGTTTGGCTTATGCATTGGCGAAATATGCATGCGCGCCCGGCGCATAAGTAAAACCCCGTCCGCATCGGCCATCGATGCGGACGGGGCGCGTTCCTTCGGGCCTAGCGGTTGATCCAAGGCAAGCTGTCGCGGCGCTTCGGCTTAAAGCTGCTTTTCTGGCGGACGACGGCCTTTTTGGCCGGCTTCCGGCCCGGCGCCTTGCTGACTTTGGCGTTCACGGATTCGAAGGGCTCTTCCGGCGCTTCGAATTCGTCTTCGTCCCGCGGGCCGCAGTTGCACGGTTTATTGTTGCCGCTCGTGCTGACGGGCGACACTTGACCGCCTCCCATGTAGCCGTAGCTGTACGGCGCCGTGCCGGCAGGCGACACCATGGACGGATTGTAGTAGCCGTAACCGCCCATCGGACCCATGCTTGCCGGCGAGACGACCGACGGATTGAAGCCGTAGCCGCCCATCGGACCCATGCTCTCCGGCGATACCATCGACGGCATGCC
>NZ_FORE01000009.1:57265-422782 GCF_900113915.1 Paenibacillus sp. UNC496MF
GCCGGCGATACCGCCGTCGGCATATAACCGCCCGTCATGGCCGGCGATACCGCCGTAGGCATGTAGCCGCCCGTCATGGCCGGCGACACCGCCGTAGGCATGTAGCCGCCCGTCATGGCCGGCGACACCGCCGTCGGCATACTGTAGCCGCCCGTCATGGCCGGCGATACCGCCGTCGGCATATAACCGCCCGTCATGGCCGGCGATACCGCCGTAGGCATGTAGCCGCCCGTCATGGCCGGCGACACCGCCGTAGGCATGTAGCCGCCCGTCATGGCCGGCGACACCGCCGTCGGCATACTGTAGCCGCCCGTCATGGCCGGCGATACCGCCGTCGGCATATAACCGCCCGTCATGGCCGGCGATACCGCCGTAGGCATGTAGCCGCCCGTCATGGCCGGCGACACCGCCGTAGGCATGTAGCCGCCCGTCATGGCCGGCGACACCGCCGTCGGCATACTGTAGCCGCCCGTCATGGCCGGCGATACCGCCGTCGGCATGCCGTACCCGCCCGTCATGGCCGGCGATACCGCCGTCGGCATGTAGCCGCCCGTCATGGCCGGCGATACCGCCGTCGGCATGCCGTACCCGCCCGTCATGGCCGGCGATACCACCGTCGGCATGCCGTACCCGCCCGTCATGGCCGGCGATACCGCCGTCGGCATGCCGTACCCGCCCGTCATCTCCGGCGACACCGCCGTCGGCATGTAGCCGCCCGTCATCTCCGGCGACACCGCCGTCGGCTGGCTGTAGCCGTAGCCGCTGTGTACCGGAGCCGCCGGCAGGTCGTGCAGCGACATGACTTCAGTCGCTGGAATGCCGTACTGCTTAAACAAGTCGACGTTATGTTCGTAGGTCGGATACGTGGGATATTTTTTCTCTACGACCGGAATTTCCGTAGGTATCGGCATCGGCGCGGGCGTCGGTTCCGGCATCGGCGTCGGCACGGGCGCCGTGCTCGGCTTTTGACCGGTCGATTTTTTGCCCGTCGGAATTTTACCGGTCGGGATTTTGCCCATTAGCCCTTGCACGCCTTGCATGACGGAGGACGGATGGAGCGGATGGTGGCCCGTTCCCGATTTGTGGCCGTGATGCATCTCGTGCGTTTCCGGCATGGTTCCGGACATGCCCGGCTTCGGAATGTTGACGACTTCGCCCGTCAGCAGCACGTTCGGGTTCTTCAGTTGCGGATTTGCCTTGATCATGTCGCCGAGCGGCACGCCCCATGCTTTGGACAGCTTCCACAGCGTATCGCCCTGCTGCACGACGTGCTGATGCATGATGTCCATATCGCCGCCCGTCGTCGCCGGCACTTTGATCTTCATGCCGACGTCGATTTCGTCCGGATTCGTAATCGAAGGGTTAAGCTTTAAAATCTCTTCCAGCGACACGTCGTACTTTTGCGCGATCAAGTACAGCGTATCGCCTTTTTTCACAATATGAATTTTCACCCGCCAAAAACCTCCTGTCACGTTTTTACGTCTGGGGCAGACGTGGCAAACGCCCGTTATCAATCCCTACATCCTATGCAGGAGGTGGGCGAGTGTCACCCATGTTCGCAAAAAAAAATTGAAGCTTCCCGCGGGCGGACGCCCTTGGAAAAGCTTCAATTCAATCCGATCGGGACGGCTTATTCGTAGACCTTCACGCCGTCGAGTTCGACCGTGTTGCGGAACTCCGCCAGCAGCCGCGACGTGATCGGGCCCGCCTTCCCTTCGCCGATCGTCCGGCCGTCCACCTCGCGCACCGCGATGACTTCCGCCGCCGTGCCCGTGAAGAACACCTCGTCCGCCACGTAGACGTCGTGGAGCGTGAACGGCTCCTCCTTCAGCGAATAGCCCAGCTTCGCGCACAGCTCGATGATCGTCGCGCGCGTAATGCCTTCCAAGGCCCCGACGTAGCAAGGCGGCGTGTAAACGACCCCGCGCTTGACGATGAAGATGTTGTCGCTGGAGCCCTCCGCGACGTAGCCCTGGGCGTTCAGCATGATCGCTTCGCCCACCCCGGCCAGGTTCGCCTGGATTTTCACCAAAATGTTGTTCAAGTAATTCAGCGATTTGATCTTCGGATTGAGGGCGTCCGGCAGGTTGCGGCGCTGCGAGACCGATACGGATACGAGGCCGTCGCGGTACGCCTCCTCGGGGTAGATCGCCAGCTGCTCGACGATGATGATGATCCAAGCCGCGGGGCAGCGCGTCGGATCCAGGCCCAAATTGCCGGGACCGCGCGAGACGACGAGCCGGATGTAGCCGTCGCGCAGCTCGTTGCGGCGGATCGTCTCGACGAGCGCCGCTTCCATCTCCCCGTAGGAGAGCGGAATGTCCAGCATGATCGATTTCGCGGAATCGTACAGCCGGTCGAGATGCTCCTTACATTTAAAAATGTTGCCGTTGTAAATCCGGATCCCTTCGAAAATGCCGTCTCCGTATAGAAAGCCGTGATCGAACACCGACACCTTCGCATCCTCTTTGCTTACGTAGTTCCCGTTGAGATAAATCACTTGTTCCGCCATGATGGTACCTGCACCTCCGGAATAGGTTCGTCGTTACGGCCGCAAGGCTTCGAACGAAAAACTTGGATAGCTGCCGAGCACGCGCACTTGGCATCCGATCGCTTCGATTTCGGCGATGGCGGACGGCAGCAGAACCGTGTCGGTCGACATTTCGATATCGATCAGAAAATAATAATTGCCGAGCTTCTTCTTCGTCGGCCGCGATTCGATGCGGGACAAGTTGATGCGGCGCCACGAGAAGGCGGACAGCACCTGATGCAGCGCGCCCGGGTAGTCTTCCGGCAGCGTCACCAGGATGGTCGTCTTATGCTTCTCCGACGTCCGCAGCGCGAACGGCTTCGGGCCGACCAGCAGGAACCGGGTGTAATTGTTGTCGTGGTCGGTCACCGCCGACTCTAGCACGTCGAGGGCGTTGTCGGCCGCGGCGGACACTTGGCCGATCGCCGTCCAGCCGCGTCCCGGATTGTCGCGGACGATGCGGACCGCCTCCGACGTGCTGCCGACATGCTCCAGCTCGGCATGCGGCAGATGCCGCTTCAGATACTGGGTGCATTGCGCCATGGCCACCGGGTGGCTCATGACCTTCACGATGCGCCCGTACGCCAGGCTGCCGTCCGCCTCGGTCAATTCGGCGGAAGCCCCGATCAGGTTCTGAATGGAGGGATACACCCATTCGGCCTGGATCGGCAGGTTCACCTCGTCCACGAGCCAGTCGGTATGCAGGCTGACGGAGCCGTCGATCGTGTTCTCGATCGGAATGACGGCATAATCCGTCCGGCCTTCCGCCGTGGACAGGAAGACGTCCGCGATCATGCGGTGGTAATCGTACCGGATGTCGACGCCGAGGCCGTTCAGCATCAGCCGTGCGGCTTCGTCCGACGTCGATCCTTTGGTCAAACACGATGCGCTTATCATGCGTTGACTTCTCCTTTGATCCGTTCCATGAAGGAACCTTGGTTGCCGGCCGCTCCCGCGGTCAGCTCGGGACCGCGCGCGTCCGGCGTCAGCCACTTCGTCTCCGCCTCGATGCCGTGCGCGCGCAGCGTATCGAGCAGGAACGCTTCGAGCTCCGCCTTCCGCGCGCTCTTGCGGTCGACGAGCGCGAGCAGCGTCGGACCCGCGCCGCTCAGGGCGGCCCCGAGCGCGCCGTGCTTGGTCGCCCGCTCCAGGATGACCGACATGCCGGGCACGAGCGGCGCGCGGTACGGCTGATGCAGCTTGTCCCGCATGGCGAACGGAATGAGGTCCAGCCGGCCGCTCGCGAACGCCGCGACGAGCAGCGAGCTGTTCGCGACGTTGTAGACCGCGTCCTTCAGGTCCAGCTTCGCGGGCAGCGCGTGCCGCGCCTTCTCCGTCTGCAGCTGGAACGCCGGAATCGCGACCAGCACCTCCAGGTCGGCATGCGGCTCGAGGCGGACCTTCTCGGCGCGTTCGCCGTCCCAGGAGGATACGACGATGCCTCCGAACAGGGAAGCGCCGACGTTGTCCGGATGCCCTTCCAGCCGCGAAGCGATCTGGAACAGCTCGTCCTCGCCCAGCTTGCCGCCGGTCAGCGCGTTCGCCGCCACGAGCGCGCCGACGATCGCCGTGGCGCTGCTGCCGAGCCCGCGCGTCAGCGGGATGTCGCTGTACATCGCGATGCGCAGCTCCGGCATGTCGACGCCGGCTTCAGCGAAAACCATTTGCGCGACCTTGTAGATCAAATTCGTCTTGTCCGTCGGTATGCCGCCCAAATCATCGCCGTACAGTTCGACGACGGTGTTGCCTTCGACCGGTTCCATCTCGATCCACGAATACAGCGACAAGGCCATGCCAAGCGTGTCGAAGCCCGGGCCGAGATTCGCCGTGCTGGCCGGAACCTTCACCAATACCTGGCCGTTTCTCATCTTACCGCACCCTCCATAATTGACGGATGGCGTCCTTAACCTTTGATGCCCTGTCAGGTCTGTTCATCCGCTGCGTATTGTATTGCTTGCCTGTCGCCGTCTCGCCGCAAGCGTGAGCGGCTTGTTAGCCTTCCACGCGGTATACGCTCTTGACGGTCTTCACGACGTCCATCCGTTCGAACGAATTCAGCACGCGGTTTGCGGCCGCTTTGCTCGCGTCGTGCGTAATGATGATGATTTCCGCCTCCGGAATGTTCGGGTTCGGCTGCTGCACTACGGATTCCAGGCTGACCTCGTGCTCCGCGAACGCCTGCGTGATCTGGGCGAGCACCCCGGCGCGGTCGGCGACGTGCAGCAGAATGAAGTATTTCGAGGCGATCTGCTCGTCGGTTTTGAGCTTCTTTTCTTTATAGGCGAGCAATTCCTGCTTGCCGTTCACGCCAAGCTTGAGATTCTTCACGACCGCCACCAGGTCCGCCACGACGGACGTGGCCGTCGGCAGCTCGCCGGCGCCCGGGCCGTAAAACATCGTCTCGCCCACGGCTTCGCCATAGACGTACACCGCGTTGTACACGCCGTTAACCGACGCGATCGGATGCGATGTCTTCACCATCGTCGGCTGCACGCCGACGCTGATGTAATCGTCCTGGCGCTCCGCGATGCCGAGCAGCTTCACTTCGTAGCCGAGGCGCTTCGCGTACAGGATATCCTCGCGGCTGATCGCCGAGATCCCCTTGACGTCGACGTCCTCGAGCGCCACGTTCGCGCGGAAGCCGAGCGTCGCCAGGATCGTCATTTTGCGCGCCGCGTCCAAACCTTCCACGTCGGAGGTCGGATCCGCTTCGGCGTAGCCGAGGTCCTGGGCTTCCTTCAGCACGTCGGCATAAGCCGCGCCTTCCTGGCTCATCTTCGTCAAAATATAGTTCGTCGTCCCGTTCACGATGCCCATGATCTTCGTGATCCGGTCGGAGGAGAAGCCTTCGATCAGCGTACGGATGATCGGGATGCCCCCGGCCACGCTCGCTTCGTACAGCACGTCGCAGCGGTTCTCCTGCGCGGCCGCGAGAATTTCCGGTCCGTGCAGCGCCATCAGGTCCTTGTTCGCCGTCACGACGTGCTTGCCGCGGGCCAGCGCTTCGAGAATGTACGTCCGGGTCGTTTCGATCCCGCCCATGACTTCGACGATGACGTCGATGTCGGGATGATGAATGACGTCCCATGCGTCTTCGGTTAATTTCGCGGGATCGATGCTGATGGATCTCGCCTTGCTTTTATTTTGCACGAGCACCTTCTCGATGACGATCGGGGAGCCGACCTGGCTTTGCAGGTCCGTTTGATGGCCTTCCACGATGCGCACGACGCCCGTTCCCACGGTGCCGAGTCCGAGCAATCCTACTTTAATCGGTTTCATTCCGTTTACCCTCCAACGTTAAAATCTATCCTTGGCCGATGATGGACGCCTTGCGGACGCCGTCCTGCCTGCGGAGCGCCTCCAAAAAATCGAACAGCGCGCCGCGCATGAGCGAGGTATCAACGGAAATGACGACGTTTGCCAGTCCCTGAAGCGGGATCGTTTGATGGATCGTCAGCACGTTTCCTTCGGAGCCGGCCACGAGGCCGAGCACTTTGGAGAGGACGCCCGAACGATGATCCAAATCCATCGATATCGTGACGATCGTCTCGCGCGCGAGCTGGTTCTGCGCGTAGACGCCGTCCTTGTATTTATAGAAGGCGCTGCGGCTGAGGCCGACCCGTTCGGCGGCTTCGTGAACGGTGGCGGCTTCGCCCCGGCGAAGCATTTCTTTGACCTGTATGGTCTTCACGATCGCTTCCGGCAGCATATCCTCGCGAACGACGTAATATCGTTCCTCCACTGGCCGTCCTCCCATCAAAGACATCTGTTCTTCCATAGAGGACATTATAACCAATAAACGAAGCCGTGGCAATAGACATTTCCTTGCCGTCCCTCGCGCCCGCCGCTCAAACGAAAAAAGCCGCCGCGAGCCGCGCCTGCAGCAGGGCAGACGGGGCTCCGGCAGCCGGGCTCCGGGACGCTAATCGTGGTAATAGAAGTCGCTTCCCTCGAAAAATTCGAACGAGTAATCCCCGATGCGAACGATATCGCCGTCTTTCGCGCCGATCTTGCGCAGCGCGGCGTCGACGCCCATCATCCGCAGCGTCCGCGCGAACCGCATGATCGCGTCGTACGAATTGTTCAGGTTGACGCGCTTCATGAACTTCTCGATATACGGGCTCTCCACGTAGAAGCCCTCGTTTTCCTTGCCGACCTTGAAGGAGCGGTCTTCTTCCTGGTCCAGCCGGAACACCTTGCGTTCGGCCACGTCCCGCACTTCCTCGATCTGACGGGTCTCCGGCACGGTCTCGAGCAGGTCGGCCGCTTTGTAAAGCAGCTCCTGCACGCCCTGCTTCGTCAGCGAAGACATCGCTACGATCTGGTGCTCGGTCTCGTCGCCGCGCGCCGCCAGCTGCTCGCGGAACAGCGCGAGCTGCTCCTCCGCTTCCGGCATGTCCATCTTGTTCGCGACGATGATCTGCGGCCGCGTCGCGAGCGCGGCGTTGTACAGCTCCAGCTCCTGGTTGATCGTCACCCAATCCTGGTACGGATCGCGTCCCTCGGAGCCCGACATGTCCAGCACGTGCAGGATGATCCGCGTCCGCTCGACATGGCGCAGGAAGTCATGCCCGAGCCCGACGCCTTCGTGCGCGCCTTCGATCAGTCCCGGCAGGTCCGCCATGACGAAACTGCGTCCGTCGCCGACGTCGACGACGCCGAGATTCGGCGAGATCGTCGTGAAGTGATAGGCGCCGATCTTCGGCTGGGCAGCGGAGACGATCGACAGCAGCGTCGACTTGCCCACGCTCGGAAACCCGACGAGCCCGACGTCCGCCATGACTTTCAGCTCCAGAATGATCCAGCGCTCTTCGCCTTCCTCGCCGTTCTCCGCGAAATCCGGCGCCGGGTTGCTCGCCGTCGCGAACCGCGTATTGCCGCGTCCGCCCCGTCCGCCGCGGGCCACGACGACTTCCGAGCCGTGCGTCGTCATGTCCGCGAGTATTTCGCCGGAATCGTCGTCCAGAATGACCGTCCCCGGCGGAATCCGGACGACCATGTCCTCGGCGTTCGACCCGTGCATCGTCTTCACTTTGCCGCGCTCGCCCCGCTCGCCCTTGAAATGCTTCTGGTAGCGGAAATCCATCAGCGTCCTGAGGCCGCTGTCCACGCGGAAGATGACGTCGCCGCCCTTCCCGCCGTCGCCGCCGGCCGGCCCGCCCTGCGGCACGTATTTTTCCCGGCGGTACGAGACGATGCCGTTCCCGCCGTCGCCGCCTTTTACGAATATTTTCGCCTTATCGACAAACATGTCTTTGCTTCCTCCGTTTACTTCCCAAGCTGCGCCTCAAGCATGAGCGTCCCTTTGTCCGGATCCCATTCCGTCGCCTCCAACGGGGCGCCCTTAAGCGCCAGCTCGCAATTCTTCTTCCATGCCTCGCCGGAAGCCAGCTCGCCGTCGAAGTAGAACGACAGCATGAGCTTGTCTTCCTCCGCGGACAGATCCACCAGCAGCTTAGCCGGTTCCCCGCCGTTCGACGCCGCCGCTTCGCGGTATGCCCGAATCAGTTCTATGATCGCATGCGCCGCCCGTTCGCCGTTTGGGAACAGTTCGGCCAGGTTCACTTCTCCGTCGATGTCCATGTCAATAACCATCGCGTTGGTCGTCGTGCGGAACGACTGCAAAAACAGCACCAACGCCGGAACCCCGAGTTTGGCGATTTTGCTTTCCGTCTGCATCCGTTCCCTTATCTGTTCCACGCACTGGATCGTCTTATCCGTCTTGCCCATCCGAATATAGCCGTAGACGATTTGCAGGTCGTTCATCCAATCATGCCGGTGGTGATTCAGCGTCGCGATCGCGGCCCGCTGAATCGCGCGTTCCGCATCCTTGCGCCGCCCGGCCTGCTCTGCCGCGAGAGAGCGGTTCCACAATACCGCCGCGCACGCCGTCCACGCCAGAAAAATTGCTATAAGCCATCGATGCATAGGCCAAACCAGAACCGCAGCCGCCGGCAGAATGACGGAAGCGGCCGCGTAATATCGGATGCGATTCATGACGACCGAGCCTACTTTCCTATTCTTTCCTAACCTTAACAGTATAGCACAAGGTCAGACGGCTGTCGCCGTTTAGCGGCGCCGACTCTCCGGCAAAAAAGAAAACCCCGGCCTGCGAGCAGACCGGGGAGTGTTTCTTATTCCGCCGCAGCGACCGCTGCCGCTGCAACCGGGTAAACGCTGACTTTCTTGCGATCGCGTCCCCAACGTTCGTATTTCACGACGCCTTCCACTTTCGCGAAGAGCGTATCGTCTTTGCCGATGCCGACGTTGTTGCCCGGATGAACTTTCGTTCCGCGTTGACGAACAAGAATGCTTCCCGCCGTTACCGTTTGGCCGTCGGCGCGTTTCGCGCCGAGACGTTTCGATTGGCTGTCGCGTCCGTTCTTCGTCGAACCTACGCCTTTCTTCGAAGCGAAGAGCTGAAGATTCAGTTTCAACATGGATGTTCCCTCCTTCATTGACGAAATTGTTGATGAATGACGACAAACTTGCCGTACGAGGCCGCGATGGATTCGAGCATCACGATCATGCCCTCCAGAAGCAGCTGCGTCTTCGCGTCGGAATCCGCATCCGCTCCGGCGGGTATTTCGGATCGGAGCCAGCCGCTCTTCATCGAAGCCGGGAGCTCGACGCCCGCCAGCGCTTCGATCGCGTTCACCGTGCCGACCGATACGGCCGACACGCCGGCGCAAACGATGTCTTTGCCCGGATTGGCGAACTTGGCATGTCCCTCTATCGCGAACGATACGATCCGTCGATCGGCGGCGGACTGCCGCGCAATGGTGACCGTAATCATAGCGTTGCCTCTTACGCTTCGATCTTGCCAATCGTTACTTTGGAGTACGGTTGACGGTGACCTTGCTTACGGCGGTAGTTTTTCTTCGCTTTATATTTGTAAACGACGATTTTTTGGCCTCTGCCGTGCTTCTCGACGGTTGCCGTTACCGTAGCGCCGGATACGACCGGCGTGCCCGTAACGAGCTCTTCGCCTTTGGAAACAGCCAATACGCGGTCGAACGTGACGCTCGTGCCCTCTGCGGCATCCAGTTTCTCGATGTACAGTACGTCGCCCTCTTGTACTTTGTATTGCTTTCCGCCCGTTTCAATGATTGCAAACATGTGTTGCACCTCCTTATATCGAAGACTCGCCTGATTCAGGTGCCGCGTAAGCGGAGCTCGCGCGAGCTTCATGACCCGTTCTGTGCGGTAAATGCGTTTGCAATTCGCCTATCTCAATCGCAGACACCATAACATAATAACACACATCATGCCCGATAGCAACGCATAAATCAGGCATTTGTCCGGCCGCGGCCTGCCAAGAGCTTTCGGCTGCCTGAGTACCCCGCTTCACTAGCCGCTCCTTGCCGCACTCGCTATTCCTTACTCCTTCTAGCTTCTGCTACTCCTTGCTTCCCGTCGCTTCCTTCGCCGGCGGCGCCTTCTGCTCGCGCACCTTCTTGCGCGTCATCTCGAGCAGTCCGAGCCTTGTCCAGCCGACGACCTGGCACTTGGTCCGGTCGGAGCGGACGCAGCGTTCGAGCAGCCCCATGACCTGTTCCCGATGCAGCTCCTGCTCCATGTCGATGAAATCCACGATGATGATGCCGCCGACGTCCCGGAGCCGGAGCAGCCGCGCGATCTGCTCGGCCGCCTCCAAGTTCGTCCGGAATACCGTATCCTCCAGGTCGGAGGTGCCGACGAAGCGTCCCGTGTTGACGTCGATGACGGTCAGCGCCTCGGTCGCGTCCCAGACGAGATCGCCCCCCGACTTGAGCCGGTAGCGGCGCTGGCACGCTTCCTGCATTTGCTCGTGAATATTCGCCTGCTGAAAGAGCGAAGCGCCGCCGATCACGGGCTCGAACAACCGCAGCCTCGGGAGCATGGCAGGCGCCAGCCGCTTCATCATGGCCTTCGTCTTGCGGAAGACGGCGCCGTCGTCGATCCAGATCTGGTCGATCTCGGCGGTCAGCAGATCCCGGACCAGCCGGTGCACGAGATCGGCGTCGCGATGCAGCAGCATCGGCGCCGAAGCCGATTCGCCGCGGTTGCGGATCTCCTGCCAGAGCTCGCGCAGAAACCGCACGTCTCCCTCCAGCGACTCCACGCTTTCGCCTTCGGCGGCCGTCCGCATGATGACGCCTTCGCCGGGCAGGCGGATCCGCTCCCCGATCGCGCGCATGCGGGAACGTTCCGATTCCGTGCTTACTTTCTTCGAGACGCCTATGTAATCGGCGATCGGCATATAGACGAGGAACCGGCCCGGCAGGGAGAAATGCGTGGTGACCCGCGCCCCCTTGCCGCCGAGCGGTTCCTTCATCACCTGCACGAGCAGCTCCTGGCCGGGCTGCAGCAGCCGGTTGATCTGCGGCTTCTCCTTCGGCTGGCGCTCCAGGTGCGGATGCAGCACGTCGTCGATGTACAGAAACGCGTTCTTCGGCAGCCCGATATCGACGAAGGCCGCCTGCATGCCGGGCAGCACGTTCACGACGCGCGCCTTATAGATGCTGCCGACGAGCTGGCCGGCGTTTTCGGTTTTTTCCATATAATATTCTTGCAGGGCATGATCGTCGACGATGGCGATTTGCAGCATGTCTTTCTGACCGTGTACGAGCATTTTTTTCATTCCATGACCTCCTGCCTCGGTCGGTCTCCACGGATACCTATTTTACATGAAAAGCTCCAAGACTGCACGGTCCGCTTTTCCGTCCGATAGAAATCCGCTCACGAGCCGCTGCTCCGGCAGCACGCCCAGCACGTCCCCCTGCTCCTCCATCACGACGATCAGATGGTAGCTGTCCCGCTTGAACAGCCGCAGCGCGGCGAGCACCGTGTAGCCCTTCGGCACGATGATCGGAAACGCCCACGTCCCGCGGGTCACCGATTTGGACGCGGCAGACGCGCGGTTCGTCAGGAAGCGCAGAAAGAGGAACGGGATGTTGCGGCGGGTCGTCCAATTGCTTAGCAGCAGGAAGACGCCCACGGCGATCAGGTTGAGATGCAGATGGATCGCGTTGCCGCTCGTCACGGCGGGCACGATCGCGCTCGCGACCATCAGCGCGCTGAAGAGAAGACTGATTCTTGTACCCCAGACGAGCGTGGCGTGAAACGTCAGCGTGCGGCTGAGGCCCGCCTGCATGAGCTTCCCGCCGTCGAGCGGCAGGATCGGGAGCAGATTGAACAGCCCGATCATGAGGTTGGCTTCGCACACGTAAGCCGCCCAGGCCGGATCCCATGCGCCGGCATGCCCGAGCAGCCAGGCGGCGCCCGCCATCCACACGTTCTGGAGGGGGCCGGCGATCGCCACCAGGGCCTCCTCCCTGGCCGGCAGCCCGCTCCCGTCCTCGACCTCCGCCACCCCGCCGAAGGGCAGCAGCTTCACCTCGCGCACCGTCCAGCCGAATCCCCTCGCCGCGAAGACATGGCCGAGCTCGTGGACGAGCACGATGGCGAACAGCGTCAGGAGCTCGGCGAAATACCCCGTAACGACGGAAGCGAGCATGACCAGCACGAAGAGCGGATGAACGGACCACCGGATGCCGCCAAGCTTAATCAATCGGAACGACGTCCGCGGGATCGACGTATCGGCCTTTCTCCTTCACGGCGAAATAGAGCAAGCTCTGTCCGCCTTCCTCCTTCGACGCCTGCAGCTTGCCGAGCGTCTTGCCGGCTTCGACCCAGTCGTTGGCCGCCACGATCACGCCGCTCAAATGGCTGTACACCGTCACGCGTTCGTTGGCGTGCTGCACGACGACGGTATCGCCGCCGTCCGCGTCCTTCGAGACGAGGATGACGCGGCCCGTCTCGGCCGCCAGCACCGTCTGTTCCGGGCTGCCCGCGATATCGACGCCGCTCAGCGTCTCCGCGAACGAACGCACGAGCGTGCCGGCGGGCAGCGGCGACACGATCGGCAGCTCTACGGCGCCTTCCGCGAGCCGGGATTCCTCGCTCTTGCCGTTCCCGAAGATCGGGATGAACGAAGGCGCCCCGGCGAACCATTTCCGGTACAAGGACGAAGCGGCGGAGTAATCCATGTTTTCGGTTAAGGCGGACGTGACGGCTTCCTGGCCTTTTTTGGCGACGGGCAAATCCGATTTGAACATTACGAACACGATCGCGAATACCGCCGCGGCGATGGCCGACTGGATGAAGAGCCCCCGAACGATGAACCGATAGCCGCCCGGACGCTCCGGCGGCGGGCCGCCGCGCTTGGCGGCCTTGACGTCTTTGCTCGGCAAGGGGGCGATGTTCCAGCCGGCGGTCTCCCACGGATTCGGATTGGCTTTCCACATCCGCTCCGGATCTTGCTCGTCCCGCTGCCGCGCGGGCAAAGCCGGCAGCCTGTCCGGCAGCCCGGCGCCGTTCTCCGTCCCCGGCGGCAGCGCGAAAGGCGTGTCCGCGTCCGGCCTCGGCCCGCGCTCCTGCCGCGGCTCCGAATGCCGGTGCGCGGTCTGTCCGGCGCGTTCGGCGTTGTCTTCCATAATCCGGCGGATGCGCTCCTGCCGGCGGTCGCGAATGCTGTTGCGGGTACTCATAACCGATCCCTCCACCTATACGGCTTGTTCATTCCAGTATATGAGCGGATGGGACGGGTTATGAGTTGACCGAAAAGGGATCGTCCGCTATAGAACGCCGAGAATCCAGCCTTCCAGGGGCACGATCTCCTCTCGCGTCTTAGGCGTCAACGTCTGCAGCGCGAGATAGAGCGGAAGCGTGCCGGCGGCGTCTTGCTCGCGCAGCCAGCAGGACACCGCGTACGCGTCGCGTTCGTCCCGCTTCGCGAGCTCCGCCGGATACGCGTACCGGTTGTAGAAGAGCGACGGATACGCCTCGGCGACGACGCTCTTGCCCGCTTCCGGCAGCAGCCCGTCGAACGGCCAGACGTGCAGCACGTCGGCGTATTCCCGGCGAAGCTCGTACAGCCAGGGGAGACCGGCGTGCGTCGAGAACGCGACCGAGATGAGCCTCGGATCGAGATTCAGCACGCTCTTGGCCGAGGACGTGAATTTCTCGGTCAGCCGCAGCTCCGTCGGATGAGTGTACGGCAGCGTCGGCGCGGCGACGGACGAGACCGGCCGTTCTTTCGCCGCGCCCCACAGCGCATGGAAATGCCGCATGAAGTCCCACCAGGTGCCGAATGCGGGCTTGACCGCGGTCGCTTCCCGAAAGTACGACAGCGGGAACGACAGGCCGTGGTCGAGCCCGACGATCATCGCCCCCCGCCCGCCGCCGCGCTGCTCCTGCAGCCGATCCGCCAAGTAGCGGAACGCGCCTGCCCTGGACCAGCTGCTCCGGCCCATTGCCCGGACCGGCAGGCCGGCCGCGTCCGACTCGAAGATTTGGATCGCGGTATGCCGCTGCGAGGGCAGCCCTTTGCCGGAATAATCGATGCCGACGTAATGCGCGAACATGGTCGTTCCTCCTTCGAACCCTATTTGCGAATGCTTGCATTCGCCCTTCCCGCTTCAATGAGAAGAACCGCCCGGCGATGCCGGACGGTCAAGTAGCCAGTTCGTATTTCTCCTGATGCGCCTTCACGCTGAAGACGATGCCGATGCACAGCATGTTGAGCAGCAGCGACGTGCCGCCGTAGCTGACGAACGGCAGCGTAATGCCGGTGATCGGCATCAGCCCGATCATCATGCCGATGTTCTGGAAGACTTGGAAGACGTACATCGACACGATGCCGATGATGATGAACGATCCCCGCAAGTCGTAGCACTGGAAGGCGATGATGATCATCCTGTAGATCAGCAGGAAGTAAAGCATCAGCACGACGGCCGCTCCCTGGAACCCGAATTCTTCGCCGATGACGACGAAGATGGCGTCGGAGTACGGATACGGAATGAATTTGCGGTTTTTGGACTCGCCTTTCATGTACCCGTCCCCGGTCAAGCCGCCCGAGCCGATCGCGATCTTGGCCTTTTGGGCCTGATACACTTCCTTCTCCGAAGCCGTCTCCGGGTTGATGAAGCCGTTAATCCGTTCGTACCAGTGCAGCTTGTGATGGCTTTCCGCGTAATCGTGAATTTGCTGGTTATACGCATTGAACAGGAACATGAACACCATGAGGCTGCCGACGACGATCGTCAAACCGAGCAGCACGTGCGTGTACCGAACGTTGCCGATCCACAGCATGCCGAGCACGATGACCAAATAAATAATGGCATTGCCCAAGTCGGGCTGGATCATGACGAGCGCGAACGGCACGAACGAGAACGCCGCGACGACGAACAAATCCTGGCGCACGCGCAGCGGGTCGCCCTGCCGCCTGCCCATCAGGTACGCGACGGTGATGATCAAAATGATCTTCACCATCTCGGCCGGTTGGAACTGCAAGCCGCCCGGGAGCTGGAACCAGCTCTTCGCGCCGTTGATTTCGGGCGCCGTCAAATAGACGACGACCAGCATAATCAAACCGAACCCGTACAGCACGTACCAGGCCTTCAAGTACAGCCGGTAATCGAACAGAGCCGCGACCAGCGCCACGAAAAAGCCCAGCACGTAGAAGATGACGGTACGCACGTCGTAATTGGCGTAGTCCGGGTTGCCGTACGTCGCGCTGTGCACGAGCAGCGTGCTGACGACCGTGAACGCCAGCAGGATGAGGATCATGCTCACGTCGATTTTTTTCAGTTTATTCAGCACTTCCGAATCATCCTATTCCAAGAAACTTGCGGAATCGCTTCATGACGCCCGCCTTCTCTTCGAGCGGCATGAGCGGCACCATGTCGCCGAGCATCCGCCTCGCGATGTTGCGGTAAGCGATGGCGGCGCGGGACGATGGATCCATGACGGTCGGTTCGCCGGCGTTCGCCGCCTTGATGACCTTCTCGTCGTCCGGGACGATGCCGAGCAGATCAATGGCAAGCACCTGGCAAATCTCGTCGATGTCCAGCATTTCCCCTGAACGGACCATATTGCCCCGGATCCGGTTGATGACGAGCCGCGAGGGCACCTGCGACTGCTCCAGCAGACCGATGACCCGGTCGGCGTCGCGGACGGCCGCGTTCTCCGGCGTCGTCACGATAATCGCACGGTCGGCGCCGGCGATCGCGTTGCGGAAGCCCTGCTCGATGCCGGCCGGACAATCGATGATGACATAGTCGTATTCCTTCTTCAGCTCGAGCACGATGTCCTTGACCTGTTCGGGCGTGATGTCGCTTTTGTCTTTCGTTTGGGCGGCCGGCAGCATGTACAGCTCTTCGAAACGCTTGTCCTTCACCAGAGCCTGGTTCAGCCTGCAGCGGCCTTCGGCGACGTCGATCAAATCGTAGATGATGCGGTTCTCGAGGCCCATGACCACGTCCAAATTGCGCAGGCCGATGTCGGTATCGACCATGCAAACCTTTTTGCCAAGCAAAGCGAGCGCCGTTCCGATATTGGCCGAAGTCGTCGTCTTGCCGACTCCGCCCTTGCCCGACGTGACTACAATCGCTTCTCCCATGACTTTCACACTCCCCCGCTCAAGCTCTAAACACGACCGGCAGCTTCCGCAGGCGCTGCAGCTGCGCGATTTTATCGATTTTCATGACGCCTTCGCTCAAGAACGCATACTCCATCATCGCGTCCCCCGTGATCCACTCGTCCGGCGGGCGGCTGATCACGTCGTCGATGCGCAGCTGCGTCGGCTTCAGCAAGGAGGCCGCGATAACGGTGTCCTTGCGCCCCTTGAAGCCGGCATGGGCAAGCCCGCGAAGAGCGCCCAGCACGTAGATATCGCCGGTGCACAGGACCGTGCCCCCGGGATTGACGTCCCCCATGAGCAGCAGGTTCCCGTCGTGCTCGACGGTCTGTCCGCTGCGGACGATGCCCGCCAGCAGCTTCACGTTGTTGCCGTCCTCGGGCTTCGGCTCCGGGCGGGCTTCGCTCTCGATCGACTGCACGAGCAAGTTGCCCTGCTGGCGAATGGCGGCCCTGATCCGTTCCTTCTCGTCTTCGTTGACTTGACGGGTGCCGAGCTTCACCTGCACGTGAACGATGGGGCCTGTCAGCAGCTGTTGATGCGACTTTTCCAATTTGTACTGCAGCTCGTTCATCAAGTCGGAAAATCCGCAATTGTCGTCGAGAAGGAAGATCAGTCCCTCCTTGACGCCTTTTATGGTAATGTGCTGCTTCTCGGTCACGCTCGCCCCACCCCTCTCTCTATACGATTCTTGCCCTTGCGCGCGTTTTCCTGCTCGCGGGCGCGTCAATCTTCGTCTTCTTCCGTCTTGGGCTTGAGGCTGCCTTCGAACCACCGCCTGGCCGGCACGTACAGCGCGAGCGCGAACAGCAGCTGCAGGAACAGGCTCGGAATGATGTGCTGCGACAGCGCCCATTCATACGTTTGGTCCGTCAAGCGGAACACCTTGTAGACGAAGTAGACGACCGTATCGTAGACGAGAGTGGACAGCCCGATCATCGACAGCGCCATCAGCAGCGTGCTGCGCTTGCGCTCCATGAGCAGGCCGGTCATATAGCCGACGAGTCCCATCGCGAAGGAATGGACGCCGAGTATCCGGCCGTAGAATGCCAAATCCTGCAGCAGGCCGAACGCCAGGCCGAGCAGCAGCGCGGAATGCCGGCCCCGGTAAAGGGCGGCGAACAGCACGAACGCCAGCGTAAAATGCGGCACGATGCGTCCGACCATATCATCCGGCACGAGCCAGTAGAAGAGCGTGCCTTCCGTCAGAAAGAGCAGCAGCATGACCCCGATAATGCGCTGCAGGCTCATGGCGTCTCGTCTCCCAGATCGGGCGTCTGGACGACGAACACTTCCGTCAGATGATCGAAATCGGCCGCCGGCGTGATCGTCGCCGTGTAGGTCAAGCCGAAATCGCCGACCTGGCTGCTGTCGACCGTGCCGATGACGACGCCGCGCGGAAACACGTTGCCCTTGCCGGACGTAATGACCGTATCGCCTTTCTTCAGCGGATCGTGCTCGGATATTTTGGACATCGACAGCTTGCCGGTCTCGCTGTCGTAGTTGTCGACGATGCCGAACGAATCGTTCTCCTTGCCCAGCACCGTGGCGGCGATCTGCTTCGTGTCTGTGGAGTTGACGTTCAGCTTCGTGATCGGCATGACGGACGAGAAGAACGGATCGACCCGGGTGGTCAAGCCGACCAGGCCTTTGTTCGTCACGACGACCATGTTCGGCTTGATGCCGTCCTTGGAGCCGAGATTGATGCGGATCGTCTCGTCGTACGGATCGTTGTTCACGGCCACCACTTGCGCGATGAGGTACTTGTAGTTGTTCAGCTTCTTCTGGTTCTCCGTGAAGCTCAGATCGTCCTGAAGCTGCTTCAATTCCGCTTCCATGAAGTTATACTTGATGCTATCCCGCGCGTAGGCGGCGGCAGCGATGCGCAGCTGCTCGTTTTCCTTGTATACCTCCCGCAGATGGGTAAGGTCGTGCACCAGGTCCGACACGTAGCCGGCCGGCCGGTACAGCCATTGCTGGAAGAAGCCCGACGTGTCGAGCGCGAAATTCTCCGGCCAGGTCAGTTTCTTCCGGTCGCCGATGGAGAAGCCCATCACGGCGACGAATATAATAAAAACGATCATGAGCACAAACATCCGTTTGTTGCGCATCCAATTGAACAATTTCGTTTCACCCGCCCATTTCGCTCATCCGTTTTCCCCGACTGCCATTACCGGATTACTTCTTGGAACGGGATACCGGGCCTCCGCGCGTTTTGAACAGATCGATGTTGTCGAGCGCTCTGCCGGTTCCGATCGCCACGCAATCGAGCGGGTTCTCCGCCACGATGACCGGCATGCCCGTTTCCCGCGCGAGCAGCTTGTCCAGGTTCTTGAGCAGCGCGCCGCCGCCCGTGAGGACGATGCCGCGGTCCATGATGTCGGCCGACAGCTCCGGCGGGCACTTCTCGAGGGTGATCTTGACGGCGTCCACGATCGCGTTGACCGTGTCGCCGAGCGCCTCGCAAATCTCGTCGGACGAAATCGGCAGCGTTTTCGGCAGGCCCGTCACCAGGTCGCGGCCGCGGATCTCGATCGTCTCCTGCTGCTCCAGGGCAAGCGCGGAACCGATTTCCATCTTCAGCTGCTCCGACGTCCGTTCGCCGATCATGAGGTTGTACATCCGCTTGATGTACTGCATGATCGCTTCGTCCATCTCGTCGCCGGCGATCCGGATGGAGCGGCTCGTCACGATGCCCCCGAGCGAGATGACGGCCACTTCCGTCGTGCCGCCGCCGATGTCGACGACCATGCTGCCCGTCGGCTCCCATACCGGCAGGTCCGCGCCGATCGCCGCCGCGAACGGCTCCTCGATCGTGAACGCTTCGCGCGCGCCCGCTTGGACCGTCGCGTCCTTGACGGCGCGCTGTTCGACGGCCGTAATGCCCGACGGCACGCAGACCATCACGTTCGGATGGCGCGGGAACAGCGAGCGGCTCTTCTGCGCCTGGCGGATGAAGTACTTGATCATCGTGGAGGTCGTGTCGAAGTCGGCGATGACGCCGTCCTTCATCGGACGGATCGCGCGGATGTTGCCCGGCGTGCGACCGATCATTTTTTTGGCGTGCTCGCCGACGGCTTCGATTTTTTTCGTATCGGTACGCAGAGCGACCACGGAAGGTTCTCTAACGACAATTCCTTTTCCTTTGACATAGACGAGCGTGTTAGCCGTACCCAAATCGATTCCGAGATCTTTCGAAAAACCACCAAACATAAGCTGTATCTTCCTTTCTATCGTAAGACAATCCCTCTTATTATATTACAGGTGGCCTTGCTCCTTCAAACTGATAAAGCGATTGTCACCTATTACCAAATGATCGAGCACGTCGATGCCGACGAGCTCGCCGGCTTCGGCCAGGCGCCTGGTAAGGGAGATGTCTTCGGGGCTCGGCGTGGGATCGCCGCTGGGGTGATTGTGCAGGCAGATCAGCGAGGAGCTGCTGCACTTGATGGCCGCGCGAAACACCTCGCGAGGGTGGACCAGCGTTGCGTTGAGGGTACCGACGGATAAGGTTTCGGTCAGGATGACTTGATTTTTCGTATTGAGGTATAGACAGACGAAATGCTCCTGCTTCAGATAGCGGAGCTCCTCCATCATAAGATTCGCGGCGTCCGCGGGCTTTCGGATCGTCGGCAGTTCTCCCTGCCGGCTCCGGGCGATGCGGCGTCCGAGCTCGATGCCGGCGCGGAGCTGCGCCGCCTTCGCGGGGCCGATCCCGCGGATCCGGGTCAGCTCGGCGACGCTCATGTCCACGAGCCCCCGCAGGCTGCCGCATTGGTGAAGGATCCGCGTCGCGAGAAGGACGGCGGATTCGTTGTTCGTTCCGGTGCGCAGCAGAATCGCGAGCAATTCCGCATGGCTGAGCGCGTCGGCCCCGACGGTCATCAGGCGTTCTCTGGGTCGGTCTTCGTTGGGGATGCCGCGAAGCACGTAAGGCTGTTCGGCTTCCATGGATATTCCCTGCTTTCTGAATGGGTGCGTAAACGGTTAACTTAAATGACGCGGATATCGAATTCGGACAGCATGTCCGCCAGCAGCGAGAGCGGCAGGCCGACCACGTTGAAATAATCGCCGTCGATCCGCTCGACCAACACGGCGGCCCTGCCTTGAATGCCGTAGCTGCCCGCCTTGTCCAT
Source organism: Paenibacillus sp. UNC496MF (assembly GCF_900113915.1). NCBI lineage: Bacteria > Bacillati > Bacillota > Bacilli > Caryophanales > Paenibacillaceae > Paenibacillus > Paenibacillus sp. UNC496MF. The sequence goes on from NZ_FORE01000009.1 coordinate 77,394, forward strand.
CGGTTCGCCGGAATCGACGTAACGCTCGATCAATCCGGCGTCCAGCGGCTTCATGACGACTTCCGTCCGGCGGTGCGCGATCCGCTCCCGGCCGGTGCGCGCATCGACGCACGCGACGCCGGTATACACCGCGTGCGCGCGCCCCTGCAGCCGGCTCAGCATGCCGATCGCGTCCGCGCGGTCCCGGGGCTTGCCCAGCACCTCGCCGTCCAGGACGACGACCGTGTCGGCGCCGACGACCAGCGAAGACGCGGCGTCCCCGGACGCGAGCATCGCGGCGGTCGCCCGCGCCTTGCGCAGGCCGAGCTGCTCGACGATGCGCGGCGGCGACCAATCGGACGGCGTGCTCTCGTCCGCGTCGCTGGACAAAATGAGAACCGGCAAGGAAAGGCCGAGTGAAGCGACCAATTCCCGCCGGCGGGGAGAAGACGAAGCCAGCACCAGCTGGCGCAAATGTTCGGTTGGCTTGGTAGAGGATCGTTCCATAAAGGCAAAGCTCCTTTGGCCTGCATGCGGCTGCCTATAGTTTACGGTACAGCCAAATGGCGAGCGCGAGGCCGGCGATGCTCAGCAGACTGACATGGATCCGCAGCGTGAAATCGTAACTGAGCACGAGCAGGTCCGCGGAGGGCGACCAAACGATCGGATAGGTTTTCGTCAGAAACGAAAGTCCGGGAACCGTGGCCAGCGAACGCGCGATGAGCGCTCCGGCCAGCAGGCCGATTACGATGAACAGCAGCAATACCCAGAAATTTTTCTTCATCTTCCAACGTCCCTCGCCATTTTTTGACACGTACGTTTTATTATACGCGTCCCGGGAACGCTTTACAATGATCCGATCGATTCAAACCAGGCTTTCTGGATGAAGACCGCGTTCATGAGCGCCGTCTGCATCGACCACAGATACGCCTCGGACGGCTTCTTGCCGTATTCGCCCGCGGCGACGGCCGCCGTATTGATGGCTTGCGCGAGCTTGTGCAGCGTGTCCTTGTCCTTGCCGGCCGCCATGCCGGCCTCGACGCGCGACGCGGACTCCGTCCACTGCTGGTGCAGCGCAGCCCAGTCTTCTCCCGGGGACGGCTGGCCGCTCAGCCCGGCGACGGTCATGGCGTCCAGCTTGGCGAGCAGTTCGGCCGTATCCTTGAAGAACGTCTGCGCGTCCGCCGCCTTGCCTCCATACGGAATCGCCGACAAAGCGGGCAAATCGACCTGCTTCACGTACACGTCCATCCCGGCCAGCGTCTGACCGAGCAGATCCGCTTCGCTCCGGTCCGTCGACATGCCGACGTAAATGCGGAAATCGTCCTGCGACGTCAGCGAGGCGGCGGCGAGTCCCTTCGCGCGGAGCTCCGCCGCGGCCGCGTCGAGCCCGTCCTTGTTGCTGAAGACGCCGTACTGCAGCATGAAATACGATGCCGCGGGCAGGTCGACCTTCACGGTCGCCGCGGACCCGGCATTCGACGCGCCGCCGGCCGTCTTGCCGCCGTCCTTCGCGCCGGCGGCGTCCGCCGCCGGCGCCTTTCCGGCGTTCGCCGTATCCGGCGCGCCTTTGCCGCCGCCGATTACGTCGCCGCTGACGGCCGGAACGGAGCCGCCGTTCGTCCCCCCGGCATCGGTTCCCCCGCCGCTCGTGAACAGCGTCAGCACGAAATAGCCGAACAGCGCGCCCGTGGCGATCGCGCCCGCGACCGAAGCGAACACTTTGAACCAGGACGGGCCTTGGGACGGCCGCCTGCCCGAGCCGAGCGGATACGCCGCGGCGCCTTTTCCTTTGCCTTGCCGGCCGGCGTAGACGTCTTCGTCGATCTCGATTTGCGGATACAGGTCGATCACCGGAGCAGGTCCGCGCTTCGCATGGGCCGCAAGCGGCTTGTCGGTCCGCTCCCGCGGCTCGTCCTCGTCGCCGAGCAGAATCGCGTCCTGCCGCCCGAACGCGTCGTCCGGCGCGAAGGCGGCCAGCTCCGGCATCGGCTGCGGCGCGCGCGGCGGCAGCTCGGCTTCGTGCGTGCGCGGAGCGGCGTCGATCGGCCTCGGCTGGTTCCGCGGCGAAGACGATGCCGCATGCCCCGCGCGGCCCTGCGGCGGCCGGCCGGCGAATTGGCCGTCGGCTTCGCGGATGAGCCGCTCGAGCGCGCCGGCATCGTCCTGGAACGGGCTGTCCCAGGCGCCGACGTCGGCGGCGAACGTCAGCTCTTCTTGGAAATAGGAAACGGCATCGTTCTCCGATGCGCGCGTTTTTTTCGGTTGGGCCGGCTCCACTCGGGCTCCCGTCTGCTGGTCGAAACGATAGGTAATGCGTCCTTTCGTGCTCATGGCAATCTCTCCTTGTCCGCGTACTCTAGTACAAGTCTATGAGTACGTTGAGAGAATTATGACGAGCCGTCCGCGAATCGTTTCCAGCATATTCCTTTACAGGCATATTCCCTTTGGGGTATATTAATAGCATGAACGCAACGTTAAGCGCGCTTGCCGAGCCCAATCGGCTACACATCGTCGAGCTGCTGCGCGACGGTCCGCTTCCGGTCGGCGATATCGCCGAGAAGCTCCATCTTCAGCAGCCTCAAGTCTCGAAGCATCTGCGCGTGCTGCACGATGCCGGACTCGTCGGCGTCCAGCCTGCCGCCAACCGGCGGATCTACATGCTGGAAACCCGTCCGCTGCAGGAGCTGGACGCCTGGCTCGGATCGTTCCGGCGCGTCTGGGAGGACCGCTTCGACCAGCTCGACGACTACCTGCAGGAACTTCAAAGCAAGCCCAAGCAGCCGGACGGCGATTAGGAGGACCGGGCGGAACCGGCTGCGTCCATCGAGGATTCGGAACCGGGCGGCGAACCTCCGCGCGTGCCTTCCGCTTCCGCAAGCGATCGCGAGCCTCTCGGCTCCGATGGCAAGCCTATGCGAATCGTACGGCCCTCTCGCTTTCGGTCGGAAGCGAGAGGGCTTGTTTTCGTCTCGGAATTGACGCACGATTACGGGAATCGCCGCCAAGACGATTCATCTTCGCAACCACGCCGATCCCCTGGAACGAAGGAAAGCCGCCCCCGGCGTCGGTGCCGAGGAGCGGCTTTCTATTTGTGCGTCGTATGTTCGTGACAAGCCTCTTGCGAGCCTGGGCTTGCTAAGCTTTGCCGCGCAGCGTCTTCGCCAGCGAATCGGCCACCTTCCAAATGTCGCCCGCGCCCATCGTAATGACGAGATCGCCCGGCTTCACCCGTTCGGTCAGCACGCTTAGCACTTCTTCCTTCGTCGGATAATAGCGCGTATTCGCGTTGCTGTTCTTGATGATCAGCTCCACGAGCCGCTTGGAATTGACGCCTTCGATCTGCTGCTCGCCGGCCGGCGAGTAGATGTCGGTAATCAGTACCTCGTCCGCCTCGGCGAACGCGCGGCTGAACTGCTCGAGCAGGAAGAACGTCCGCGTATAACGCTGCGGCTGGAAGACGGCGACGATCCGTTTGCCCGTCGACTTGGCCGCGCTGATCGTCGCTTGAATCTCGGTCGGATGGTGGGCATAGTCGTCGATGACGAGGATATCGTTGATTTCGCCCAGCACTTGGAACCGCCGCTTCGCGCCGCGGAAATCGACGATCGCCTCCGCGATGGCCGAGAACGGTATGCCCGCTTCCAGACACGTAATGACGGTTGCCATGGCGTTATACACGTTGTGGCGGCCCGGCACGGAAAGTTCGATCCGGCCCAGCGGCTGCCCCTGCTTCGTCATGTCGAACGCGACCTTGCGGTCGCCGAGCTCGATGTTCGCGGCCCGGTACACGGCGTCCCGGTCGATGCCGTACGTCAGCACGCCCTTCTCCCCGAGCGGCCCTGCCACGAGCTCCGGCAGCATCGCTTGGACGTTCTCGTCGTCCGCGCAGACGATGGCGCTGCCCCCGGACTTCACCTGGTTCAGAAACTGGACGTACGCCGCCTTCAGCTTGTTGAAATCGCCGTCGTAATTCTCGAGATGATCCGGCTCGATGTTCGTGACGATGGCGATCGTCGGATGATACTGCAGGAACGAGCCGTCGCTCTCGTCCGCTTCGGCGACGACGTACTCGCCTTTGCCGGCCTTGGCGTTCGTGCCGACATTGACGATTTCGCCGCCGATGATGAACGTCGGATCCTGTTTGCAGGTTTCCATGACGAGCGCGATCATCGACGAGGTCGTCGTTTTGCCGTGCGCGCCCGCTACCGCGACGCCTTTGCCGTTGTTCATCAGTCTGGCCAGCATTTGGGCGCGGTGCAGGATCGGGATGTTTTGCTCCTCCGCCGCTTTGCGCTCCACATTGTCCCGGGACAGCGCCGTCGAATAGACGACGAGATCGGCTCCCGCGACATGCCCCGGCTCATGGCCGATGAAAATCCGCGCCCCTTTGGCTGCAAGCTTCTCCGTCAGCTCTTGTCTTGCAACGTCGGAGCCGCTCACCTTGTAGCCCATCTCCAGCATGACCCGCGCGATCGCGCTCATGCCGTAACCGCCAATTCCGATGAAATGAACGTGTTCTGCTGTATTCAAAGACGGTTCACCACCCTTTTTCAGAATCCTGATTATAGAGCAATCGGGAGCGGACGTCGGCAATCAAATAGAGCGTGCCCGTCACGACGGCCAGATCGCCTTGGCCGGCGACCGATTTCAGCCGTTCCAGCGCCGCTCTCCAATCCGGCTCCACGATCAGCTCGAAGGCATAGCCCGCCTCGTCGCGAAGCTCCCGGACCAGCGCGGCAAGGTCGGCGGCCGGCAGCGCCTTGCGAAAATCCGCTTCTGTCACGACAAGCGTATTCACTAGAGGTAGTATATGCCGCAGAGTATCGCGATGATTCTTATTCGCGAGCATCCCGATCATCATGTGAAGACGCTCGTACGCGTACGTGTCGCGCAGCGCCGCCGCCAGCACCTGCGCGCCTTCGGGATTGTGGGCGCCGTCGACGAGCACGCGCGGCGAATCGCCGATCATCTCCAGCCGACCGGGCCAAGCGGCGGCGCGAAGCCCTTCCCTCAAATCCTCGTCTTCCAGGATCAGCGCATAGTATTGGCGCATGACTTCCAGCGTCATGACGGCGACGGCCGCGTTCGTCCGCTGGTGCGCGCCGTTCAGCGTGACGGTCAGCTCGTCAATGGATCGGAACAGGCCGTCGAAGCGGAACGTTTGCGCGTTCTCGCCGACCTGCGACGCCGTCTCGCGAAATTGCTCCCCGAGCAGATAGAGCGTGCTGTTTTTCGCTTTGGCGGTTTCGCGGACGACGGCTGTGGGACCCGGCTGGTCGACGGCGCTGACGACCGGCACGCCCGCCTTGATGATGCCGGCCTTCTCGCGCGCGATCGCCTCCAGCGAGTCGCCGAGGATGTCCATGTGATCATGGCCGACGTTCGTGATGACCGAGACGAGCGGGGTCACGACGTTCGTCACGTCCAGCCGGCCGCCGAGTCCCGTCTCCCAGACGACGAAGTCCGGGTACGCTACGGTGCCGTAGTACAGAATCGCGAGCGCGGTCGCCACCTCGAACATGGACGGCGACCCGAGCTCCGTCTCCGCGATCTCCTCGACGAGCGGCTTCAGCCGGTTCGCGAGGGCGAGCAGCGTCTCTTCCGGAATGTCGGTGCCGTTATATTGAAAACGATTCGTAAACTTCGTGATATATGGGGAGGTGAACGTCCCCACGTCATAGCCGCAGCGGAGCAGGACGCTCGTCAGGTAGGCGCAGACGGAGCCTTTGCCGTTCGTGCCGGCCACGTGAATGAACTTCAGCCGGCGCTCCGGATGGCCCGTCAGTTCCATCAGCTTCTCGATCCGTTCGAGACCGGGGCGGATGCCGAACGGCACCAGCCCTTCGATCCACTGCCGCGCTTCCTCGTAGGTTGCGAGCGTTCCCGCCGTGCGCGCGTCTTGATGTTCGCTCATGTCGATCAACCTCTCAATTCCGCGATGCGCGCCTTCACTTTGTCGCGCTTATCGGCATAGTCGGCCATTTTCGCCTGTTCTTCCTCGATGACTTTCGCCGGAGCCTTCGCCACGAAGCCGGCGTTCGCGAGCTTCTTCTCGACGCGCGACACTTCGCCGTCCAAGTGCTGGATTTCCTTCTCCAGCCGGACGATCTCCTGCTCGATGTCGATCAGGCCGGCCAGCGGCAAATACAGCTCCGCTCCCGTCACGATCGCCGTCATCGCCTTGTCGGGCGCCGCCAGCTCGAGGCTGATCTCCAGCTTGGACGTGCCGCAGAAACGGACGACGAACTCTTCGTTGCGGGCGAGGATGCCCGCTTCCGCCGGGCTCGACGGCTTGATTTGCAGCTCGATCTTCTTGCTCATCGGCACGTTCACTTCGGCGCGGATGTTGCGCACGACGCGGATCAGGTCCATGAGCAGCTCCATTTCGGCGACGGCGTCCGGCGCCTCGAGCGCGGCGTCGTGCGTCGGCCACGGCGCGAGCGCGATCGTCTCGCCTTCGTGCGGCAGATGCTGCCAAATTTCTTCGCTGATGAACGGCATGAACGGATGAATGAGCCGCTGCGTGCGGTCAAGCACGTAAGCGAGCACGGATTGCGTCGCGCGCTTCGCTTCCGCGTCTTGGCCGTACAGGCTCAGCTTCGCGAATTCGATGTACCAGTCGCACAAGTCATCCCAGATGAAGTTGTACAGCACGCGGCCCGTCTCGCCGAAATCGTAGGCGTCGATCAGGCGGGTCGCGTCGGCGACCGTCGCGTTCAGGCGGTGAAGGATCCAGCGGTCGGCCGTGCCGAGCTTCACGTCGATGTCGATGTCCGCCGCCGAGATGCCCTCCAGGTTCATGAGCGCGAAGCGCGACGCGTTCCAAATCTTGTTGGCGAAATTGCGCGCCTGCTCGACCCGCTCCCACCGGAAGCGCAGGTCAAGGCCCGGCGTGCTGCTCGTCGAAATCATGTACCGCATCGCGTCGGCGCCGTATTTCTCGATGACCTCGAGCGGATCGACGCCGTTGCCGAGCGATTTGGACATTTTCTTCCCGTTCTCGTCGCGGACGAGGCCGTGCATGAGGACGTCCTTGAACGGAATTTCGCCCGTGAACTCGAGCGCCGTGAAGATCATCCGCGCGACCCAGAAGTAAATGATGTCGTAGCCCGTCACGAGCACGTCCGTCGGGTAGAACCGTTTCAGGTCTTCCGTTTGGTCCGGCCAGCCGAGCGTGGAGAACGGCCACAGCGCCGAGCTGAACCACGTGTCCAGCACGTCCTCGTCCTGGCGGAGCGCTTCGCTGCCGCACGCGGAGCAGGCCGACTGATCCTCGAGGGCGACGTGCATCGCGCCGCAGGCGTCGCAGTACCAGGCCGGGATGCGGTGGCCCCACCAGAGCTGGCGGGAAATGCACCAGTCGCGCACGTTCTCGATCCACTGCAAATACGTGCGTTCGAACCGCTCCGGCACGAAGTTGACGCCCTTGCCGCCGCGCTGCGCTTCGATCGCCGATTCGGCCAGCGGCTTCATGTCGACGAACCATTGCGTCGACAAGTACGGCTCGACGACGGCGCCGCTGCGCTCGCTGTGGCCGACCTGGTGCACGTGGTCCTCGATTTTGACGCAGACGCCGCTCGCCTGCAGGTCGGCGACGATCCGCTTGCGGCATTCCGCGCGGTCGAGGCCGTTGTACGGGCCGGCTTCCGCGTTCATCGTGCCGCTTTCGTCCATGACGACGATTTGCGGCAGCTGATGGCGCAGGCCGACCTCGAAGTCGTTCGGGTCGTGCGCCGGGGTGATTTTGACCGCGCCGGAGCCGAACTCCTTCTCGACGTACTCGTCGGCGATGATCGGAATTTCGCGGCCGATGACCGGCAGCACGATCAGCTCGCCGATCAGATGCTTATAGCGCTCGTCTTCGGGATGAACCGCGACCGCCGTATCGCCGAGCATCGTCTCCGGACGCGTCGTCGCGACGGTGATATGGCCGGAACCGTTCTTCAGCGGGTACTGCAAATGGTACAGATGCCCGTTCACTTCTTTATGCTCGACTTCGATGTCCGAGAGCGCCGTGCGGGCCGCCGGATCCCAGTTGATGATTTTTTTGCCGCGGTAGATCAGGCCCTTCTCGTAAAGCCGGACGAACACTTCGCGAACGGCGCGGGAGAGGCCTTCGTCGAGCGTGAAGCGCTCGCGCGAATAGTCCAGCGAGAAGCCCATCTTCGCCCACTGCTCGTGAATCGTCGCGGCGTAGCTGTCCTTCCACTCCCAAACCTTCTCGAGAAACTTCTCGCGGCCCAGGTCGTAGCGCGACTGCCCTTCCTCGCGCAGCTTCTGCTCGACCTTCGTCTGCGTGGCGATGCCGGCATGGTCCGTGCCCGGCAGCCAGAGCGCGTCGTAGCCCTGCATCCGCTTGGTGCGGATCAGAATATCCTGCAGCGTGAAATCGAGCGCGTGCCCGATGTGCAGCATGCCGGTGACGTTCGGCGGCGGAATCACGATCGTGTACGGCTTCGCGTCCGGGCGTTTGCCCGCTTCAAAATACTTGCCATCCATCCAGTACGGGTACCATTTGGTTTCCGCGGCCTTCGGGTCATAGGTCGTCGGCATTTCGGTCATCGTCAATTTTTGCGACATGTCAAATCCTACCTCCATCGTTATGTCCTCGTCCGGGTTCGGCGCGTGCCGCGCCGCCGGTCGCGATCGCCCATCCAAGAGACAAAAAAATAAACCTTCCGCCCTTATAGCAAAGGACGAAAGGTTTTGGCTTCCGCGGTACCACCTTTGTTCCGAAGCGGCGCCAGGCGCCGGTTCGACAACTCGTTGCAGATAACGGCTGCGGCCGGCCGCAACTAGACGAATCGCTTCGCTTCGTTCCGGCGACTCCGGGGCGACCCGTTGCAGTCTCGTTCCTGCGGAACCTCGCAGCGCAAGCGGTTCCGCTCTCTGAAGGACTTCCTGCCACTCTTCCCCATCCATGTCGTTTCATTTATCTCAATTATTGCCCTATTTTTTCTATCATACACGTTTTTCTTGGAAAACGTCAATCCCGGCCGGGCAATCCCCCGGCCCAAATATTGGAAAAAGTTGGAGACGGTGCCCTATACGCCAAAGAGCCCGCCGGGAAAACCTCGTAGAGGCTTTCCCGGCGGGCTTCGCGCGAATGCGCGGTTATGGAATATACAGGACTTGCCCTTCGCTGACGCTCTGGTCGCTCAGCCGATTGTACAGGGCCAGCTCCCGGGGCTGCAGCTGGTACCGCCCGGCGATGACGTCGAGCGTCTCCTCGCGCTGGACGATGCAGATGCGCACCTTGCGGAACGCGTTATCGTCGTTCGGGCGGCCGAAGAACAGGTTCTTCCACTCGATCTCGTCGCCCGAGGATTTGCGGCTTTGCGCGGCTTCGCGCTCCGCGTGCTGTTCCGCGGCCGCCTTCGCCTCCTGCTCGCGCCGGCTGGACTGCAGCAGCGACCGGAAGCTGACGTTGCCGGCGCCCTGCTGGGCCGCCTCCTCCTCCGCGGGCTTGCCGGAGAACGCGACGCGCAGCGGCTTCGGCTCCGCCTCGGCCTCCGGCACGGATACTTCCCCGAACGGATCCGACGCGGCCGCCGGGGCAGGCTGGCGAATCGCCGGTTCGGCTTCGGCTTGAACGAGGACGGCCGGCTCTTCCGCCGGTACGGACGCTTCCGCAACCGAAGGCGACTGCCATGACGGAGGCGCGGCGGCTTCGGCCGGTTCTTCCGCCTCCTCCGGCTGGAATGCTTCGGCGCGTTCGGCTTCTTCGGCGGCTTCCTGGCGTTCCGCCTCTTGGCGGGCGGCTTCCTGCAGCGCGGCTTCCCTGCGGACGGCTTCGAACTGCTCGGCCTCCCGGCGGGCCGCCTCCTGACGCGCTTCCTCTTGACGGGCAGTCTCCTCGCGAGCCGCTTCAAGCTGCGCGGCCTCCTGACGGGCCGCCTCTTGGCGCGCTTCTTCCTGGCGCGCTTCTTCCTGACGGGCTTCTTCCTGGCGCGCTTCTTCCTGGCGGGCTTCTTCCTGACGAGCTTCTTCTAGGCGAGCGGCCTCGAGCAGTTCCTGCTCCCTCGCGATCGCCGCGCGCGCCAGCGCTTCCCGGGCTTCCTCCGCATCGGACTGGAACGACGCGTAACGAAGCGCCTCGTCCTCCGCCGCTTCGCGCCGCGGCTCCGGCTGCCAAAACTGCGGCTGCTGCGCGAAGAACGGCGACGACGTGAATGGAATTTCTTCTTCCTCGCGGCTGTGCACGACCGTATACGGTTCTTCCCGCTGCCATTCCCCCTGCGGGTTCGACTGCTCGATTTCGATGCCGAACAACGACAGCACGCCCGTAATGTTGAGCGTCCGCGTGGACAACACGTCCACGTCGAAATTATCGATTTCGACGGAGATGTCGTCCAGACGGTGAATGCGGTTCAACGGCAGCGTGATTTCGACCGGGATCCAGTGCTCCAGCGATTGTTCCGACAGCGGCTGTTCCTCCGACCGGTACACCCCCGTCAGCAGCAAATGCCCCTTCAGTAATACCTGCTCCTCTTGCTGCACGATGCCGATGCGGGGCACGAGCTCGATTTCGTCCAGCTCGTCGATCGCCGCCACTTCGTCGGGCAGATGTACCCGTTCGTAAATATCGAATCGCAAACCGTTTGACTGGCTTGGCACGCTAGTCGTCCTCCTTTCCCCTCCTACACAAGCTAGGCTGCAGCTTTCTGCACTGCAAATACAAGAAAGCCTAAGTTTCCTTACGCTTTGCTTATATTTCGAATGGTTCTTGCCTATTTATCTATATGGCCGGAGGTGGGCAGGCATGACTACGATTTTCACAGGGAAGCCAATCGGCGGCGCGCTTCGGCGAACCACGGCGGCTCCGGGGACGTCAGCGCGACGGCTTCGCCGGTCCACGGATGCGCGAAGCGGAGCTCCTCCCCGCGCAGCGCCTGATGCCGCAGCTTGGCGTCGCGCCCGCCGTACAGCGCGTCGCCGACGAGCGGGTGGCCGAGATGGCTCATATGGACGCGGATTTGATGCGTCCGGCCCGTCTCCAGCCACAGCCGGACGAGCGCGGCGTCCCTGTAGACCTCCAGCGTCTCGTAATGCGTCACCGCCTGGTCGCCGCCGGGCGCGACGCGGCGCCTGGACGGCTGGTGGCGGTCCTTGCCGATCGGCGCGTCCACGGTGCCGCTCCGGCGCTTCGGCACGCCGTGCACGATGGCGGCGTACTGCCGGCCGATCGCCTTGCCGCGCATCGCCGCGTCCAGCCGCAGCTGCGCCAGCTCGTTGCGCGCGTACAGCACCGGGCCGGCCGTGTCGTCGTCCAGCCGGTGAATATGCTTCGCCGGCTGCAGCTCGCCGGCCGTCCATCCCGCGCGGACGGCCGCTTCGTCGAGCGTGCCCCGCTGACCCGGCGCGGACGCGTGCACCGGCATGCCGGCGGGCTTGTCCATGACGAGGCACCAATCGTCGGCATACAGCGCGCGAGCGGCGTCCGAAGCCGGCCGGCCCGGAGCAGCCGCGGCATCCGGCGGCGTCTCCTGCGCCAAGCGGAACGCCGCGTCCCGCGCCGGGTCGCCGGGCAAGAACGTCCGCAGCAGGATGCGGTCGCCGTCCATGCGGATGCCGCCGACGGAGAACAAGCGGCCGAGCCATTTCTCCGGAAATAAACCAAGAGCCAGCAGCCATTGCCGCACATGATGCGGATGGCTCCCGGCTTCGATCGGAGAAACGGCGCCGCCTGCGGCTTTCGCGAACGCGGATAGCCGCGCCGCGGACAGCGCCAGCCATTCTCCGTTCCGTTCGTAAGGCAGTGCGGGGTGATCCAAAATCGGTCACGCTCCTTCTCCCGTTAAGTTCGGTTATGCTGTCTTGTCTGATGCTCGAATTCGTTACAGCCTGCGAAACGCATCGTCGTGCGCCTCGATCGTCGCGTCGATCGCCGCTTCGTCGTGGACGCCCGAGACGAACATGCCTTCGAACTGCGACGGCGCGATGCTCACGCCCAGATCGAGCATGGCGCCGAAATACGCCTTGAACCGTTCCAAATCGGCGGTTTTGGCCGTCTCGTAGTTGATGACGTGCGTCTCCGTGAAGAACGGGCACACCATCGAACCCACGCGGTTGATCGTGCTCGCGACGCCGTGCCGCTCGGCGTTCGCCTCGAAGCCCAGCTGCAGGCGGACGGCCATCCGCTCCAGCCGTTCGTACGTCTCCGGCGTCAGCAGCCTGAGCGTCGTGTAGCCGGCCGCCATCGCGAGGGGGTTGCCGGACAGCGTGCCCGCCTGGTAGATCGGACCGCTCGGCGCCATCATTTCCATGATTTCGCGCTTGCCGCCGTACGCGCCGACGGGGAGGCCGCCGCCGATGACTTTGCCGAGGCAGGTCAGGTCCGGCGTAATGCCGTACAAGCCTTGGGCGCAATGATAATGCACGCGGAAGCCGGTCATGACTTCGTCGAAAATGAGCAGGCTGCCGTACTGCGCCGTCACGTCGCGCAGTCCTTCCAGAAAGCCCGGCAGCGGCGGCACGACGCCCATGTTCCCGGCGACGGGCTCGACGATGACGCAGGCGATCTCCTCGCCGAACCGCTCGAACGCGAACTTGACGGACTCCAGGTCGTTATACGGCACCGTGACCGTATGGGAGGCGACGCTCTCCGGCACGCCCGGGCTGTCCGGCAGCCCCAGCGTCGCGACGCCGGAGCCCGCCTTGATCAGCAGGCTGTCGGCATGGCCGTGGTACGAACCTTCGAATTTCAAAATCTTGCTGCGCTTCGTATAGCCGCGCGCAAGCCGCAGCGCGCTCATGGTCGCTTCCGTGCCGGAGTTGACCATCCGCACCACCTCGACGGACGGCACGCGCTCGCAGACGAGCTCCGCCATGCGCGTCTCCAATTCCGTCGGCGCGCCGAAGCTCGTTCCTTTCTCCGCCGTCGCCTTCACCGCTTCGATGACCGCCGGGTGGGCATGGCCCATAATGAGCGGCCCCCAGGATCCCACGTAGTCGATATAACTGTTGCCGTCGATGTCGAATACCCGGTACCCTTCCCCGCGCTCCATGTAGACGGGCGTGAGGCCGACGGATTTGAACGCGCGGACCGGGGAATTGACGCCGCCCGGGATGACCGTCTTCGCTTGCGCGAACGCGGCCTTGGACCGCTCGTCGGACCGTTTGCGGTTTTTATCGATCATGATAGACACCTGCCTGTCTCGAAAATTGTCGCCTGCCGTGCGGCCGTTCCGCCGCCTGCCGGCCTATTCGCCTTTCAGCCAGCGCGCGGCGTCGAGCGCATGGTAAGTAATGATCAGATCCGCGCCGGCGCGCTTCATGCCCGTCAGCGTCTCCAGCACGATCGCGCGTTCGTCGATCCAGCCGTTCGCCGCCGCCGCTTTGACCATCGAATACTCCGCGCTGACGTTATACGCCACGAGCGGCAGGTCGTACTGCTCCTTCATCAGGCGGATGACGTCCATGTACGCCAGCGCCGGCTTGACCATCAGCATGTCCGCGCCTTCGAGCACGTCGGATTCCGCTTCGCGCAGCGCCTCGCGGACGTTCGCGGGATCCATCTGGTACGACTTGCGGTCGCCGAATTGCGGCGCGGATTGCGCGGCTTCGCGGAATGGTCCGTAGTACGCCGACGCGTATTTCACGGAGTAGGACATGATCGGCACCATTTCGAAGCCCGCCGCGTCCAGTCCATCGCGGATCGCGCCGACGAAGCCGTCCATCATGTTCGACGGCGCGATAATGTCCGCGCCCGCTTTCGCTTGCGATACCGCCGTCTTGACGAGCAGCTCGAGCGAAGCGTCGTTGTCGACCTCGGCGTTGCCGGTGCGGGGATCATGATGGATCATGCCGCAGTGGCCGTGATCCGTGAATTCGCACAAGCACGTGTCCGCGACGACGAGCAGGTTCGGCGCCCATTCTTTGATCGCGCGCGTCGCCTGCTGCACGATGCCGTCGTCTTCGTACGCCGACGTGCCGATCGCGTCCTTGGTCGCCGGCAAGCCGAACAGCAGCACCGCTTGGATGCCGGACGCCGCGACGGCGTCGATTTCGGCCTTCAGCAGATCGATCGAGAGCTGATATACGCCGGGCATCGAGGAAATCTCGGTTTTCACGTTCTCGCCGTGGGTCACGAAGAGCGGATAGATGAAATCGTCGACGGTGAGATGCGTCTCGCGGACGATGCTGCGCATGGCCGCGGTTCTCCGCAGCCGGCGATGTCTGGTAATCGGAAAAGCCATGGTTCAAACGCCTCCTATATCTTAGCGCGCGAGGCGGGACTCCGCGATGGCCGCGATGAGCCCGTCGATCGTCGCGTCTTCGGGTTGTATCGTAACGGTTAAGCCGGCGTTGGCCGCGGTTCGGGCCGTGACCGGGCCGATGCAGGCGATGTCGACGCCCTTCAGCAGCTCCAGCGGCCGTTCGACGCCCATCCGCCGCAGCACCTCCAGCAGGTTCGTCACCGTGGAGGAGCTCGCGAACGTCACGACGTGCACGTTGCCGCTGCGCAGGTGCTCCAGCGCTTCCTCGTCCTGGTCCTGCGCGATGATCGTCTCGTAAACGTCGATTTCGACGGGGTGCAGTCCTTTGGCTCTCAGCTCGCGGGGCAGCACCTCGCGGGCCAGATCGCCGCGCGGGAGCAGCACGCGCTGTCCCGGCCGCAGCCGCTCCTCCAGGCTGGCGAGCAGGTCGTCGGCCTGGAACTTCACCGGCAGCGCGTCGACGAGCAGGCCGCGCCGCTCGAGCGCCTCCGCCGTCTTCGGCCCGACCGCCGCGACGCGCGCGCGATGAAACCGCCTGATGTCGATCGACAGCGACTTCAGCCAATCGAAGAAGTAGTCGACGCCGTTCACGCTCGTAAACATAAGCCAGTCGTACTGCTCGGCTTCGCCGAGCGCGGCTTCGACCGCGGCGAACGCCGAAGGGTCCGCAGGCCGTCTCGTCTCGATGACGGGAAATTCGCACGGTTCGCCCCCGAGCTCCTCGATGCGGTCGCTCAGCTCGCTGCTCTGCGCGCGCGCCCGCGTCACGAGCACGCGCGTGCCGAATAACGGCTTGCGCTCGTACCAGTTCAGCTTCTCGCGCTGCAGCACGACGTCGCCGACGACGATGACCGCCGGCGGCTTGAAGTCCGCCGCCTTCACGACCGCCTCGATCGTCTCGAGCGTCCCGGTCACGGTCCGCTGTTCGACGCGCGTGCCCCAGCGGACGAGCGCGACGGGCGTATCGGCCGGCTTGCCGTGCTTGATCAACTGCTCGGCGATGTACCCGATCTTGGCGACGCCCATCAGGAAGACGAGCGTGCCGGTGGCGTGCGTCACCTTGTCCCAATGGATGGAATGGTCGAGCTTGTCGGGACTTTCGTGTCCCGTCACGATCGACACGGACGAGGCCAAGTCGCGGTGCGTCACCGGAATGCCCGCGTACGCCGGCACGGCGATCGCGGACGTGATGCCCGGCACGATCTCGAACTCGACGTCATGCTTCCGGAGCAGCTCCGCTTCCTCGCCGACGCGGCCGAAGATCGTCGGATCGCCGCCCTTCAGACGGGTGACGACTTTGCCTTCCAACGCCAGATCGACGAGCAGCCGGTTGATGTCCTCCTGCTTCATCGTATGGCGGTCGGGCAGCTTGCCCACGTACACCTTCTCCGCGTCCGGCTTCAGATGGCGAAGCAGCCGCGGACTCGCGAGCCGGTCATACACGATCACGTCGCACGACTTGATGCATTCCAAGCCGCGAACCGTAATCAGCTTCGGGTCGCCGGGACCCGCTCCCACCAGGTAGACCTTTCCTTTGCCTTTCCCCGTCAGCAAATCGATCATCCCCTCACATCCGCCAGTATGCGGTCCGCTCCTTTGGCTTTCAATCGATTCGCGGCTTCCACGCCGAGCGCGGCGGGATCTTCCCCGCGAACCGTCTCCTTCAGCAGCACGCTGCCGTCCGGCGAGCCGACGATGCCCGTCAGCTCCAGCACCGGCGCGCCCTTGCCGCCGGACTGAACCAACTTGGCATGCGCGCCGATCGGAATTTGGCAGCCGCCGTTCAACTCGCCGAGGAAGCTGCGCTCCGCGGCGACGGTCAAGGCCGTCTCTTCGTCGTTCAGCAGCGCCAGCAGTCCGCGCACGTCGGCGTCGTCCTCGCGGCACTCGATGCCGAGCGCGCCTTGGCCGACGGCCGGCACGCACAGCTCCTCGGACAGGAAGGACGATATTTTGCCTTCCCAGCCCATTCGCCGCATGCCGGCCGCGGCCAGCACGATGGCGTCGAAGCCTTCCGTCTCGAGCTTCTTGATGCGGGAGTCGATATTGCCGCGAACGGACTCGATGACCAAGTCGGGCCGCGCATGCAGCAGCTGGCTGGAGCGCCGCAGGCTGCTCGTGCCGACCTTCGCGCCCGCCGGCAGCTCCTCGAATGCCGCGCCGCCGCCGGTGATCAGGCAGTCGCGCGGATCGACGCGCTTGGGCACCGCGCCGTTCACCAAACCTACCGGCAGCTCGTACGGCATGTCCTTCATGCTATGTACGGCCAGATCGATCTCGCCGTCGAACAGCGCCTGCTCGATTTCCTTCACGAACAACCCTTTGCCGCCCACCTTGGACAGCGTCACGTCGAGGATCCGGTCGCCCTTCGTTACGATTTTACGGATTTCAAACGCGTACGGCAGCCCGTGCTCCGCGCACAGAGCTTTCAATTGGTCGATGACTTGCCCCGTCTGGGTCAGCGCGAGCGCGCTTTGCCGCGTGCCGACGACGATTACCCGGCGTCCGTCTACGATATATGCCATTGTCCTACCGTCCCCTCTCGGCCGCATCCCGCAGCCTGCTCATCCATTGTTCGATCGTTTCCCCGTCGTTCGCTTCCCCGTCCGCGGAATGGCTTTCCGCCTCGCGCATCGTTTGTTCGGCCGCGAGCCGCAGCACGGCCGACCGCAGCTCCGCGTCCGCGATTCCGGCCTGCGCCAGCAGCCGCAGCTCGCGCAGGCGGCCGACGCGCGCTTCGAACGCCGGCCCGTACTGCCCGGCAAGCCGGCGCTTCAGCAGCGCCGCGAGCCCGGGGCTCGCGCCGCCCGTCGTCACGGCGATCACCAGCTCGCCCCGCCGAACGGCCGCCGGGGTCGCGAAGTCTCCTTCGCCGCCGGCATCCGCCGTATTGACGAGCGCGCCGAAGCGCGCCGCGTCGGCCGCGACCCGGCCGTTCAGCAGCCGGTCGTCCGTGGCCGCGAAGAGCAGAAACGCGCCATCCGCGTCACTCTCCATATATTCCCTTCGTTCCAGCGCAATAGACCCGGAAACGGCCAGCTCCTCGAGCTTGGCCGTCACCCGGGGTGCCACCACGATCAGTTCGCCGGCGCCGCCATCCAGCAGGCCGAGCGTTTTCCGTTCGGCCACGGGACCTCCGCCGACCACGACGCATCGCCGGCCGGTCAGATTCATCATCATCGGATAGTACGCCGCCATCGTCGTCGCCTCCCCCGCATTATCGCCGCCGCGGCCGAACTACGACCAGCCGTGAAAATTGGACGCCTGATTGATGAATACGTTCAGGAGCAGCACCGCGTAGCTGATCAGATTGAACCGCGCGAACTTCCAGCCCGTCCCGTCGAACCATTGATGCTTCATCACGTTCCAGATATACAGGCCGAGCGCGATGAAGGACGTCAGCACCTTCCAGTCGACGAGCAGTCCGTAACGCCCCTCGACCAGAATGGACGTCACCGCGATCGACAGCGACAGCATCAGAAGCGGCGTCCCGATCAAGGACACGCGGAACATGAACCGGTCCGCCACGTCCAGGCTGGGCAGCCGCTGCATCCGCTTGGTCCACTGTTTGCCTTTCAGCCGGGCGAAGAGAAACAGGTACATGCCGGAGAAGATCGCGCTGAACGTGAAGGCCGTATACGCGAGAATCATCAGCACGATATGCACGATCAGCATGTCGTGGGCCAGCTCCCACCGGGCCAGCGAAGTCCCCGACCCGATCCGGAACAAATTCAGCGTAAGGACCGCGAAACCGATGACGTTAACGAAGAAGACGATGAATTCCATTCGGAAAAACCGGCTCATCGCGAGCGATACCGTGACGAGCAGCCATGAAAAAATCAGCAAATATTCAAATAGCGTCAAGAGCGTCATATCCAGATGGGATATGATGCGATAGACGAGAAATCCCGTCTGCAGCACCCAGACGAAAATAAGCAGCCCTGTTCCCGCTTGTTTCGCTTGCCGGTTTCGATCGACGAAATCCGAGAAGTAAAACAGGAGGCTCAGGGCGTAAACATAAAGTATACCATCATAGAACCAATTATGTGTAACCATAGCCGCCTCCGCAAACCGCCAGGCTGAATGAGGTCAAAATGCCGGTACCGGACCCGTGCCCAGCTTGGCCATGGATTCTTTGGCTTGCGCCGCTTCCGAACGGACGGACGCTTTCGCGGTCTCGCCCTTGCGCTCGGCCCGCTCGACTTCCTCTTCGAGCGCGAATAATTTCACGAACATGTCCATCGCTTGATCGGCCTGTTTCTCGCCGGCCATTTCCTTGATGCGCAGGATCGGATCGTGCATCATTTGGTTCACGATGCTCTTCGTCAGCTTTTGAATGATTTTGAGCTCGCGGTCGCTGAGATCCGGAAGCTTGTTCGCGAGGCTGTCCATCGTTTCGGCATGGATCGCCGACGCTTTCGTCTGCAGCGCCTGAATGAGCGGCGCGACGCCGAGCGTCTTGTACCATTGGCGAAACGCCTCGATCTCGGCCGCGATCAGCGTTTCGATCTTGGCGGCTTCCTGACGGCGCTGCTCCAGGTTGCTCTCGACGATCCCTTCCAGGTCGTCGATATCGTACAGGAAGACGTTCTCGACGGCGGCGATCGCGGGATCCAAGTCCCGCGGAACCGCGATGTCGATCATGAACAGCGGGCGCGACTTCCGTCTGCGCATCGCCAACTCGACCTGCTCGCGCTTCAGCACGAAACCCTCGGAGCCCGTGGAGCTGATGACGATGTCCGTCTCGTGCAGACGCGCGACGGCATCCTCCATATTCAGCGGCGTGCCGTTGAATTTGTCCGCGAGCTGAACCGCCCGGTCGTACGTGCGGTTCACGACGAAGACGCGCTGCGCCCCGCTCGCGTACAGATGCTTGGCCGTCAGCTCGCTCATCTTGCCCGCGCCGACGATCATCACCGTCTTGCCGCCGAACTGCCCGAAGATCCGCTTGCCGAGCTCGACCGCCGCGTAGCTGACCGAGACGGCCGCTTCGCCGATCGCCGTGTCCGAGTGCGCCTTCTTCGCCAGCGTCACCGCTTGCTTGAAGATCGAATTGAACAGGGTTCCCGTCGTCTTCTGCTCCTGCGCCAGCAGGAAGGCGCTCTTCACTTGGCCCAGAATCTGGGTCTCTCCGATGACCATGGAATCCAACCCGCAGGTTACGCGGAACAGATGCTCGATCGCGCGTTCGTCTTCGTACATATATAAATCCGAGGTGAACTGCTGTCTCGGCGTGCCGAACCATTTCTCCATAAAGCTGCGAATATAGTGGCCGCACAGATGCGGACGATCTACGACGGCGTATAGTTCCGTACGGTTACAGGTCGCGACGATGACACATTCCATGATGCTCTTGGTCTGCTGCAGCTGTTTCAAAGCTTCGGGCAGGTCCCGTTCCGCGAACGTAAACCGTTCCCTCACCTCGACTGGAGCCGTCCGATAATTAAGTCCGACTACGATAATGTGCATGTGCGTTCACCTGCCCTTCTTTCTTGATTTCCATCACTTAGTATAGCACAGTTCGACAAGCCGTACCCCTGCAATTATGAAAATTGTTTGAAATAGCATCAGCCGGTTTCAAGGCATACAAAAAGGCTGCGGAGCGCATCCGCAGCCTTGCGTTTTTTCATCATTGTAAACGTTACACAAGCTCCGCTTGCTTCATGTCGGCTTCCATGACTTGCAATTCGCCCATGCCGCGAACCAGCTTCTTCGCATGCATGACTTTCGGTTTCAACACGGACATCATGTAGTCGATCGCGAGCTGCGGATCAACCGTTTCTCCACAGGTATAACAGTCAAGAGCGGCGAACCCTCTCTCAGGATACGTGTGAATGGAAAGATGACTTTCAGACAGCAGTACGAGCACCGTTGCGCCTTGTGGCTCAAATTGTTTGGCTTGCACGGACAATACGGTAGCGCCGCATGCTTCGGCCGCCTCTACCATTTGGGCTTGTAAAAACTCCGAGTTGTTCAGCAGGTCAAAATCTACGCCCCAAGTATCAACCGCAACGTGTCTTCCGAAAGTTGAGTATTCCATCTTTCGGTTCCCCCTTCCTAGGAATAAAATGTTTAGTAATTTCATCCGCTAGGACCTACGTCATTCACTGCCCGAGGGACTTTCCTCTCGCAACATTACCATGTCCTGAGTGAATCCTGGTTCCTAATAGTTCATTGCAACGAAAATAAAAATACCATCTATCGCCGAGAAATGCAACAGTTTTTTTTGGGCGAAAACCGAACGATGGACGTGACGCGAACTCCAATTATAAACGTATGTCGCGCGCCTCGATTCTGTGTTCGTCCAACCCGCCCGAAAGAACAAAAAAAAGCCGCAATCGCTGCGGCTTTCCCGGTGTGGTTCAGGCTCGCCGTTCACGCTTCCATCATGAACAGCTGCCTGGTATAAGAAGTCAAACGCTCGTCGATAAGGGCGATTTGCGCACGATCGCTGCATTGATTGCGCAGATCCAACAGCTGGTCGATCGCGCCTTGCACAACCTCGATTTCATGTTCGATGACCATGACCCGAAACGCCGCTTCAAGCTGGCCGATCGTGTCCTTGAACTCAAAGATCACTCTCGCTTCATTGTTTTTGTGTTCAACAATTTTGCGAACATTGCCTTGCACGTAGTGATAGGTCATCGTATAGGTCGGATAAATGCGGTTGACGATCGCATCGCCTCGGAACGCCGCTACGGCCTTGCGCATGGCATTCGTCAATTTGGGATGCATGATGCGGCAGGAAAGCAAGCTGACAAACCGGTCTTGCTGACGCTCGAAAGTTAAGCGGACCTCTTCTCGTCCTGCGTCGTCCTCGAGAACCATCTCGTGATTGCCGTTATCCAATACCCGCACTTGATGCTTGACATGCTGGTCTTCGAAAAACCGGACAAATCCCGCCATCTCTTCAGCCGTTAATTGCAGAGAAGCACTCACATACTCGGTGGCTATCCGCTGAGCCATAAAAATCTCCTCAATTCTTTAAAGTAACGCATTTGTAAATCCACTACTTAGGTATATTATAACCGATCGAGGTCTTTTATTCCTGCCGCCCAGCCGCGATATTCTCGCATATTTCAGAAAAATGAAGGAGATTTTACAATGAGTCCGCGCTTTTATGCGTAATCCTCGTTATTCGATCGAAACTTCTTCGGTTTCTGCCGCTTCTTCCCCGCTTTCCGCGATCATCCCTTCCATGACGGCCCACAGCTCTTCGCGGCCGAGTCCCGTCTCGGACGAGAACAGCACGTGGCGGTCCGTCGGACGGAAGCCGAGCGCCTCCTTGACGATCTTGACGTGCTTCGGCCACTGGCTCTTCGGAATCTTGTCCGCTTTCGTCGTGACGACGCAAACCGGGATGTCGTAATGCTTCAGCCAATCGTACATCAGGACGTCGTCCTTCGACGGCGCGTGCCGGATATCGATGATGTGCAGCACCATCTTGAGCGGCTCCCGCTCGCTTAAGTACGTCTCGATCATCTCGCCGAACTGCTGACGCTGCACCTTGGATACCTTCGCATAGCCGTACCCGGGAAAATCGACCAGATACACGCGGTCGTTGACGCGATAATAATTCAGCTGCTGGGTCTTGCCCGGCTGCGAGCTCGTGCGCGCCAAGCCCTTGCGGTTGATCATGCGGTTGATGAGCGACGACTTGCCGACATTGGAGCGCCCTGCCAGAGCGAACTCCGGCAAGGCGTCGTCGGGGTATTGATTCGGCCTTACGGCGCTGATGACGAATTCCACGTTCGATATTTTCACGAATGAATAACCTGCTTTCTCTTGCTTGCTAATGCGTCTCGACCGGCGCCTGCGCTTCCAGGCCCGTCAAGGCATGGGACAACACTTCGTCCATCGTCCCGACCGGCACGAATTCCATATCGGCTTTGATGCTGTCCGGAATGTCGCGGAGATCGCGCTCGTTGTCCTTCGGCAGCAGCACCTTCTTGATGCCCGCGCGATGCGCGGCGAGGGATTTTTCCTTCAGGCCGCCGATCGGCAGGACGCGGCCGCGCAGCGTGATCTCGCCGGTCATCGCCACTTCCTTGTTCACGTAGCGGTTCGTGAGCGCCGAGATGAGCGCCGTCGCCATCGTGATGCCCGCGGACGGTCCGTCCTTCGGAATGGCGCCTTCCGGGATATGGATGTGAATGTCGTTCTTCTCGTGGAACTGCGGATCGATGCCGAGCTCGTTCGCGCGGGAGCGCGTGTAGCTGAAGGCGGCCTGCGCCGATTCCTTCATGACGTCGCCCAGCTTGCCCGTGAGGGTAAGCTTGCCGCTGCCCGGCAGCACGGTCACCTCGATGACCAGCGTGTCGCCGCCGACTTCCGTCCACGCAAGGCCGGTCACCGCGCCGACCTGATTCTCGATCTCCGCCGTGCCGTAACGGAACTTCGCGGGTCCGAGCCATTCCTTCACCTTCGCCGAATCGACGTCGATCGGCTCTCCGCCGCCCTCGGATACGATCGCCCTCGCCGCCTTCCGGCAAATCGCCGCGATCTGCTGCTCCAGGTTGCGGACGCCCGCTTCGCGGGTATACTCGCGGATGACCTGCAGCAGGCTGGCGTCTCCCATCCGCATCTGGTCCTCTTCGAGCCCGTGCTCCTTCTTCTGCTTCGGCAGCAGGTAGCGGGAGGCGATTTGCAGCTTCTCCAGCTCGGTGTAGCCCGGAATATAGAGCACTTCCATCCGGTCGAGCAGCGGACGCGGAATGTTATGGATGGCGTTCGCGGTCGTAACGAACATGACCTTGGACAGGTCGAACGGCACTTCGATGAAGTGGTCGCTGAACGTGTTGTTCTGCTCCGGATCCAGCACCTCGAGCAGCGCGGATGCCGGATCGCCGCGGAAATCCATCGCCATCTTGTCGATTTCGTCCAGCAGGAAGACCGGATTGAGCGAACCCGCCGTCTTCATGCCTTGGATGATGCGCCCCGGCATCGCGCCGACGTACGTGCGGCGGTGGCCGCGGATTTCCGCTTCATCGCGCACGCCGCCGAGCGAGATGCGCACGAACTGCCGGCCGAGCGACTTCGCGATCGACCGCGCCATGGACGTCTTGCCGACGCCCGGAGGGCCGACGAGGCACAGGATCGGGCCTTTCAGCTTCTTGACCAGCTGCTGGACCGCCAAATATTCCAGCACGCGCTCCTTCGGCTTCTCGAGACCGTAATGGTCCTCGTTCAGAATCTCTTCGGCTTTGTTCACGTCCAGGTCGTCCTCGGTCTGCTTGCTCCAAGGAAGGGTAAGTAACCAATCGATATAATTGCGGATGACGCCGCCTTCGGCCGACGTGGACGGCATTTTCTCCAGCCGGTCGATTTCCTTCTCGACCTTCTCCCGAACCTTCTCCGGAATGCCGGATTCCGCCATTTGGGTGCGGAGCTCCTCGACTTCGCCGGCTCGTCCTTCTTTCTCCCCGAGTTCCTTCTGGATGGCTTTCATTTGTTCGCGGAGATAGTATTCCTTCTGGGTCTTCTCCATCTGCTTCTTGACGCGCTGGCTGATTTTGCGTTCCAGCTCCAGCACTTCGCGCTCGTTGTTCAAAATATCCAGCAGCCGTTCCAGCCGTTCGCGCACGTCGACGGTCTCCAGAATGTCCTGCTTGTCTTTGATCTTGAGCGACAGATGGCTCGAGATGACATCCGCGAGCCGGCCGGGCTCGTCGATGTCCGATACCGCGGCCAGCGTCTCGGGCGTCACTTTCTTGGACAGGTTGATATAATGCTCGAACTGAGTCAGCACCGTGCGCATGAGCGCGTCGATCTCGGGGTCCGTCGACTCCGACTCCGGCAGCTCGCGGATCGTGACTTCGTAGAAATCGTCGTTCGGCAAATAATCGACGATTTCGGCGCGCATGACCCCTTCCACCAGCACCCGGATCGTGCCGTTCGGCAGCTTCAGCATCTGGCGCACTCTCGCCACCGTGCCTACGCGGTAAATGTCCTCTTGGGAAGGTTCTTCGATGTTCACTTCCGATTGGGAACAAAGCAGGATCATATGATCGTCCAGCATGGCCCTGTCGAGCGCGCGCACGGATTTCTCGCGGCCTACGTCCAAATGCAGCACCATGCTAGGATATACAAGAAGCCCCCGTAAGGGAAGCAGGGGCAATCGACGACCTTTCCATTTAGCAGGTCCCATTCCAGCACCTCCGTCGTTGACGATTCGCGTTCACCCTATCGTGACCGAAAACCTCGGGCTTCAATCTTGAAGCCTTTCTCCATTTTATCACTCTACGGAATCCGCCTGCAAATAAGGCAGCCCCGTCGCGATGAACACGTCGGCGGATTGGACCGGCGCCGATGCCGGCGTCTCCATGTATTCCGCCCCGAACACATGACGGAATACCTCTTCGACATGGTCGACCGGGATGACCCGGACGCCCTGAAGATCCGCGAAAATCGCCTGCCAGTTCTCCCGCGGAATGATGACGGTGTCGGCGCCCGCCTGGAAAGCCGCCTCTACCTTCGCCAGCACGCCGCCGACCGGCTTCACGTTGCCGTGGATGCCCATCTCGCCGGTCATGGCCAGCTTGTTGGTGATCGGCTCGCCTTTGATCGCGGAGGCGATCGCCGTCGCCATCGCGATGCCCGCGGAGGGTCCGTCGATCGGCGTGCCGCCCGGGAAGTTGATATGCAGGTCGTAATTCTCCGGCTTCATGCCCATCCGCCGCAGCACGGTCAGCACGTTCTCGATCGAGCCCTTCGCCATGCTCTTGCGCCGGAGCGTCCGGCTGCTGCCGCCTCCGAGCTCCTCCTCGTCCACGACGCCCGTGATGGTATAGACGCCTTTGCCGGGACGCGCCGCGATCGCGCTGACCTCGATCTCCAGCAAGGTGCCCATATTAGGACCATACACCGCAAGGCCGTTCACGAAACCGACCTGCGGCGAAGCCGGTACTTTCCGGTCCGGACGCGGCGGGATTTGGCTGCTGTTGACGACCCATTCCACGTCCGCCCCCGTGATCGAATCCCGCTTCTCCGACAGCGCCAGGCCGGCGGCAAGCTGGATGACGTTGACCGCTTCGCGGCCGTTCGTCGCGTAGCGCGTCACGACGTCGACCGCCTCCTGCGACGGCGGCAGGCCGATCTTCTTGAGCGCGTTGACCGCGATTTCCGAAATTTCGTCCGGCAGGAGCGGTCGGAAATAAATCTCCATGCAGCGGGAACGAAGCGCCGGCGGCAGCTCTTGCGGCGAACGCGTCGTGGCGCCGACCAGCCGAAAGTCCGCGGGTAGCCCGTTCTGAAAAATATCGTGAATGTACATCGGAATGTTCGTGTCTTCCGAATTGTAGTACGCGCTCTCCAAAAACACCTTGCGGTCTTCCAGTACTTTTAACAATTTATTCATCTGAATCGGATGCAATTCGCCGATTTCATCGATAAACAGCATGCCTCCGTGCGCTTTCGTCACGGCGCCCGGCTTCGGCTGCGGAATGCCCGCCACGCCCATGGCGCCGGCGCCTTGGTAAATCGGATCGTGCACGGAGCCGATCAGCGGATCCGCGATGCCGCGCTCGTCGAACCGGGCGGTCGTCGCGTCGATCTCGGTAAACTTGGCGTCCGCCAAAAACGGGGAGGCCGGATTCTTTTTCGCTTCCTCCAGAACGACGCGGGCCGCGGCCGTCTTGCCGACGCCCGGAGGCCCGTATATGATGACATGCTGCGGATTGGCGCTGCACAGCGCGGCCTTCAGCGCGCGCAGGCCGTCCCGTTGGCCGACGATGTCGTTGATCGTCTGCGGGCGCGTCTTCTCCGACAACGGCTTCGTCAGCGATACGGATCGCAGCTTGCGCAGCTTATCCATCTCCTTGCGCGACTCCCGGTCGACCGCCGTCCGATTCGTCTTCTGATTGCGCAGCAAGTTCCAGAAATACAAGCCGATCACGATCGCGAAAAACACTTGAATGAACATCAGAACCACACTTAAACTCATATGCGTTTACTCCTCCCGTTACAGAAAGGACAGCTCTGCCGTTCTTCCCGTACCTAAAAAATCCGGCCTCTACAGGGCGTATACTGTTCAGTATTGCCCCCGGCCGGATGGAATAATCGCGCTATTGCACTAAAGTTTGATGGTTAGACGCCTACTTGCGCTCCCGGATGATGCTTGCGGCCGGGAATTTCGCCCGTCGCTTCGAAGACGCGGACGATTTCGTCGATTTCCTTCTTCAGCTCGGCCAGCATCTCGGATTCCGGCACCTTCCGGATCATTTCCCCGTACCGGAAGAGCATGCCTTCGCCGCGCGCGCCCGCGATGCCGATGTCGGCTTCGCGCGCTTCGCCCGGACCGTTGACCGCGCAGCCCAGCACCGATACTTTGATCGGCACTTTGATCTTGCTGATGTAGTCCTCGACTTCGTTGGCGATCGAGAAGAGGTCGATGTCGAGGCGCCCGCAGGTCGGGCAGGACACGAGCGTCGCGGCGTTCGTGATCAGACCGAACGTCTTCAGCAGCTCGCGCGCGACCTTCACTTCCTCGACCGGATCGGCGCTCAGGCTGATGCGCACCGTATTGCCGATCCCCATGGCAAGCAGCGCGCCGATGCCCGCGGAGCTCTTGATCGTGCCGGAATGCAGCGTCCCCGCTTCCGTAATCCCCAGATGCAGCGGATAACGGATCTGTTCGGCCGCCATGCGGTAAGCCGCGATGGCCATCGGCACGTCGGATGCTTTCAGCGAGACGATGATGTCGTGGAAATCCAGCTCCTCCAGGATGCCGATATGGAAGAGCGCGCTCTCGACCATCGCTTCGGGCGTCGGGTAGCCATACTTCTCGAGCAGGTGGTTCTCCAGCGAACCGGCGTTGACGCCGATCCGGATCGGAATGTTCCTTTCCTTGCACGCCTTTACGACCGCCTCGACTTTCTCGCGACGGCCGATGTTGCCCGGGTTGATCCGCACCTTGTCGACGCCGTTCTCGATGGCGGCCAGCGCCAGCCGATAATCGAAATGAATGTCCGCGACGAGCGGGATATGAATCCGTTTCTTGATTTCCTTGATCGCTTCGGCCGCTTCCTTGTTGTTGACGGTGACGCGGACGATTTGGCAGCCGGCTTCCTCAAGACGCAAAATCTCGGCGACGGTCGCTTCGACGTCCGCCGTCTTCGTCGTGCACATGCTCTGGATGATGACCTCGTCGCTGCCGCCGATCGTCAGCGGACCGACTTTGACCGGAACCGTATCCTTGCGCAAATACATAGTGGTAACCTCTCCCATGAACGTCAAAGTTCCACCCCTGCAAACCGCGCAAAAACAGCGGCAGGCAGAGGTGGAAACGTTTGAAGTGTTATTTAGTGGATCAGGCGCTTTCTTCCTTCTTCTTGCCCTTCTTGGACACCAGCTCCGGCATGATCCGGTCTTGCACGACCTTCTCCGTGATCAGGCAGTTGCTGACGTCGTCGCGCGACGGCACTTCGTACATCACGTCGAGCATCAAGCCCTCGATGATCGCGCGCAGGCCGCGGGCGCCGGTGTTGCGTTTGATCGCTTCTTTGGCGATCGCCTCGAGCGCGCCCATCTCGAACTCCAGCTTTACGTTGTCCATCTCGAGCAGCTTTTGATACTGCTTCACGAGCGCGTTTTTCGGCTCGGAGAGAATGCGGACAAGCGCGCCTTCGTCAAGCGGCTCCAGCGTCGAGATAACCGGCAGACGGCCGACGAATTCCGGGATGAGCCCGAATTTCAGCAAGTCCTCCGGCAGTACCATCGACAAGTATTCGCCTGCTTTCAGGTCCTTCTGTCCGTCGCCGGACGCGTTGAACCCGATCACCTTTTTGCCGATCCGGCGTTTGATCAGCTGCTCCAAACCGTCGAACGCCCCGCCGCAAATGAACAGGATGTTCGTCGTGTCGATCTGAATGAATTCTTGATGCGGATGCTTGCGCCCGCCTTGCGGCGGAACGGATGCGACCGTGCCTTCGAGGATTTTGAGCAGCGCCTGCTGCACGCCTTCGCCCGAAACGTCGCGCGTGATCGAAGGGTTCTCGGATTTGCGCGCCACTTTATCGATTTCGTCGATGTAGATAATGCCGCGTTCGGCTTTCTCTACGTCGTAGTCGGCTGCTTGGATGAGCTTCAGCAGGATGTTCTCGACGTCCTCGCCCACGTAGCCCGCTTCGGTAAGCGAGGTGGCGTCCGCGATCGCGAACGGAACGTTCAAGATCTTCGCCATCGTCTGCGCGAGCAGCGTCTTGCCGGAGCCCGTCGGGCCGACGAGCAAAATGTTGCTCTTCTGAAGCTCGACGTCTTCCAGCTTGTTCTGCGAATTTACGCGCTTGTAATGGTTATACACCGCGACGGAGAGCGATTTTTTCGCCTGCTCCTGACCGATGACGTACGAATCCAAAATATTGCGGATGTCGCGCGGCTTCGGAATGTCCTTCAGATCGAGCTCTTCCTCATGGCCGAGTTCTTCCTCGACGATTTCGGTGCACAGTTCGATGCATTCATCGCATATATAAACGCCCGGTCCGGCCACGAGCTTGCGCACTTGATCCTGCGACTTGCCGCAGAACGAGCATTTCAATTGGCCTTTTTCGTCGTTGAATTTAAACATGGATTTCACCCCTTCTTGTTGGTTCGACTGTATGGAGAAGCTTACAGGGACGTAACGACTTTATCGATCAGGCCGTATTGCAAGGCATCTTCGGCGCTCATGAAATTGTCGCGATCCGTATCGCGGTCGATACGTTCGTACGGCTGGCCCGTACGGTCCGCCAAGATCTGGTTCAGCTTCTTCTTCGTCTTCAAGATCCAGTCCGCGTGGATGGCGATATCGGAAGCTTGACCGCGCACCCCGCCGAGCGGCTGATGAATCATGACTTCGCTGTTCGGCAGCGCGAAGCGCTTGCCTTTGGCGCCGGCCGTGAGCAGGAGCGAGCCCATGCTGGCGGCGAGGCCGACGCAAATCGTCGACACATCCGGCTTAATAAACTGCATCGTATCGTAAATACCCATTCCTGCAGTTACGGAACCGCCCGGTGAGTTAATGTACAGATGAATATCCTTCTCCGGATCGTCAGCCGCGAGGAACAGCAGCTGCGCGATGACGGCATTGGCTACGTCGTCGTCGATCGCACTACCCAGAAAAATTATCCGATCCTTCAAAAGACGGGAGTAAATATCGTAAGAACGCTCTCCCCGATTCGTTTGCTCAACGACCATAGGTACCAGATTCATGCGACCAACCTTCTTTCGTTATCGACTTGTAAAGCACTTCTTATTCTAACATGTTCCGAATGCAATGTCATTTTTCTGAATACTACATTATACGATACGGGCAAATACATATGTACGTGACTGTTCCCGCGCGCGCCGAAAAGCCGCGCTGAGGATAAAATAAGGCACGTATGAACGTGCCTTATCCTTATATTGTGGTTCAGTTGTAATGCCGATTAGGCAACGACCGTTTCCGTCTTGCTGTTGTCCAGCAGGAACTTGATCGTTTTGCGAAGCACGAGGTCTTCCTTGATGTTGTCGAGGTTGCCGTTGGCTTCGAAGATCTCGCGCAGCTCGGCTGCCGGGCGGTTGTACTGCTTCGACAGGTTCTCGAGCTCTTCGTTCAGATCCTCGTCGTTCGCCGCGATGCCCTCGTTCTTCGCGATTTGCTCCAGCACCAGGTTGTTCAGGACGCGCTTCTCGGCGTCGCCGCGCATTTGGCCGCGAAGAGCCGCTTCGTCTTGGCCGGAGAACTGGTAGTACAGCTCCAGGTTCATGCCCTGCATGCGCAGGCGGTTCTCGAAGTCGCGCAGCATGAACGTCGTCTCGGATTCGATCATCGCTTCCGGAATTTCGACGGTTGCACCGGCTGCCGCTTTGTCCACGACGGCCGCTTCGCGCGCGGATTCGTTTTCTTTCGTTTTGCGCTCGGCCAGCTTCGTCTTCAGGTCGGCCTTGTACTCGTCAAGCGTATCGAACTCGCTGACGTCCTTCGCGAACTCGTCGTCCAGGGCCGGCAGGTTTTTGCGCTTGATTTCGTGCACTTTCACTTTGAAGACCGCAAGCTTGCCCGCGAGGTTCTCGGCGTGGTAAGTCTCCGGGAACGTGACTTCGATGTCCTTGAAGTCGCCCGTCTGCATGCCGACGACTTGCTCTTCGAAGCCCGGGATGAACGAACCGGAGCCCAGCTCCAGGGAATGGCGCTCGCTCTTGCCGCCTTCGAAAGCTTCGCCGTCCACGTAGCCGTCGAAATCGATGACCGCGATGTCGCCGTTTTCGGCCGCGCCCTCTTCGAGGACGGTCAGCTCGGCATGGCGCTGCTGCAGGCGGTTAAGCTCCGCCGCGACTTCTTCGTCCGTGACTTCCGCTTCGGCCGCAGGCACTTCCAGGCCTTTGTATTCGCCGAGCTCGACTTCGGGCTTGACGGTTACTTTGGCGGTGTACTTGAACGTTTCGCCTTTGGCGAACTGCTGCACGTCGATTTCCGGACGGTCGACAGGGAAGATGCCCGTCTCTTTCACGGCCGCCGAATAGGAATCCGGCAGCAGAATGTCGATCGCGTCTTGGTACAGGCTCTCGATGCCGAAACGCGCTTCGAAAATGCCGCGCGGCACTTTGCCTTTGCGGAAGCCGGGAACATTCACTTTTTGAACGACCTTTTTGAATGCTTTGTCGATCGCTTCGTTAACTTGCCCCGCCTCGACCTCGACGTTGATCGAGACGAGATTCTTGTCTATCTTTTCCCAAGTTGCTGTCATGTTATGCTTTCCCCTCCAAATTAAATAACGCTTCTGCGTCAGATCTTACCCGTAATAAACCATTCTATTATACTCTACATCAAGCGGGATTTCAAGACTTGTCCCCGCCTTCCTCCAGCCGCAGCTGGACCGTCTGGCGAAGGGTCCGGCACGCCTGCTCGTAACGAAAGCGAAGCGCGTCCGTGATGCCGTAGGTTTCCCGGATGTCGTCGTCGTCGGCCCGTCCGTAGAGCGACAATTCCAGTACCTGATGCAGCGCCGCGGCAAAACAGTCGACCGTCTCGTCGTCGTCGCCGCGCAGCCGTTCGTACGCCGTGGTGCCGTAGATGCACTGCAGGCATTCCTTCCACAGCTCGCGGGCGAAATGGGGCATGGACGCTTCAACGACCTCGGTCACGGACTCCACGCGCTCGGCGACCCGGACCGCCACCGGAGGAAACTCGTCCAAGGAAAGCGGCGTCTCTTCGATTTCCAGCTCCGCGAACTCGCCCATCCGCTCCAAGCCGACGGTGCCGGTCACGCCGCGCTTCTTCAAGCATTGCAGCGCCTTGAATTGCAGCTCCGGATGCAGCTCGGTGCCCGTCAGCCAGGTCAGAATCTCTTCGTCCACGCCTGGATGCGTCAAATACGCCGCGCGTTCGAGCGCGAGCAGCTGCTGGTCCGCGACGGGATGGTGCTTCATGACGTAGAGCACCTGCTGCACGTAATCCTCGTCGTAATCGTTCGGGATTAAAGCTTGCTCGCGTATGGTAGCTTCGTTTTCTTCGTCTTCTATGTAGGATGGATTGCCGTTTCCTTTGCCTTCGTACCCGGGAAAGGCGACGTCGAGCCAGTTGAGCAGGTTGCTCCACTCGTCGTAATGCCGTTTCTCCTCGCCCTGGCAATGCAGCAGAAACCGCAGCAGCTCCTTGGCTTCGCCGTACTGCTCCGATTCCAGCAGCCGGGTCAGCTGATTTTGGTATTGGTCGAGCATGTTCGGAAACAAATACACGTTCTCTCTATTTTCATCGGGGGTAGAATTGGACGTCGTAATAGAATCACCGCCTTGTATGCCGCGCTGCCGGCCGGCCTGATGTTCGGGTAGAGCTCGATTATAACATTACCTGCCGCTCATTTCCATTTTGGCCGAAGCCGTTTTTTTTGAAACCCCGGCGGACGATATTTTAGTAGAGTCGCGTCAGCAACCCGGTCAGGGCGGAAAATAAACATTTACCTGTTGCAAAACGATGGTTCCCATGCTAAGATATTGCTTACGTGTCCCAGTAGCTCAGTTGGATAGAGCACACGCCTTCTAAGCGTGTTGTCGGGGGTTCGAATCCCTCCTGGGACGCCATTTCGTTTTCCATGCGTCTGAATTCAATCGCAACGCCTCAATCCTTTGACACATTAGGATTAAGGCGTTTTTGTCATTCCTTCAGAGCTCGCCGGCTGCGCGATTTGCTCGCGGGCCGGAAGTCGATTACGAGCCGAGGCGGCCTAACACGTATGGATTCGGACAATTTTTATCTCAAACGCGGTCAACGTTGCCATCAGTTCTTTGAATTGAAGATCAAGAACCTTCAGATCGGCCTTTAACGAACGCAGCTCGTACGCTAGATTCGAATGCTTCCCCGGGGAATGGTTGCTCTTGATGATAAGCCACCTCTTTGTTGCGCAACTCTCGATACAATTTGTATCGCAAACGAGAACTTTCGGCTCCGTTTCATCATAAAAAATGGATTCCGCGTCCGACTCCGCGGCAGACGCTGCGGGCAGCAACCGGGGGCGTTACGGTTATTGCCCGAAAGTAAAATAACGCATTCGTTGGTCCTGCCGCATGCCGGGGGCCGGGATTTTTTCGTTATCGCGTTAGCAATCCGGACGGGCGCGTTTAAATAAATAGGGATCGCCGCACTATAAAGGAATACCGCATGAGTCCAATCATGCAAGCATGCTATTCTCCCGAAGGAGTGATCTCAGTATGACGCAACAATCCGCCAACCGTCCGACGTCGTTTCCGCCGCAGCACCAGAACCGTCAGCCCGGCCTGGAAAGCGACATGAATCCGCTCCCCCGGTTTCAGGCCGAAGGGTACAAGCCCGCCGGCAAGCTGGCCGGCAAAGCGGCGGTCATCACCGGCGGCGACAGCGGCATCGGCCGCGCCGTCGCGCTCATGTTCGCCAAGGAAGGCGCGGACGTCGCGATCGTGTACTTGGACGAGCACGACGACGCCGGCGAGGTGAAAGGCCTGATCGAAGATCTGGGACGCAAATGCGTGACGATCGCGGGCGACGTCGGCGATCCGGAGTTCTGCAAGGACGCGATCGAGAAAGCCGCCGACAAGCTCGGCGGGCTCGACATCGTCGTCAATAACGCCGCGGAACAGCACCCGAAGGATAAAATCGAACAGATTACCCCGCAGCAGCTGGAGCGGACGTTCAAAACGAACATCTTCGGCATGTTCTATATCACGCAGGCCGCCATGCCGCATCTGAAGGCCGGCTCGGCCATCGTCAACACGGCGTCGATCACGGCGTACCACGGCAGCCCGACGCTGCTCGATTACTCGTCCACCAAGGGCGCCATCGTCGCGTTCACGCGTTCGCTGGCCATGAACCTCGCCGCGCAGGGCATCCGGGTCAACGCCGTGGCGCCGGGGCCGATCTGGACGCCGCTCATCCCGTCGACGTTCGACGCGCAGCAGGTGGCCAAGTTCGGCGCCGATACCCCGATGAAGCGCGCCGGCCAGCCGGAGGAGCTGGCGCCGGCTTACGTGTACCTGGCGAGCAGCGACTCGTCGTACGTGAGCGGCCAAGTCATTCACGTGAACGGCGGCGAAATCGTCAACGGCTGACCGCGGCCGGAACCGGAAAAGCCGGGAACGCCCCATGCCTTGCGGCATGCGCGGACGTTCCCGGCTTTTTGCCGTTCAGATGCGCTTGAGCAGCCTGGCGATGGACCGGTCGGCTTCGCGCAGCACGTTGCGCTTGTCGACCGTCTTCACCTTGCCCCGCTCCACGACCAGCTTGCCGTCGACCCAGACGTACGAGACGCTGCTCCGCGACGCCGCGTAGACGATCCGGGAATACGGATCGGCGCCGTATGACGGGAATGTCTGAAAATCCTCCAGATCGAGCAGGACCAGATCCGCTTTCTTCCCCGTCTCGATGCTGCCGATCAGATGATCCAGCCCGAGCGTCCGCGCCCCGCCGATCGTCGCCAGGCGCAGCACCTGCCGCGCCTTCATCGCCTCCGGCCCGAGGCGCACCTTGTGCAGCATCGCGGTCAGCCGCATCTCCTGGAACATGTCGAGCGTATTGTTGCACGGCGCGCCGTCGGCACCGATGCCCATCTGAATGCCCTGCTCCAGCAGCTCCGGCACGAGCGCCACGCCCGACGCCAGCTTCAGGTTCGAGCCCGGGCAATGGGTCATGCGCGTCCCCGTCTTCCGCAGAATCTCCCGTTCTTCGTCGTCCAGCCAGACGCAGTGCGCCAGAACCAGCCGCGGCGACGTCAGGCCGATATGGTCCAGATACGCGATATTGCGCATCCCCCGCTGGCTGCGGACGAGCTCGATCTCCTCCCGGTTCTCCGCGGCGTGCGTATGCACGAGCACGTTATGCCAAGCCGAGAGGTCCCGCACTTCCTTCAGCAGCCGCTCCGTGCACGAGACGACGAACCGCGGACAATACGCGTACTTTAGCCGGCCGTTGTCGAAGCCGTGCCATTTCTCGAGCAGCGCGGTGCTCTCGGCAATCGAGCGGTCCGTGTCCTCCCGCAGCCCCTTCGGCACGTCGCCGCCCGCGTCCATCATGACTTTGCCGGAAATCGCCCGTATGCCTCCCGCCGCCATCGCCTGAAACGCGAAGTCCGTGTGGCTGACGGTTTCCATGTCCAGAATCGTCGTCGTCCCGCCGCGCAGCAGCTCGCCGATGCCGAGCATCGCGGAATAATAGACCGACTCCTCGTCGTGGGCCGCTTCGAGCGGCCAGATTCGCGTCCGGAGCCAATCCATGAGCGCCATGTCGTCGGCCTGTCCGCGAAAGAGCGTCTGGCATAGGTGGATATGCGTCTGGACGAACCCGGGCAGCAGCAGCTTGCCCTTCGCCTCCACGACGGTCGTCGCCGCCGGGTCGTGCGCCGGGAGCGGTCCGCCGACGGCCACCAGCTTATCATCCTCGAACATGACATCGCCGGTAATTATCTCGTCCCTGTCGTTCATCGTGACGATCGTCGCATCGCGCAATACAGTCGTTCCCATGGACAACCTTCGCCTCCTTCGCCTGACGCCGCGAGCATCCCCGCCATCTATGTTCAGATTGTAGCACGGAACCGCCGGGAATAAATTGAACATTCAAAAAAAAGAAACGGCTCGCGCCGCTTCCCCTCTGCGCGAACTCGTTTCCGTCGAACTTCTCCCCGGACAGCCCCGTCAGACCGCCTCTTCAGGACCAGTCCATCAGCCGCCGGATGTCGGCGCGCACGCCCGGGTACGACAGCACCTGCTCCTTGAACGATTCCCGTTCGCCCCAATCCGTCTTCATCGTCGGCGTATCGAACAGCTCGTCCGTGACGTCGGCGTAAGCCTGGTGCAGGCTGTTGTCGTACCAGTCGGCGTCCGGGCGGGCGTCGCTGCGCACGACCGCGACCATGTCGTAGTCGTTGTCCTGCGAACGGCCGAAATACGCCAGCAGATCGGGATTGTGCGCATCGCTCGTCTGCACCTCCACCTCCGCGCAGTGCAAGCCGTCCCGGTCCGAGGCGCCCTTCACATGCGCTTCCTTCACGATCATTGCAAGCTCCCTTCGGGAAACAGCCCCATCGTCGCGACGTGGCGCTTCGTTTCGTCGGTGCCGAGCTCGTAGAGCAGCCGGTAGATATCCACGAGCAGCCCGTCGGTGCCCGCGTTCATGCGCTTGTCGGAATCGGTCGCGGCGCCCCAAAAAGGATTGGTCCAATTCGCAGCAGTCTGCGCCTCGTCCATCGTCGCGTACTCCTCCAGCAGCTCCTGCAGCCGGTTCAATTCTTCTTCGTTCGCGGCGATCGCCAGCTCGTAGCCGGTGACCGTCGGATCTTCCACGACCGACCCGGCCTGGACGGAGACGTAATAGGGTTTGCGGTCGTAATAGGATGCTTCGTGCTCATTGGCCATGATGGACTACTCCCTCCTTTATATCGTTCTAGCATCCCCCGGGGGACAGACATTTTATCCATGCGCAGGGCATAACCATGCTAGTATCGCTGTTTTAACCCTGCATCAAGAAAGGAATGAGAACCATGTGTGGATTCACGGGCTGGATCGATTGGACCGCCGACCTGACGAAACAATCCATCATCCTGGAGAAAATGACCGGAACGCTGGCGAACCGCGGCCCGGACGCCTCCGGTACCTGGATCTCGCCGCATTGCGCGCTCGGCCATCGCAGGCTCTCCGTCATCGATCCCGCGAACGGAGCGCAGCCGATGGTTCGCACGTCCGACGACGATACGTACGTCCTCGTCTATAACGGCGAGCTCTATAACGCGCCAGAGCTGAAACGGGAGCTCGAAGGCCGCGGCCGGCGCTTTACGACGACCTGCGACACCGAGGTGCTGCTGGTCGCTTACATGGAATGGGGGCCGTCCTGCGTCGAACGGTTCAACGGCATCTTCGCCTTCGCGCTGTGGGACGTCCGGGAGGAGCAGCTGTTCATCGCCCGCGACCGGCTCGGCGTCAAGCCGTTCTTCTTCGCCCGCCAGCTCGGCCGGTTTATTTTCGGCTCGGAGCCGAAGGCGCTGCTCGCGCATCCCGAAGTCAAGCCGGAGGTCGGACCGGAGGGCTTGGCGGAAATCTTCATCAACGGCCCCGCGCGCACGCCCGGCGTCGGCGTCTACCGCGACATCTCGGAGCTGCTGCCGGGCCAGTGCGCCACGGTGAACCGGGCGGGATTGCATGTTTCGCATTATTGGAAGCTGCAAAGCCGTCCGCACGCCGAAAACGTCGAGCAGACCGCGCGCACCGTCGGCGACCTGCTGAAGGACACCGTCGAGCGTCAGCTCGTGTCCGACGTGCCGCTCTGCACGCTGCTGTCGGGCGGGCTCGACTCCAGCGCGCTCACGACGCTCGCGGTCAATTATTATAAAGAAACGGGCCAAGGCACGGTCCACACGTTCTCGGTCGATTACGTCGACAACGACAAGCATTTCAAATCCCACGCGTTCCAGCCGAATGCCGACGCGCCGTGGATCCAGCGGATGACCTCGCATCTCGGCACGGTTCACCACGCGACGGTGGTCGATACGCCGGAGCTCGTCGGCGCGCTGCACGAAGCGATGACGGCGCGGGATATGCCCGGCATGGCCGACGTGGATTCCTCGCTCCTGCTCTTCTGCCGGGAAATCAAGAAGGAAGCGACCGTGGCGATCTCCGGCGAAGCGGCCGACGAAATCTTCGGCGGCTACCCGTGGTTCCACCGCGAGGACGCGCTGAACGCCGGCACGTTCCCCTGGTCGCTCGCCGCGGGCATGCGGGCGGAGCTCCTCTCGCAGGACGTCGCGGCCTGGATCCGGCCGCTCGAATACATCGGCGACCGTTACCTCGACGCCGTCGCGGAGGTGCCGCATCTCCCGGGCGAAGACGCGCAGACGCGCAAAATGCGGCAAATGTCGTACCTCAACATCACCCGGTTCATGCCGACGCTGCTCGACCGCAAGGACCGGATGAGCATGGCGGTCGGGCTCGAAGTGCGCGTGCCGTTCTGCGACCATCGCCTCGTCGAGTACGTCTTCAACATCCCGTGGGAAATCAAGACGGCCGGCGACCGGGAGAAAGGCATTCTTCGCAAGGGACTCGAAGACGTGCTGCCGCACGACGTGCTGTACCGCAAGAAGAGCCCGTACCCGAAGACGCACAACCCGAACTACTTGAACGCCGTGCGCACGCGGCTGCTCGACGTCATTAACGAAGGCAACTCCCCGCTGCTGCCGCTCATCAACGTCAAAAAAATCCGCCAGCTCGCGGAATCCGAATCGGCCAGCTCCAACCTGCCGTGGTTCGGCCAGCTGATGTCCGGCCCGCAGCTGTTCGCCTACCTGCTCCAAACGGATATGTGGCTGCGCGACTACAAGGTCGTCATCCGGTAATGCATGCAATGGATCTAACAAAAAAGCCCCCGTCGCCGAAGAGCGCGAGTTCGACTCGCGAGCGCTTCCGTGCGAACGGGGGTTTTGCTTGAGAATGATCTTGCTTGAGAATGATGCTCGACTGGCACTGGCTTGATACTGATTGATACTTGCTTACTGTTTGCATGCTGCTTGCCGTCCGGCCAATTGCTTATTGCCTCTAGGCGTTATTCCGCGCCCAGCTTCCGCAGCAGCGACGCCAGCGCGCGCCCGCGGTGGCTGATCGCCTGCTTCTCCTCCATGGACATCTCCGCCATGCCTTTTCCTTCGGCGGTCACCCAGAACAGCGGGTCGTAGCCGAATCCGCCGCCGCCCTTCGGCTCGTCCATGATCCAGCCCGGCACCTCGCCCTCGCTCTCCGCGAACGCGCCGGACTCCGGATCGTACAGCGCCAGCGCGCACACGAACCGCGCCTCGCTCAGCAGCTTCGCGCCGTCCGGCAGCCGGTCCGCCGCGGCGCCGCCGTCCGTGACGCGCGCCAGCTCCCGCAGCAGCTTCTCGTTGTTGCGGGCGTCCGTCGCGCCTTCGCCGGAATACCGGGCCGAATAGACGCCCGGCTCGCCGCCGAGCGCGCGCACCTCCAGCCCGGAGTCGTCCGCCATCACCGGCAGGTTCAGCGCTTCCGCCACCTCCCGCGCCTTCTTGCGCGCGTTCTCCGCGAACGTGGCGCCGTCCTCGACGACGTCCGGCAGGCCGGGATAATCGAACATGCTGACGACGTTCATGCCGAGCTTGCCGAAGGCGTGCGCGAATTCCCTCACCTTCCCGGCGTTCTTCGTCGCGACGACGACCGTATCGCCCCGCTTCATACGCTGAGCGTCCCGATGCGCCTGCCCGCTTCGCCGAGCATGTCGCGCTGCTTCGCGATCAAGCCGGCGATTCCCGCTTCCGCGGAGGCGAGCAAGGCGTCCAGCTCCTCGCGCGAGAACGGCGACTCTTCGCCCGTGCCCTGCACCTCGACGAACTTGCGGGCGCCGGTCATGACGACGTTCATGTCGACCTTCGCCTTGGAATCTTCCTCGTAATTCAGGTCGAGCAGCGTTCGCCCCCCGATGACGCCGACGCTGACCGAAGCCAGGAAGTCCGTAATCGGGTATTTGGCGAAGGCATGGTTCTTATTCAGCTTGTCCACCGCGAGCGCGAGCGCGACGAACGCGCCCGTGATCGACGTCGTCCGCGTGCCGCCGTCCGCCTGGAGCACGTCGCAGTCCAGCGTGACCGTGCGTTCGCCGAGGGCGTGCAAGTCGACGACCGAGCGGAGCGCGCGGCCGATCAGCCGCTGGATTTCCATCGTGCGGCCCGTCAGCTTGCCCTTCGCGGATTCCCGCTGGTTGCGCACCTGCGTCGCGCGCGGCAGCATCGCGTATTCCGCCGTGATCCAGCCTTTGCCCTGCCCTTTCATGAATGGCGGCACCCGCTCTTCGATCGAGGCGGTGCACAGCACCTTCGTATCGCCGAACTCGATGAGCACGGAGCCTTCCGCGTATTTGTTGGGTTGCAGCGTAATCGTGACCGGGCGAAGCTCGTCCGCCTGCCGTCCGTCCAATCTCATAATCGTAATCCTCCTGTCGATGGGTCCAGACTATTTTACCAAATGCGATTGGGAAAAACATCTATCGCCTCCACGAGCGGCAAAAAAAGATCCGCCCCGAAGGGCGGACCCGGTCGCTCGCCCGGCATCCGCCGGGCTTGGCGATTACGATTTGAAGGCATTGACGTGCTCGGGACGGCTGACCGGCTCGCTGTAGGATTGGTTCATGGTGTCGACGAAGTCGGATTTGCCGTTCAGTTTGATCTGCACCTTGGACAAGCCGGTGTTCTCGGTCAGGGAAAGAATGACGGCCTGCAGCATTTCGGCCGGTTCCTGCGTGCCCGGCTGGAAGCTGTCGTCCTGCAGCTCGACCGTCACGACGTCCTTCGCCTTGGACACGTTCTTGACCACGACGTCCGGCGTCACGACCGCCCGTAGCGGCAGGTTGCCGATCGGCCCGCTGATCAGCTGCTCGATCGCCGTCTTGGCGCGGTTGTTGCTGCGGTTTACGAGCCGCGTGACCGGCACATAATAAGGCTCGTTGTCCGGCGAGAGCGCGGAGAAATAAATCGTCACGGGCGCCGAGGTGCTGTAATCGACGCCATCCGCGGCTTCGAGGTTGATGCCGACGGCGCGCGTCAGCGGCTCGTCGATCGGCATGCCGTCCTGCGGCATTTCCGCCAGCTCCTTGCCTTCCATCCAAATCTTCACGTTTTGCACGTCCGGCAGGCTTGTCAGCGTCCACGTGATGGCCTCGACGATCTTCCGTTCTTCCGTGGCGGTATAGTTCCCGAATTCCTTCGAGAAGTCGACGACGGCGAGCTTCTGGTCGGGAATCAGGTTGAGCTGCTTGATGGTCGTCCCTTTCGGAAGCACCGCGTTGAAGCCGTCCGGCAGTTCGTTCGCGTACGCGCTGCCCTCCACCATCATTTCAAGCGCTTTCTGGCCGGGCTTCTCGTCCTGGCCGAGCGCCGCCATGACCGTGACCGGGGCAAGCAGCCCGTTGCGGTCGCTTAAGTACAGCGTCATCTGCGATTGGTCGCCCTGCGCGGCGGTTTCCGAGCCCGGATCGACGTTCGCGCTGACGTTTTGCGTGCCGTTTTGCGGCGGATCGATGGATTCGCTGGCGGGCTGAGAGAACAGGCCGCAGCCGGTCGTCAAGATGGGCAGAGCCAAAGCTCCGGCGAGCGCTGCCCGGCGAAACAGGCGATAATGAGTCATGAACATTTCCTCCCCATTTTGGATACATAGCCGTTACGGCTTCGAACCTGCGGACATGACGCCCTTTTGGTACAAGTCCTGCTTTGTAGTACTATGTATACGAGCCCTCCCGACCGATTAGACCAGTTTTGTCCACGAAAATGAGACAAGGGGTGTACCGTCAATGACCAAATCCGAAACGTATTCATTGAACAGCGCCAAGATCGCCGAAGCCACGAAGGAATGGCTCACGAAGCGCGGCGTGACGACGCCGCAAATCGCCGAGCTCGTCCTGTTTCTGCAGAAAGACTACTACCCGGATTTGACGCAGCTGGAATGCGAGCAGTACGTCGAAGCCGTGCTCACCAAGCGAGAGGTGCAAAACGCCGTGCTGACCGGCATTCAGCTCGACCTGTTGGCCGAAGAAGGCAAGCTGCTGTCCCCGCTGCAGGAAATGATCGAGAACGACGAAGGGCTCTACGGCTGCGACGAAGTGCTCGCGCTGTCCATCGTCAACGTGTACGGCAGCATCGGCTTCACGAACTTCGGCTACGTCGACAAGCTGAAGCCCGGCATT
Source organism: Paenibacillus sp. UNC496MF (assembly GCF_900113915.1). Taxonomy (NCBI): domain Bacteria; kingdom Bacillati; phylum Bacillota; class Bacilli; order Caryophanales; family Paenibacillaceae; genus Paenibacillus; species Paenibacillus sp. UNC496MF. The sequence goes on from NZ_FORE01000009.1 coordinate 118,746, forward strand.
CTGAAGAAGCTGAACGACAAGCACGACGCGGCGTGCCATACGTTCCTGGACGACATCGTCGGCGCGATCGCCGCGTCCGCCAGCAGCCGCATCGCGCACCGCAAGCAAGCCGAGCGCGAAGGCGCGGTCGGCCCGCCGATCGACTGAACCCGGAGCGGCGCGCGAAAAAAGGACGAAGCGGCCTTCAGGCCGCTTCGTCCTTTTCGTTTGGTTACCCCTCGACCGCGTCGTATACGATCGCGGCCGCGTCCTTGCCCTGCCGGATGCAGTCCGGCAGGCCGACGCCTTCGAACGCCGCGCCCGCGATCCAGACGCCCGGCATTTCCGCGCGCAATTGCGCCCGCAGCCGCGCCGTCGCCTCGAGATGCCCCACGGGATACTGCGGCATGGAGCGATGCAGCCGCGTGATCTCCGTGAACAGCGGCTCCGCCGCGATGCCGAGCACGCTCTTGATGTCGCGGCGCACCGCGTCCGTCAGCGCGCCGTCGGGCAGGTCGACGACCTCCTCGTCGCCCGCGCGGCCGACGTAGCAGCGCAGCAGCACCTTGTCGGACGGGCTGCTGTGCAGCCACTTGGCCGAGGTCCACGTGCACGCCGTGATCGTCATGCCTTCCGAGCGCGGCACGAGAAAGCCCGAGCCGTCGAACTCGATGCCGATCGCCGCCTTGTCGAACGCCATGACGACGTTGGCGACCGACACGTAATTAATGCTCCGCAGCGCGTCCACCGGCAGGTGCGGCTCCAGCAGATCGGCCGCGTCGAAGGCCGGCGCCGTGATGACGACGCCGTCCGCCGGCAGGATCTCGCCGTTGCTCAGCAGCACATCGTACGGCGCCGCCTCCGGGCCGTCCGCTTCCCCGGGCTCATTCTTCCGGAAGGCGACGGCTTTGCAGCCGAACCGGCTGTCGCAGCCGGCAAGCGCCTCCGTCAGCGCCTCCAGCATCGTCGCGAGGCCGTTCTGGAACGTCAGGAACATGCTGCCCTGCGCCCGCTTCGGCAGCCGGCCCGGCGCGGCCGGCGCCGCCGTTCCCTTGCCGCGGTTCGCCCGCGTTCCCCGGATGAGGCTGCCGTGCCGCCGCTCCGCTTCCCGGAATTGCGGGAACGTCGCCTGCAGGCTCAGCTTGCTCAAGTCGCCGGCGTAGATCCCGGCCAGCAGCGGCTCCGCGATCCGCTCCATCACTTCCGGGCCGACGCGCCGGCTCAGAAACGAACCGAGCGATTCGTCGCCCTCCGCCTTGCTCGCCGGCAGAACGAAATCGAGCATCGCCCGCGCCTTGCCGCCCCAGGACAGCAGCCCCGTCTTGGCGAACGGCATGATCTCCGTCGGCACGCCGAGCACGAGCCCCGGCGGCATCGGATGCAGTTTCCCGCGATGCACGATGTACGTTTTTTTCGCGGCCGGATTCGTCCCCGTCAGCTCGTTCTCGATGCCCAGGTCGAAGGCCAAGTCGATGATCGGCGTCTTCCGCGCGAGGAAGGAATCCGGGCCCTTCTCGATCACGAAGCCTTCCTTCCGCAGGGTATTGATTTTGCCGCCGATCCTCTCCGACGGGTCCACGACCGTAATATGCGCCTCGCGTCCTCGCAGCTCCGCTTCCTTCTTCAAATAAAAAGCGGAGGTGAGTCCGCTGATCCCGCCGCCGATGACGACGAATCGATCCAGCTTACCGTTGCTCCGCATGTGCGAGTCATCTCCTCTGTCCATGTAAATCCGCGTCCCGCCGCGCCGGCGCTAGATAAACGCGCCCCGGCTCGCTTGCTCGACGCAGTCCGCCAGCGTCTCCATGTAGAGCGGGTCCGTGCCCAGCATGTCGATGCGGACGAGTTGAATGCCGAGCGCCTTCGCTACCGCCTGCGCCTCGATGTCGAGATCGTACAGCACCTCGAGATGCTCCGAGACGAAGCCGATCGGCGCCGACAGCACGCCCTTGTAGCCGGCATCCGCCGTTTCCTTCAGCGTCTCGAGGATGTCCGGGCCGAGCCACGGCTCGCGCGTCCGCCCCGCGCTCTGCCACGTGAACGCCCAATCCGGCGTGCCCGCGCCTTCCGCGACGCTCGCCGACGTGGCCAGCAGCTGCTCCTCGTACGGATCGCCGATCTCGCGGATGCGCGCCGGCAGGCTGTGGGCGCTGAACAGCACCTTCAGCGGCCCTTCGCCGCCCGTCTTCGCCTCCAGCTCCGCGTACGCATCCTTCACGCGCTTCACGAGCGCCTCGATCAGCTTCGGATGCAGGTGGTAGCTCTCGACGGCCTCGAACGCGATCCCCTTCGCTTCCGCTTCCTCCCGCGCGCGCTGCATGTAGCTGCCGACGCTCATCGTGGAGAAATGCGGGGCCAGCACGATGCCGACCGCCTGCTTCACGCCGTCCGCGGCCATCGACGCGACGCCGTCCTCGATGTACGGGCGCGCGTGCTTGAGCCCTTGGTACACGGCGTACCGGCCCGGCGCCGCGGCGTCGAGCGCCGCCTGCAGCCCGTCGGCCTGGCGGTTCGTGTTCTCCCGCAGCGGGAAGACGCCGCCGACGACCGCCTCGTAGCGCGCCGTCAGCTCCGCGAGCTGCTCCGGCGTCGGCGCGTGGCCGCGGCGGATATGCGTGTAGTACTCCGCGATGCCGTCCATGCTCTCCGGCGTGCCGTACGACATGACGAGCACGCCGATCTTCGGATTAGCCATGACGGGCGACCTCCTTCGGTTTCGCCCCGAGCGCCGCGATCGCTTCCGCGGAATACGCGTGCACGTAGTCCGTCAGCTCGCGCAGCTTGTCGAGCGGCGCCTCGGGGAACAGCCCGTGGCCGAGGTTGAAGACGAATTTCGGCGCCTGGACGCCTTCGTCGATGATCGTCTTCGCCTGCTCGCGGATGACGTCCATCGGCGCCGTCAGCACGTACGGGTCGAGGTTGCCCTGCACCCCGAACGCGCCGCCCAGCCTGCGGCGGCCTTCCGCTACCGGCACGCGCCAGTCCAAGCCCACGATGTCGGCCCGCACGCCGCCGAGCGTCGCCAGCAGCTCGCCCGATGCCACGCCCGGGAAATAAATCTTCGGCTGCGGCAGGTCGGACAGCTCGCGGAAGATCCGCTCGATCGTCGGCAGCACGTACGTCGCGAAGTCGCGCGGCGCCAGCGCCCCGACCCAGCTGTCGAACAGCTGGAACGCCTTGCCGCCCGCCGCCATGTGCGCGCGCAAATACGCGATGGCCATGTCGCCGAGCTTGTCCATCAGCGAGAACCACAGCTTCGGCTCGGCATACATCATCGTCTTCGTCTTGATGTACGACCTGGACGGACGGCCTTCGATCAGGTAGCTCGCGATCGTGAACGGCGCGCCGGCGAACGTGATGAGCGGCACGTCCAGTTCGCGGACCAGGAGGCGGATCGTCTCCAGCACGTGGGAGAGGTCGCCTTCGACGTCGATCGGCTTCAGCCGCGCGATGTCGTCCGCCGTCCGGATCGGATTGTGGATCACCGGCCCGACGTTCGCGACGATGTCGAAATCGATGCCGATGGAGGCGACGGGATTCATGATGTCGGAATAAAGAATCGCCGCGTCGACGCCCAGCTTCTTGACCGGCATCATCGTCACTTCCGCGGCGAGTTCGGGCTGCTTGCAGATTTCGAGCAACGAGTACTGTTCTTTTATTTTACGGTAGTCGGGATCGTACCGTCCCGCCTGCCGCATATACCAAACGGGTAAGCGATCGACGTGTTCGCCCCGGCAAGCCCGGATGAATAAGTCGTTGTAGCCCATTGAAGTTCCCCATTTCTATCGTTTTCCCTACGTTTCCATTATGCCCTTTTTGCTTGGCCGTAACAACCGTCCCTCTCGCGGCAACGATGACAATCATATGACAATGTCAGGTTTGGGCCGCGCCGTTCTTGGACTTTCTCCCCGCTGTGGTATACTTGCTTTATAGCTTCGGAAGCGATAACGGCCGCAAATGAAGGAGAACGCAATGGAACAATGGAAGAAAAACCTTGCCGTCCTGTGGATCGGACAGTTTCTTGTCATGGGCGGCATGACGATGATCATGCCGTTCATGTCGCTCTATCTGCAAAGCCCCCGGATCGGCATGACCGACGAGCACGAGATCGCGACGTGGGCCGGCATCATTTTCGCGGGAAACTTCGTCACCGCCTTCCTCTTCCAGCCGCTGTGGGGCAAGCTGTCGGACAAGTACGGCCGGAAAATGATGCTGCTGCGCTCGGGCTTCGGCATGGCGATCGTCATGGCGCTGATGGGCTTCGCCACGTCGCCGTGGCATCTGCTCCTGCTCCGGATGGCGAACGGGACGATCTCCGGGTTTAACCCCGCGGCCGTCTCGCTCGTCTCCATCAACACGCCGAAGGAGAAAATGGGCTTCGCCATGGGGACGCTGCAGTCCGGCGGCATCGCGGGGACGATTCTCGGCCCGTTCCTCGGCGGCCTGCTCGCCGACGCGGTGGGCTACCGGCCGATCTTCTACCTGACCGGCATCTCGCTGTTCGCCGCCTCGACGCTCGCCTACTTCGTCGTGAAGGAGCGGTTCGACCGCGCCCAGGCGGCCGCGAAGCCGGCCGTGTCCATCATCGCCGGCTTCAAGCAGCTGAGCGGCGTGCCTCAGCTCTCGGCGCTGTTCGCCGTGACGTTCCTGCTGCAGTTCGCGATGATCGGCCCGAACCCGCTCATGCCGCTGTACGTCCAGCGGCTGCACGGCACGGACGTCAACCTCGCCTTCTGGGCGGGCTTCGTCAGCTCCGCCGCCGGCATCACGAACATGATCGCCGCGCCGCTCCTCGGGCGGCTGAGCGACCGGATCGGCCAAGCGAAGGTGCTCGGCATCTCGCTCGTCGGCGCCGCAATCATGTTCGTCCCGCAGGCGTTCGCGGCCACGGTCTGGCAGCTGCTGCTCTTCCGCTTGCTGCAGGGCTGCTTCCTCGGCGGGCTCATCCCGTCCGTCAACGCGCTGGTGCGCCGCTTCACGCCGGACGGCATGGAAGGCCGCGCCTTCAGCCTGAACAGCAGCATGCTTTCGCTCGGCAACATGATCGGCCCGATCGTCGGCGGGGTCATCTCCGGCTGGACGGGCATCGGCGGCGTATTCCTGATCTCCGCCGTCCTGTTTCTGATCAACGCCGCCTGGGTCCGCAAGACGCTGGTGGCGAAGCGGCCAGCCTCGCGCGAGGCCTAGCCGAAGCGGCGCGCGGCAAGCGCCGGCGCCCAAGCATCGACAAAGAGTGCCGGACCTTCCCGAGGGAAGGTCCGGCACTCTTTGTCGTGCTGACGCGCTTATTCGGTTGCGCCGTCTCTCGTCCGCCGCCGCTCCGCTACTTGATCCGCGCGATCGCGAGGCCGTCGTACGCCGGCAGCAGCGTGCCCGTCAGCCGCTCGTCGCGGACCATCGTCTCGTTGAAGCCGCGCATCGCGAGCACCGAAGGCCCGTTCTTCTCCGGATCGGCCGTCCGGCCGTGCAGCAGCGCGTTGTCGCCGGTGATGACGGCGCCCGGATTGCCCAGCTTGATCGCCCATTCCAGATACTCCGGGTAGCTCTCCTTGTCCGCGTCGATGAAGAAGAAGTCGAACTTGCGCCCTGCCTTCTCCAGTTCCGCGAGGCTCGCCTTGGCGTCCCCGACGATGTATTCCGCGCGGCCGCCGAGGCCGGCCGCCTCGAGATTGGCCCGGGCGGTGTCCGCGTAGCCCTGCACGAGCTCGAGCGACGTCAGCTTGCCGCCTTCCCGCAGCCCCCGCGCCAGGCAGATGCCGCTGTAGCCGCCGAGCGCGCCGATCTCGAGCACGTTCTCCGCCCCCGACATCGCGACGAGCATCGTCAGCAGCCGGCCGTAGCCGGACGCGATCGAAATTTGGGGCATGCCCTGCGCTTCGATGGCCGCGTGCACGCGCGCCAGATCGGCGTCCTCGCCCAGCAGACCGTCCACGTACCGTTCCGCCGCTTCTTGTTCCGTCGACATTTCCATCTCTCCTCTCGCCGTATCCCATGTTCGCGATTGTATTTAAATGCCATGATGTCCTATACTTGATTGTAAGATTTTCGAGGATCGAAAACAAGCAAAAGCAAGACGGAGGATACGGACATATGGATAACCTGCAGCTGATCGCCACGGCCCCGATGGGACTCGAAGCGGTCGTTTCGCGCGAATTGACGGAGCTTGGCTACACCGACCAGAAGGTCGAGAACGGCCGGGTCGTTTTCAAAGGAGGGCCGGCGGACATCTGCCGGGCCAATCTGTGGCTGCGGACGTCGGACCGCGTGCTGATCAAGATGGCGGAATACCCGGCCACGACGTTCGAGGAGCTCTTCGAAGGGGCGAAAGCGATCGACTGGCCGGCCTGGATTCCGGAGAACGGGGAGTTTCCCGTGGAGGGCCGCTCGCACAAGTCGCAGCTGAGCAGCGTGCCGGCCTGCCAGAGCATCGTCAAGAAAGCCGTCGTCGAGAAAATGAAGACCGTCTACGGCACGGAGTGGTTCGCGGAGGACGGCGCGCGGTTCGTCATCGAAGTCTGGCTGCTGAACGACGTCGCCATGATCACGCTCGACACGACCGGCCCGGGGCTGCACAAGCGCGGCTACCGCAAGCTCGTCACGGAAGCGCCGCTTAAGGAAACGATGGCGGCGGCCATGGTGCTGCTGAGCCGGTGGCGGCCCGAGCGTCCGCTCTACGATCCGTTCTGCGGCTCGGGCACGATACCGATCGAAGCGGCGATGATCGGGTGGAACATCGCGCCGGGGCTGCGGCGGACGTTCAACAGCGAGGGCTGGCCGCTCGTGCCGGACGAGCTGTGGGAGCGGGCGCGGGAGGAAGCGTTCGACGCCGTCCGGGACGACATCCCGCTGCGGATCGCGGGCTCGGACATCGACCCGGCCGCGCTCGACGTGGCGGCCGCGGCCGTGAAGAAGGCCGGCTTCGCGAACGACATCAAGCTGACGCAAATGCCGGTGTCGCGGATCAAGCCGGACGGCGACTACGGCTGCATCGTGACGAACCCGCCGTACGGCTCCCGCCTCGGCGACGAGAACGACGCGGAGAAGGCCGTCCGGCAGCTCGGGCTCAGCATGCTCTACCTGCCGACCTGGTCGACGTTCGCCCTGACGCAGTCGCGCGCGTTCGAGGAGACGATCGGACGCAAGGCGGACAAGCGCCGCAAGCTGTTCAACGGGCGGATCGAATGCACGTATTACCAGTTCTTCGGGCCATTGCCGCCGCGCGACAAGGTTTGACGCCGGCCGCGGCTTTGTTTCCGCAGCCGAACGCGATTATAATGGGAGAAGATTGTTGCGTTTTCGTAAATCCGCGAACGCGCGACCGAAAGGATCCTTTCCCATGACCTTACCGGATCTCACCATGAAACGGCGCCGTCTGCGGGCGCCGTTTCGCATGGTTACGGCGTTGCCGAGCCTTGGCCTGCCGCTCTTCGTGCTCGTCATGCTGTTCAAGCTGGCGCTGTTCGACCGGCTCGTGCACGTCCCGTACATGGCGATGAACGCGGATGACCGGCTGGTCGCCGCCGGCACGCTGGCGCTGCTGGCGTTCTGGACGCTTTGGCTGCCGCGCCGCGGCCGGCTGCTCGCGCTGATCGCGCTCGACGTCCTGCTGACGGCGCTCGTCTACGCCGACCTGCTCTACTTCCGCTACTTCCAGGACCTCATCACGATTCCCGTTCTGCTGCAGGCCGGCCAGGTCGGCGAGCTCGGGGACAGCATCCACGCGCTCCTGTCCCCGAGGGATCTCTGGTTCGCCGCCGACTGGGCCGCGCTGCTGCCGCTCGGCATCGCGCTGCTCGCCTCGAAACGGCTGCGGGGCGCGCTCGCGGGACGGCCGGCCGCCGCTTCCCGCGGCCCGGGCCGCGCAAGGCGCGCCGCGATCCGCCGGCTGGCGTCCGGCGTCGCCGTCTTCTTGCTCGGCTTCGCGCTCGTGTACGCGCCGGTCCACAAAGCTAGTACCACGTGGGCCGCGGACCTGTTCACGGGCAACTGGTGGAACCTGTCGTTGTACAACGTGACCGGCGTCCTCGGCTTCCACGGCTACGACCTGTACCGGTACGCGGACGAGCACTGGATGCGCGGCGGCGCCCCGGCGCCCGCGGAAGTCGCCGAAGCGAAGGAGGTGTTCCGGGAGCGCGGCGACGTGCGGGATCAATTGGACGCGACCGACCCGCTGTTCGGCCGGTACAAGGGTTCGAACGTGATTCTCGTGCAGCTCGAAGCGTTCCAGAGCTTCGTCGTCGGGAAGCGGATCGGCGGTCAGCCGGTAACGCCGAACATCGACAAGCTGATGGCGGACTCCCTCTACTTCGATAATTTCTATCATCAGACCGCCCAAGGCCGCACCTCGGACGCGGATCTGGCCGCCAACGCTTCGCTGCAGCCGCTGCCGTCCGGCTCCGTGTTCACGCGGTTCGCCCAGCACGCGTACGACAGCCTGGCGCTGACGCTGAAAGACGGCGGGTATGCGGCGAACGCGTTCCATGCGTACGACGGCGGCTTCTGGAACCGGAACATGATGTACGACACGCTCGGCTACGACGAGTTCTTCAGCAAGAACGCCTATACCATCGACGAGCCGCTCGGCTGGTCGCTCGGGGACAAGTCGTTCTTCAAGCAGTCCGTCCGGCTCATGGCCGCGCAGCCGCAGCCGTTCTATTCGTTCCTCATCTCGCTGTCCAGCCATCATCCGTACGCGCTGCCCGCGAGCGTCCAGACGCTCGACGTCGGCGCGTTCAAGGGCACGATGTTCGGGGACTACCTGGAGGCGGTCCATTACGTCGACGCGGCGATCGGCCAGCTGGTCGGCGAGCTCAAGGCGGCCGGCCTGTGGGATCGCTCGATCTTCATGTTCTACGGCGACCACGACAACTCGATCGACGATTGGCAGCCGTTCGAGACGTTCCTCGGCCATCGGTTGAACGACGCCGAGCGGTTCCGCGTCCTGAAGGGCGTGCCGTTCCTCGTCCACCTGCCGGACGGCGCCCGCGCGGGCACGTACCGCCAGGCCGGCGGGCAGCTCGACGTCGCGCCGACCGCGCTCCATCTGCTCGGCATCCCGAGCGGCGGGAAGGCCATGCTCGGCACGCCGCTCGTCACCGCGCAGCCGCTCGCGGGCAAGGAAGTCGTCTTCCGTAGCGGCGCGTTCACCGACGGCAAGGTGCTGTACGTGCCGCCCGAGGACGGCCTGCCGGAGCACAGCCGCTGCTACGACTTCGCGAGCGGCAGCTTGCTGCCCGATGCATCCCGCTGCTCGCCGGGCGCGCAGGACGCGGTCCGCGAGCTGCAGGCGTCGGATCTCGCCGTGACGCGCGACCTGGTGCCGGCGATGCGCCGCGAGCCTTGATCCCGCGGGCAGCCGGAGCGGGTTGCGCGGAGGCGCGCGCGGCTAAACGAAAAGACCCTTCGTCCGGGAATGCCGGGACAAAGGGTCTTTTCGTTTAGCTCTTCTTGATATATTTGCTTGCCTTCTCGATCGCTTCGTCTTCGGTCGGCGCCGTGATGTAGCGGCCGTTGATGAAGACGAAGGCGTACCGGGAGCAAGGCCCGCAGTACGATTTGCACGCGACTTGAATCTCCGCGTCCGGCGCCAGCTTCTGCAGCTTCGGCACCATCGTCTTCGGGCGGATATGTTTGCATTTGTCGCAAATGCGGATGTCGTTCGCCATGTTCCTCTCCCTAAGCCGAAAATCGTTTAGTGGTCGCCGCCGTTGCCTTTCGCCGGGTTCGAAATCATGAAGCCTTCCTCGGGCACGTAGAAATAATCGATGCGCACGCCGTCGAGCCATTCGTTGCCTTGCTCGAGCACGACCTTGATGTCCTTGTCCGTCTCGACGACTTCGTCCTTCTCGGTCGCGTCGTCCATCTTCATGCCGTAGTGGGCGTGGTCGCCGTGGGAATGCGTGACGTACACGCGAAGGTATTTGCCCTCGTTCTCCGGATTGTCGATCTCCTCGCGAAGCATCTTGGCGGCGTTGCGCGAAATTTTCACTTTCATTGCTTCTTCAGCTCCTTTATGGATGAAGCCCGCCTGTCCGGCGGACGCTCTCCGATTCTCGGGTGCGATGCGATCGGCGCGACCGTCGCTCGCTACGAACTCGACCCGCGCGATGGCATACATGATTTCATTGGCTCGCAACCCTTATTCCATGTGATTGCAAACTTTATTTACTCTATTGTATAGAAAGCTTGGCCATTGTTCAACCGCTACTTCAGCGCCTTGCCGTATTTCCGTTCCATGTACCGGGTATACAGCTCCGCGGCGATCATCGTCACGGCGATGTCGTCGATCGGAACGAACGGCATGACGTCCGGAAGCACCCAATACAACAGCACCGGCACCAAATAGAGGAGCTTGTCCGTCAGCCGAACTTCCTTGGCGGCGAGCAGCCGGAAGATTCGGGCGAACACGTTCCGCCAATGGCGGAGCGACCACAATTTGCGCAACAGGCATCCGCCTCCTTCTTGCGCTTATTATAGCACAAGCGAGCGGGCTTCCTCCAAAGCGGCGACGAGCAGCGCCCGCACCTCGTCGTTCAGGTCCGGGAACGCGTCCAAGGGCAGCGGATTGACGCCGCAGCCGACCTCGACGGTGTAGCCGGGCTTGCGGTATTGCAGAATAAACCAGTCCTTGTAGCCGGCGTCGCTGCCCGACAGCTTCACCGGCTTGTAGCCGCTTGCCTTCGCCAGGCTGCGGGCGATGCGTTCGGATTCCGGCGGCTCGTAACCGCGATAGTTCCAATAGATCTCCTGGCCCTGCGTGTGAAGCGCCACGACGAGATCGAACGCCTGCTCCGCCGTGAACGCGGCGAGCGCGGCCGCTTCCGGCTCCGAGAACGGCGAAGGCCCGGGATAATCCCGCGGACCCGGACCGTCCGCATCCCGGCGGGCGCTCTCTTCTTCCCAGAACGCGGGGAACTGATCGTTCAAGTCGACGCCGCGGATATTGGCCTTCCACTTCCGGAAGCGGCGCGAGCCGCGGTTCCACCGGAGCAGCTCCGCTCCGCGCGGATGGTCCGGCCGCAGCCCCTCCTGCGCGAGCTCCGCGCCGTCCGGGTTGACGAGCGGGACGGCCCACAGCGTAACCTGCCGCAGCAGCTCGCGCATGTCCGCGCCGCACAGCGTCTCCCCGGATGCCGCCGCCTTCGCGGCGTCTTCGAGGAACGTCATCAGGAGCGGCGTCGTGATCCATTCGTTGGCGTGCATGCCGGCGTTGACGTGCACCTTCACCGGCCCTTCCCCGAGCCGGATGGCGATGAGCGGTTGTCCCATGACGCTCTCCCCGATCTTCTCCACCTGGAGGAACGGGTAGGCCTTCAGCAATGCTTCGGCATCCGCGGTCAGCTCGCGCTGGCCGTATTCGGCTCGCCCGTCGACGATCCGGGAAGCGTTGTCCGCGCGCGGCACCGTGAGGAGCAGGCCGGGCTGCAGCTGCTTCAGTTCCTGGCGGCGGTTCGCCTGCACCAGCGCCTGCAGCGTCAAGCCGAACTTGCCCGCGATGCCGAGCAGCGTGTCGCCCGGCTGGACGCGATAAATAAAAGCCGTCTGCGCGGGAACCGACAGCAGCAGGCCGGAAAGCAGCGGAGCGGCGGCATCGAGTCCCGGATTCGCCGCCAGCAGCGACTCCGGATTCACGTTGAACGCGCGGGCGATGCGCAGCAGCGTATCGCCGGGCTGCACGACGTAGGGCAGCATCGTATCACCTCGGTCGGAATAGTGTCGCGGCACGTCATTATGCTACATGCTATGCCGGCGCCCGACCCCGCATGCCTCGGCAGGCAGCTAAAAGGCCGCCGACGAATGAACGTCGGCGGCCCGGTTGCGGGTTGCCCTGCGCATTATACGATTTTCGGAACCTGCCAGACGACCGGCGTCAGTTCGATCTGTTCGCCGAGCCATTGCTGCGCGATCATGCGGAACATCCGCGGTTCGCCGCTGCAAAAGAACTGATGCACCGGCAGCTCTCCGTCGCGGGTCAGCCGGTTGCGGTCGTGCAGGATCGTGCTGATCTCGCGCGCCGTCTCGTTGGCGGAACTAATGAGTTTCACCTGCTCGCCCATGACCGAGCCGATCGTCTCCGACAGGAACGGATAATGGGTGCAGCCAAGGATCAGCGTGTCGATGTTGCGCTCCTGAAGCGGCCGAAGCGAGGATTCCACGACCTCCTGCGTCTCCGGCGAGCGGAAATTGCCCTGTTCGACGAGCGGCACGAACTTCGGGCAAGCCAGGCTGATCACGTTGATCGCGGGCGACAATTGCTTCAGCGCCGTCTCGTAGGCGCCGCTTCGAATCGTGCCTTCCGTGCCGATGACGCCGACGACGCCCGATTGGGTCCGTCCGTTGGCGGCGCGGGCGCCGGGATGAATGACGCCGACGACGGGTATCGCGACCCGCGAACGGATATCCTCGAGCGCGACGGCCGTTGCCGTATTGCAGGCGATGACGATCATCTTTGGGCGGTATTGAATCAGATATTCCACGATTTGCCTCGTAAACCGAGTCACTTCTTCGGCCGGCCGAGGACCGTATGGCGTACGGGCCGTATCGCCGAAATACATGATTTTTTCCCGGGGAAGCTGGCGCATGATTTCTTTCACGACGGTCAAGCCGCCTACGCCAGAATCCAAAATTGCGATCGGTTGTTGCACAGACACACCGCTTTCTTGAACGTTTTGACTGAACTTCAATAGAGTATGAACACGTTGACGAAAAGGTACCTACATCTTAGCGCAAATCGGGACAAGGTTCAACATGCGGCGCCGCCCCGCGGGAACGCCGGATAACGCGAAAAAAGCCGCCGGGGCGGCGGGAGCGTCGCGTTATCGTTCGGCTCCGGCGGCCCGGTCGGCCCGGCGTGCTGCTTAGGGGAGGGACGGCTTATTTGTAGGCGGGCAGCCAGTCGCCGTGCGCCTCGATCAGGTCGTCGCACATCGCCTTGATGTCGTCCATCGACAGCTCGGCGCTCGTGTGCGGATCCAGCATCGCGGCATGGTAGATATGCTCGCGTTTGCCCGTGATGGCCGCTTCGATCGTCAGCAGCTGCGTGTTGATGTTCGTGCGGTTGAGCGCGGCGCACTGCGGCGGCAGGTCGCCGACGAACGTCGGCGTGACGCCGTTGCGGTCGACGAGGCAGGTGACCTCGACGCACGCTTCGCGCGGCAGGTTCGTGATCAGTCCCGTGTTCATGACGTTGCCGCCGATGCGGAACGGCACGTTCGATTCGATCGCCTCGAAGATGTACGACGCGTATTCGTGCGTGCGCTTGTGGTTGAGCGTCGGGTTGTTCACGAGCTCTTCCTTCAGTTTCTTCCAGTTGCCGATCTGCTCGATGCAGCGGCGCGGATACTCGTCCAGCGGAATGTTGAACCGGTCGACGAGCTCCGGATAGTTGCGCTTGATGAAGTACGGATGGTATTCGGCGTTATGCTCCGACGATTCCGTAATATAGTAGCCGAAGTTCAGCATCATCTCGTAACGGACCATGTCGTGGTGCTTCTCCCGCTGCTTCTCGCGGGCGCGGCGCTTGATCTCCGGATAGAGGTCGACCCCGTCCTTCGACACTTCGAGCAGCCAGGCCATATGGTTGATGCCCGCGATCTTGGACTTGACGCCCGTATCGTCCATGCCGAGGTTCTTGAACAGGTCGCGCACGCACACCTGCACGCTGTGGCAGAGGCCGACGGTCTTGATCCCGCCGTACGTGTTCATGACGTTCGTGAGCACGGCCATCGGGTTCGTGTAGTTCAGGAACAGCGCGTCCGGACAGACTTCCTGCATGTCCCGGGCGAAGTCGAGCATGACCGGAATCGTGCGCAGGTTGCGGAAGATGCCGCCGATGCCGACCGTGTCCGCGATCGTTTGGCGCAGGCCGTATTTCTTCGGCACTTCGAAATCCGTGATCGTGCACGGGTCGTAACCGCCGACCTGGATGGCGTTGACGACGTACTTCGCGCCGCGGAGCGCTTCCTTGCGGTCGGAATACGCCTTGATGACGGACGTGCTGCCGAACGTGTTCTTGATGTGGTTCAGCATCGATTCGGAATCGGAGAGACGCTCCGGATTGATGTCGAACAGCGCGATCTCGAAGCCTTGCAGCGATTCGGTGACGAGGCAATCGCCCAGGACGTTCTTGGCGAATACGGTGCTGCCCGCACCGATGAAAGTAATCTTCGGCATGTAAAATCCTCCTCGGATAAGTCCGCCTTGGAAGCGGATTAATGTCTTCTGCTAATCCTTACTATAGAGCAAGAAACCCCGGTTTGAGTAGGAATTAAAGCATGATTTATATGTACATTTGTAGTTTCATCCCGTACACTAAGAAGGTCAGTCCACCCGAAAGGAAGGCGTTCCCATGAAACCGTCCGCAGCCGGCGCGCGCGTCGCGTCTTCGCGCAATCCCGACCATTCCGCGTTCACCGTGATGAACAATACGCAGCCGGCCCAAGGCGAGCTGTCCGTCATGTTCAGCGGCGAAGGCAAGCCGAACCCCGGGCACGGCATCGGGCCGGCCGTTCATAATTATTACCTCATCCATACGGTCATGGGCGGCAAGGGCACGTTCGAAATCGACGGCCGACGCTATCCGTGCGCGCGCGGGGACACGTTCATCATCTTCCCGGACGAGCTGTTCACGTATACCGCCGACGAGCGCGATCCGTGGCATTACGCGTGGGTGGCGTTCAAGGGCCTTGCCGCCGAACACCTCCTGCTCGGCCTCGGCTTCTCGGCCGCGAATCCGATCGTTCGCGCGCGCGATTTCCGTCCGCTCGGTTCGCTGTACCGCAAAATCCGGGGGACGCTGGAGCAAACGCCGTTCCCCGAACTGGCCGATCTGGAGGCGGGCGGCTACCTGCGCGTGCTGCTCAAGGAGCTTGGGCTTCAGAACGAAGGCAAGCTGGTGTTCAATTCGCTTGCCATTCTGCCGGACATCGAACGCCAGATCAAACGCGCGGTGCGCTGGCTGTCCTATCAGTACGCGCAGCCGATCTCGATCGAGGAGCTCTCGCGCAGCCTCGGCTATCACCGGACGCATCTCTCCAAAATGTTCAAGCAAGTAACCGGCGTCTCGCCGATGCAGTTTCTGTTGAAGGTGCGAATGGAGCGGGCCAAGGAGCTGCTGAACGAGCAAAGCCACCTGTCCATCGACCAGGTGGCTTCGTCCGTCGGCTATCCCGACGCGCTGTATTTCTCCAAACAGTTCCGCAAAACGTTCGGCTGCTCGCCCTCCGAATACCGGGCGCAGGCCCGCGGCGGCTAGACGCGCGGCAGCTCTCGGCAGCTGGACGCGCGTCCAGCTGCCTTCCCCCGCGCCGGACGCCCGATCACGCAAACAGGCTTTGCTTTCGGCATCGTTGCCGAAAGCAAAGCCTGTTCCCGTTCAAGAAACGTTGGCGCCTTGCGGCGTCCGTCCCTTCGAAAGCCGCGCTACCATGCTTCATGGAGCCCGCCGGCCGTTAGTTGTTGACCGTGTGCAGTTCTTCGCGGTGCTCCGCGATAAGCTCTTGGCCTTTGTCCTTCACGTCTTCCACGGCATCCTTGACCTGTTCGCCCGTTTCCTCGAGGGTCTCCTTCGTATCGGCGCGCCAGCCGCGCACGTTATCCACGACGGTAGCCGCCGTATCCTTCACTTTGACCGCAGCGGTGCTCGCCGTCGAACCGACCTGCTTCGCCATTTGCACCGTCTTGTCGCCGACTTGGCCGGCGATGCGCGCCGTGTGCTCGGTGACGGTTTGCGTTTTGTCGGCGATGTCTCTCCGAAGCTCCCTGCCCGATTTCGGAGCCAGCAGCAAAGCTGCCACGGAACCGACTACGCCGCCTGCGATCGCGCCATACATAAATCCTTTTTTCGCCATGATTGAACACTCCTTTTTAGTTCGCCGCGGCTCGGCCGCATCGTCCGCCTGCGCCGTCGGCGTGATGGTTGACTGCCCGGCCAGCCGGTTCGGCCCGCCGCGCTCGCAGTCGCTTATTACTTCATATCGTGCCCTGTTTCACGGTCTGGGCATGCACCCGTTCGGCAGCGTTGTCCTCTTTCCGTTTGTCTTTCCAGAAATGGTACACCGCATAACCGACTTCCGCCCAGTTCATCGCGTCCGCGATTCCGCGCTTCGCTTTGTCGCCGGACTTGCTCGCGTAGCGATCGACCGCGTCGTTCAGCTCGCTGGAGATCCGGTTGACGGTGAAGGAAAGCTGGTTCGCCGATTCTCCGATGCGCTTCGTCGCTTCCGTCAGTTTCGTAATGCCGTCCACCGATTTTTGGACCGTCCGTACCGTGTCCGTTACCGGGTCGAGCAAATCGCTGACCTGCGCGACGGCGACTTCGGTGCGGCGCTCCAACGATTCGGCCAGCTGCATCATCTTTCCAATTCGCTTATCCAACGATCGCAGCCACAGCAAGATGCCGACGACCAAGGCGACGAACGCGACAGCCGCAGCGCCTTCAAACCAAATGACCATTCACGGCCCACCTCCATTCCAACTCTCTGTACGATTGGGCGCGAGCCCATTTCGTATTACTTATATACACAGCATGGGCTTGACTTGACACAGCTTTCGACAATAAAAAAGACGCCGGAGCCTCGCTCCCGCGTCGTTCTTTCCGATTCCGATCATGCGCCCGCGATGCGGTAGCTGCATTTGCCGCCGCCCTTCGCCAGGCATTCCGTCCGTTCCACGTCCGTTCCGAGCAGCTGCCGGAACAGCGCCAGCTCGCACTGGCAAGCCTGCTGGTACCGGTTCGCGACGTGCGCGATCGGACAGTTGTATTCGTGGAGCACCAGGCCCTTGCCATCGTCCTCCACCTGCACCATATAGCCGCCGTCGTTCTGAATCGCGGCCAGCTCCGACACCTTCTCTTCCAGCGACTTGCCTTCCATCCGGTGCGCGTAGCGATCCAGCAGCTTGCGCTTGCGGCCTTCGAACAGCCGGTCGATGATCGCGGCCGTCTCGGTGTCGTCTTCCAGCTCCTCCAGCAGATCCATCGCCAGAACGTGGTAGTTTTTGGGGAACAGCAGCTCGGCTTGCTCCGTCAGGCTGAACATGTGCGTCGGCCGGCCCATCGCCTGGCGCACGACGGTCGGCGCGATCAAGCCGTCACGCTCCAGCGTGCCGAGATGCCGGCGCACGGCCATTTCCGTGATTTGCAGCTGCTTCGCCAGCTCGCCGGCGTTCATCTGGCCGTTCGTCTTCAGCAGCGTGAGCACGGTCTGCCGCGTCGAGCCTTCCTGCCGGACCGCCTGCTCCTTGCGCATGAACGGCGTTCCGCCCGGTTCCATTCCCATTCCATCCACCACCTTCGGCCTATTCAGGCTGCTGCGTTTGAGGTCATTGTACCCCATTTCGGCCGATTCGTAAATCGACGCCGGCCGTCCCGGGTTACTCGCCCAGCTCTCGGAGCAAGTAGGCTTCCACGGCCTGCTTGAACGCCGCCAGCGTGTCCGGCAGCTCCGCCGCGAACGAATGAAGCTCCGCCCGCTTCCAGTCGAAATAGTCCTGCGCGAGCGGACGGCGCAGTTGCACGAGCTCGAGCAGCCGCGCGGTCAGCGTTTCCGGAAACACGCCTTCGCCCGCGATGACCGTCACGATATCCTCGTAGCTGCTGGCGTCGCGCATGATGAAGCCGTCGATCAGATAGCTCCCGACGTCGGTGACGATCTCGATCGCCAAGTACAGCGCGCGTTCCTGCGCCAAGCCTTGAATCAGGCCGCCGTTCCACTCCGAGCGGAGCGCGCGGAGCGCCTCGCCCACATCGGGCAGCGCCGCGAGACGCACCGCGATTTGTTCGCGATTCACATAATACATGGTTCTGGTACCTCGAATTCCGGTTAAGACCGTTTGTTTTTGCGCGCCTTGCGCTTGAGCCAGACCGTCATCACGATCAAACTGACGATGACGACGATCAGGTACGTCATCATTTCGAATACGTCACCCATTCGTTATGCCCCGTCCCTAGGTTTCGTAATCCACGCTCGCGGAAGCTTCGCGGACTTCGCTCATATGCGCGATGACGTTTTGATGGACCGGGTGCACCTGGTACGCGTTCAGCGCTTCCATCGAGTCGAACGTCGTCACGAGCGCGATATGGTACGAACGCTCGGAATGCAGCACGTCGGTGCCGACTTCGATGGAACGAAGCTCGTCGATCTTGCCTTCCATGTTCTTCAGCACCTGGACCGTCCGCGCCACGCTCTCCGGGCTGCCGTCCTTCAGTTTGAACAGTACGATATGCGTAATCATGATCAGTTCGCTCCTTCATAAATTGTGGTGGGGATGCGCTGCACCCTTTCGTCACATAATAACGCAAGGTGCCGGGACTCGGCAATCTTCCAGCAAAGGAGAGGCAGCTCATGCGTTATCCGGTTACGATCGCGGCCACGCTCATCGGCGTCGCGTTATGCCTGTACAATTCCACGGGGTACGATCCGCATAATATGGTCTTCTTCATGTTCAGCGTCCCCGCCTGGATCGCGGACATGATCGTCGACATTCATGCGGTCAACGTGTATCTGATGTACGTCCTGACGGTCGCTTCCTGGGCGCTGCTCGGCTATATCTGCGACCGGGCCGTCGCAAGAGGCCGCAGCCGCCGGCGCTCGTACGATTGAACGCGGCTGTGCCGCATGCCCGGATGTTAAAAAAGGAGCCGCTTCGGGCTCCTTTTGTTTGCTTATTCGACGATGAGCACGGATTTCATATTCGCATGGCCCACGCCGCACATGACCGCGCAGTGCATTTCGAACGTGCCCGCTTTATCGAAGGTGACTTCCTGCGACAGCTTGTCGCCTGCCAATTCGATGCCGAGATCCGGAATGGCAAGACCGTGAATGCCGCTTTTGTTCACGAGCTCCAGCTTCACTTTATCGCCCTTCTTGACGTGGTACTCCTTTTGGTCGAAGACGAAGTCCTGCGAAGCTTCCACCTTCAGCAGCGATTCGCCCGGCGGCAGCGAAGCCGCTTCGTCAACGGGCTTGTCCGGAAGCTGGGTCGTAAGAAGAACAACGCCCAAAACGCAAGCCGCTGCGAAAACGACGAACATAATCCACTTATGCATTGTCACTTGCTCCCCTTTTCATCAAATGTCTACTCCTTATATTACCTAAGATCGTCCGTTATTCTCAACCTTAAACTAATCCGCGCGTCAAACTTTTTTCTTTTTTTGACAAATCGATGAACGTTTTTTGACAATATTAACCGTCTTCGCCCTATACGCCCCGCTTCTCCAAATACCCCCGAAGCACTCGCTCCGCTTCCGCCTTCACGAACGTCCACGGCATCGAAAACGACCGTTGGTAGCCCATGCACCGGTAGCTGGCCGTCAGCGATTCCTTCGTCCGCTTCTCGCCGAAACCGACGATCCCGCTCGCCTTGAACTGCCTGCGGATGCCGGCGAGCTCGAGCAGCACGCGGTCCTGCAGCCCGCGCATCATCGATTCGTACAGCCGCGGCAGCTTCGTCTTCGCCGCGCCGACGATCCGGATGTCGTGCTCCAGAATCGCGTTCACGATGCCGAGCAGCGCGTACCGCTTGACGAGCTCCATCTCCTTGCCGAGCAGCATCCGGGGAGCGCCCTCCTCCGCCTTCCCGCCCGCCTCCGCCGGCCGCGGCTCCGTATCCAGCGCCATAGGTGTCCCTCCATACATCGCGCTAACGCGAACATTTGTTCCCATTATAGCAGACGGATGCCGAATCCGCAACGCGGCCGGGCTTCGAAAAAAGAAAGGCCGTCCCGATTCAGGATGGCCTAGGCGAATGCGCGCTATGCGCGGCTTATTTTTTATTTTTGAGCACTTCGATCAGCTGCCGGAGCCGGTCCGGCATCGGCAGGCCGATCCGTCCCAGGTTCTCGGTCACGGAGATCAGCTCGTTGGCCAAATAGAAATAAATCGCTCCGCCCATCGCGATATTATCCAGCTCCATCACGATGTCGACGCGGTGCGCCAGCATGATGACAAGCAGCATGAGGCCTTTGCGAGCCAATCCCCAGGAGCCGACCGAGCTGTTCAAGCGCCTCTCTTTCAAAGCAGCGGTAATGCCCGTCACGTAGTCGATCCCCATGGCGACCAGCAGCAACGTGAGGGATTCCGGCCAGATGCCGAAGGAGAAGACGAGCAGCGCGCCGAACGCGGCGGACGCGCTGCATGCAAGCGTGTGCGGCACGTTTCCCACTCCCCTTTCCAAATACGCTGCTCTACAGCATATGCATCAAGGAGGCGGGTTGTCCCTGCCGCTGCCGCGATCGCGCGGGCCGTCCTTCGGCGCGGGCGCTGCCCGTTACTTCGCGACGAAACGGTAGACGACGCTGTGATAGTCGCCGTGCGCCCGTTCTTTGGCCACGCCGGCGTACATCAGCTCGTCGCCGCCGACGATCTCGTCCGTGCCGAGCCATTCGTAGCGGAAATCCGGGTCGAGCCCCTTCAGCTTGAGACGGCCGAGCGGCGCGTGCGATTCGTTCAGCACGGTCACGTGCACGACCAGCGCTTCGCGCTTGTCCGGCGAGACGAACATCCACGCCGTCTCGTTGCCCTCGAACGGGCTGAGCAGGCGGAAGAAGCTGCCGTACTGCACAAGCCCCCGCACGTCCTTCACGAGCGCGACCTGGCGCTTCACTTCTTCCTTCTCCTCGTCCGTGAACTTCGTCAAGTCCAGCTCGTAGCCGAAGTTGCCGGACATCGCGACGTCGCCGCGCGTCTTGAGCGGGGTCAGGCGGCCGACTTGATGGTTCGGCACGGCGGACACGTGCGCGCCCATGGCGCTGACGGGATAGACGATGCTCGTGCCGTATTGGATCTTGAGCCGGCTGATCGCGTCGGAATTATCGCTCGTCCATGTCTGCGGCATGTAGTAGAGCATGCCGGGGTCGAACCGGCCGCCTCCGCCGGAGCAGCTCTCGAACAGCACGTTCGGGAACGCCGACGTGATGCGCTCGAGCACGCCGTACAAGCCGAGCATGTAGCGGTGCGCCGTTTCGCGCTGGCGGTTCGGCGGCAGCAGCGCCGAGCCGATCTCGGACATGTTGCGGTTCATGTCCCACTTGACGTACGTAATCGGCGCGCTGCGCAGGATGCCGCCGACCGCTTCGACGATGTAATCCTGCACGTCCGCGCGCGACAGGTCGAGAATGAGCTGCTGGCGGCCTTCGGACCGGCGGCGCCCCGGCACGTGGAGGCACCAATCCGGATGCGCGCGGTACAGGTCGCTGTCCGGCGAGACCATCTCGGGTTCGAACCAGAGGCCGAATTCAAGGCCGTGGCTGCGCACGCGCTCCGCCAGATCCTCGAGCCCGTTCGGCAGCTTCTTCTTGTCGACGACCCAATCGCCGAGCGAGCTGTTGTCGCTGTCGCGGCGGCCGAACCAGCCGTCGTCGAGCACGAACAACTCGATCCCGAGCGCGCTGCCCGCCTCGGCGATCGCTTCGATCTTGTCCGCGTTGAAATCGAAGTAGGTCGCTTCCCAGTTGTTGACCAGGATCGGACGGACCGCGTCGCGGAACGCGCCCCGGCACAGCCGCGTCCGGTACAATTCGTGGTAGGTCCGGGACATGGCCCCGAGCCCTTCGTGCGAGAAGACCAGCACCGCCTCCGGCGTTTGGAACGACTCGCCCGCTTCCAGGCGCCACGAGAAATCGAACGGATTGATGCCCATATAGGCGCGCGCCGTATGGAATTGATCCACCTCGACGCCGCCGGCGAAGCTGCCGCTGTAGACGAGGCTGAAGCCGTAGACGTCGCCGTGGTCTTCCGTCGCCCCTTCGGCGAGCAGCGCGAAGAACGGGTTGTTGTTATGGCTGCTGGAGCCGCGGCGGCTTTCGATCGCTTGGACGCCCGGCGTCAGCGCGCGCTTGTGAATGTAGCGTTCCCGCGTCCAAGAGCCGGACAGCTGCAGCAGCTCGAAGCGGTCGTGCGGCAGGTCGACGCTGAAGCTGAACGCGCGCGTCAGCTGCACCGCCTCGGCGCCGGCGTTCACGATGCGCGCCGAACGGACGACCGCGTCGAACGCTTCGAAGACGGTATAGGACAGCTCCGCCTTCAGGCCGGTCTGCTTGTCCTCCAAACGGACGGTCAATGTCTCCGCTTCGTCCGCCCGCTCGGCGTACACGGCGGGCAGTCCTTCGAGCGAAGGTTTGCCGGCCGCGATCTCGTGCGAGACGTACAGCAGCTCCGTCACGGTCGTGCCGTTCGGCAGCTGGACGGCGTAAGCCGGATTGCGGAAGTCGCTCGAGCCGTAGCCCGGATATTCCTGCGGCAGCGTATCGAGCGAGATGGAGCGGTCCTCCGGCACGGGGTTCGGGCTGAACGAAGCGCGCTCGACGCGCTGCAGCAGCCGGCCCGCGGCGGCTTCGCCCAGCTTGCGTCCCCAGTAGACGTGGGCCGGGTAGCCCCGGAGCGATTGGAACATGTAGCTCATCGAGCGCGTCTGCAAGTGGAACAGGCCGCTCTCGGCGTGAAAGGCGATCGGCATGGCGGAACATCCTCCCTATGGAATAAACGATGCTGTACGAACGGCAATCCATTACGTCAGTCGTCTACAAGTATAGGTGGAACAAGCTCCGCAGGACATGGACGCTTGAAGCCAACCTATGGAGGTTTGTAGGACGGATGCCCCCTATTTCAACTCAAAAACGCCGGCGTATTTCTGGACGGACTCGACCTTCGCATCCAGGCGCCCGCGGATTGCGGCGTTCGGTCATCCTGCATTCCTCCCTTCGGAAGTCCTTTGAACGACAGCAGCCGGATCGCGGCCGTGACGCCGAACGCGATCCTCAAGTCGACGTTCGTCCGTTTGACGCTGCCGTACAGGAAGACGGTCAGCCAAGGGATGACGATGGCGAAAGCCAGTAGCCCGCATAGCCGGGCATCGCGGGCGCTGACGTCGAGCACGGCCGGAAGCACGATGACATGGGCGGACAGTCCGACGGACAGCGTCAGCATCATGAAGACCGGCCGGTGGCCGAACGACCTTTCCTTCATGGGGCGCACCGCCTCCAACGATTCCGTATTCGGCATAGTTTTGCCAATCCGTCCGCAAAAAAATCCAGCCGTCCCCGAGACGATTCGGGAACGGCCGGATACCGGCGCGCGAGTCAAGGAAAAATGACGCCTTTCTTCAAAATCAGATTCGCGTATTGCGCCCCTTCGCCCGTGGCGACGATGGCGTACGCGCCTCGCGCCCGTTCGTAGAACGCGAAGCGCTCCAGCTTCTCGAACGGCGCCTCCAGCCCGGTCCGCTCCCGGACGATTCGCCCGTACGCCCCCCAGATCGGGGTCTCGGCCTTGTCGCCGGGCACGACCTCCATGAGCGACGCGGGCTTGTCCACGTACTGATCGAGCGGATAGAGCCGCAGCACGGCGTCCAGCAGCTCCGGTATGGCATGTCCGTCGCAGCGGACGAGCCGCCGCGCGTGGCTCGCGGCCGGGAAATTCGCGTCGGCCAGCACGAGCTCGTCGCCATGGCCCATTTCCATCATGATTTTCAGCAAATCGGGCGAAATGATCTTGGGAATGCCCAACAGCATATCAAATGCCTCCTGTCGGAAGTGGCGTACGCGAGGGTAGCCCGCGCCGCCGGCTTCTTGCCCGAAGCGTCAAGGGGACGGCGCGTCGGCGATCCCGATGTCGTCCAGCATCACCTTGCCCCGGTCGCTCGTGAAGTAGAACGTCGCCCGCGACAGATGCTCGGGCTCGAACGCGGGATTGCCGGCCCGGAACCGTTCGAGCGGCAGGCTGTACGTCTGGAACACGGGCTCCGTCGGATCCTTGTACTTGCCGTTCATCACGCGCTTCTCCATCCACGGAAACAAAGTGAAGTGCGTGTACGGCAGCGGCGTAACGGCCTTGAACGCGGAGAGCGGCATGCGCACGGCCGCGCCGTTGCGGCTTTCGAACTCGACCTCGATCTCCGGCAGCGGGATGCCCGTGCCGCCGTTCTTGGCGCCGTCCCCGTCGAAGCCGGGCAGGTCCCTCTCCAGATTCGTCATGTTGAAGACGAACTCCTGCGGCTCGCCCCCGGCATGCAGCGCGTCGAACGTCGCCGGCAGCCGCAGCGCGTAACTGCCGTCCCCCTGCTTCCATTCCAGCACCGCGCCGCGCGTGCCTTTGTCGTTGCCGTCCCGGTCCTCGGCCGCGGCTTCGGACCACCGCAGGCGCTCCGCCGACGCCGTGACCCCGTTCGTCAGCTTCGCCTTGTCGTAATCCTCGTCGATGCGCGCCAGCGCCACGAAGCTGCCGTCCTCGTAGCGGTTCAAGTACGTCGCCTGCGGCAGCCACGCTTCGCCCGCGCGGTAATCCTGGAACAGCCGCCGGTAATCCCCGCTGTCGTGCAGCGCCGTCTCGAGGAAGGCCGAGACGTATACCTTCGCGACCTGGCGCTGGTCGTCCGCGTCCATCATTTCGTCCTTCCGCAGCAGCAGGCCGCCCGGCAGGCTGTCGTCCATCGTCCCCCAGCTCGTGTTGAACCGGCTGTGATTCGCCTCGCCGATGTAGAGCGTCGCTTTGAACCGGTCCGAGCCCGGCGAGAAGCTCGACCGGATGTATTGGCGCTCGCCGCCGAACGTATCGACGTCGCCGTCGCTCGCGCCTTGAAGGGACAAGTAGTACGTATTCTTCAGCTGCGCCTTCTGCTTGTCGACCGTCGTATCGGTCGGCGCGATGGCGACGACGGCCTGAATATGGACGGCGTGCAAGCTTGCGAGCGTCTTGTCCGCGGCGAACCACTTGCCGCGGTCCGCGGCCATCGCGACCGCTTGGCCCCCGCGGGAATGGCCGATCAGCGCAACCCGGTTTAAGTCGACCCGTCCGTAGAACGGGCTGTCCGCCTGCCGATCGAACGCTTCGATTTGCTGCAGATGCTTGAGCAGGATCCACGCCCGCACCTTCATGTCGTTGTCGGGGATGTTGCCCCAGAAGGAATAATTGAGGAAGTTCTCGTCGACCGAGACCGCGATGAAGCCGCGGCTCGCCAGCATCTCGCCCAAGTACGCGTAGCCGTCGTCCGAGAACTGCTCCATCAGGTGGTTGCCGTGCACGATGAGCACGAGCGGGAACGGTCCGCCGCCCTCCGGCATCCAGACCCGCCCGTTCAGGGGAAGCTTCGTCTCGTCGAAGCCCCAGAACAGGCTGCGCAGCCACTTCCAGCGGTGAATGTACGCCGAAGCGTCGACCGTGTCCGACTTGAGCGCGGCGCCCGAGCCGAATTCGCTCCGCTTCGCATCCGTGCCGCTGCCGTACGCGAACGTCTTCACGGCGTACGTTCCGTCCGCGGCCGGGTTGTCCGCCGCGAGCCGCGCGACGTCCGGTTCGCCCGCGATCAGCTGCGCGTCCGCCGGCACGTCGCCGTACACGTTGAACGGCCAGCTGTCGAAGGTCAGGCCCGACAGCGTGATCGCGACGATCAGCGCCGCCTTGAGCGCCATCGGCACCCGCTCGCTGGCCAGCGCGCCGATGAAGAGGCCGCCGGCGAGCCCGATGCCCGCGACGATGGCGGCGAGCACGACCGACATCCAGTCGCCGAGGTTCGCTTTGTCCCCGACGAACCAGAGGGCGAACGCGGCAAAGGCGAGCGCCCCCGCCGTCAACCGCGGAATCGGCGCGTACGCGAGCGACAGCAGGTACGCGATCGCCAAGCCCGCGGCCGCCATGCCGACGGTGCCGAGCAGCACCGCGACCGCGGCGTCGAAGACCATGCCGATGCCCGTCGGCATGCCGAGCGCCGTCGCGACGAGCACCGCGCTGAGGGCGAGCCATAGGCCCGCGACGGCCGCGCGCCAGATCGGCGTATCGAAGCGGAGCGTCGCCCGGCCGCGGCGCAGCAGCCAGGCCCAGATCCGCTTCATGGCCGGATCCCGCCCCGGCGGAAGCGGCAGCGGCGCGAGCGGCGTATTCAGTTCGAGTTCCATCTGCGCTCAGCTCCTCGTCGTCCAGGCTTGTCGTTTTTATGGCCGGAATAGCCCTGTTAATCGAAACGCGCGGAATCTATAGCAATCTTTGGCCGGTTTATTCGCTTTGAATCTAGTGATCCGCTTCGAATCTATTCAATCGCACCGCATCTATGCCATCGCTTGGAACCAAACGAACGCGCGGCGCATCCATTCGATCGCGCCGGCGCGCGAATCTCGCATTCTTCGATTATACGACGGTTCCCGGCCGCGACCAAGACGCAGTTGTTGTCACGCTTGGGAATCGAACCGGACGGTGACGCACAAGATTTCGCTTCGGCTTCCGATCCGGATCGGCGGTCCCCACGTGCCGAAGCCGCAGGACACGAACGCGTGCAGCGCGCCGAACGCCTTGTACCCCCAGTCCAGCTCGAAGATCCGCCGCGTGATCCAATGGTTCGGGGCCATCTGGCCGCGGTGCGTGTGGCCGTGGAACGACACGTCGATGCCCGCGTCGGCGATTTCCCGGATCGCCGCCGGCTGATGGTCCATGAGGATGCGCGGCTTGCCGTCGTCCAGCCTTGCCGTCAGCTCCGCGACGGATGCCCGTTCGCGGTCGGTCTTGTCCTTGCGGCCGATCAGGTGGAAGCTGCCGGCGATCGAGACGGTCTCGTCGAGCAGCACGGGAATGCCGAACCCGCGCATCGTTTCAATGTACGTGTCGATGCCGCCGCCGTAATATTCGTGGTTGCCGAGCACCGCGTACGTGCCGTACGCCGTCCGGATTTGCGCCAGCCGGCTGCCGTCGTCGCGCCGCACGAACGGCTCGACGTCGTCGTCCAGCACGTCGCCGACGAGCAGCGCCACGTCCGGCCGCAGCCCGTTGATGCGCCGGACGAGCCGCTCCAAGTGGCGGCGGCCGACCGTCGTGCCGAGGTGAAGATCGGACGCCGCCGCGATGCGAAGCTCCTTCAAGGCGCCGCCCGGTTTCGGAACCGTGACCGCGTATTCCCTCACGACCGGCGACCACGCGTTGCGCGAGCCGAGCAGCAGGATTCCGAGCAGAAGCAGCGTCACGGCGCTTCCGATATAGAGGATCGCGCCGGCGTTCGAGACCCCGAACGCGCGCAGCGGCCAAGCGGCCAGATCCGCGAAAGGCAGCAGCAGGACGCTGTATTGGAAGGCCGCGATCCAATACGACCCGGCCCATTTCAAGCCGAGCGCGGCGAATGCCGGCAGCCGGCGGCGCAGCAGCCTGGCGAGCAGATAGCCGAACGCGAGGACGAGATACGCGGGCCAGAACGTCAAGCCGTACGCCAGCCCGGACGCGCCCGTCAGCTCCCCGATATACAGCTGCGCGTGCCAACCCGCGTATAGTTGCAATCCTACGAACAGCAGCAGCATTAGCATTCTTCTGACCCTTGCCGGCAAGTGGCGCATCGCCCGCTTCACACCCTTCCGATTCGCTCGAAACTATCGATTCCGTCTATCAGACGGCCTATTCTATTAGTATAGCGAGTCGGGGACGGAAATGCGACGCGCGCGCAAAAAAGCCGGCTGCGTCCTGCGTGCAGCCGGCCGGCAGCCGGAAAGGCTATTCGCGTGTCCGCGCCCCGCCCCGGTCACCGCGTCTCCGCGCGGCAAGCCCGGGGCGTAGAACCGAACCGCTTCTTGAAGGCGCGTTCGAAATGCGGCAGCGTGCCGAAGCCGGAGGCGAAGCAAATCTCCGTCACGGGCAGCCGCGTCGTCATCAGCAGCGACTTGGCGAACCGCAGCCGCAATTCCTGGACGTACGTCTGGAAGGTGACGCCCGTCGCCTTGCGGAAGCATTCGCTGAAATAGTTCGGCGACAGGCCGCAGCTGGCGGCGGCTTCCTCGAGCGGCAGCGGGTCGCGGAAATGATGCTGGATATGGATGAGCGCCTTGCGGACGGCCGGCGCCACCGGCCCGTCGCCGCCCTGAAGGCCGCCGCCTTCCTGCCGCGCCCGGCTGCGCCGGGACAGTCCGACGAGCAGCCGTTCGACGCTGCCCTGCACGAGCAGGTCGCCGCCCGCCTTGCGATCGGCGGACTCCTCCCAGATCAGCGCGAACTCCCGCTCCGCCGCCTCCGTCTCCTCCGGACCGTAATCCGCGGCATGACCGCCGCCCTGGCCGAACAGCAGCGCCAGCAGCGGTTCCCGGATGCCCCGGTCGGTGAAGATGAGATCGTACAGCCGCAGCGTCTCGCCGGGATCCGGCTCCAGGCTGTGGAAGTCGGCCGGCGTCAGCAGAAACGCCGAGCCGCGCGCGAGGCGCGAAGGGACGCCGTTCAGGACGTGCGTGCCGCTGCCCGCGACCACGAACCCCATTTCGAAAAATTCATGCCAATGCGTGTCGATGCGGCCGTCGACGTGATGCCGGAACAGCCGGACGGGCGCGGACAGCGTCATGTAGCTCTCGTTCATCAGCCTTTCGGGTCCGACGTATGCCTGCATGCCTCACGCCTCCTTCGTCCGTGCCGTATTGTCCGCG
Source organism: Paenibacillus sp. UNC496MF (assembly GCF_900113915.1). Taxonomy (NCBI): domain Bacteria; kingdom Bacillati; phylum Bacillota; class Bacilli; order Caryophanales; family Paenibacillaceae; genus Paenibacillus; species Paenibacillus sp. UNC496MF. The sequence goes on from NZ_FORE01000009.1 coordinate 147,100, forward strand.
GGGCGCATCGTCCGATGTTCGCCCAACCGCCGCAGGATAGGCGTTGTCCTTCCATAGTAAGCGATGTAGCGGTTGGCAGGGAAGCCGTTTTTTCGCCGCCCGCGCCGTTGTCCGCATCCGCCGTTTCAGGCGTTGACGAACGGATTGCCGGCGACGTCTTTTCCTCGGGCCAACCAAATTTTGAAGCCCGGGTTTTTCTCGGGAAGAACCTTCGCCTCCGTGGAGAAATACCGCATCGTATAGCCGCAGCGGCGGTACGGGCTCTTGTTCGGCGTCGCGCCGTGGATGATGCGGGAATCGTGAATGGAGCACTCGCCGGGCTCCAGCTCGAAATAGACCGCCCGCGATTCGTCGATATTTTTGATCTGCGTGGCGAAAATATTCTCGTCTTCGCTGACGGCCTCGTAATCGGAAAATCCGTTCTTGTGCGTGCCCGGAATGACGCGCATGCAGCCGTTCTCCTTCGTGCTGCGGTCGATGGCGAGCCAGACGGTGGCGATCTTGTCGAAGCGGTCGAGCCGGCCCTTCCAGTACGCGGAATCCTCGTGCCATGGGGTCTGCTTGCCGATCAGCGGCTCCTTGCAGATGAAATGGCTGGACCAGAGCCCGATGTTCGGTCCCAAAATCGGTTCGACGAGGTCGAGCACTTCGTCGGCCAGCAGAAACTTCAGCAGCCGTTCGTCGCGAAAATGCGGCGTGTCGAGCTCGCTGTTGAGCCGGCGCCCCACCGTTTCCCACTGCTCTTCGAAGATCGCGGACAGCTCCGCCTGCTTCTCGGCATCGAACAGCTGATTCCGGTACAGCGCATAGCCCTGCGCGTCGTAATGGTCCACGTCCGCCTGCGTCAATTTGCGGTTTGCGAGGTTTGACATATGTTCCGCCTCCCTGGATTGCGGTTTGCCCGCGATGCTACGGCGATGCCGTAACGGTATGGCTTCATTATCGCGCGATCGCGGCGGAAGCGCTTTACATCTTCACCGATAAAGTATGCTTATTTTCGGATGGCCGAAAAACCGCAGCCGGGCCGGCTGCGGCCGTTCGCGAACGCCGAAGCGACGCGGAGATTATCGAAGCGGACTCAGTGGTACGTAAACTCGCCGACCTCCACGCCGCACGGACCGCCGTCGGGATTGCCCTCGAGCACGAGCTCCGTGCCGTCGGCCTTGTACAGCGGATTGTAGTGGACGTTGATCGCGGTCGCGGACGCATTGGCGTAATGGCAGATGAAGGCGCGGCGGAACCGGTCCTTCGTCTTGTTGCGGTACGAACCGTGAATGAGGTTGCCGTTGAAGAAGAGCACGTCCCCCTTGTCCATGACGACCGGCATGACGACGCCGTCCTTCGGCGGCTTCACGTAATGGCTCGTGAACGATTCCCGCGTATCCGCTTCCTCCGGGCAGGAGATCTCGTGCGCCTGCGTCTTCGGCACGACGAGCAGCCCGCCGTTCTCCTCGTACGCCGGATCGACCGACGTCCAGGCCGCGATGCAGTTGCCCGGCTCCACCTTCAGGTAGAAATTATCCTGGTGCAGCGCCTGTCCTCTCGAACCCGGCGGCTTGTAATAGAACATGCTTTGCGCCGCGTAGGCTTCTTCGCCGTACAGGTCGGCGAGCACCGCCATGACCGGCGGATGCAGCATGAATTTCTTCGCCGTTTCGTTGTAGCGGTGCGGATGCATGACGCGCGGGTACCGCTTGAGCGGATCGGCGGCGTCGCCCTTCAAGTCCGGCTCGAAATAGCCGGGAATCGTCTCGTGGCTCAGCTTATCGAACGTTTCCGTGATTTCCGCCAGGTCCTCCGGCGCGAACAGACCTTTCACGATCAAATAGCCTTCCGTGTCGAAGCGGCGCTTCTGCTCTTCCGTCAGCGCCCGCAGTGCGTTGGCCATTGCCCTATCCCTCCATACCTGATCTCGAAGCGATGCGCTTCCCTTGCCTTCATTGTAGTCCCGCCGGCGGCGAAGCTGAAGTAACAATCATGCTAAAAACTCCATCGATCCTGCTATAATGGCAGTAATCTGGTTTTCGGTCGAAAGGAGAAGGAGCATGAGCGCCAAACGGATTCATCCGCCGTCCGTCATCAAGGAACAGGGCGAATACGCCGTGATCGCCGGACATTTCAATCATCCCGACTCGTACGCCATCCGGCGGCCGGAGGGCATGGGCGATTGGCTGATGACGTACACGATCGACGGAAGCGGTTGCTTCGAGATCGACGGAATCGAACGATTCTGCCAGGCCGGGGACGTCACGCTGATGCAGCCCGGCGTGCCCCACCAGTACGGCACGCGCAAGGGCGGCCGGTGGCACTTCATGTGGGCGCATTTTACCCCGCGCATTACGGAGACGAGCCTGCTCCCCGGCGACAAGCTGATCGTGCACGCGATGGACAACGAATCCGCTCGCCGGCGCGTCCGCTCGGCGTTCGACCGGATTTTGGCGGACGCCATCGAACGGGGCGCGTATTGGGGCGAGCTGTCCGAGAACGCCATCCGCGAAGTCATCCTGCTGCTCGCCCGGCGTCTCTCGAAGCCGTTCGACCCGCGGATCGAGGAAGTGCAGCATCTGCTCGTCGCCCGCATGCGCGAGGCGGTGCGGATCGAGGACTTGGCCCGGGAGGTCGGCTTGTCGGCATCCCGGCTGGCCCATCTGTACAAGGCCTCGACCGGCTCGTCGATCATCGATTCGCTGAACGGCATGCGGATCCGCCAGGCGGCGGTGCTGCTCGAGCATTCCGGGCGCCAGGCGGCGGAGGTCGCGGCCGAGGTCGGGTTCCAGAACTACAACCACTTCCTGAGTCAATTCCGCAAACGGTTCGGCGTCAACCCGCGCACGTACAAGCAGCAGGATCACACGTAAGCGAAAAAGAGCGCCTCGCCGGCCAAGGGATTTCCCTTGGCCCGGAGAGGCGCCCTTTGGCGGACAAGCCGGTTTAGGCGGCCACGGACTCGGTTTTCGCGGCCAGCAGCTTCTTGCGGATCATCAGCGTGAACGGAATCGCCGCCACCGCGATGAAGGTCGCGATCAGGAAGACGTCGTTGACGCTCATCGTGAAGGATAGCAGCGGGATCGACTGCGCGTTCCCTTCGCCGCTCTGCGTCAACTCGGCCGCGTGCGTCAGCGTATGGGACGCGAGCAGCGAGGTGAAGAGCGCGATCGCAAACGAGCCGCCGACGTTCCGCACCCAGTTCGTGACGGAAGACGCGTGGCCGACCATCGACGGCCCGATCTCTTCCATGCCGGCCGTGCTCGTCGCGGCGGCCGCGAACGACACGCCGAGATTGCGGACGGCCATCCACAGAATAATATAGATATGCGAGCTGCCGGCATGGAGCTGCGTCATCTCGTAGCTGCCGAAGATGATGAGCACGAGGCCCGCGAACGTCATCCATTTCGCGCCGACGCGCGGATAGATTTTGCCGGCGATCGGCATCGCGAGCGCCATGATCAGCGAGGACGGCAGCAGGATCAGCCCGGTGTCCATCGCCGTCGTCTGCTGCACGTTCTGCAGGAAGAGCGGCACGAGCAGCGTGCCGGAGTACAGGCTGATCGTGATGATCGTATTCGCCACGAGCGTGATCGAGAAGCGGTAGTTGCCGAACACCCGCAGATTGAGCAGCGGGTTCTTCGACCGCAGCTCCAGCGCGATGAAGGCGATCAGGAAGACGACGCCGACCGCGAACAAGCCGATCGTCTTGCCGGAGCCCCAGCCCCATGCGCGGCCTTCGCTGAGGGCGACGAGCAGGGAAGCGCTGCTGATCACGACGGTGAAGAGGCCGAGCTTGTCGAGCTTCGACGGCGAGCCGATCCGGTAGCTCGGGATCATGACGGCGATGAACGCGATGGCCAGGATGCCGATCGGCACGTTGATGAAGAACAGCCAATGCCAGCTGAACTGTTCGATGAGCCAGCCGCTGATCGTCGGGCCGAACGCGGGCGCGAGCATGGCCGACAGGCCCCAGATGCTGACCGCGAACGGCTGCCGGTCGCGCGGGATGACTTGGAAGATGATCGTCATCGTCGCCGGCAGGATCAGTCCCGTGAAGATGCCCTGCAGGATGCGGAACACGATCAGCGATTCGATGTTCCACGCGAACCCGCACAGCAGCGAGAACGCGACGAAGCCGACCATCGCGTACAAATAGACGTTTTTGAAGCCGAACTTGTCGCCGAGATAGCCCGTGAGCGGGGCGATCGTGCCGAGCGACAGCATGAAGCCGGTCAGCGTCCATTGGACGGTGCTCAGGCTCGCATGGAAATCGCTCATGAAGATGGTCAGCGCGACGTTGATCGTGCTGATGCCCAGAATGCTGAGGAACGCGCCGAAGAAGATGGCGATCATAATAGGCCAGAAGCGGACGTTCGCTGCGGACGGATTGCTCATAACGTATGGTTCTCTCCCTCGCTACATGGTAATGGCTTTATAAGCGCTACGCCATTTTGTAGACCGATCATACACCAACGCCTAGATAAAGTAAACTCATTTTATCGATTTTAGTTTAGTTAGGCTAGATAGTTTATTTCGTATGCCGGATTGTGTATACTTACACGTAAGGAAAGTGAGTGTGAGCGCTTAATGGAAACGACCAACGACACGCAAAGCTGCCGGTATACGGACGAGACGATCAAGAACAAGTACGTGGCCAAGCTACTCCATCCCGTGAAGTCGAACGGCTTCCAGAGCCTTCGCATGGACGACATCGCCAAGACGATGGACCTGTCCAAAGCTACGTTGTACAAATATTTTCCGTCCCGCGATGAAATCATAGATCACCTGTCCCAGCTGTTCATCCGGTACATCGTCGGTTCCGAGAACCAGTTCGAGTCCGGCAGTCTGGACGCCTATGTCAAAGGCTTCAAGTCTTCGTTCGCCCAGACGCTGCTGATCGCGAACTACGGCACGGAGGCGTTCTTCGGCGATCTTCGCGAGGTTTACCCCCAGCTGATGGCCGCCATCGACGTCGCCGTGAGCGAACGGAACGACCGGCTTCGGCAGTTCTGCGAACGCGGCATGGCGGAAGGCTTTTTCCACGAGGCCAACGCGACGCTGCTTATCGTGCAGGATGAGCTCATGTTCCGGCATTTGCTGGATCCCCACTACCTGATGCGGCATAATCTGACGCTCCGGGGCGCCGTGGCCGATTATTACGCGATCAAGAAACGGCAGCTGTTCAAGCCGGACGTCTACGAGCAGGTAGACGACTCCGGCATGGCGGAGCGGTTCGAGCAGCTGGTGCGCAAAGTGACGTACGGCGTGTATTAGCTGCCTTATCGCCGTCGGCGGCGATGATCGACCAAGCGGCGAACGCGACAAAAAGCCTCCAATTCTTCGGCGGAATTGGAGGCTTTTTTACATTCGTCGGCCGGACTCCGGTCCCGGGTAGCTACCCTTTAGGCGATCCCGTTGCCTTCTTGGGCTTGCTCGGCCTGCTTTTCAGGTCATGCGGGTTACCTCATCGCCTTCTTGTGCCTAACCGGGCTGCTTTTCTGCTCATGTAGGTGATCTCTTTACCTTCTTATCGCAAAAATGGCTGCTTTCCGCTCATGAGGGTTACTATGTCGCCTTCTTATGATAATTCGAGCCGATTTCAGCTCAAGAAGGTTGTCCCGTCACCCGCTTACGATGATTCGCGGCTGCAAGCACGCCTAAAACGTCGCGCAAAAAAGCCGTCCCAAGCCCTCGGCTCCGGGACGGCCTTATGCGCGAAAACCATGCTTTACTCCGCTTTCAAGCCCGGCGCCGCAAGCCCGGTTACCCGGACTTCCCGTGCCGGACCGCCGACGCTTCCGGCATCCCGCTCCGCGACGACACGCGGTTGCGCGCGCGCTTCGCTTCGTACAGGCATTTGTCCGCGTCGGACACGAGCGCTTCCTCCTCGCTGCCGAACGCCGGCACGACCGTCGCCACGCCGAGGCTGATCGTCACGAAGCGGCTGACCTTCGAGTTCGCGTGCGCGATTTCCTTGCCCTCCACCTGCGCCCGGAGCGTCTCCGCGAGCGCCGCGGCTTCCGGTCCGTCCGTGCCGGGGAGCACGACCGCGAACTCTTCGCCGCCGTAACGGGCGACGAACCGGTCCGGCTGCTTCAGCGCCGCGCGAAGCAGCGACGCGACCGTCCGCAGGCACATGTCGCCGCCGAGATGGCCGTACGTGTCGTTGTACGCCTTGAAATAATCGATGTCGAGCAAAATGAGCGACAGCGGCTCCTTCCTCAGCGCGTGCCGGTTCCATTCCGCGCGCAGCTGCTCGTTGAAATACCGCCGGTTGAACACGCCGGTCAAGCCGTCGAGCGACGACAGCTTGCGAAGCTCGTCGTTCGCTTCCTGCAGCTTCGTCTGAATCGCGATCCGGCCCGTTATGTCGGACAGCGAGACGAGCACGCTCCGCAGGCGCCCGAACCCGTCGAGCACCGGCGAACAGTTGCAGGACAGCATGACGCGCTCGCCGTCCGGCCGCTCGAAGACGTATTCGTAGTTGGACACCGGCCGTCCCGTGCGCATGACGAGCGACACCGGATACGCCTCGGGCGCGAGCCGCTCGCCGTCCAAGCCGTAGATATTCCAAGCCGGATCCCGGAAAGCCCGTCCTTCGATCGACGTCTTCGACAAGCCGAAAATATCTTCCGCCATCCGGTTCGCCATCGAAATCATCCCGTCTTCCTCCACGACGATGATGCCGGAAGGCACCGTCTCGATGATGGTGACGAGCCGCAGACGGCTTTCCCGCGCGGCCTGCTCCAGTTCCTTGCGCGAAGACACGTCCTGGAAGTAAACGGACAGCCCCTCCCGCGACGGATAAATCCGCATCTCGTACCAGGCGTTCAACCGCGGGAGAAAGGCTTCCGCCGAGACCGGCGTCCGCTCGTCCGCCGCCTTGCGGAAGCCGTCCGCGAGCGCGGCTTCCGCCGCTTCCGGAAACGCCTCCCGGAGCGGCCGCCCCAGCACCGCCGAACGGTCTTGTCCCAGCATGCGCTCCGCCTCGCCGTTCACGTACGCGAGCGTTCCGTCGTTGTCGAACGCCATGAACGCGTCCGTGATGCTTTCGAGCACGCTGCGGATGCGCGCCTGCGACTCTCTGTACGCGGCCTCGGCTTCCTTCAGCGGCGTAATGTCGCGCGTGACCGACACGACGCCGCTCGGTTCCCCGCCGTTGCCGCGCAGGGTCGAGTACGACGTCTGAAAATGCCGGTCCGCCCCGTCCGCCTGTCCCGATCCCGGAACGGTCCATTCGACGACGGACGCCTTTTCTTCGAGCGCGAGCCGCTGCGCGTCCTCGTGCAGGCCGGCGTTGAAGGGATCCAGCACCTCGCGGATCGTGCGGCCTTCGTACCGGTTCCGGAACAGCCCGCCGTCATGGACGACGGTGCGCCCGTGGATCCCCGTCTGCTTGAGCTCGGCGTCGTACGTCGTCACGACTTCGTCCATGGAGCCGACGATCAGCCGGAACCGCTCTTCGCTCGCTTTCAGCTCCTGCTCGACCTTCCGCTGTTCCGTGATGTCGATGCCGATGCCGATGATAAGGCGCGCGCCGCCGGGCTCCTGCAGCATCGTGTTCGACCAAGCGATGAGCCGCCGCTTCCCGTCGCGCGAGCGCCAATGGTTCTCGTTCGCCGTGCTGCCGCCGTCGGCCAGCAGTCCTCGCAGCCGCGCTTCCACGTCCGCCCGTTCTTCGTCCGGAATGAGCTTGTCGTAGATGGAGGCGCCCCTCAGTTCGTCGAACGCATAGCCCGTCGCCAGCTCGCAGCTGCGGTTGAACCGCAAAATATGGCCGCGATCGTCCAGAACGACGATCAGCGACGCCGCCGTGTCGACGATGGAGGCGGCGAAATTGCGCTCGCCGCGGAGCGCCTCCGTATGCTCGAGGACGGTGTCGGCCATGGCGTTGAACGTCAGGCCGAGCTGCCGGAACTCGACCGTCGAGGCTTCCAGCGCGCCCGGCTCGATCCGGTAATGGTACCCGCCTTCGCGGATATGGCGCACGCCGCGGAGCAGGTGGTTCACCGGCATGGCGATTTTTTTGGACGTGCGCAGCATGACGAGCACCGCGGCCAGCATGGCGAGCAGCAGGAACAGGGAGGCGTATTTGAGCTCCGTATACAGCGAAGCGTACACGTCTTTCTTGGCGGCTTCCCCGACGATCAGCCAGCTGCCGTCCTTCGTCCACCGGTAATCGCCGTACACCGGGATGCCGCAATAATTGTCGTACGAACGAACCGTCCCGATGCCCGCCTTGGCATCGGCCAGCAGCCCTTCGCCGATACGCACCGGCTTGTCCGAGCCGCTGCCTTCGCCCGTGATGAGCGTGCCGTCGCGATCGACGAGATAGGTCTGGCCCTGCTTCCCGTACGTGAACCGGTCCAGCAGCTGCTCGACGGTCGTCAGCTCGACCGCGCCCATGGCCACGCCTTTGAAGGTCCCGTCGTCGCCTTGGACCGGCACCGCGAAAACGATGATGCGCGTCCCGTCCTTGAGCGAGCGCAGCACGTCCGAGACGGTTTCCGTCCCTTGCTTGGCTGCCGCGAAGTAATCGCGGTCCCCGACGTTCAGCCCTTCCGGCGTCGAGCCGTCCGGCCCGACCAAGCTGAGCGACCGGAATTCGGCGTGATTGCGCTGCATGAGCGCGATCAGCTCGTTCGCGTTCGCGGCATCCCCGTCCTTCAAGGCGGGATAGTTCGCGACGACGCGGATGTCCGACAGCCGGTCGCCGAGCCATTTATCGATGAACTGCTGCTGGAGCAGCAGCGTTTGCTGCAATTGATGGTGAATGTTTTGGCGCTGGTTCACGAACTCGATGTACGAAAAAATGAGCGTGCACGCGCAGCCGACGATCAGGACGAAGACGAGGCCGAGCGAGCGCAGCTTGTCGTTCAGCGTCGGTTTTCGTTCGAAGAGGGGCATGGCGTTCATGCGGCGTCACTCCCTTGCGGATGGCTGCCCCTTACTGCTAAGCGGCGAAACTGATAAATTCGACAAAAATCCGGTAATTCCTCTCGCTCGCGCCGTTTTCTTGTCGTTTTTTGTCCGAAAAAGCAACAAAAAACCCGCCTAAGCGGGTTTCGGTGCGCAGCGCGTGCCGGTACCGGCCGGCTGCCGGACTAATAAGGGAAAACGGGTCATACGACGCCGGATGGCGCCGACCGTCACTTCTCGCAGGCGACGCCGTCGCCGTCCCCGTCCATTTTGGCGCTGTAGCCGGGGTCGCCCCGGCGGAGCGGCGCCTTGCCCGCGGCTTTCGCTTCCGCGCAGCTGCGGAAGACGGCCGCGCCGCTCTCATTCGGCGCTTCCGCGTCGGCGGGCGCTTCCGTCGGAGACTCGACGGATTCGTCCGGCGGCGAGCCGGCGGTGCCGCTCGCGATGCTCGGGGCGATCGGCGCGAACGCCGACGTATCCGTCCACATCGACTCGAATTGCCGCGCGAACGACTCCGCGACCCCTTCGTCGCGCAGCACCATCAGCACCTCGTCGTTATCCGTGCTGGCGGCCTTCGAATAGTTGAACGAGCCGGTCGTCGCGGTTTTGCCGTCCGCGATCGTCATTTTGAGATGCATGAGCCCGCCGTGCGTGTTCAGCTTCATCGGAACGCCCGCGCTGCCGAGCAGCTTGAGCGCCTCCTTCTGGCTTTTGCCCTGGGCCTGGATGCGGTCGGTGATCAGGCGCACCGCGACGCCGCGGTTCTTCGCGCGCTTGATCGCGTCGACGATATCCGGCTTCGTCAAGCTGTAAATGGCGATATCGAGCGTCCGCTCGGCGCCGTCGACGACGCCGATCAAGAGCTTCTCCGGCTGCTGGCCGGCTTGCGTGAACGCCCATTCCGCTTGGATTCCGTCTTGCCCGGCCGGGGCCGTCGCCGAAGGCGAAGCGGACAGCGAACAGCCCGCGGCGAACACGGTCAACAGCGCCGTCAGTACGATTGCGATGCGTTTCATGGCGCTCCTCCTGCTTGCGGGTTTCCCTTAGTTTACCACGAAACGCCCGGGGATCAACCTCGCTGCAGGCGGAACACGAACACGTCGGGCTCCGTCGGCATGCGGCTGCCGCCCGCCGGCTCGACGGTGAGCGCGATATGGTGCGCCTTCATCAGCAGCGCCTCTTTGACGAACAAATGCGCGCGGCTCGGGCGGTCATGATGCAGCAATCCCAAGTTGACGCGCCCCTCCCCGTTCACGGCCCAGACCTGCACGTCGTGCCCGTCGCTCGGCAGGAGCCCTTCGAGCATCACGTAGACTTCGCCGGACGCATCGTTGAACCAAATGTACCCCTCGCCCAGCTGCTCGAGCTCCGGCCGTACCTCGAAGCCCGCCGTCTGCGGGTCGTCGAGGAACGAAGCCGCCGCCGGCTCCAGCACGGCCGCGTCGACCTTGCGCTGCTCCGCCGGGCTCGGTCCGTGCCGGTACAGCCCCGTCGCGCACAGCAGCAGCACGGCGATCGCCGCGACGGCGGCGGCCGTCCGGCGGTGCGGCCGCAACGCGCGGCGGACGCGCAGCGCGGACGCGCGCAGCCGGACGTACAGCCGCAGCCGGCGGCGCAGCGTCTCGGACGGCAGCGCCGGTCCGGGCGCGCCCGCCGCCCGCGCGCGCCCGCCGCCCGAAGCGGCTTCAGCCGCGCGAGGCGCGCTCGCGTCCACGGCGTCGCGGCTCGCCCGCGCCCGTCCCGGCTCCTCGGGGCCGCCATTGGCTTCGCCGGCCACCCCGGGCGCGCCCGGCTCGGGCGCCGCGCCCGCAAGCAGCGGCGCCCATGCCGCGCGCGCTTCCCGGCAGCGGGCGCATCCCGCGAGATGCGCCGCCATCGCCTCCCGCTCGGCGTCCTGCTTGCCGCCGAGCAGCCAATCGATCCAATCCTCTTCCCGGTACCGCCTGCTGCAGGCGTCCTCCGAATACCGCGGCGCAGCGCTCATTTGCGCACCTCCCCCGTGCCGTCGTCCTTCTCGCCCGCCCAGCCCCGCTTCTCCAGCTGCTTGCGCATGTTGTGCAAGCCGTAGCGCACCCACGACTTCACGGTGCCGAGCGGCACGTTCCACGCGGAAGCCATCTCCCGGTGCGATTTCGCGCCGTAATAGCTGCCGACCACGGCCTGCAGCTGCCCCGCCGGCAGCGTGCCGAGCGCGTCCCGGACCGCTTCCCGCTGAATCCGCGACAACACCTTCTCTTCCGCGGCGGACGCCGCGTCCGGTATGGCCGTCTCGTCCCAGGCTTCCTGCCGGACGAGCTTCTTGGCGCGCCGCAGACGGTCCAGGCAGCGGCTCCGGGTCATCACGGCCACCCACGCTTCGACGGAGCCGCGCCCCGGATCGTAGCGGTCTCCCCGCCGAAGCGCTTCCAGAAAGACGTCGTGGCAGGCATCCTCCGCTTCCATCCGGTCGCCCAGCATGCGCAGCGCGATGCCCATGATCAGCGGCGCGAACGCGGCGTAGAACCGGTCGAACGCCTCCACGGAACCTTCGCACATGGCGCGAAGCACGACCTCCATGTCTTCGCCAGACTGACTCACGGCTGCCACCTCCTCGGAATGATCGCTGCATCCGTCCCGCCCCTGTCTTTATTTCGTTGTAGCAGAAATCGCGCCGTTCGGAAACAAAAAAATTTTTGCGGCCGGGTAAATCCAAACGGGCTTCCCGTTCGTACCGATGACGAAAAAGCTGCTCCGGGCAGCCATCAATTCCGTTCGAGGAGGGGATCGCATGCTTCGCGCATGCCGCAAACTCAGCATTCACGCACTGCTCGCACTCTGTCTCGCCTGGGGGCTCGTCTCGGCCGGCGCCGGGTCCGCCGCCGCCGCCGGCTCGGTCGAGCTGTTCACGCCGTATCTCGAGCTGTCCGCGCCGCCGGGCGACTCGATCTCCTATGCGATCGACGTCATCAACCGCGGCGGGTCCACGGCTTCCGTCTCCCTCGGCTTCGACGACAAAGGAAACAAGTGGAATTACGAGCTGACGGCCGGCGGCCGGACGGTCAGCCGCCTCGCCGTCAAGGCCGGCGAGACCCAGACCGTCAACCTCCAGCTCGACGTGCCGCTCGACGTGAACAAGGGCGCGTACGGCTTCGAGGTGAATGCCGGCGGCGTCACGCTGCCGCTCGACGTGCAGGTGTCGGAGCAAGGGACGTTCCGCACGGAGCTGACGACGGACCAGGCCAACATGCAGGGCCATGCCGATTCGACGTTCACGTTCAGCGCGACGCTGCGCAATCGCACCGCCGAGAAGCAAACCTACGCGCTTGCGGCGCAGGCGGAGCCGGGCTGGGACGTGACCTTCGCCGACGGCAGCAACAACGTCACGTCCGTCGAGGTCGATCCGAACGGCGAGAAATCGATCAGCATCAGCGTCAAGCCGCCGGAAACGGTCAAGGCCGGCTCCTACAAAATCCCGATTCAGGCCGGCAACAACGGCACCTCCGCGACCACGACCGTCGAAGCCGCCGTCACCGGCACCTACGACCTGAAGCTGAGCACCGCGAACGACGTGCTCAGCACGGACGTCACGGCGGGCTCGGAGCGCAAGCTGGACATGGTCGTGACGAACGCGGGCTCGTCGGATTTGAAGGGCGTCTCCCTGTCGGCCCAGACCCCGTCCGGCTGGGAAGTCGCGTTCGAGCCGGCGACCGTCGACAGCATCGCGGCCGGCGGAACGGCTCACGTCCAGGCGACGATCAAAGCGGATAAGAAGGCGCTCGCCGGCGACTATGTCGTCGACGTTACGGCGGCCGCGCCGGAGAAAAGCGCCGACGCCCAAATCCGCGTCGCCGTCAAATCCTCGGTGCTGTGGGGCTGGATCGGCATTCTGATCATTCTCGCCGTCGCGGCCGGCATTTACTACTTGTTCCGCAAATACGGGAGGCGGTAACCATGACGCAGGCACGGCCCCTAACGCCGGCATCGACGGACGGCGGACGCCCGATCGTCGAGCTCGTCCGGCTGACCAAGCGGTACGACGGCCAAACCGCCGTGAACGGCCTCAACCTGACCATCGCCAAGGGCGAAATCTTCGGCCTGCTCGGCCCGAACGGCGCCGGCAAAACGACGACGATCCTCATGATGCTCGGCTTGACCGAGCCGACGAGCGGGCGCGTCCGGGTATGCGGGCTCGACCCGGCCCGGCAGCCGCTGCAGGTGAAGCGCCGCGTCGGCTATATGCCGGACGACGTCGGCTTCTACGAGGACCGCACGGCGCTCGACAACCTCGTCTTCACCGCCCGGCTGAACCGGATTCCGGCCGGCGCGGCCCGCTCCCGGGCGCTCGAGCTGCTGGAGCGGGTCGGATTGTCCGACGCCCTGAACAAGAAGGTCGGCGCGTTCTCCCGCGGCATGCGGCAGCGGCTCGGCGTCGCGGACGTGCTCATCAAGCGGCCCGAGGTCATCATCCTCGACGAACCCACGCTGGGCATCGACCCGGAGGGCGTCCGGGAGCTGCTCCGGCTCATCCGGGACCTCAGCCGCAAGGAAGGGCTGACGGTGCTGCTGTCCTCGCACCAGCTGCACCAAGTCCAGCAAATTTGCGACCGGGTCGGGCTGTTCGTCCGCGGCGAGCTGATCGCCTCCGGGGACGTCGCGTCGCTCGCGGAGCAGCTCGACGACGACCGCGCCGTGACGGTCGAGCTCGACGTCGCCGGCTGGACCGCGGAGCTCGGCGAACGGCTCGCCGGCCTCGACGGCGTGCGGACCATCGCGAGCGAGCCGCTCGAGGCGGCGGGCGGCGCGATCCGCGTCTCGCTGCGCTGCGACCGCGACCTCGCGACGGCCGCGGCCCGCGCCGTCATCGAGAGCGGCGCGGACCTGCAAGCGGTCCAGCGGAAGCAGTACGGCCTCGACGATATTTATCACCGGTATTTCGAAGGAGGCGGTCCGGTTGACCGAAACATCGGCAAATCCTAACGCCATCCGGCGGAAGTTGGCCCGGCTTCGGGAATTCGCGCGCCGGCCCGGCGAGACCGGGCTCGACCCGGCCGCGCGCGGCACGGCCTCCCCGTTTTGGGTCATCGTCCAGAAGGAATTCGGCGACCATATGCGCAGCTGGCGCTTCGGCATCCTGATCGGCATCATCGCGCTCGCGTGCATCGGCTCGATCTACGCGGCGGTCACGGCGCTCAAGGACGGCGCCCGGTCGCAGGACGCCGACACGTCGTTCTTGTTTCTGCAAATGTTCACGGCCTCCGACGGGACGCTCCCGGCCTTCTCGACGTTCGTCTCGTTCCTCGGGCCGCTCATGGGCATCGCGCTCGGCTTCGACGCCATCAACTCGGAGCGGGGCAAGGGCACGCTCGGCCGCCTGCTGTCCCAACCGATCTACCGCGACGACTTCATCCGGGCCAAGTTCACCGCGTCGCTCCTGCTCATCGCGATCGTCCTGTTCGCGCTCGGCTTTCTCGTCATGGGCCTCGGCCTGTTCGCCATCGGCTACCCGCCGACGCCCGAGGAAGCGATCCGCGTCGTGCTGTTCCTCGTCGTCGGCGTCATTTACGTCGGCTTCTGGCTGAACCTGTCCATGCTGCTGTCGATCCGGTTCCGCCAAGCGGCGACGTCCGCGCTGTCGGGGATCGCGCTGTGGATCTTCTTCACGGTGTTCTACGGCATGATCGCGGGCATCGTCGACAAGGCGACGGCCCCGCCGGAGACCTCGGCGCTCGGGATCCTGCTCCGCCACGCGAACAACATGCTGCTGCTGAACCGTCTATCGCCGTCATACCTGTTCTCGGAGACGACCGGCACGCTGCTGACGCCGGGCATCCGCTCGCTTGGCCCGCTGACGACCGAGCAAGTGGTGGGCGCGATCGCCAGCCCGCTGCCGCTCGGCCAAAGCCTGCTGCTCTGCTGGCCGCAGCTCGTCGGCCTGCTCGCCGCGACCATGATCTGCTTCGGGCTGTCCTACGCGCTGTTCATGCGGCAGGAAGTCCGCTCCCGCGCTTGAGACGCGGTTCCCGCGGGCCATTTTCCCGTGATTCTATGCTTTCTATAATTTCAATGCTTCGCTTCCTATACCAAAAAGAAGCCATTGCCGACCGGCTGCCGCCGGAAAGCAATGGCTTCTTTTTGCGCGAAGGAGCGAGCTTAGCCCTGGTTGACGGCGCTCTCGTCCATATAGATGACTTCCCACAGATGGCCGTCGACGTCCTGGAAGCTCCAGGCGTACATGAAGCCGTGGTCCTGCGGATCGTTCGAGATTTTGCCGCCGGAGGACAGCGCCTTGTAGACGATCTCGTCCACTTTTTCGCGGCTGTCGGCGGAGATGGCCAGAATCACTTCCGTGCTCTTGCTCGCGTCGGCCACTTTCTTCTGCGTGAAGTTTTTGAAGTACGGCTCGGACAGCAGCATGACGAAAATATGCCCGCTCACGACCATGCAGGCCGCGTTCTCGTCGGAAAACTGCGAATTGAAGCCGAAGCCGACCTCGTTGAAGAACGTCACGGATTTTTTCAAATCCTTGACCGGCAAATTGATGAAAATTTTATCGGATTGAATACTCATTCTCGATCACCTCTTCGTCAGGATAGTGGATTCATTCGGCCAAGTCAAACGCGGCATCCGCCGATGTCGGTTGATCGTCGATTTTGTCGATGCCAGCCGGACGAACCTTTGGTATAATTCCGGTAACGCTTGCTTTTCAGGCAGAATGGCGGTCTATCATGAACTTCGTACTGGATCGGAACACGATTTTTTTGTCGCTCGTCCTCGGCCATCTGTTCACGGCGGGACTGATCGCCGGCTATTGGCGCCGGCACGGGCAGGAGAGGACGATTCGCGTCTTCATGCTCGCGAAGCTCGCGCAGGCGGGCTCGTGGTTCTTCCTCGTCGCGCGCGGCGGCATGCCGGACCTCGTCTCGGTCTCGCTCGCGAACTCGCTGCTGTTCGTCGGCTACGCGCTCGAGATGGCCGCGGTCCTGCAGCTGCGGGGCGCCTTCGGCCAGCCGGAGAAACGGCGGTACGCGATCATGACGGCCGTCAATCTGGCGGGGTTCCACGCGATTCTGCTGCTCGATAACCGGGAGTCCCTACGGATTGCGTTCGCGTCCGTCGGAACGGCCCTCCTCGTCGCCGGACCGGCGGTCCGCCTCGTGCGCGCAGGCGGCAAGTCGGTCCTGCCGCGCGCGATGGGCGCCTTCTATCTGCTGACCGTCCTGTCGCTGCTCGGCCGGGCGGCGGCCGCGCTGGCCGTCGGCGCGCCGATGGGCTTCTTCGCGCCCGGACCGTTCCAAACGCCGTCGTTCCTCGCGCTGTACCTGATCACGATCGCCGGCAATACCGGCTTTATTTTGCTGCTGCGGGAACGGGCGCATCGCGAGCTGCTCCGCCTGGCGCGGCACGACGATTTGACGGGCGCGCTGAACCGCCGCGCGTTCCTGGAGGGCGTACGGGAAAGCCTCGCCGGCTGCGCGCGGCGGAACGCGCCGCTCTCGCTGCTGCTGTTCGACGTGGACCGGTTCAAAACGATCAACGATTCGTACGGCCACGATGCCGGCGACCGCGTGCTCTTGACGATGTCGGCGCGCATCCGGGCGGTGCTCGGCCCGGACGACTTGTTCGCCCGGTACGGCGGCGACGAATTCGCCGTCCTGCTGCCCGGCCGGGACGAGGCGGAGTCGAGCGCGGCCGCCGAGCGCATCCGGGCGTCCGCGTCCGGCGCGGAGCCCGCCTTCACGATCAGCCTCGGCATTCTGACCGTCCTCCCGGACCGGGACACCCGGTGGGAGCCGCTCTATGCCCTCTGCGACCAGGCGCTGTACGCGGCCAAGCGCGCGGGGCGCGACCGCGCGTTCCGCGCCGAGCAACCGCAGCTTACGTCCTGATCCCGCTTCGCCGTCCGGTTACGGTCCCTCCGGGTCTTGTTCGTACAGCGCCCGCAGCCGACCTGCTTCCGCCCGCAGCCGCTCCCGCAGCGAAGCGGGCGTCTCCGCTTCCGCACGCATGATGGCTGCCAACGAATGGCGGCCATGCCGGCGTTTTTCCGCTTTCGCTATTGATAACGGCTTCCGTTGCGAATATAATGATAATGAAAATCATTATCAATTAATCACCGGAGGACTTCACGCTCATGAAGCAAGCCGTAGCCAAAGCCGTCGTGCTCGCCGTGCTTCTCTCCCTTGCCGCAGCCGGCGGTCCGGCCGGCTGCCGGCAGCCGAGGCAAATCCGGCGATGCCGGGACCTCGTCCCGGAAGACCGGCAAACCGGCCGGTTCCGGGCAAGCCGGTCCCGGCTTCCGCGACGGCGGCGCCTCCCGCCGGATCTAGACGCCCCCGGAAGACTGTATCGCCGCGGCGCCGCGAACGAACGGCTTAAGCCGAGGACGGCTCCGCGCCGCACGAAATCGCGCTTAGCGCGGAATCGTCCGCGGGCAGCCGGCCTTTCGGCAACTCGCGCGGCGCGTGAAGGCCGTCAACGTCATCCGATTCCGACTCGTCTGCCTTACGCCCGCGGGCAGCCGTCGCGCCGAATCCGTTTTGTTTCCCATACCGTTCCTGCGAGAAAGGAAGGAACGCCCATGATACCGCAAGATGACGAAGCGATCCGCGCGCAGATGCCGAACTTCGTCATGGGCGGCCCCGCGTCGACGCCGCTCGAAGCGGTCGGCCGGCTCATGTACCATTCCGGCATGCATGCCGGACAGATCTCGATGATCCGCAAACAGGCGAGCCTTCGCCGGGCATGACGAAAGAAACAAGGCGGTCCCGCGGCCGGCAACCGGCATCGCGAGACCGCCTTGTTCATTCCTTGCGCTCGAACACGACCTTGGACGGCCTTCGCACAAGCTCGCGTTCCGGCTCGACCATTTTGATCTGGATTTGCCTCTTGGACGCGCGGCCGGCGCCGGATCTGGCGGCTTTCGGCTTCGCTTTCGCATCCGGCCTGCCTTTCCCGTCGGACCTCCCTTTGCCGTCGGGCTTGGTTTTCTCGCCTGCCTTGCCCTGCTCGTCGGGTTTGGCTTTGCCGTCGGCCCTTGCCTTCCCCTCCGGCTTCGCTTTCTCCCCTGCCCTGGCCTCGGTTCTGCCGCCGTTCCTTCCGGGAGCGCCCGCCTTGTCCTTCGGCCTGCCCGTCTTCCCCTCCGGCCCGGCGCTCTCGGGCGGTTCGATCACGTTCCCCGTCCCGCTTCGGGCCAGCATGCCGTCCTGCCGGCGGCGCTCCGTGATGCGCGCCGGCTCTTCGAGCGGATTGCCCGCCAGCCGGGCGAGCTCCTCTTTCCCGATCGGTGCCTTGGCGACCGCAAAGTGATACAGGATCTCATCCACCATGTTCTGCTGCACTTCCATGAGTCCGATCCGCTCGGCCGGTTCGTACAGCGGCGACAAATACAGCGGGAAATAAAAAAACTCCATGCGCAGCAGCCGAAAATCGACCTCGACGCTCTCCGCGGGGATGAATTCCGGCGAAAACTGCGCCGCGGCGATCATGTCGCGATGCTGCTCCTTCGGCGTCAAATAATACGGCGTATACTCGTTGAACGTGCTGCGAACGCCCGGATTCGCGATATGAACGGCCGCCTGGGCGTGCGGCGCGACGATGCAGACGATCGCTTTGTGCCGGCAAACCCGGTAGATCTCCTTCATGAGGCCGCGAAGATCCTTCGCGTATTCCAGGCTGCGGCAGGCGAGCAGGAACGTCACGAAATCGTCCTCGAACGGCAGCGGGTCGTCGAAATCGCGGACGAGATCGGGCTGCGCGGCAGCCGAGGCATCCAGCCCGACGCAATCGCGGTGCTTGGCCGCGCCGCAGCCGAGGTCCACGCGCGCAAGGCGCGGGCTTTCCCGGTACGCGTCCCGGCGTTCCCCGTCCTTGGATTCATGCGCTTCGGCGTTCCTCGTTTCAGCCAACGTGATCGACCGCCTTTCGCCGGTAGGTTCCCTGCTACCAGTGTATGAACCGTTGCGCGGGCGATATGCCGTTGAGCGGCGGCGGAGGGCGACGAAGCGAAAATCGCAGAAAAAAGCCGCTCCGGCGTCATCGTCGACGTTTGCCGGAGCGGCTTCCTGCAGGCCCGCGAGCGATTACCGCGCGATTGTCGCGGGTCTCATTGCGCGCATCTTCGCCTGAGCGGCGCGCGTTCTGCCGAGGATCGCATGATACAGGATGGGAATGACAAGCAGACTGATCAAGGTCGAGCTGATCATCCCGCCAACGACGACAATCCCGAGCGTCTGCGAGACGATGGCGTCCCCGCTTCCGAGCACGCATAAAGGAAGCAGCGTCAAGACGGTCGTGACCGCCGTCATGAGCACCGGACGCACGCGGGTAACCGTCCCCTCCAGGATCGCCTCCGTCGGGCTCATGCCCTGCGCCAAAAGGCGTTCGATCTTATCGACGAGCACGATCCCGTTCGTCACCACGATGCCCGACAGCATCAGCAGGCCGACGAGCGAGGCCAAATTCCATTCCAGTCCGCAGGCCAGCATGCCGACGATCGATCCGATGAACGCCAAGGGGATGCAGGCGATTACGGTGACCGGCGCTCTCCAGCTGCGGAACGCGAGACTTATGATAATGAGGATCAGCAGCACGGATACCGCTAATGCGATGCCCGCTTCAATCATCATCTGGTTCACTTGGGCGGTTATGCCGTTCATCGTGAAGTGAACGCCCGCAGGCAGCGCCATCTTGTCCAAGAGCCGGTGCACGTCGCGGGATACGCCCTCCACGTCTCTGGACGTGATGTTCGCGGCGACGCTGGCGAAGGGCTTGCCGTCCGCTTCCTGAATCACCGACTGTCCGGTCAGGGGCGCAAGCGAAGCCAATTGGTCCAGCCGGTAGGTCCGGCCGTCCGTTCCCGCGAACGTCTCTTGGCCGAGCTGCGTGAGAATGTCCGTGACGGGGTCGGACACATAGCCGGATTGCCCGCTTCGCGCCGCCAGATCGGTCCGAAGCTCGAACGGAATGACTTGCCCTCCCGCCTTCATATCGATTCGCGTCCCATCGGCCAAATACGCGCCGACCCGGTCATAGACCGCTTCCGGCGAGACGCCGGATTGCGTCAAGGCCTCCCGGTTCAGCGTCAATCGATGCCTCGGCACGGCGTCTTCCTTCTCGTCGGCGGCACCCGCGACGCTGAGGCCTTGAACGTTCATCAGACTGCTCCTTGCCATCCGGGCGGCATTCTCGAGCGTCAAGGCGTCGGCTCCGCTGAAGTTGATCTTCAGCTGCGAATCGTCGCCGGCGATATTCTGATTCGTCACCGTGCATACGGCGCCCCCGGCAAGACCCGTAAGCCGCTGCGTCAGGTCCGCCGTCACGGCATCGACATCCGCCTTCTTCTGCACCGAGACGGCGATGTTGGCGATCGTGCCGCTCTGGATCCAGCCGCCGCCCGCGTCGAACACGTCGTCGAATTGCGGGGTGAAGGTCGAGCCCAGGACAGAGGAGAACGAAGCGACGTCCTCGTCCGATTTTAGCGTTTGCTCCATTCGTTTGACCGCCGCATCCATCTGCGCGAGCGGCGTGTCTTGGGGAAATTCCAACTGAACGTTAATTTGACCGGATTTCGCGGCCGGCAAAAAGTTGATCGGCAGAAAAGCCGCCCCCGTCACCGAAAGCGCGAAAAGCACGACGAACGCAGCCGTAATCCGGCCGCGTCGCGGGACCGACCAGCGAAGAACGGGTTTCCAAAAGGAATCGAGCGAGACGGCCCGCTCCGTCCGTTGTCCATGACGCCATAGATGGTAGAACGCCGGCACGACGAACATGGCCACAAGCAGCGACGTCAACAGGGCGATGACGACCGACCAGGCAAACCCGGAGAAAGCGGCCCCGATCATGCCTCCGGCCAGGGAGATCGGAATATAGACGGCAACCGTCGTCGCCGTAGAGGCGACGATAGCCGGAAGCATTTCCCTTACCGCTTCGGCAATGAGACCGGCGTTCATCCGGCTTCCGGTTTCGCGGGCTCTGCGGTACACATTGTCCAGAATGACGATCGAATCGTCGATCACCCTGCCCATCGCCGCGATCAGTCCCGATACGGTCAGCAAGTTGAGGCTGATGCCCATCGTTTTGAGCAGTCCCGTCGTGGCCAAGAAGCACACGGGCAGCGACAGCGCGATAAGCGCCGTGGAGCGCGCGTTGCGGAAGAACAGAAAGACGCACGCCATGGAAAGCAGGCAGCCGAGCAGACCTTCCCTCAGCAAGCCTTGCAACGCGGAGCCGACCATCGCGCCTTGATCGAGCAGCACGGAAAGCGCGACCCCGTGCTCCCGGAGGGCGGGAATATCCTGGATCCGCCCGCGGATCAAATCGCTGACGGCGGTAATATTCGCGGACGGGGATTTCAGCACGTCGATGACGACGCTCGGCTGGCCGTCGGTCCTCGCAATCGTCTGCACGTCCACGATCGACCGCGACACGTCCGCGATTTCCGAGAGGGCGACCTTCCGTCCCCCCGGAGCATGAATCGGCAGCCGGGCCAGATCTTGCTCGCTCCGGCACCCTCCGGTCACGGTCAAGGGGAACGAAACCTCGCTGCTCGTGATTTTGCCCTGCACGTCCGGCGTATCGATCCCGCCGCCAAGCGCCCGTTTGACATCCGCGATCGTCAAGCCGGCTTGATGCAGGTCAGCCATTCGTATCGTCACTTGATACCCGTCCTGTCCGGCGCCGGTTACGCGCACGCCGCTTACGCCGGGGAGCTTCTGCAATTCGCCCGCGACTTGGGCTTGAATCGTCGTGCGCAGCGATTGCTCGTCCGCTTCTCCCGAAGGACTCGTCAAGCTTAATCTCATGATCGGAAATGAACTCGTGCTTACCCGTTCGACGACCGGCCTGTCCAGATTCGCGGGCAGCCGCACTTGCTGGAGAAGCAGGTTCACGTCGTTCTCCGCGCGGGTCATGTCGTATTGCACCGGGAAATAAAGGCTCATGAGCAGCCCGTCGTCGAAGCTGTTCGTTTCCAACGTTTGGAGGCCGTTCACTTTGCGAATCGACTGTTCGATCGGCTCCGTAACCGCAGCTTTGATGCGATCCGCCGGCATGTCGGGCGCATGAAGCGAAATCATCAATGTCGGATTACTGATCGGCGGCAAGTAATCCCGCTGCATCTGAAATGCGGATATCCCGCCCCATGCCAGGATGATCGCGAGCGAGCTGATCAGCAATACCGACCGTTTCATGATTGCTTCGATTACACGGGTCATGTTTCGTTTCCACTCCAATCCACGATGGAATCGTCAAGCGCTGCTTGAACGGAAGAAAGAGAGCCGGCCCGATGAACGGACCGGCGGCTTCCGGATTGCAATTAGTTGATTGCGGGAGATGGCGCGCTGCTCTGCGGCTGTTCGGCCGCCTCGGCCGGCGTAAGCACTTTGGAATCTCCCGGGTACGGCTGATCGAACCCTTTCGTCGCGTACCAGGTAACGTGATTCAGCATGTTCGCGTTCACCTTGTCCGGGGCGGCGGACTTGCCGGTAAAATACGCTTGATTCGCGTTGGACCATGCCGTCCATTGCTTCTCGATCTCTTTCGCGGCTTGCGTCTGATCGGCTGCCGCGCTTTCGCTCTCTTTCGCTTCCGTGCCGGACGCCGCCGAACCCGTCATGACCGGCGCGGGCAGGTTGGAGCCCGGCTGGCCGTTCAAGGTGTCGAGCGCGATGCGATTCGGCACGACGTTATACGGCTTGAAGTCCGGCTTGTCCGTGAACAGCTCGCTGAGCGGCAGCGCCGCGGCGTCGTTCTGGTTCATCGGCGGAAGACCCAGAATTTGCTCGATCGTTCTGACCATATTGATGACGGTCCAGTAATGGCTGTCGACGATGCCTTTCTTGGCCCAAGGGCTGATGACGAGCGCCGGTTCGCGATGGCCGTCCACATGGTCCAGGCCGTTCTGCGAGTCGTCTTCGGTTACGAGAATGAGCGAATCCTTCCAGTACTTGCTGTGGGAGATGAGGTCCACGATTTTGCCGACGGCGAGGTCGTTGTCGGCTACGGCCGCCTGGGGCGTCGGCGCGCCGGTCGCCGTGCCCGAGGTATGGTCCGCCATGACCCACATTGGCATAAACTGCGGCAGGTTGTCGTTCTTCACGTATTCCTCGAACTGCTGCTTGAAAATCTCATACCGGTATTGATCCGGAATGCCGTTGTCGAACGTCGGGAACGGCTTGTACGTGATCGGATCGAGCGACGGAATATCGGTTTTCGCTTGGTAGTCCCCGATCGGCACGTGAAGCTCGCCCTGCTTCTGGCCGGACAGGATCAAATAATCGTTGTACCAATCCGTCCACGTCCCGAACGGCTTCGTGCCGGTGTACGCGGTGGTGTCTTCGCCGAAGTTGACGACCGACACGTTGTGCTTCAGGGCGTTGTCCCACAGATGGCCGGTCGAAGCGTAAGCCAGGGAATCGCCGGCGCCGCCCGGATAGCTGCGAACGTTGGCAGTGTCCGTTTCTTTATCTTCGTAGTCCGTATTCGTGCCTTGCATGACCCACTGATGACCGCTGGCCGACTGAATGCCCGAGGTATAGAAGTTATCGAGCAGCTGGTAAGAATTCGCGAGCGCGTGCAGGTTCGGCGTGACGTTTTCGCCGAACTGGGTGAGCGCAGGCTCCGAATTGCCTTTGCCCATATCGCCGAAGACTTGGTCGTACGTCCGGTTCTCCTTGATGATGTAGAAAATATGCTTGATCGTGGACGGCTCTCCGATCCGCTCGGGAATCGCGACCGGCTTCTTGTTGTTGCGCGGTTTCGCGTTCCGGCCGGAAATGTCGAACCAATCGTTGTTGGCGTACACCTCGTCCGTTCCCTTCACCAGGTCTTTCTTGGTCGGGAACGGAATCAGCGACAACGAACCCTGCTGGGCATACGAGGAGTGCCCGGACACCGAAATGCCTTGAATGGTCAATGTGCGCTCTTGTCCGAGCGAGCCGACGCCGTCGGCGTTGGCGACGAGCAGCCGGCCGTTCGCCGGATCGACGGCGAGGTCGACCGGGAACCAGGCGGTCGGCATCAGGCCCGAAAGCTGCGGGTTGGACGAATGCTTCTTCCAATCATAGACGGCGATCGCGTTATTGCGGCCCAAGCTGACCGCCAGCTGATGATCGCCGATCATCGTGACCGCGTTCGGCGCGGAACCGTTCGGCGCATCCGGGTACGGCTCGACGTCGATGGTCTGCACGACGTCATTGGTCTTCGCGTCGATGACGGATACCGTGTCGCTATTCGTGTTCGCCACGAATACCTGATTGTCGGCTACCGTCATGCGCGCGGGCTGGAGCCCAACCTCCACGTTCTTGACGACCGTGTTGGTCGCGAGATCGACGACCGATACCGTGCCGTTCGCCGAGCTTCCCGTGGGCTCGGCCACGATCGGCGTGCCGGAGGAATCGACGGTGAAGTCGCCCGGCTCGGCCGTTCGGCCGCCGACGTTCGTCACATAGGCGAAGTTACCGCTTACAACAACGCTGGTCGGCGCGCTTCCGACCGGGATCCGGGCGGTCAGCTGGTACGTTTGCAGATCGAGAACGCCGAGGGTGTTGTCGCGGTTCAGAGCGACGAGAAGCGTTTTGCCATCGGGGCCGACCATGATGTCCTGCGGATTAATATTGCCGCCTACCGCGGCTTGGGGCAGGTCCACGGTTTTTTCGATGGTCGGCGTTCCGTCGGCGGCCAGGGACATGATCACGACTTTCCCTGTCGAACCGGAGGAGCCCGTCGCGTACAGATGGCTGCCGTCCGGCGAGTAGGCCAGTCCCCACATGGTGGACAGCTTCAGAGGAAAGTTCGCCGTAAGCAGCTTTCCCGTTGCCAGGTCCACGACATTGATCCCGTTCCCGCCGTAATTGCTCCGGCCGATCAACGCTGCCGCGGTTTTGCCGTCCGGGCGCACTTTGACCGAAATCGGATTGCCGCCGAATTCCAGCTGCTGCCCGGCCGGCGTCACGAACTGGTTCACGTCCGTCAGGACCGATCCGTCGTCTTGGCGTCCGACCGTGTTCGTCCCGAACGGATTGCCGACGTTCGCGTACACGCTTCCCGCGCCCAAAAGCACGGTGCCGACCGCGGCGATGACGGACAGCTTCTTCTTGCCGATCTTCCTTCCTGTTTTGGCCAATTTAATGATGCCTCCCGCTCCGAATTAGTCCTTGTAAGACCTCATTAACCGTAATGAAGATTTGTAAGGAAAGTGTAAGGCTCAAGTGTAGATCATGTAAAAATTGCCAATTCGTTCGATGTACCCGGTTCCTATGTTCTATTACGGGCGCGATCGAATTTTTCTTTCCGGCCCCTCCGTCCCTTGCTCCGGGATCGGGAAGGGAGCGGGTCATCGATGAATCAGGCTTCAGAAACCAGAGGCTGTTACGAAAAGAAAAACGGCCGCCCGTGAAAGGCAGCCGTTACTAACGATAGCTCAAAAATACCGTGCGGCGCGGCGAAGACAGGCCCTTACGGGTACTGCGATTCCGTCCGCTCTCGGGGGAGCGCCCGGCCCTAGCCCTCGCTTCCGCCGCGCAGGCTGCCGCTGACGAACGCGGCGAAATGCCCGGCCGTGAACGCCATTCCGGCTCCCGGTATCGAAGTCCTGGCCCGCAGGCCTAGCGATAGAATGACGAACAGCTCCGCCGTTCGCGCCGCGTCGACCGAGGCCGGAATCACCCCGTGCCGCTGCCCCGTCTCGATCCAGCGCCGCGAGAAGAGGACGGGCCGCTCGTAAAATTGCCGCAGCACGCCGGCGACGGCCGGGTCGTCTTCCTTGCCGAGCAGGTACATGAGCACCTTGTTGGTGGGACTGCCGGCGTCCTCCAATTCCGCGAACTGCTTCGCCAACATCTCCATGGGCTGCTCGAAGTCCCCGGGATGCCGCTCGACTTGCTTCTCGAACCGTTCGTTCGTGGCCGTCAGGCTTTCCTCCAGCACCCAGGCGAACAGCTCGTACTTGCTCTTCACGTAATGGAAGATCGCCCCCTTCGACAGCTCGGAACGTTCCATGATATCCTTCATCGTAATGACGTGGCAGCCTTTCTCCCCGATCAGCGCCTTCGTCGCCTCCAGCAGCTGCCGGGTCGTCTGCTGTCTCCGCTCTTCCTGCTTCATCGCGCGCTCCTCCGTTTGGCGGTTATTGGTTTAATTATACATACAGACCGTCGGTTTGTGAAGCGAATGAAAAATAGGCGAGCGTTCGATGGACACGCGCAAAAAGGAGCCGCTCTTCGCGGCTCCCCACTCGTCATGCGCGCCGCGACTCCGCCCGCAAGAGCAGGCTTCGCACATAATCGTCCAGCCGTTCCACGATCAGCGCTTTCGTCAAGCCTTGCGCGCCGAGCTCCGTCCAGCCGCCGAATACGCCGGGCTCCCAGTAGGCGATGTCGATCAGAGATACGAAGTCCCAATACGGATCGTACGCGAACGCTTCGCCCGCATGCCGGCGGTAGGCGTCCAGAAACGCGTCGGCCGCCGCCGGACCGTGCAGTTGCGCCAGATCCGCGCGGCAATGGCCGACGTCGAGGCCGGGCGCGCCGATGCAGCCGTTCGGCCAGTCGACGATGCCGCTGACCTCGCCGCCGGACCAGAGCACGTTCGCCGCATGGAAGTCGCGGTGAATGAACCGCGGCTCGTACGCCGGCGGCGGCGCGAGCGCGATGCGCGCGGCTTGCGTCCAGGCATCCGGCACCCGCGACCAAGCGGACGCGTCCATCTTCGCGGCGTCGGCGTAGCGAGCATGCGTCCACCGCGCGCCGCCTCCCGCGTCCGCGGCGTGCAGCGCCGCCAGCGCCCGCGCGATGCCTTCGAGCCAGCGCCCCATCTCCCGCGGCGCCAAGACGACCTCGCCTTCGAGCCGCGTCATCAGCACGGCCGGCATGCCGCTGCCGTCGCCGGCTTCGTCGAGCGCGACGAGCTTCGGCGCCCTCGCGCCCGTTAACGCGGACGCCGTCTCCAGGCTCCACGCCTCGTGCCGGGCCGCGTCCGGCTCTTCCCGCAGCCACTCCGCGTTGTTGAACAACCCGCAGGACGTACTCCCGCTCCGCGTCTCCGGCGCGCACCCGCAGCGCGTACACGAGCGACGACGTGCCGCCGCGCAGCCGCTCCGCCGCGACGACCGCCGCGTCGGCCGCGACCGCGGCGGCCGCCCGCTTCAATGCTTGCGCGCTTAAATTCTCAATCATAGCCGCCCTCCGCTTCCGGCAATGCCTTGTACGCTGCCTTGCTCTCCGCGACCCCGCGGACGTATCTGAGATCCGCCAGCTGCCGCGCGTCGTCCGTGATGTCGCAATGCTCCGTCGACCAATGCATCGACTTCGTTTCGCCGGCAGCAGTGACCGTCCAGCTGTCATCCGTATGCGGCTCTTGACCGCATCCCGGGTTCTCCGGCTCCAGCTTCTTCTTCCCCATGACGTCGATCTCCCGCATCCGCGCGTAGATGTCCCGCATTTCTTGTTCCGACAGCGCGAGATCGGCCGTGGCCGTGCCGTTTACAATAAGATCCTTCGTGATCGTATCGTCGTACGTGTCGACCTCGTTCTTGCCGCCGCCGTAGCCGTACTTGAGCTCGAAATCGAAGTCGGCCGGCATGTCCGCCGGCATCGCGGTTGCCTTGCCCTCCGCCGGTTGCCGTTTATCCGCCAAGTAACCCCCGTCCCCGCCGCAGCCGCCGGCGATGATCGCGGCCGCAAGCGCGAGCAGGATTCTCCCGCCCGTCCCTATCATGGCGATTCCCCCTTTGGCTACCTAGACGAACGAAGCCGGGATAGGTTGCAGCTTGCGAGGAACAAAATGGAAGCGCGGCGCCTCTATGAACGGCTCAACGCGCCGACGGCAGAAGGCCGGCTGCTCCCGGCAGCCGGCCTTGCGCAAGCTCGATCGTTCGCGGCGCTTACTTCAGCCGCTCCAGCATGTCGGCCAGCCTCGCGTACGAGTCGCGGACGCCGCGCTCCATGTCGGATTGCAGCATCCCGTCCCGGCCTTCGACCGAGCGGAACACGGATTCCATGACGATGCGCGTCCGGCCGCCGGGCAGCTCGTGGAACAACGCGGTCTCCAGCGTCACGTGCCCGCGTTCCGGCATGCCTTCGAATTCGAACGTCTGAATGATCCGTTCCGGCGCCGTCACCTCGTGGAACACGCCGCGGAACCCGTATTCGTTGCCCGCCGCATCCGCGTGCACGTACCGGTAGAAACCGCCGTCGCGCGGTTCGAACGTCTCCAGCTTCATCGTCAATTCGCGCGGCCCGAGCCACTCGGCGTACAGCTCGGGATCCGTGAACGCGCGGAAGACGAGCTCCCGCGGCGCGTCGAACTCCCTCGTAATGCCAATCGTCTGCTTGCCCGGCTCCGCCGTAATCAGCGTGTCATACCCGTTCGTCATCGTTTCGATCCTTCCCTTCGATTGATTTGGCGGCTGAACCGGCTGCGGAATCGGCGGCCAAGCGCTCCTTCTCGCGCTTCAAGACGGCATCCAGCGCCTCGAACCGCTTGCTCCACAGATTCCGGTACCGTTTGGCCCATTCTTCCACTTCCAGCAGCGCGTCCGGGTTCATGCGGTAAATGCGCTGCTGGGCCCGTTTCTCCACGTCCACGACGCGCGTCTCGCGCAAGATTTTCAAATGCTGCGAGATCGCCTGCGGGCTGATGGAGTAGCGGCTGGAAATGTCCGTGGCGGACAGCTGGCCGTTCGCGGCCAGCAGCTCCATGATCGATCTTCTCGTGGGGTCTGCAATCGCTGTAAAGGTGTCCATGGGTTTATAATAAATCAAAACCTTAATTAAGTAAATGATTTAATAAAAATTTTCCTTCATCCTCGGCACCGGCTTTTTCGGTTTCATGCGGCAGCGGCCTGATCTCCCTTGGCGAACGCGCAAAAAGGCGGCCGCTCCCGTTGCCGGGCCGCCGCCTTCCGCCTTCCGCCTTCCGTCTTCCGTCTTCCGTCTTCCACCTCTATCCGCTTATCCCCGATCTTCAGCCGGCGTTCCCCGCGAGCGGTTCGTCCTCGTCCAGCCACACGTCCTTGAACTCGATCCAGCCGAGCGAATTCAAGCCGACGCCTTTGATGTGCGGGTTGTAAAACGTATTTTGCTTCTTGTGCGTCAGAAACAGGACACGCGCCTCTTCCCGCAGCCGCCGCTCGATCTCGGCCAGCCCGCGCGCGCGGTCCTCCGGCCGCCTGCGCCCGAGCGCCGCGTCGATCCGTTCTTCCGTCCACGCGAGCAGCTCGCCGTCCAAATGTTCCCGCATGAAGTTGCCGTGCTGCGCGTACAGCTCGATGAGCGAAACGTCGTCCTCGTCGAAGACGACGCAGTACAGCAGCGCGTCGACCGCGCCCAGCATGCCCTGCTCGCGAACCGATTCGTGATCGCCGGTGCGCACCTCGACCGCGATGCCCGCCGCGCCCAGCTCCCGCTGCAGCCACCTCGCGTCCGGCTCGTGCAGCCCGTACGTGCCGATGACGATCGGACGCCCGTCGTAGCCGCTTTCCCGAAGCAGCCCGGCGGCCCGGTCGGGATCGAAACGGATCGGACCCAGGGCGAGCCGCTCCTCCGGATGGAAGCCGGCCGCCGGATAAAGCCGGTCTTCGCCGAGCTCGCGGATGAGCCGGGCGCGGTCGACGAGCAGATGCGCGGCTTGCCGGAAGGCCGCGGAGCGCTGCGGCCCTTCCTTGCGCATGTTCCACGTCAGCATGGAGCACCCGTTGCAGACGGACTCCATGACCTCCCAATCGCTCTCCGGCCGCGCCACGGCGGCTTCGTCCTTCATGAGCAGCTGCTCCCAGCTCTTCGAGTAGGCGATCGTATCCGCCGGCATGGTCACGATCGCGACGCCGTCCAGATGGGCGCGCCCCTTGAAGTAACCGGGATTGGCGCGCAGCTCGAACCGGTCGGCGGTCCAGGCCTCGAAGCGGAACGGCCCCGTGCCGACGGGCCGGTTCCAAAATTCATCGTCCTGCTCCGCCAAATCGTGCGGGACGATCGACATCGCCGGCGAGCATAGAAACCGCGGAAACAGCCAGTTGGGCTTCGCGAGCGCGATCCTCACGGTCCGCTGCCCGACGGCCTCGACGCTGTCGACGGACCGGACGAACCAGCCGGAAGCATAGTCGCCCCGCAGCCGTTCCAGCGAATAGACGACGTCGGCGGCGCTCAGCTCCCTGCCGTGGTGGAACTGCACGCCTTTGCGCAGATGGAACGTCCATTCCGTGCCGCACTCGTCGTGGGTCCAGGCATGCGCCAGCGAAGGCGTGAATTTGTCCGTCTCGCGGTCGTACAGCAGCAGCGTATCGAAAATTTGCTTGACCATATGCGCGCTGATCGCATAGTACAGATTCCGCGGGTCGAGCGTCACGATCGGCTTATAGACCGGCAAGGACAGCATGTCGGCCCCTTCGTCCTCGCCTAACCGCACCTTCCGGTAGCCGAACTGCCCGTTCAGCCACGCCACGAACGTCTCCCTCGCGCCCGTCCCGCCGCCGTGCTCGCCGAGCAGCTCGAACGCCTGCTTGTATTCGCCGGTCGCGGCCAGCTGCCGCGCCGCCTCGAGCAGCTTCGCCTCGTACCCGTGCAGAAACGTCAGCTGCGACCGGTTGCCCCGGCCGCGTCCCGCCTGCCAATCGACGAAGCCCTCGTCGATCAGCTTGCGCAGGATGAGCTTCACGTTGCGCGGCGAGCAGAACAGCGCTTCTGCCAGCTGGTCGAGCGTGACTTCCACCGGCTGCCCCGCCCCCGCCTCGCCGGCGAAGCGCGCGTACAGCGTCAAATACCGTTCATAGGTCAACATCGCTTCAGCCTCCGTTCGGTTCCGTGTTGCCAAAAGGGGAACGCGTTGAGTATGATTCTACACTTTTTACGCCCTTGCCGTCACGCGATAATGAGGATGCGACGCACCGATACCGCATGCCGGGAGGAATGGAACCCATGATGGAAACGATCTACGTGGCCGAGAAGATACGCAGCTTCCGCGAAGCGGATTGGGACCGGCGCATTCGCCGGGGCGAGTTCGTCGCTCCGGACGCGGCGGACGGCGCCGAGCCGGCTTCCGGGCAAACGAAAAAGCAGCCTGCCCGCGCGGGCAAGCTGCCTGATTCGCAACGCGGCGAATAGCGTCCGTTAGGAGCCGATGCCGTCCAGGAACGCTTCCGTCGTCCGGAGCTTCCCGATCCGCGGGAAGATGAACCGGCACGTGGCGTCATGTTCTTCTTCGCTCATCGCCGTCATGGCGTCCGTAATGAAGACTTGATCGTACCCGAGCTGAAACGCTTCCCGCGCCGTCGTCTCCACGCCGATGTTCGTCGAGATGCCGAGGAGCACGATCGTACCGATGCCGCGGCGGCGGAGCTGCAGATCGAGGTCCGTCCCGAAGAACGCGCCCCATTGGCGCTTCGTCACGACGTGGTCGCGGGGGCCGACCCCGAGCTCCGGCGCGAATTCCGCCCAGCCCTCCGGGTAGGCGCCCGACCGCGGCTCCTGATCCGTGGCGGGCTTCAAGGCTTCCTTGCCGTCGAGAAAATCGACCTTCACGAACGACACGAAGCCGTTCCGCGCGCGGAATCGTTCGACCAGCTTCGCGGCGTTGGCCACGATCTCCGGCCCTTTCGGCGACAGGCCGACGATGCCTTTTTGCAAATCGATGAGGACGAGAGCGGTTTTGGCGAAATCCAGGTTCAAAGCTTCCATGTTCGATACCCTCCGTTAAATGGGTTTAGGCGGCGCCGCGCCGTTTCGCGCGGTCGCCCGGCTGGATGCGGAGCACCATCCGCAGCAGCGGCGGAACGACGAAGAAAATGAAAAACATCCGGAACAGCTGGTAGCCCGCCACGATCGACAGATCCGCGCGGATCTCGTGCGCGATGATGCCCATCTGGTCCATGCCGCCCGGCGCGAGGCTGAGCAGGCCCGTCGCTTCGGTGACCGGCTGCAGCGCGGACAGCAGCAGCGCCATGCCGAGCGCGCCGGCGATCAGGAGCACGCCGCTGCCGAGCGCGAGCGACAGGTTCTTCAGCTTGTTCGGCAGCTGCCGCGGCCGCAGCATCAAGCCGACGTAGATGCCGATCATCAGCTGGGCGACTTCGGTGACGGTGCCGGGAAGCGCCGGTCCGTGCACCCCGGCGAGCTGCAGCGCCGCCGTCCCGATCGCCGGGCCGAGCATGTACGCGGTCGGCAGCTTGATCCGGCTGCCGAGGAGGGCGCACGCGACGCCGGCGACGGCGAAGATCAGGATGTTCGGGAACAATCCGCCCCAGGTCGGCTGCACGGCGGATGCGGCGGCCGCCGCCGTCGCCGCGGCGTCGTGCGTCTGGCCCAGGATCGGGCTGAACACGATCAGCGGCACGCAGATGACGATCATCATGAGCCGCGTGACCTGCGTGAACGTGACGGCCGTAATGTTGATGCCCTCCGTCTCTTCCGCCAGCAGGATGACCTGCGACAGCCCGCCCGGGATGCTGCCCATCAAGGCGGTTTTGTACCCCATGCCGGAGAACTTCGAGACGACGTAGGCGATGCCGGCGCAGTACGCCAGCAGCAGCACGGCCATCATCAGCATGTAAGGAAGCTGGTGCGCGATTTCCTTCAGCGCGGCCGCGGTGAGGGACAGTCCGATCGTGTAACCGACGATGATGAGCGCCGTATTGCGGAGCTGCTGCGGCCAGTAGAACCGGTTCTCGATCGCGTTGTTCGCGATCAGCATCGCGATCATCGGCCCGAGCAGCCACGGGATCGGGATGTGAAGCAGCTTGAACAGCAGTCCGCCGGCGACCGCAAGGACGATCGTCGCGACCAGGCTGCCGAGGCGGAGCGGTTTGCGCTCGCTCATGGGTCATTTCTCCTCGCTTTCTCTGTCAGAATGCCATATCATGCCGGTTTTTATGAAAAGGGGCAATATGAGCAATGATTTGCACATTTTAAGCAAAAAAAATTTCGCCTTTTCGGCGGTTCGCGCTCCGTGCCCGATGCGAAGGCTGTGATTGCGTCGAGCCGAAGGCCGATTCGATGGCCTGGATTCGCTTTCGCGTTCCGGGCTTGATTCGATAGCCTGGATTCGCCTCGACTTCCGGGATCGACTCGGGGCCAGGATTTACTTTCGACCTCCGGCATCGATTCCATAACCTAAATCCGCTTCGCGTACCGGGATCGACTCGGATCTTGGATTCGCTTCGACATCCGCGCCCGTCTATCCGAGCGCCGTACTTGCATCGGACGCTGCGTTCGTTCTAATCCGGCCGGATCAAATCCGCCACGGTATAATTGCCGAGCACCAGCGTCACTTGCGTGTTGATGTCGGCCATGATCTTCCGGAACGACTCGTTCGCCCGCTGCCCGAAGCCGTGGTTGCCGGTCGTGTCCAGCATCCGGTCCCACTGCGGCTGCTCGTCGTGAAGCGACGAATACACCTCGTACAGCGTGATTGCGCCGGGCGGGCGCGTCAGCTCGTAGCCGCCGGAGCGGCCCTGCCGGACTTCGACGATTCCGGCGTCGGCGAGCTGCGCCAATATTTTGCGAAGCGCCGTCGGCTCGCATTGGATCTGCTCCGCGATATCCGAGCTGGTTCGCAGCTCGTCGTTCGTCGCGAGCACGATGAGCGCTTGAAGGCCGAAGCCAAACCGTTTCAATTGAGCCATCGATGTTCGTGAACGCCCCTGTCTCTCTTATTGTGCCGATTTTAGCACAGTTCCCTCCGAACCGCAACCATTCCCGGGCAAACGCGCATGCGCCGGAGAGACGGCGATAGCCGCCTCCCTTCGTTCGCCGCGCCGATCGGCCGGAATGCCGAACACGATGGTGCTCGAGCTATTAAGCGTCCGCCGCGCAGCGGAAGCCGATGTTGCCGGTCGAGCTGTCCGGCGTGTTCGAGCTTCGGGCGGCGACGCGGTACCGGTTGCAGTACGACTGGTGGCACAGGTAAGAGCCGCCCCGCATGACGCGGGCCGTGCCGGAAGCGGGACCGCGCGGATCCCGGCTGCCGGGCTTGGCATGGCGGACCGAGAACCAGTCGCCGCACCATTCCCAGACATTGCCGACCATATTGTAGAGGCCGTAGCCGTTGGGCTGGAACGAGCGGACGGGCGCCGTGCCGGCATACCCGTCGGAGGCGTTGTTCTTGTCCGGGAACTTCCCCTGCCAAATGTTGCAGCGATGCTCGCCGTCCGGCTTCAGCAGATCGCCCCACGGATAGCGCTTCTGGATCAGGCCGCCGCGCGCGGCGTATTCCCATTCCGCTTCCGTCGGCAGCCGTTTGCCCGCCCACTTCGCGTAGCTCGCCGCGTCATGCCACGAGACGTGGACGACGGGATGGTCCTCCCGCCCTTCGATGCCCGAGCCCTCGCCTTCCGGCTTGTGCCAGCAGGCGCCGTCGACGGCGAGCCACCACGGCACGCCGGGCGCGGGACGGGCCGCGGCCTTCGCCGCTTCCGGCACGAAGAGATGGAAGACGAACGACCAGCCGAACCGTTCCGCTTCCGTCACGTAGCCGGTCTCGGCCGCAAACGCGGCGAACGCCGCGTTGGTCACGGCGCAGGCATCCATATAGAATGGCGACAGGCTCGCCTTCCGCACCGGCCCCTCCCCGTCCCGCGGGAACCCCTCCTCGTCGTTCGTGCCCATCAGAAATTCGCCGCCGGGCAGCAGCGCCATGCCCTGAAGACGGTCCTGCGCATGCGGCGCATGCGGAGCTTCCGCCGCGGCCGCCAGTTCATCTCCCGCCCGCGATTCCGAATCCTCCCGGATCGAGTCCGGCTCCTCCATGGTCCGTCTTCCCGCCGCGCAGCAGCAGGCCGGCTTGTCTTCCATCGACATGTTCGTCCTCTCCTTCTCCCCCGAGCGAGGCCTGCGGCGTGGGTGGATTGATCCATAAAGCCGATTCGCGCGCTTGGTGATCTTCAATGTGCTGAATGATACCCCCGCCGCCGGAGCTTGTCAATCGCAAAGCGGCAGGAGTTCCAGGTCGGCTTGGCGAAAGACTGGGCTGAAGTATCGGCGAATGATCGGGCGAACGATCGGCGAATGCCGGGCGAACGGCCAGGCGGGCGGCTTGCCCTAACGAGGCCGCCGGTTCATTCGGCCGCCGAAAACCGAAACGGAGGTTGTTGGCGATGGAAGACTTGGAACTCGAAGGTCTGCGTTTCCCGCTCGGCCGCTTTCAGCCCGCCGCGCGGCTGGGCGAGGCCGACCGGCTGCGCTTGATCGAAGCGGTCGCCGGTCTCGCGGGAACGCTGCGCGCCGCGGTGGAGCCGCTGTCCGCTTCGCGGCTCCTGACGCCGTTCCGGCCGGGCGGCTGGACGGTCGTGCAGGTCGTGCATCACTTGGCCGACGCCGACTTGAACGCGTACATCCGCTTCAAGCGCGCGCTGACGGAACCGTCGCCGCTCGCGGCGACTTTCCGCGAGAACGCGTTCGCGGAGCTCGGCGACTACCGGGATACCCGCGTCGCGGCGCCGCTCGCGCTGCTGGACGCGCTCCATCGCCGGTTCGCGCTGCTGCTGCGCGGGCTATTGCCGGAGCAGTTCGCCCGCAAGGTGACGAGCCCGACGCACGGCGCGATGACGCTCGACCAGGCGATCGAGCGGTTCGTCTGGCACGGCCGCCATCATACCGCCCAGATCGTCGCCCTGAAGGCGCGGATGGGCTGGCAAGACGGAAGCCCGTGAGCTTCGGCGGCGGGCAAGCCGTTCCGCCACCGACAGGATTGACGGCGTTCGGCAGCCGCCCCGGCACTCCATTCGCGGCCCGGCGCGGCTGCGGCGATCCGGCGATTCGGCGGCGGCGCGCGCCTTCAGCCGTCCGCTTGCAGCCGGGGATCGTTATTCGTGCCGTCCCCCCACTTGACGGCCCACTTCTCCATCTCCTTCAAGGCGTCCTGAAAACCATGCCCCTTCTCGGTCAGCGCATACTCCACCGAGACCGGCACGGTCGGGAATACGTCCCGGCGAACGATGCCGCTTCGTTCCAGATGCCGTAGCACGTCCGTCAGCGACTGCGTCTTGACGACATTCAAATCCCGGTTCAGCTGATTGAAGCGCTTCGGCCCCGACGTCAGCTCGGCGATGACGAGAAACGCCCATTTGGCGCCGAGAATTTCGAGCACGGAGCAAATATTGGTAAACCGCGATGGCTGCTGCCCCGGCTGCGATGCCGGCCGCGGTTCGGCCGCAGGCTCCCCGCCATCGTTCGAGCGCGCGTCCCGCGGTTCGGTCGACGCAGCGCCGATTTGCGGATCGTTCTTCTTCCCGTCCATCTTCTCCCACCCCTTCTATGCATTTTATCCGCCATCAACTTACTTTTAGTTAGTTAGTCAATTAAGTTGGATTAGGTCCGTTTCATTTGCCTTCTTACGAAAGGTTAGCGGCTCTATTATACTACAGCCAAGAGCAAGCTTGCCAATGACTGGAAGGGAATGAAAGCCATGAAAACCACCCCTAGCTTCGCCGTATACGCCTTGGCGTTCGGCGCGTTTTTCACCGCGACGTCCGAGCTCGTCGTCTCCGGCATCCTGAACGTGATCGCCGCCGACCTGAAGATTTCGCTGGCCGAAGCCGGCCTCCTCATTACCGCTTATTCCGGCGCGTTCGCCGTCGGCACGCCCGTCGTCGTCTCCCTGACGGCAAGGCTCGAACGTCGCCGAGTGCTGCTTGCCGCGCTAGGCGCGTTCATCCTCGGCAGCTTCGCCGCCGGCGCGAGCTCGACGCTCGCCGAGCTGCTGCTCTCGCGCATGCTGCTCGGCGTCAGCTCCGGCGTCTACCTGGTCGTCGCCTTCGGCGCCGCGGCCCGCCTCGTGCCGCCGGAGAAGCTCGGCCGCGCCATCGGGACGATCGTGCTCGGCTTCAGCAGCGCGATGATTCTCGGCGTGCCCATCGGCATCGCCGTCGCGAGCCGGCTCGGCTGGCAGGCGATCTTCCTGCTGCTCGGCGCCGTCAGCCTCGGGTTCGTCTTCCTGCTGTACCGGCTGCTGCCGAAGCTCGAAGGCGACGCGCCGGTACCGTTTCGGCGCCAATTCAAGGCGATCGGGAGCATGGTCGTCGTCAGCGCCCTCGCGCTCACGTTCTTCCGCGAATCCGGCAACTCGGTCCTCTTCACGTTCATGACGCCGTATTTGCAGCAGCTGCTTCATTACGGGGTGTCCGGCGTCGGCGCGGCGATGCTCGCCTTCGGCGCCGTCGGCGCCGCCGCCTCGCGGATCGGCGGCTACGGCGTCGACCGCTGGGGCGCCGCGCCCGTGATCGCCGCCGGCGTCGCGCTGCACGCCGCCGCGCTCCTTCTGCTCCCGCTGCTTGCGCCTTCGCCGGCCGCCGGCACGCTGCTGCTCGGCGTCGTCGTGTTCGCCATGTTCGCCGCCGGTCCCGCGATCCAAAGCTATTTTATTCAGCAGGCGCCGGAGTCGGCCAATCTGATTCTCAGCGTGAACACGTCCGTGATCCACCTCGGCCTTGCCGCCGGCGCCGGCGCGGGCGGCGCCCTGCTGGCGGAAGCGGCGACGCTCCGCTTCCATCCATGGCTGGCGGCCGGCGTGCTGCTGCTCGGCTTGGCCGCGGGGCTGTACGGCTTCGCCCGCGGCCGAAGCCTGCATCCGGCGCGGGAAGGGTAACCGCCCCGCCGGCTTTCCCGCTCCGCCTGCGGCCCGATGGCCTTCCGGCGCGCGACGCGCCTTCCTGCATCTGGTATACTGGGGCGTAGACAACCCGCCCGACGCACCGAAGGAGGCGTTCCGTTTTGTTTCAAATCATGCTCGTGGAAGACGACGCGGACATTCGGGCCATCGTGGCCGGCACGCTGCGCAAATGGCAGTACGACGTCTTCGAGCTGACCGCGTTCGAAGACGTGAAGCGCGAATTCGAAGCCCGGCGCCCGCATCTGATCCTGCTCGACATCAACCTGCCGGTGTACGACGGCTTCTATTGGTGCCGGCAAATTCGCGGCGTGTCCAACGTGCCGATCATCTTCCTTTCGTCCCGCGGCGGCAACATGGACATCGTCATGGCCATTCATATGGGCGGCGACGATTTCGTGCAGAAGCCGTTCGATCTCGAGATTCTCGTCGCGAAGGTCAATGCCCTGCTGCGCCGCAATTATACGTACCAGGAAGAGAGCCTGCAGCTCGTTCATCGCGGACTTCGGCTCAATCTGTCCAATTCCTCCGTCGATTACGAAGGCAGAACGGCGGAGCTCTCCCGCAACGAGTTCATCGTCCTCGGCGTCCTGATGCGGAAGGCCGGGACGATCGTGTCCCGCGACGACCTCATGCAGGCGCTGTGGCGCGACGACCAATTCATCGACGACAACACGCTGACCGTCAACGTCAACCGCCTCCGGCGCAAAACCGCCGAGCTCGGCTTGGACGGCTTCATCGCGACCCGCAAAGGAATGGGGTATATCGCGGAATGAACGTGCTGCGCTTCCTCCGCTACGAACGGCCGTACATTCTGCTCTGCGCCGCGACGTTCGGGCTCGTCATGCTGATCTGGTATGCGGAGCCGGGCAGCCGGCTGCGATTCGAAAGCCTCGTCTACGTCGTCGTCCTGCAATCGCTGCTCATGGCCGCTTTCTTCGGCTACCGGTATTACCGCAGCGCGCAGGCGGTCCGGACGCTGGGCGGCGAGGACGGCGAGCCGCTCTCGCTCGAGGCCGAAGCGTGCCGGGACCTCGTCGAAGAGCTGGAACGCGGCCACATCCGCGCGCTGAACGAGGTGCACGCGAGGCAGAAGGAATACTATGATTTCATCGTGTCCTGGTTCCACGAGGTGAAGACGCCGATCTCCGTCCTGCGGCTCATGCAGCAGACCGAGGTGGAGCCGCGCACGCTCGAGGAACAGCTCACCCGCATCGAACAGTACGTCGATCAGGCGCTCTACTACGCCAAGCTGGACGACTTCAACCAGGACTACGAGCTCGTCAACTGCGACTTGGAGCCGCTCGTCAAGGAAGTCGTCAGAGGCAGCGCCAAGGCGTTCATCGCCAAAAGAATCCGGCTGTCCCTCGACGTCGGCCCGGCGATCGTGCAGAGCGATTCCAAGTGGCTGCCTTATATTCTCGGCCAGCTGCTGTCGAACAGTCTGAAGTACACGCCGGCGAACGGCGAAGTCCGCATCGCGGCGGAAGCGGACGACAAGGAGAAGCGGCTCGTCATCCGCGACAGCGGCATCGGCATCGAGCCCCGCGACCTGCCGCGCATCTTCAACCGCGGCTTCACCGGCACGAACGGGCGCATCCATATGAAGTCGACGGGGATGGGACTCTATCTCGCCCAAGAGCTGTCGAAGAAGCTGGGCCATTATATCACGTGCGTCTCGGAGCCCGGCCGGTTCACGGAAATGACCGTTCACTTCCCGCGCAGCCACGACCCGTACCGGGAGATGCTGCAGCCTTCTTCCGCGGGAGTCGAATAGGCGCCGCCGCGCCGCCAGCAGGCCGACGCCGACGGCCTCGTAACCGAATCCGCGGGTTCAAAGCCGATCGCGGCGCCGTACGCAGGGGCATCGGCGATACGCCGCAAGCAGTCCCCGGCTGTCCCGCAGCGACTGCACGCCCTGACGCCGAACACCCCGGGAGACGAAGCCGTCTCCCGGGGTGTTCGCGCTTAAGCCGACCGATTCGCGATCCGGTAATACAGCTTGGCGGACGCGAGATAGAAGCCGGCATAGATGAGGAAGTAGAGCGCGATGATGCCCCACACCATGCCCTTCAGATTCGGAAAATCCTGCACGGAATCCAGAATGTACGTCTTGATGATCAGCCAGCTGTTGATCAGGCCCGGCAGCAGCGGCAGGGCGAAGACGAACAGCAGCTGCTTGCGGATGACGCTCATCATCTCCCGCCTGCCGACGCCGAGCTTGCGGAGAATCGCATACTGCCGCTGCGCCTCCGTCGCTTCGCGCAGCTGCTTGAAGTAGATGACGCCGGCCAGGGCGAACAGCGCGATCAGCGCCAGGAACGCGCTCGCGAACAGCAGCAGCGAGGAGCCTTCGATCTGCTTGGAGTAGACGTCCGCGAACGACGAATAGTACGTGCCCGGCTCCTTCGTGACGATCGCGTGCAGCCGCTTCGACAGCTCCTCCGCGTTGCCCGCGTCCGCGATATCGTAGATGATGTAGCTCGCCTTCTCCGCGCCCCCCTTCAGCTCGGCGTACTTCGCGTCGGAGACGACGAGCAGCGCGGGCTTCTTCACCATCGACGCGACGGGATCCGACGCCCAGCCGAGCAGCGCGTAATCGCGCTTCTCCGTCAGCTTGAACGTCGTCTCCGACGCGGCGCGAACGGTGAAGCGGGCGCCGCCGTCCGGCATCGCTTCCGGGAAATCCATCCCTTGGGACAGCGACACGGCTTGGTCGCCGTCCAGCCGCACCGGTTTGCCGTTGTCATGCCGGGCCGCGACGATCGCGTTATAGTCCGACGCCGAGGCGAGCAGGACGCCCGGGAAGAAGTATTCCGGATTCACGAACGCGGCGCCGGGATCCGTCACGGCCTCGGCGCGGAGCAGAGTCAGGGCGCGCTCGCCTTCGATGCCGTGCCCCGAAGACGCGATGGCCCGCTTCACGTCGTCGTCGACGGCCTTGCTCTTCGACTCGTACGCGACGTCGTTCGGCAGGTTGCGCCCGACCGCTTCGAACTGCACGGAGTAATTGATGGACACGAAGCACATGAGCAAGATCAGAACGGTGCTGAACAGCGAGATGAACGACAGATTGAGCGTATTGCCGCGGATCTGGAACCGGATCGAGGACGACCACAGCACGGTATTGCCGCCGAAATACCGCTTTCCCCGGCTCAGCCGCAGCAGCAGCCAGCCGGCGAATTGGCGGATGAACAAGTACGTCCCGGCGATGATGCCGACCGCGCAGTAGATCATCGACGCCGACGCGTAATCCGTCCAGAAAACCGACTGCTTGCCGCTGCCGATGACGACGATCGACGATCCGAGCAGCAGGACGGCAAGCATGGCCAGAACGGCCGACGTCTTGACCGGCTTCTCGGTCTTCTCCCGCGCCCGGAACAGGTCGATCAACTGCACCCGGGAGAGCAGCAGATAGCTCTGGACGGCGATCGCCGCCGTCAGGACGACGAACATCCCGATCGTCGCGAGGATGGCCGGCACGGGGAACGACAACGACACGATCTGGTCGTATTCCATCAGATTCATCAGCAGCGAGCCGAAGATTTTGGACAGCAGCCCGCCCGCGAACCCGCCCGCGACGAGCGCGGCTACGCCGAGCGCGAGCGTCTCGTACAGCAGCATGAGCAGCAGATGCCGCTCGTTCATGCCGTAGAGCATGTACAGGCCGAGCTCCTTCTTGCGCTGCCGGATGAAGAACGAATTGGCATAAAGCACGAACAGGACGATGAACGCGACGATGACGACGGACGCGATCGCGAAGCCCGTTTGAAAGTTTTGCCGGTTCTCGAGCGCGTCCAGGATATCGCCGTTGTACATGACGGACGCGAAGGAGAAGAAGATCATGACGCCGATAACCATGGCGAGCAAATAGATCGTATAGAGCCCGAAGCTGCGGCGGACGTTCTTGAGCGTCAGTTCCAGCAGGCTCATCGCGGCTTTCCTCCCAGCAGGCTCTGGGTTTCGAGAATGCGGTCGTAGAACGCGCGCTGCTGCTGCTCCCCGGCGTACAGCTCGTTCACGATCGCCCCGTCGCGCAGGAAGATGACCCGCTTGCAATAGCTCGCCGCATAGACGTCGTGCGTCACCATCAGAATCGTCGCGCCGAACTTGCGGTTCAGCTCCGCGAGCTCTTCCAGCAGCTGCGTCGCCGACCTGGAATCGAGCGCGCCGGTCGGCTCGTCCGCGAAGACGATCGCCGGCTTCGTGATGATGGCGCGGGCGCAGGCCGTCCGCTGCTTCTGCCCGCCGGACAGCTCGCTCGGATACTTGTCCAGCAGGTCGGCGATGCGCAGCGCCTGGACGATCGGCATGAGCCGCGCCTCCATCTCCCGCGGGTTCACCTTGCGCAGCGACAGCGGCAGCAGGATGTTTTCCTTAACCGTGAGCGTGTCGAGCAGGTTGTAATCTTGAAAAATAAACCCCATCCGGTTCTGCCGGAACCGGCGCAGTTCCTTCTTGCCGAGCGCGAGCAGCGACTGCCCCTCCAGCCAGACGTCGCCGCCTGTGAACCGGTCGATCGTCGACAGCACGTTCATGAGCGTCGATTTGCCGGAACCGGACGGTCCCATGACGGCGGTAAATTCGCC
Source organism: Paenibacillus sp. UNC496MF (assembly GCF_900113915.1). NCBI lineage: Bacteria > Bacillati > Bacillota > Bacilli > Caryophanales > Paenibacillaceae > Paenibacillus > Paenibacillus sp. UNC496MF. Next base: position 189,165 of record NZ_FORE01000009.1, read on the forward strand.
GGGCGCGACGGTGAGATCGATGTTCTTGAGAACCGTCGTCTTGCCGTAAGCTTTGGAAATGTTTTCGGTGCGGATGATTGCGGCCGCGTTCATGGCGTTCCCTCCCTTTCGCTACCTCTACTATAGACGGGAACGATGTCCCGCATCCATTGAAGAAGGGCTTCGCAACGTGACGTTTTTGTCACGTTGGCCTCGTTCGCGAGGACGGAGCGATCAGGCGTCGAGCGCGCGCTTCATCGCTTGCAGCTTGTCCCCCCCAGAACCGCCGCATGACTTCGCGCGCGTAGACGTCTTCCGGCATTTCCGGATGGACGGACACCGTCGTACCGCCGGATTTGGCTTCAAGCGTATAGATTTGCAGCCGCGAAGCCGGCTCCCGCGCCGGTCTTCGCCATGTCAGCCGCAGCATGCGCATGGGCTCCGCGACCGCGATCGCCCCGCCGCCCCCCGGTGCGCATACGCACCTCCAGCTCCTCGGCGAGCTGTCTGGCCGTCATGCGCCTGCCGGCGCGAAGCAGCATCAGAATGCATGTTATCGGCTTTGGACATGCGCGTCTCCCCCGCTTCTTTCCTGCGAAATCGCCGGTTGAACCCACCATAGGCGCGCCGCCGCGCCTTGTCAAGGCAGCCCCCTTAGTCCTCCATGCCAAAAAGCATCGGTCCGCGGAAAGCGGTCCGATGCTCTTCAGCCATGCAGGGAAGGCTCGCCGTCGCCGAAGCGTTAAGACGGCCATCCGGCGCCCGGCCGCGCCTTAATCCGCTCCGCGCCGCAGGATGATGAAGTCCGCCGACGATTGCTCCCTGAACCGCTGCGGAATGATCTCGTGCACGAAGTAATCCCGAAACGCCGCCAGATCGTGAAATACGTCGCGGTCCCGGATCGTTTCGACGACCTGCGGCTCGTCGCCGCGGGTCAGCCTCGTGTAGAGCACGACGACCTCCGGCCGCGGACCGAACAGATCCTTCAGCGTCGCCCGGTAATCCGCTTCGTCCGTGATATGGTACAGCACGTCGAGGCATACCGTCATGTCCGCCTCCAGGAAGCCGCGGTTCACGAACAGCCCCGGCCGGTACAGCATGAAGCTCTTGGATTCGTCGGAGGCGAACCGCTCCGCGCACATCCGCACCGCCGACGCCGAGACGTCGAGACCGAGATAGCGCGGATAGCGCATGAGCCGCAGCTGGTTGCCGTCGCCGCAGCCGAATTCGACGATCCGCCGCGCGTTATACCGGGCAACGAGGCCGTTCACGACCTCCGCCTTGAACGCGGCGAGGTCCCCGAACGATCCGCTCCCCGACGTCCCGCCGTCTTTATAGGCGTCTTCCCAATACCGGATATAATCGAACGTCATGGCCCCTCCTTCGTCATCGCGCCCCGGGCTTCAGCAGCAGCGCCCGGAAGCAGTACAGCCGCCCCCACAGGTCGGACGTGACGGCGTCCGCCGGCAGCGCGTCGTCGAACGCTCCCGCGAACTCGAATCCGCTCGCGAGCGCCGCCGCGCGGAACCGGCCGAGATCGACCGTCGGATAATCGAACGTCAGGAGGAGCTTCCCCCGCGGCTTCAAGGTCCGGTAAAACTCGCTAAGCGCCGCCCCGAAATCGGCCGGGGACAAATGCTCCAGCACCGAAATGCAGAATACCGCGTCGAAATGCTCCGCGGGGTACGGCAGCGCCGCGATGCTCGCCCGCGCCAGCCGCAGCCGCCCGAGGCTTCCCGTCCGCATGAGCGTCTCCGCGGCGCCTTTGCCGAAATCGCGGACCACCTCCAGCGCGATCTCCGTCTCGGACGCGATGCGCGGGTCCCAGTCGCACGCGTGCGCTTCCCCGCTCAGATCGGCCAAATAAAACTTGAACGGGTGCGAGATTCCGCACGCCGCGTCCAGCACGACCGCGTCGGGCTCCGCAAAGCCCGCGCACCAGGCGTATTCGTACGGCCGGCTCCACCACGGCGCGGGAAGCGGGAACACGAATTCGGCCGCGCCGGGATCGCGTTCGGTGAAAAACCGCGACGACGCCGCGTCGCCCGCGGCCGGCCGTTCGCTTGCGCGATCGTTCATCGGGCCACCTCCTCGCGCGTCTCGGCTTCCGCCGGCGCCGCTTCGCCGCCGGACCGGCGCAGCACGCCTTCCAAATACGTCTTGTTATGCAGGACCGCGGCATCCGACGGCCGGTACGCCCGCGCGATTTCGTTATGCGCGTACGCCCGCTCGTAATCGCCCAGCTTGTCGTAGCAGACGCACAGCTGCAGATGCGGCAGCCAGGTCGCGCACGCTTTGTTTTGCAGCGACCACGCCCGTTCGGGCTTCGGCGCGCTCAGCGCCGCTTCGTACCAGTAGGCCGCGATGCCGGGGCCGCCCCGCTGCAGGTGCCAATAGCCGATACGGCAGCAAAAATCCGGCCGCGGGCTGCCGTAGCGGAAGGAACGGAGCGCGGCTTCCAGCGTCCGGTCGGCCTCGCCCAGCGCGGCATGGCAGTCGGACAGCTTCCCGCAGGCGGCGATATTGTCCTCCGACCAGCCTTCCCCGGTCCCGAGAAACCGTTCGTACTGATCGACCGCGTCCTCGTAACGCGCATGATCGTACAATTCGTTGGCGTAATAGAACAGATCCCTCGGGCCGAACCGTTCGCCCTTCGCGAGCCGCTGCTCGTAGATGCGCAGATTCCGGTCGCCGTCATGCCGCGTGCTGGCGTGCGTGACGGCGATGTCGGACTCCAGGGAGACGCCGCGGACGTCCAGGTATTCATGGACGGCGCCGATCCACCGGTATTCCCGCGACCGCCTGACGAGCCGGTTGCGGCGCAGCGAGCTGGTCACCGTGCCGTATTCGTCCTTCGCCAGATGGTACTCCATGGACACCGCGTCCGTCCGGAGCGGAAGCGCGCGCTTCAGCGCAAGCAGCTTCTCCAGGTCCGGCGCGAGAAAGACGTCGTCGGCGTCCAGCCAAAGGATGTACTCGCAGGTCGCCTTGCCGAACGCGAAATTGCGCGCCGCCGCGAAATCGTCGATCCACGCGAAATCGTGCACCGCCTCGGTATAGCGGGCGGCGATGGACTTGGTCGCATCGGTCGAGCCCGTATCCACGACGACGATTTCGTCAACGGCGGCCTTCGCGGAATCGAGGCAGCGGGCAAGGACGTCCTCTTCGTTCTTTACGATAAGGCACAAGCTGATCGTGATCATGCGGACGTGCTCCTCCCCGTCAAGGAATGCGCGCGGACATGCTTCGGCCGGTCCTGCCGCCCCGAGGACGAGCGACGAGAACCGCTTGCCCGCGGCGCGCGCGGGCCGGGCTTCGGTGGGACCGGCCGGTCCGCAAAGCAACAGCCTGCTTTTTCCTCCCCTGGCGCAATGAATATTACTAATTTATGGCACATACCCATCAATATTCCATGATGCGAAGGGAGTGGTGGCATGACCGCGCGGCGCATTCTCATCGGCAGCCCCGTCCGTCAGCACGAAGAAACGCTCGCGTTGTTTCTTCAATCGTTGGCGAGGCTGCGCCAAGGGACCTGGTGCTGCGATTACGCTTTTATCGACGACAACGAGGATCCCGCGTCCGGCGCGCTGCTGCGGAACTTCGCGCAAGCCGCCGTCGCCGAAGGCCGTTCCTCCGTCAGGCTTCTGGAGCACGGCGAAGCTTCGGGCGCCTACCGGCGGGACGAGGTCACGCATTATTGGAACGACGAGCTGATCGCCAAGGTCGCCGGATGGAAAAACCGGTTGATCCGTCTGGCGCGCGAGGAGCGCTACGACGCGCTGTTCCTCGTCGACTCCGATTTGCTGCTCCACCCCGAAACCATGGAATCGCTGCTGGAAGCCGGGAAGCCGATCGTCTCCGCGATCTTCTGGACGCGGTGGTACCCGGACGGCATGGCGCTGCCGCAAGTGTGGCTGAAGGATCATTACTGGCCCTGGCAAACGGAGGGCGATCCCGAAGAAGCGCTGGCCGAGCAGGGGAAGCTGCTCGCGAAGCTGCGCGTTCCCGGCGTGTACGAGGTCGGCGGCTTGGGCGCCTGCACCCTCCTCTCCCGCGAAGCGTTGGACCACCCGATATCGTTCGACCGGATACCGAACTTGTCCCTGTGGGGCGAGGATCGGCATTTTTGCGTGCGCGCCGCTTCGCTCGGACTCGGGCTCTTCGCGGATACGCGCCACCCCGCGTTCCATATCTACCGGGACGCGGATTTGCCGAGGGCCCGGCAGTTCTTCCGCGCGACGGCGCCCGAAGAGCCCCGTCGCGCGCCGACCGTTTTCCTGAAATACGCGGGACCGAAGCTCGTGCTCTCCATGACCGTGCGCGACGAGGAAGGCCGGTATCTGGACGAAGCGCTGCGCCGGCACCGCGAGTATATCGACGCCGCCGTCGTGATCGACGACGGCAGCACGGACGCCACGGCGGAGATCGTCCGCAGCTGGCTGGACGGCATCCCGCTTCATTATGTATATAACGCGGAATCGCGGTTCGGCAACGAGGTCGAACTGCGCAAACAGCAATGGCGCGAAACGGCGAGGCTGCGTCCGGAGTGGATCCTGAACCTGGACGCGGACGAATATTTCGAGGATCGGTTCGCCCGGGAAGCGGCGGCCCTGCTCGCGGATCCGCTGGCGCACGCGTATTTGTTCCGGCTGTACGACTTCTGGAACGATACGCAGTATCGCGAGGACGCATGCTGGCAGGCCCATCTGACGTACCGGCCGTTTCTCGTCCGCTGCGTGCCCGGCTTTCCCTACCGGTGGCTGGAAGCCAAGCAGCACTGCGGCCGGTTTCCGCTCAACGTGTTCGACCCGGCGCCGACCGTTTCGGACTTGCGGCTGAAGCACTTCGGCTGGGCCCGCGAAGCCGACAGGCGCCTGAAGGCGGCCCGTTACGCCGAATTGGATCCCGAGGCGAAGTACGGATGGAAGGCTCAGTACGAGTCGATTCTCGCCGTTCCGCGGCTGATCGATTGGCAGGAGAACGAGGCGCTCCCGGCGGCGGCCGCCGCTTCAGCGATGAAATGAAGGAGTGAACCGAAGAATGGCTAACGACGATCTCAACAACGGCGGCGAACAGGACTCCGGGGCTTCGTCGCCGCGGCGCGACGCGCAACCTGTCCGCAGCGTGCGCATCTCGGCGGTCGGCTCGGGCTCGGCAGCATCGATTCCGCATACCCAGGAGCAGTTGAACCAGCTGAAACTGCTGCTGGGCCGGATGGCCGGTCTGCTTTCGTCCGTCCTCGCCGCCCCGTCGCCGGGAGGCGTCGCCCAGTTGAACGCCTTTTTGCTCGACTTCCGGGCGTGGGTGCTCGAGGTCGATTTCAGGCGAACGGAGCAAGCCGCGCTGCTCGCGCTGCTCGAAAACTACATTACGCTCGCGGAAGTCGTTCCGTTCGCGCCTTACGGCGCCGCCGTCGTCAGCGAAGACCTGCTGAACCTGATGGGCGGTCTTGTCCTGCTGTTCGACGTCTCGCCGCCGGATAAAGACGCGCTGGTCGCGCTCATTCGGGCGAACCAGCAGCAGCTCGCGACGATATTTTCGCTAATCGGCTCCCTGCCGGGCAGCCCCGGTCCGACGGGGCCGCCAGGGCCGGAGGGCCCGGCAGGGCCTGCCGGCGCGCAAGGGCCGGCCGGACCCTCGGGCGCGCAAGGTCCCATAGGTCCGACCGGGACGGGTTTCGACGGCATCACCGCTTATAACCCCCTATTGACGTCGTCGTATCCGCAAGGCCAAATCGTTTCATACGAAGGCGGCACGTTTATGGCGCTCGTTGCCGGTCCGCTCGGGCCGCCGGACGCGTCGCCGGACTTCATGGTCATCGCCGCGGCCGGCGCGGCGGGCGCGGCCGGACCGACCGGCGCCGCCGGGGCGACGGGGAACACCGGCCCGACCGGGCCGGGAGCTGGGGCCACCGGCGCTACGGGGGTGACGGGCTCCGCGGGCATCGCGGGCGCGACCGGAGCCACGGGGAACGCAGGCGCCACGGGCGCGACAGGTGCGACGGGCGTCACGGGTGATACCGGGGAGGCAGGTGCCGCGGGCGAGACGGGATCGACGGGCGCGACCGGCGGCACGGGCATCGCGGGCGCGACAGGTGCGACTGGCGCCACGGGTGATACCGGGGCGGCAGGTGCCGCGGGCGAGACGGGATCGACGGGCGCGACCGGCGGCACGGGCATCGCGGGCGCGACAGGTGCGACTGGCGCCACGGGTGATACCGGGGCGGCAGGTGCCGCGGGCGCGACGGGATCGACGGGCGCGACCGGCGGCACGGGCATCGCGGGCGCCACGGGCGCGACAGGTGCGACTGGCGCCACGGGTGATACCGGGACGGCAGGTGCCGCGGGCGAGACGGGATCGACGGGCGCGACCGGCGGCACGGGCATCGCGGGCGCCACGGGCGCGACAGGTGCGACGGGTATCGGCTTGGAAGGCGTCACGCCGTTTAATCCGGCCAACGCGCCGTCGTATCCGGCCGGACAGATCGTTACATTCAACGGCAACACGTACATGACGCTGATTGCCTCGCCGAGCGGCACGCCGGGGTCTTCGCCGGATTACGTGCTGCTCGCGGCGGCCGGGGCTCCGGGCGCGACCGGCGACACAGGAGCGACGGGCGCAACAGGTGCTGCCGGTAACACGGGAGCGGCCGGTGCTGCGGGTGCGACGGGTGCTTCTGGCGCGACCGGCCCCGCAGGGGCGACCGGTGCCGGCTTGGAGGGCGTCACGGCCTTTAACCCGGTTAACGCGCCGTCATATCCGTCCGGGCAGGTCGTTACGTTCAACGGCAGTACCTATATCGCGTTAGTCGCCGGACCAGCCGGCACGCCGGGAATTTCGCCGGAGTACCTCCTGCTCGCGGCAGCCGGAACGACCGGGGCTGCCGGAGCTATCGGCGCGACCGGAGCGACCGGGGATCCGGGAGTTGCAGGCTCAGCGGGTGCGACGGGATCGACAGGAGCGACCGGGGCGACTGGTGCCGGCTTGGGAGGGGTCACGGCTTTTAATCCGGCCAACGCGCCATCGTATCCAGCCGGGCAGGTCGTCACGTTCAACGGCAGCACGTATATTGCATTGGTTGCCGGTCCGGCCGGTACGCCGGGAATTTCGCCGGAGTACCTCCTGCTCGCCGCGGCCGGAGCAACTGGCGCCGCGGGTGCGACGGGCGCAACCGGCGATACCGGCGCAACCGGTGCCGCAGGTGCGACGGGCGCATCGGGAGCGATGGGCGACACAGGTGCCGCGGGAGCCACGGGCGCAACGGGAGCAACGGGCGACATCGGTGCCGCGGGAGCCACGGGCGCTTCGGGAGCGACGGGCGACACGGGTGCTGCAGGTTCCGTTGGTGCGACGGGCGCAACGGGAGCGACTGGCGACACAGGTGCTGCGGGTGCCGCCGGTACGACGGGCGCCACGGGAGCGACCGGCGCCGGCTTGGAAGGCGTCACCGCCTTTAATCCGGCAAATGCGCCGACGTATCCGGCCGGGCAAGTGGTCACGTTCAACGGCAGCACGTATATTGCATTAATTGCCGGACCAGCCGGTACGCCGGGAATTTCGCCGGAGTACCTCCTGCTCGCGGCATCCGGGGCCACCGGCCCCACGGGCGACACCGGGGCGGCCGGTTCCGCGGGCGCGACCGGCGCCACGGGCGACACCGGAGCGGCCGGTGCCGCAGGCGCGACCGGCGTGACCGGCGCCACTGGCGACACCGGGGCAGCCGGTTCCGCAGGCGCGACCGGCGCGACCGGCGCGACCGGCGCCACGGGCGACACCGGAGCGGCCGGTGCTGCAGGCGCGACCGGCGCGACCGGCGCCACGGGCGACACCGGAGCGGCCGGTGCCGCAGGCGCGACCGGCGTGACCGGCGCCACGGGCGACACCGGAGCGGCCGGTGCCGCAGGCGCGACCGGCGTGACCGGTGCCGCAGGCGCGACCGGCGTGACCGGTGCCGCAGGCGCGACCGGCGCGACCGGTGCCGCGGGCGCGACCGGCGCCGCAGGCGCGACCGGCGCGACCGGTGCCGCGGGCGCGACCGGCGCGACCGGTGCCGCGGGCGCGACCGGCGCGACCGGTGCCGCGGGCGCGACCGGCGCGACCGGCGCCGCGGGCCCGACCGGATCGGCCTTCACGAACGTGAACGGGTTCGCCGCGAACACAAGCGGCAGCGTCATCGCCGTCGTGCTCGGCGGCACGAATGTTGCGCTGCCGAACAATCACATCTTGAACGGCGGCATTACCGTCAACGGAGCCAACGACACGTTCACCGTTCCGGTAACGGGGAGCTACATGATTTCCTATCAAGTGAACGTCACGCTCGCCTTGTTAATGAGCACCCGGCTATTGATCAACGGAACGCCGTATACGCCTTCCATCGTGGCTCCGGCGGTCTCCTTGGCGGAATTCAACAACATGGTCATTTCGACGCTTACGGCAGGCTCCACGATCACGCTTCAGTTCTTCGGCCTGCTCGGATCGGCCGCGCTTACCGGCGGCGCCGCCGGCGCCGCTCTGACCATCGTGCTGCTCTCTTAAATCGGCGCCATGCCAAAAAAAGGCTGCAGGGGATGCAACGCATCCTCCGCAGCCTTTTTCATGTCGCCATACCCGGCTTCGTTCAATCCGCTTGCCCGTAAACCCGCAGCACCGGCAGCCAGTTCCACTGCTCGTAAAAATCGTCGACGGCGTCGATGCCCTTGATCCAGGCCTTCGCCTTCTTGGCCTCGGCGGCGGAGTTCGCGAGGAGCACGTCGGAATGGGTCCGGTCGGAACGGACCCAGCCGAGCTCGGAGGGCGGCAGGGCAACCGGCCCGAAATCCCCGCGTCCGCTCGGCGGCTTGGTAATCGCGGTCCCGCTGCCGTCCGTCAAATCGACGCGCGCGAGAAACGGCATCGGCCGCTTGCCGGGCTCGCCCGTCCAAGCGCCTTCCTTCGCCCGCGATGCGACGATCGATTCGGCTCCGTACCACGCGAAGCTCTGGTCGACGTAGCCGGCAGGCGTATACGTAGCGGGCCTCAGCGCCGGCACGGACGTCACGGTCAGCCGTTTGTTCGAGGAGGCTTCCCGGCCGATCCCGGCGATATAGGCCAGCCGATCGCCGGATTGCGGCCCGGAAACCGGAGACCAACGGTACCACTGCTCGTTGTGCGCCATCTGATCGACCGGCAGAAACGTCTTGCCGTCCGACGAAAGCACGCACAACGTATTGCCGTCGGCCGACAAGGACGCCGTCGGCGTCGCCAGGAACGCGATCCAGCGGCCGCTCGCGGACCATTTGAACGCCGTCGTGCCGACGACGATCAGATCGTTGATCTGCTTCGGGAGCACGTAGAGCGGCTCCTCCTGCACGGGATCCGCCGTCCCCGAAGGCAGCAGGATCCGCGCGATCGTGACGGGGGTCCAGCCGTCCGGCTGCAGCTGGGCGGCCGTGGACACGAGAAACCCGCTTCCGTCCGGCAGCCAGCCGAAGTTGCCGATGCCCGCCGCGATTTCCGCCGGCTCGTCGCCTTCTTCCGCGCCGACCGCGTACAGCTTCTCGTCCCGGAGGTACGCGAGCCGGTCCTTGGCCGGCGACCACTGGAAGCGGCTGCCGCCCTCGGGAGCCGCGAGATGCGCGTTGCCCGAGGCGGCTTCCGCTATCCACAGCTGCCGTTCGTCTTCGCCCGCGTTATAGGCGATCCAGCGGCCGTCCGGCGACCAACCCGGGTTGCGCGCGAAGCTCCCGTCGGCCGTCAGGCGCCGTTCCCGGCCCTGCTCTTCGACCCACAGCGCGCCTCCGCGGACGAAGGCGGCCTTCTGCGCGGCTCCCGCCGGCCCCGGCAGCAGGACGCTTTCCGAGCCGGACGATCGGCTCGGTTCCGCCGCTCCTGCGGCCAGCGGAATAGCGAGCAGGCAGACGCCCGCCGCGACGATCGCGACCCGCGAGCAGAACCGCCTCGCGCCGCGAAAGGTGAATCCGTCCATTATGCACGACCTCTTTCCTCCGGGCTCTAGTCGCGAACGCCGCCCGGCAGCTTCAGTATGTGCCAAATTGCGCCAATTTATCGAACGCGGCCTGGCACGCGCGCCCAGCCGGGCACATACATTAAAACCGTCAGGGCATTAGCCCATGCGGAGAGACCCATGCGGATAGAAAGGCGGAGATGCATCATGGCAGTGTCCTATATGGATTTCACCTCCCCGAACGTACAGTTCACGTACGATCTGAAAAACAACAATGTCTTCACGAAGGACTCGCGCAATCTCATCGACGCGCTCGGCATTCAGCAGCTCAACACGCTCGGCAACGTCTCGCTGCTCGACATTTTCCTCAGCACGGGCAACGTCGTCGAGCCCCACATCCACCAGAACGCCTCCGAGCTCGTGTACTGCATCGCGGGCGCGGCGGTCGTATCGTTGATCAATCCGTTCACGAAGCAGCTGCTGAATTTCCCAATCGCGCCGGGCCAGGTCGCGAACGTTCCCCAAGGCTGGTGGCATTACGAGATCGCGACGGCCGACAATACGCATCTGCTGGCGATCTTCGACGCTCCGGTGCCGGAGGTCATCCTGGGCTCGGATCTGCTCCGCTTGACGCCGGCCAGCGTGTACGCCCATACCTACTGCCTCGACGAAGCGACTTGGAAAGCCGCGGTCGCGCCGATCACGAATTCGGTCTTCATCGGACCGCCCGTCGGCTGCGCCAACAATCAGGTCGCGGGGGCGGCCGCGGCGCCGCAGCACGCCGGCTATCACCGCGGCCAAACCGCGGGAGTCATGGCCGGCCCGTCCAATGCCGGCGTCCCTTATCAACAGCAGCCGTACGCCCATCGGGAGCGCCCCGCTTACGGTTACCCGCAGTTCCCCGGCTCCGGTCCGCACGGCGGCTGGGGTTACGGTCACTATAATGGCTAACAGGAGGTCCGCGACATGGCGCAAGATCAACCGAATAACGTGAATCCGGCGGCGTTCGTCCCGCAGCCGTACCGGGTCAGCGACGGCTTCGGCGGCCCGGACTACGGTCCGCGCGACGTGATGCGCGACAGGGAAAACATCAACATGCTCATTCCTCCCGCCACGGATAACGGCCTGCTGCCGAACTTGAAAATGTCCTTCTCGGATACCCACATGCAGCTGAACAAAGGCGGCTGGTCCCGTGAGATCACGGTGCGCGACCTGCCGATCGCCACGACGCTGGCCGGCGTCAACATGAGCCTTCGCCCCGGCGGCGTGCGCGAGCTGCACTGGCATCAGCAGGCGGAATGGGCCTTCATGATCTGGGGCTGCGCCCGCGTCACGTCGGTGGATTGGCAGGGCCGCAACTTCATCGCGGACATCGAACAAGGCGATTTGTGGTATTTCCCCGCGGGACTGCCGCATTCGATTCAAGCGTTGGCGGGCGGCTGCGAGTTTCTGCTCGTCTTCGACGACGGCAATTTCTCGGACTTGAACACCCTGTCGATTTCCGATTGGTTCGCCCACACGCCGAAGGACGTCCTCGCCGCGAACTTCGGCATTCCGGAGGAGGCGTTCGCCGGCATTCCGAAAAGCCAAGTGTACATTTATCAGGATCAGGTGCCGGGCTCGATCGAGAGCCAGGAGGTTCAATCGCCGTACGGCACCGTGCCGCTTTCGTTCAAGCATTCCTTGCTCGCCCAGGAACCGATCGTAACCCCCGGGGGTACCGTCCGGATCGCGGATTCCGGCAATTTCCCGATCGCCAAGACGATCGCCGCGGCGCTCGTCGAGATCAAGCCCGGCGCGATGCGCGAGCTCCACTGGCATCCCAATAACGACGAATGGCAGTATTACTTGTCCGGCCAGGCCCGCATGACGGTGTTCGGCGGCAACGGCATCGCGCGGACGTTCGACTACCGCGCGGGCGACGTCGGCTACGTGCCGTTCGCGATGGGCCACTATGTCCAAAACACGGGCACGGACACGGTCTGGTTCCTCGAAATGTTCAAGGCGCCGCGGTTCGAGGACGTCTCGCTCAATCAATGGATGGCGCTCACGCCGCATCAGCTCGTGCAGTCCAACCTCAACGCGTCTCCCGAGCTCATGAACGCGCTGCGCAAGGTCAAGTGGCCGGTCGTGAAATACCCGCAGCGCTGAACGCCTCGCATGCCCGCCTTCTCATAGCCGAACGAAAAACACCCTCCGTCCGGAGGGTGTTCGCATGTCTGATCGGGGACGCCGAACGGCGAAGCGTTCCCGTCCGTCGCGGCGCCGCTTAAGATTCGACCGCCGCCGGTTTGGCGCGGCCCGCGGACGCGAAGCGCTGCAGCAGGACGAGCACGACGAACAGCGCCATGCAGCCCGCGGAATAGCGGTACATCACCGCGTAATTCGAAGCCGAGGAGATCGCGCCCAGTACGATCGCGCCCAGCGCGACGCCGAAGTCCGTCGAGTTGTAAAACATGCTGTTCGCGGTGCCGTACTGCTCCGGCGAAGAAGAACGCAGCATCCATGCCTGGATCGTCGGCTGAATGGCGCCGAACCCGACGCCGTAGAGCAGCGCCGACAGGATGAGCATCGGCATCGCGTGCGCGTTGGAGAGCAGCGCCATGCTCGCCGCCACGAACAAGCCGGCCGGCAGGAGCACGGCCGCATGGCCGCGTCTGTCGAAGAGCTTCCCGGAGAACGGACGAACGAGAATGATCGTGATCGCGTTGAACAGGAAGAACAGCCCCACCTGCCCGATATGCACATAATCGCCGTACAGCGCGAGAAAGCTAAGCAGGCCGCTGTACGTGACCGAGAGCATCACGTTCAGCAATACCGGGAAGATCAGCTTGCGGTTGACGCCGCGCGGGGCATGCGGTTTCCGCTCTTCGGCAGGCTTGTCCGGCCGGGCCGCGGCTTCGTCTTGGCGCTTGGACCTGGCGAGCCACAGCACGGGGAAAATCAGCACCGAGGCGATCAGCCCGAGCATCGTGAGCTCCGCGAAGCCCGCCTGCTTCATGACGTTCAATCCGATGGAAGGCCCGATCGACATCGCGAGGCTCGTCGACAAGCCGAAGTAGCCGATCCCCTCGCCCATCCGGCCTCGCGGAATAATGCGGGAGACGAGCGTCGGGAGGATCGTGCTTGCCATCCCGAAGCCGATGCCATAGCCGATCCGCAGCGCGAGCAGCGTGCCGTACGATCCGGCCGCCGTGTACAGCCCCGTGGCCGCCGCCGCGATGACCAGCCCGGCGAGCAGCAGCGTCATGCGCGGCACCCGCCGCATAAGCGCGGCCGTCGCGAACCGCGACACGATCGCCGCGAGCGCGAAGACCGACGTGACCAGGCTGACCTGTACGTTGCCGGCCTGGAATTCCTCCTTGACATAGGACGGGAAAGAAGACAACAGCATTTGCAACCCTAGAAATAATAGAAAAAAGCAAGCCGTCAAGGCGATAAACGGCCTTGTCCATAACGCCGCCGTTTGCGGTTCTCGCTGCATGTTCATCGCTCCATTACGCATGTATTTTCGTAGATCCGCTCGAACGGAACCCGGCGCTAGTCAGTCTCCGGCTCCGCGCCGCAGTCGAGCTTGCCGCCGATATGACGTTGTATCCGCTGCAGAAGCTCCATGACCGTCTCGTATTCCGCTTCCGAGATGCACTGCATGACGTCCGCCGTCACGCTGTCCTCGAGCGGCGTCGTTTCCCGGATAAGCGCTTTGCCCGCGTCCGTGCTGAAGACGACGTACGACCGGCGATCGTGCTCGCCTTGCTTTTTATAGATCAAGCCCTTCCTCTCCAGATGGTCCAGAATCCGGGTCGTCGTCGGCTTGTCCTTGTACGTACGTTCGGCGATTTCCTTCTGGATCAGCCCCTGCGCGCGGTCGATCTGGTTCAGCGCCGACCACTGCTCCGGCGTAATCCCGTAAGGGCCGAGCCGATGCTGGAACAGCGCCGCCAGCTTCCGGTGCGTGACGCCCATCTCGAAGCCGATCGGCAGCCGGTTCGGGTTCTTCCATTCCTCGCTCATCCGACGGATCACCCCGCTTCACAAAATAGTTGTTTAGACAACTATATGACAGGCAACTCATTCTGTCAATCCGGTTCGGCGGCTGTCCGTCCGCATCCGCCGCGCCGTACTCGCGCCGAATGCTCGGACGGCAACCGCCGATGCGCATGTAACGAGCGAACGGGCGGCGGCGTGACGGAAGAGCGCGGCCCGTCCATAAGAAAAAACCGCTCCGGAAGGAACGGCCGCGCAAGGACAGCCATGACAGCCGTCCATGCGGATATTCGGAATGCCGGCGGCTTGCCTTCTTCGCCCGGTCACGGCCGATGCGCGGGATCGAGCATCGCCCGCACTTCGTCCTTCATGGCGCGGAGCGACCGCCCCGCGAGCCGGGCCAAGTCGTCCGAGACGAACCGCATGTCCGCCAGCCCCAGCATGCCGTACACGGGACTAGCCATGGCCGCGTTCGTCCGATAGACGACCCGGCGCCCGGCCGCCTGCCCGATCGCCTGCGCAAGCGTTCGCGGAGTCCACGTGTTCGGCGGGACGAGCTCGTACGTCCGTCCGGCGTGGCCGTCCTCCGTCAGCACCGACGCGGCGGCCGCGGCCAAATCTTCGCGCGCCGCCGTATTGAACGTCCACGCGCCCGGCGGGCTCCACAATTCTCCGCTCGCCGCCGCTTCCCGGACGCCGAGCATCTTGAGTACGTCCATATAATACGCGTTGCGCAAGAACGTGAAGCGGAGCCCCGATTCCCGGATCAGCCGCTCGGTCCGCAGATGAAGCCGGTGCAGCGGCAGCCGCCCGCGTTCCGCGCGGAAGATGCTCGTATAGACCACCTGGCGGACGCCGGCCCGGCGGGCGGCCTCGATCGCTCCCGCATGCTGGCGCAGCCGAGTCGCGTCGTCCGGATTCGGCGAGGAGATCAGCAGCAGCTTGTCGGCTCCCCTGAACGAAGGCGCCAGCGATTCCGGGACGTCGTAGTCGCCGTATCGCGCTTCGATGCCGCGGCGCGCCCAGTCATCGTCCGCGAACGGGTTTCGGGCGCTTACGGACACATCGGGAGCGGGCACGCGGTAAAGCAGCTCGCGAAGCACATGCCTTCCTAACTGTCCCGTCGCGCCCGTAAGTACGATTTTCATCCGAACAATCATCTCTCCTCCATAGATTGTTAAACGTTTAACTACTAGGGCGGACAAAACGGCCTACGGACCGTCTTGACGCAATTTGCGCAGCAGCGCCAGCAGCTGTCTCATCTCGGCTTCGTCCAATCGCCGCATGCCGTCGGCAACGGCTGCCCGATTCCCGGGCAGCAGCTCCGTCAGCACGCGCTGCCCTTCCGGTGACAGCTCGATTCTGCGCTTCCTTCCGTCCTCGGGATGGCTCGAGCTGCGAATGTAGCCGCTCTGCTCGAGCGGCAGCAAAAGCACGCTGACGTTCGCTTTCGTCACGCCGATCCGGCTTGCGAGCTCCGACGGCAGAATCGTGCCGCCGGCCTTGGCGATTTCGACGAGCATGCGCATGCGCGCGCCGTTCATGCCGTTCGACGCCCAATATTTCTCGGATACGGCGACCAGCTCCGCGGTCGTCTCGACGAGCGCGAAGAACGCCTGGGTTTCGAGCGGCTGCTCCGTCACATACTTCCGTAGCTCTAGCTCCGACATGCGCTCCCTCCAACTAGTTAAACATTTAACTAATTATACTGTATGCCATTTCCAGCTACGTTGTCAATCGGGTCCGCCGCGCATCCGAACGATCGCATGCCTGCCGAAGCTGGCCATACTGAAACGTAACGAAGCCGCCGCGGATCGAAATCATGGCCTTGTCCGCGCGGCGGCATTGAAGCGAGGAGCGATCGACGATGTATTTGGACGCTATCACCCGGCACTGGCGCGTCTTCATGACCGAAGCCGGCTTCCCGGAGGCGGCGGACGCCAAGATCACGAACACGGCGAAGCTGACCGGACTGGCCGGCGGCTGCCTGCTGGAATTCGAGAAGGACGGCCGCCGGTATCACCTGTATGATTTGCCCTGCGGCGCGCCCTCGGGAATCCTCGAGCTTCACCGGCTCGACGAGGGATACGAACCCGCTAGCTTGGCCGCCGTCTTCGGTCTTGGCGAAGCCCGCGCGGCCGCGCTCGGCGATGCCGTCGGCGCTTTCCTGCGGCGGCATTATGACGGCATGCAGACCGCCGTCGACGCCGGCCGCGGCTTGGCGCACGCGAAGGCGCGCATCCGCGCGGTCCGCCTGGCGCGGTGGCGTCCGGCCGACTGAGCGCTGGGCTTGCGCGCCGGGACCCCTGAACTATTTTCCGATTGCCTCGAACCGTTTTCGCGCTTCGGGCGTTTCTCTGTGTGGATGACCCACTACCCAAGGAGGAATGAAGATGAACGGAAAACGATTGGGGCGGCTCGGCCTGCTGCTCGCGCTCTGCTTCGCCATGCTGGTGCCGGCAGGCGTCTATGCCGCCGACACCGCGGCTCCGGCCGCGACGACGGATGCCGGCACGGCCGCCAAGCTCGGCCTGCTGCTCGGCGACGGCAACGGCGTGGACGCCGCGTATTTGGCCAAATCCGCGACGCGGATTCAAGCGGCGATCATTTCGCTGCGCCTGCAAGGCCGTTTGACGGAAGCAACCGCCTACCAAGGCACGGACAATTTCGCGGACGCGGGTTCCGTCGGCAAAAGCAACCA
The DNA here is from genome assembly GCF_900113915.1 of Paenibacillus sp. UNC496MF. Classification (NCBI taxonomy): domain Bacteria; kingdom Bacillati; phylum Bacillota; class Bacilli; order Caryophanales; family Paenibacillaceae; genus Paenibacillus; species Paenibacillus sp. UNC496MF. The sequence continues at coordinate 205,775 of NZ_FORE01000009.1, forward strand.
GGCGGTGCTCGCCTTCCTGAAAGCGCACCCCGAGCTCGGCTGGAACGGCACGGGCGGCAATACGTTCATGCCGCTCGCGAACATCAGCTCCCAGCAATTGTACAAAGTGCTGCTCGAAGCGCTCGGCTACCGCTCCGGCACCGACTTCGACTACGCGAAGACCGAATCTTTCGCCGCCGGCAAGGGACTGGATCAGATCGCCGGCACCGCCTCCATCACGAACGCGCATATCGCCACGGCTTTGATCGAAGCGCTCGCGGCGAGCGCGTCCGACGGCATGCCGTACATGGCGATGCTGCAAGCCTCCGGCGTGCTGCCGGCCTCGGCGGCGCTCCCGGGCGGCGAACGGATCCGCCTGCACCGCGACGCGAAGCTCGGCACGCTCTTCACCGACAAGGCGGGCCGCACGCTCTACTTCTTCACGAAGGACGCGCCCGATCCGAACAGCTGCACGGGCGACTGCCTGAAATCGTGGCCGATCTACAACGGCGGCGCGGACCTGCAAATCCCGGCGACGCTGAACGCCGCCGACTTCGGCGTGCTGCAGCGGACGGACGGCACGACGCAAACGACGTACAAAGGCTGGCCGCTGTACTATTTCGCCAAGGATCAGAAGGCCGGCGACACGCTCGGCGAAGCCGTCGGCGGCGTCTGGTTCGTCGCGAAGCAAAGCTACGCCGCGATGCTCGGCACGTCGGCGACGCTCGGCAATTATTTGACGGACGCCGCGGGACGCACGCTCTATTACTTCGATAAGGATACGCAAGGCAAGAGCAATTGCGCGGGCGATTGCCTCGCCAATTGGCCGGCCTATACGGCCTCCGGTTCCGACCTGCCGACCGGCGTGAAGGCCGCCGACTGGGGCACGATCACCCGCGCCGACGGCAGCAAGCAGTCCACGTTTAAAGGCTACCCGCTCTATTATTTCGTCAAGGACGTCAAGCACGGCGATGCGCTCGGGCAGAACGTCGGCGGCGTCTGGTTCGTGGTCGACCCGGTCAAATTCGCCGGCACGACGGCGCCGGTGCCGAAGACGTACCATATCGACATCAAGAACTACTCGTTCGGCTCCGGACCGCTCACGGTGGAAGCCGGCTCGAGCATCGTCTTCACCAACTTCGACGACATGAAGCACAACGCGGTGGCGGTCAACGGCGCCTTCGCCCTCCCGCTCCTCGCGAAGGGCGATTCGTACACGATCACGCTCGGCAAGCCGGGCACCTATGACTATTATTGCGAGCCGCACAAGGCGTTCATGACGGGTCAGATCATCGTCAAATAATGACTTGCAAGGAGGTGCGAACGCGATGACCACGCAAACGAGACCGAGACGGCGTTCGACGATCGCGGGCCTCGGCCTGCTGCTGGCCTGCTGCCTGGCGCTTGCCGCTTGCGGCAATTCCGGGAACGGCGCGGCAGCGAACGATCAGGCGGGCGGCGGCAACGCCGTCGCCGAGACGGGCAATGCCGGCGGGGGGCAAAACGCGGCCGCCGATAACGGCGGCGGCGACGCGGTGACCGCGAACGGCGGCGGCGGCGCGGCCGGAAACGCCGGCGGCGATGCCAGCGGCTCCACCGACGGCGGAGCTTCCGCGGACGGCGGCCAATCGACGGGCGCGAACGACGGCGCGATGCCGGACTATTCCGGCGGCGGCGCAGCCAATAAGCCTGCGGATCCGCCCAAAGCCTCGGACGACCATCCGTCCGCCTCGGACAAAACGGGCGACAAACCGGCCGCTTCCGTCTCCGGCAAATCCGGCGCGGACGATCACCCGTCCGCCTCGGACAAAGCGGACGGCGGTAAAGGCGGCGGCGCCGCGGCCCCGTCAACCGGCAAGGGCGGCACCGAAGATAAGCCGAAGCCGGGCGAGGACGACGGCAAAACCGCCGCGAAGCCGCCCCAAACCGCCGGGAAGGACGACAAGCCGGCCGCCGGCGAAACCGCCAAGCCCAAAACGTACACCGTCGAGATCAAGGACTTCGCGTTCTCGCCCGCCAAGCTGGACATCAAGGCCGGCGACAGCGTCACCTTCATCAACCGCGACGAGATCGAGCATACCGCGACGTCGGTCGACGGCGTGTTCGATACCGATTTGCTGGCCAAGGACGCCTCGAAGACGGTCGCGTTCAAGGACGCCGGCTCGTTCAGCTACAACTGCACGCCGCATCCCGGCATGAAGGGCGTCATTACCGTCAAGTAGAACATTCGAATGGTGCGCCGCCGCCCCGTTCCCGTTACAATAAAGACCATAACCTGCCTGTCGTGGAGGCTGCCCGATGCAAAATCTGTCCGATTACGAATTGATGCTTCTCGTCAAAGGCAAGCAGCATGCCGCGCTCTCGGAGCTGTACGACCGGCATGCGGGACTCGTCTATTCCTTTGCCTGGAAAGCGCTGAAGGAAGAAGCGGCCGCCAAGGACATCGTGCAGGCCGTCTTTCTCCGGCTGTGGACGACCGAATCGGGCTACGATCCCGACAAAGGCAAATTCACGAGCTGGCTGCTGACGATCGCGCGCAACCTCACGGCGGACCTGCTGCGCAAGCGGCGCAGGGATAACCTGGGCATCGTCCATTATCTGCGCGAGGATCTCGAACGCATTCCCGACCGGCGAAGCCAGACGCCCGAAGAACTGGCGGAGCATCACTTCGTGAAGGAGCAGATCCGAAGCGCGTACCGGCACTTGAGCAAGCAGCAAATTACGCTTCTGGAGCATTTCTACTGGCAGGGCTACACGCTGAGCGAGCTGGCGGCGCTGTACAACCAGCCGCTCGGAACGGTCAAGAACAGGCTGCATCAGACGTTGAAAATATTGCGACGACATCTGTCCGCGGAAGGAGTGGGAACGGGATGACGGATCGAGGAAAATCGCCGGAATGCGAAGATTGCCTGAGCTACGTGGCCGGCTTGTGCAGCGACGAAGAACGCCGCGCCTTCGAGCGTCATCTCCCCGGCTGCGACGCGTGCAGGCAGGAGCTTGAGGATCTGAACCTCGTTTGGGAGGCGCTTCCCGCCGCTATGGAAATGATGGAACCGCCTGCATCTCTGAAGCAGGAAGTCATGGACGCCGTCCGCGCGGCCGACGCGGAAGCCGCCGGCGCCGCCGCGGCTCGCAACGCCCCGGCGATGCAACCGGAACGGACGGCCCCGGCCGATCGCCGCCCCCGTCCGGCGTGGACGCGCAAGCCGGCGGTCGCCCTGTTCGCGGCCGCGGCCGCCGCGATCGTGCTGCTGTCCGTCTGGAACGTCGAGCTTCGCCGCGAACAAACGCTGAACCCGCTGCCGATCGAACGGGCGCTGAACGTCTCCGCGTCCAACATCGAGCAGTTGGTCGCGCTGAAGCCCGCGTCGCAGGAAGCCGGGAATTCCTCCGGCGTCGCCTGCATCATCGACAACGGGCAGAGCCGGCAGTTCGTCGTCTACGTGTTCGGCGCGTCGCCGACCGAGGGCGAGGAAGCCTATCAGGTGTGGCTGCTCAAGGACGGGCAGCGCAGCAGCGCCGGCACGTTCCGGATCGGCCGGGACAGCCGCGGCATCGGGCTGCTCGCGATGCCGATTCAAGGCAAGGACCTCGACTTCGACGCCATCGGCATCACGCTCGAACCGGACGACCGCGGCAGCCAGCCGCGCGGGCATAAGATGTACGGCTCGGTGTGACCGGGCCCCTGAATAGCGCGGCGGCCCGGATGTAATGGCGATCGCCGGGCATGCTTCGCCGCCCTTCCGCGGGCGGTCCGCGCGCCGGACCGCCGGAAGGGCGGTTTTGCTTGCGGCCGGGGCTTCCATCGGTCGCCTTGACCCGCGCTCCTCCTTGATCGTTGGCGGCCATTTGAAATCGCCCCCGCTTTTATGTCACTATTAACGACGGAAGTCTATTCCCAAGTCATTTCATGAAGGAGCGCGATGTTATGAAAATCCGTTATCATGGCCATGCCTGTCTGCAACTCCACACGGGCGGCAAATCGCTCGTCATCGATCCCTTCCTGAGCGGCAATCCCGTCGCCACCGTCAAGCCGGACGACATTCGGACCGACGCCGTCCTGCTGACGCACGCCCATATGGACCATATCCTGGACGCGGCTCCGATCGCCAAAGCGAACAACGACGCGCCGGTCGTCTCCATCGTCGAGCTGGCGGCGTACATGTCGTGGCAAGGCGTGAAGAATGCCATCGGCATGAACATGGGCGGCACGTTCGACCTCGGCTTCGCGAAAGCGAAAATGGTGCAGGCGTTCCACAGCTCGGGCATCGTCGTCGAGGAAACGAAACAGATTATGTACGCGGGCATGCCGGCCGGCTTCCTCATCTTCGCCGAAGGCTTGACGATTCTGCACGCGGGCGATACGTCGCTGTTCGCCGACATGAAGATGATCGGCGAACGCCACCCGATCGACGTCGCGTTCCTGCCGATCGGCGACTTCTACACGATGGGTCCGGAGGACGGACTCCAGGCGGCGGAGTGGTACAACGCGAAGCTGACGGTGCCGATTCACCACAGCACGTTCCCGGGCATCAACCAGGACGCGGAGCAGTTCGTGCGCCGGCTCGAAGAGCGCGGCCTGAAGGGCAAAGCGATGGCGCCGGGCGACGAACTCGAAGTCTAAGCCCGGCACCGGCGTTCCTTTGCCGATAGGCGGACGGCCCTAAACAGCAAAAAACCGGAACCTCGCGGGTTCCGGTTTTTTTGTACATGCTGCTGCGACGAGCTTATGTAACGGGCTCTTTGTCAAGCAAATACAAATACTTATGCCGCCGAAAGAAAATATAATACGGCATGCTGAACGGATTCAGATAATGCCAGCCTCGAATCGCGCACCCGCACCTTAATGTCAGGTCTTGAACCGTCTTGATCGTAACGGCGACTTTATTGCTCCTGCACCAATCGATAATCAGGTGCACTTCGTATTCGCCAGGCTCGAGCGGTATCCTTACCGTTTCGCCATTCTCGATCTTTCCCATTTCGGCATCATTGACCATAACCCGATAATTCCGCACGGCATTCACGAACCTCAAGTCGCGTTCGATGACCAGGCCGGGTAATTCCATATCGACTGCCCCCCCTTCCATCTAGCCTAAGATCTGCCTTGCGAGCAACATCGACGATTGGCCGCATGAAGAAACGCTCGCTATAAGTCTTCCTTCGAAAACGTCAGCACGGTGAGCTGCTCGTCCGCGGCGTGATGGCTGCATCTGGACAGTTGAACGTCGATATAGTTCGGGTCCCTGTCATGCATGCGAATGGCGCCGCAGTCGTATTCGGTCTTGCCTTTGTCCACGGTCCAGCCGTCCCTGGAGGGATCGACGACCCAGCGGATTTCCCGGCCGTTCGACATGACGTCGTGAACATACGGGCCGCTGTCCAGGGTCGGCGACACGATCATCAGGTTATCGCCGTAGCCATCGCCGAATTTGCGAACCAGCCGTTCGACCCGCGCGAGATCCGCCTTGTCCAGCCGATAGATGACCGGCTCGTCCGCAACCGCCTTCCCCGCCGCGATCGGACGAAGCAGCAGCGCCACCCCGATCAGCAGCGCCGCGATCGCGACGGATTGCGCGATGATGATCCTGGTCTTGAGCATAACCGGAAGCCCCCCTTGGCGCGATAAACGGAATTTCCATTTTTTACGCGCGATTGCGGGTTTTGTTGCGCTAGTCCCGAACATCATGTTAGGGCCGTGTTAAAAGCGTCCGGAGACGGACCCGAAAATACGTGTCCCCCGGCAGCCGCTTCCAGCTCTCCGACCGAACGCGGCAGCACGCGGAAAAGCCGAAACCTCGCGGGTTCCGGCTCGGGATTCGTTCCTTCTCAACCTTCATCGGCATAATGCTCGTGCCAGTCGCGGTTGCTCTCCGCATGGATCAACCGCAGCAATCCGATAAGCTCCTCCAGCCGCTTGAGCCGGGAATCGCATCGTCCAGCGGGCTCTAACCGCTTGATGGCCATCGCGTCGCGGATCAGGCCGTGCCACCGTTCGGGCAATTGCGCGAGGCCGTATGCCCCGGCGCCGATTTTGCTGGTCACGTCGCCCATGCGAATCGTGTACCACTGCCGGAGCATCCCAAGCACGCACCATTCCAACGCGAAGTCCAGCCGGTCGGGCGGCACGGTCTCCGCCTCGGCTTCCGGCGAAAGCCGGATTTGCTCCAAGCGGTCGATCCACCCGGCCCAGTAGGTATTCATGTTCGCGATGACGTAGCGGACGAGCGCCTCGGACGACGGCTCGTAGCGAAAAGAGATCGGCTTGCCGTACGCGCAGACGCCGCGTCTCCGAAGAATCCACCACGTGACCGGATTGATGTCGCCGGTTCCGTCCGTCTTGAGGTTCCGATCGGCATACGAGAGGATCGGAAGGAGTTCTTCGGCGGGCTTGCCCGCATCCTCCGCCCGGATATACGCGCCCATGATCTCGGTTCCCTCCAGCGCCGGTTCAAGCTCCGCGTGCGCTTCGCGAATCCGTTCCTGCTCGGAGGGCGTCGGCGCCCGCTTCACGAAGACGAGAAAATCGATGTCGCTCGAGCCCGCGACGTAGGCATCCAGCGCGGCCGAGCCGTACACGTACACGGCTTCCACGACATCCGGCATCCGGCTGTGCAGCGATTCGCCCAACCTGCGCATGCTGGCGCGAACGGCTTCCGGCAAACGTTCCGTCATCTCGTCATCCACCTCTCGATCGGAATGCGGAAGGGCCGATCCGCAAACCCGGCTTCCCCTTCCCATCATAAGAGCGGCAACCGTTTCCAAAAAGAGAAAGATTTCGCCCGCGACTTTCTTATTTTGGCGCGGCGTTTACGTTCGGGCCTAGTCCCGGCGAAACGGCTCGCCGAACGCCGCCTGGGTCCATCGCCGCAAAATCGCGCCCGACCGCCGGTCCGGGTGACGATCGTCCGAATCGTATGAGTGGTATTCCGAAAACGCTTTACGTAACGCGCATTTTCGCTCCGACCAGGGGCGCGTTCTTGATTCCTTGTTCGGCCGCGATCCATTCAGCCGCGCCTCGTTTCGTTCGCGGCGTTACGCAGGAGGTAGCATGACCCTACATTCGAAGTTGTTGCAGGCCAAGGACGACTGGCGGCTCGTCACGATTCAGACGGACGAAGGCGACCGGCTGACGGGCTTGGTGGAGGACTTGACGCGCTGGACGGTTACCCTGCGGCATGCGGAGGGCATCCGGTTCGTCCCGATCGCCGGCATCGTGCGCGCGTCCGCGCTCCGGCAGCTCGGCGACGGCTGACGGCCAGTTTACCTGGTCTCGCCGGCCGCCGGCGAGCGAAAAACAAAAAAGCGGCCGCTTCCGGAACAACCATTCCGTCCGCAGCCGCCGCCCTTGGCGATGAGGCATTCGCCGCATCTTCCCGCTCCATCATTCGTTGCCCGAGGCCGCGGACCGGCTTCGCAACCGCTCCCGCCGGCTGGTTCAGTCCGCGGACAGGCTGGCGACAACCTCGGCCAGCTTCTCCAGATTTTCTTCGTTGCCTTTGCCCGCGTAGGCTTTCACCTGCTCGTACACGGCCGCCGTCTCGAACTGCTGACGGAACACGACGCGCGTCTTGCCGTCGACGTCCTCGAACAAGGCGGTCAGCACGAAGACCGGCGCCTTGACATGCTTGAGGACGATCCGCTCGGGAGGCGCGATCTCCACGAACACGTTCGTGTTGGGGTAATCCGTGCCGTTCGGGCCGTGCATGACGAATTCCCAGGTGCCGCCGGGCCGGAGATCGAAGGCGCTGAACGTATTCGTGAATCCGCGCGGACCCCACCAGCGCGCGAGCAGCGCCGGGTCCGTCCACGCCCGGAACACCGTTTCCCGCGGCGCATCGATGACGCGCACCTCGACAAGCTCGTTCTCGCCCGCGGCGATCGTTCTTTGGTTGGCTTGATCGTTCATGATGATCCCTGCTTTCCTCTGATTTTGGTTGGCCGGCCGCATGCCGCCGACCGGCTCGCAATCGACGCCAAGATTATTCCGCTACCAGCTTGCCCAGCGCATCCAGCATGATGCCGGTGCCGTGCTCCCGCATCGCCGGCGTGTCGCGGCCGTCCAGGAACGCGCCCTGCTCGGTGAACACGAGCCGCGTGCCGCCGTCTTCCGCCCGGAGTTCCACGGTGACGACGGAGACCGATACCCGCGCCTCGTCCAGATCAAGCGCATACGAGTACACGATCCGCTCGTTCGGCACGATCTCCTGATACTGCGCCTCGAAATTCACGCTCATCCCGTCGGGCAGCCGGTCCCGGTTGCTCTCGCGGCCGCCGACGCGGAACTCGAACACGTCGGCCTTGGCGAACCATTGCGCCTTCTTCGCGGGATCCGACCACGCCGCGAACACGCGCTCGGGCTTCGCGCCGTAGACGCGCTCCACGACAAATTGAACATGCTCGGCAGTACGTTTCGTCATCTCAACATTCCTCCTCTAATGGCTCGTCCGCAAGCTCGCCGTCCAGAAAGCCGCCCAGCCGGTCCAGGCTGCTCTCCACGCTTCGCTTCCGTTCGAAAACGTATTTTTCGTGGCTCTTCTTCATCGTCTGCAGCAGGCCGAGGAAATCGTCCACGGACAGCCGTTCCTTCGCCGCCATCAGGTCGGCCACGTATTCCAGCTCGTCCAGCAGCTTCCGCTGGATCCGGATCGTCTCCTTCACGCGGGCCATCTGCTCCGCGACGATGTCGAACGGGCTGTATTCGCCCCCGGCCAGGATCGCTCTCACCTCGTCCAGCGACAGGTTCAATTCCTTCAACGCCAAAATCTGGTGCAGCCGAGTAATGTCCGCTTCATCGTACAACCGGTGACCCGACTCGGAAAACGCCGACGGCGAGAACAGCCCGATTCCGTCGTAAAACCGCAGCGTCCGGACGGTCAAGCCCGTCAGCTTCGCCAGCTCGCCGACCTTCCATGTTCGCTTCATAACCCTCCCCTTTCGTTCGCGCTTCGCGTTTACCGGTACCTTTACTATAAAACATGACGTTACGTAAGGTGCAAGCGCCTTATGCCCGAAACGCGAAAAAATTTTTCGGCGCCGCCGGCCGCCGAACGCCAAAACGCCCTTGCCGCGCTTCAAGCGGAAGCGCCGCAAGGGCAATCGTCCGGCCGCGAACCCGTCAACCGTTCACGATGCCGATCATGAAGCCGTCGTAGCCTTTAGAGCCGACGGTTTGAATCGCGGTCGCCGAGATGCGCGGCTCCTGCGCCAACAGGTCGAAGAAGGCGCGGACGCCCTGCACCCTTGGATCCGTGCTGTGACGTTCGATGACCGCCCCTTCGCGGACGACGTTGTCCCCGACGATCACCGTGCCGGGACGCGAGAAGCGCAGCGCCCACGTCAGGTACGCGGGATTGTTCGGCTTATCCGCGTCGATGAAGATCAGATCGAACGGCGCCGCCCCTTCCGCGTCCAGCTGCTCCAGCTGCTCCAGCGCCGGGCCGACGCGAACGTCGACGACGCGGTCCAGACCGGCCCGCGCCGCGTTCGCGACGGCGACGGCGGCATGGCGCGGATCCAGCTCCAGCGTCACCAGCGCGCCGTCCTCCGGGAGCGCGCGAGCCATCCAGATCGTGCTGTACCCGCCGAGCGTCCCGATCTCGAGTATGCGCTTCGCGCCCGCCATGCGCGCCAACAGCTGCAGCAGCTTGCCTTGGGCGGCGGACACGTCGATCGGCGGCAGATCGGCTTGGCGGTTCGCGTCCAGCGCCTCGTCCAGCGCCGGGTCCCGCGGGAGGAGACGGTCCTCGATATACTCGTCGACAAGGCTCCACGTAAAGGCTTCGTTCATGCTGATCCTCTCCTTTAGCGAATGGGTTGAGCTTCCAATTCCATTGTAGAGCCCCTATAATGATAAATAAAATATATCTTTATCTCACACTCATATATTAAATATATAAGTCGAACGGAAAGGAGCCCTCCCATGAACCTGCACGCCCTGCGCCTGTTTCACGTGATCGCGTCCACGGGCAGCGTGACCCGCGCCTCCGAGCTGCTCAGCATCAGCCAACCGGCCATCACCGCCCAAGTCAAGAAATTCGAGAAGGAGCTGGGCATGACGCTGCTGCAGCCGAGCGGACGCGGCATCGCCCTGACCGAAGCCGGCGCCGGCCTCGCGCTGCTGGCCAAGCGGCTGTTCGCGACGGAGCAGCAGATCGAACAATACTGCGAGGAATTCCGCGGCGGCGCGCGCGGCCATATTCGGATCGCCGCGACGTATTTGCCGGCGCAGTTTCTCATCCCCGCCTGGATCGCCAAATTCAAGCAGCGCTACGAGAACGTCGAGATGACGATCACGACGACCAATTCCGCCGACGCGTTCCGGCAGCTCTTGAACATGGACGCGGATATCGCGGTCTACGGCGGATTGACGGAAGAGCACCCGGACGCGATTCTGGCCGAGCAGCTGTTCCAGGACGAGCTGTGGTTCGTCGTCGCGCCGAACCATCCGTACGCGAACCGCGAGGTGTCGCTTCGCGACATGATGCGGGAGCCGTTCGTCATGCGGGAAGAAGGCAGCTCGACGCGCGAGCGGCTGCTGGCGCTCTGCCGGACGTACAACGTTCCCGCTCCGCGCATCCCGCTGCGGTTCAACGGGCTGCACGAAGCGATCATGGCCGTCATCGCCGGCTACGGCGCCAATTTCGTCTCCTCGCTCGTCGTGCGCGAGTACGTCCGGCGCGGCGAGCTCAGCCGCGTCCATGTGAAGGATATCCGGCTCGTCAATTCGATCGCCGTGTGCACGCGCCGGGACGAACCCCTTCCCGCCGCGGCGGCCAACCTCGTGAATCTGATCCGAAGCGAAGCCTGAACGCGGCTCCAGGCCGCGTCCGAACGGCGCAAAAAAGAGCCGTTCGCTGCCCCGGCGAGGGAGGCGGCAACAACGGCTCTTGGATGATTGTTAACGATGATGGCCGGCATAGGGGACGTTCGACTAGACGGCGGCGGATTCCGCCTGGATGCGCTGCGCCTCGCAGGCCCGGTCTAGCTCGTTACGCGATTAAGCCGGCGGCGGCGGCCGCTTCGCCCGCCAAGCCTGCAAGCTCCCGCATGCGCGTCCTTCCCGCCCGGCCACACCTTCCCGCCCATGGGTGAATATCCTGTATCATCATTCCATCACGGAGGTACAGCGATGATTCCGGGCTACCCCTATTACAGTCAAGAGACGAAATGCGAGCAGGTGCCGGTGACGTTCCCGCCCCAGCATCAGGACCGCCAGCCCGGTCTTGAATATCTGATGGTGCCGACGCCGATCTCGGATAATCCCGGCTACAAAGGCAGCGGGAAGCTGGCGGGCAAGGTCGCGATCATCACGGGCGGGGACAGCGGCATCGGCCGCGCGGTCGCCATCGCCTTCGCCAAAGAAGGCGCCGACGTCGCCATCGTCTACTTGTACGAGCGCGAAGACGCCGCCGCGACGCAAAAGACGGTGGAGCGGTACGGGCGGAGCTGCCTGCCGATCGAAGGCGACCTGCGCGTGCCGGCGTTCTCCGCGGAAGCCGTGAAGCGGACGCTGGAGCGCTACGGCAAGCTCGACGCGCTCGTCCTGAACCAAGGAGTCCAGTTTCCGCAGGACAGCATCTTGAACATCTCCGACGCGCAGCTGGAAGACACGTACCGCACGAACATTTTCCCTCACTTCTATATGACGAAGGCGGCGCTTCCCCATCTCCGTCCCGGCAGCACGATCACCAGCACCGCTTCCGTCACCGCCTACGCCGGCGCGCCGCTGCTCGTGGACTATTCCTCGACGAAGGGCGCGATCGTCTCCTTCACCCGCTCGCTGTCCCTTCAGCTCGTCAAATGCGGCGTTCGCGTCAATGCCGTCGCGCCGGGTCCGATCTGGACGCCGCTTATCGTGTCCAGCTATTCGGCGGAGTACGTGAAGACGTTCGGGCTGGAAACGCCGATGAAGCGCGCCGGCCAGCCGTTCGAGCTGGCGCCGACCTACGTCTATCTCGCCTCCGACGATTCGTCGTTCGTCACGGGCCAGGTGCTGCACGTGAACGGCGGGGTCATGACCGAGACCTGAGACAGCGGACGCCCCGCCGACTTATCGCAGACGAAAAAAGACCCCGAAACGGGGTCTTTTTGGCGCGTACGGGCGCGGCCTTCGCTGCTTCCGGTCTGCGGCGGCATGGCCGTTTACCGCTCGTCCGCCTTCCGCATCCAGTCGCGGAACCGGCTGCCCAGCTCCGGGCTGTCGAAGGCGTACGCTTCGCCGGAGCGGAGATGAAGCTCGACGCCGCCCGACGGACCGAACAGCAGCAGCTGCTCCGTCAACCCGTCCTCGAAGACGACCGTCGCCTCGCCGGCGGCGCCGTAAGCGTTGCCCGGCTCGAACGCGCGCATCGGCGCATGTCCCATCAAGTCGGACGCCTCCTGCCGTTCCTCGGCGCTCAGCGCGTACGGTTGCCCCGTCTGCCCGACCTGTATGTCCGCCGCCTCGCCGGCCAGCAGCTTCGCCTGAAACCGCGCCCGGCAGGCCGCGCCGTCGCCGCCGGACGAACAGCTGGAGACGAGGAGGACGAGACCGGCAAGAATCGCAAGAACCCCGCCCAGCCGATGCGCGCTCAGCGCCGCGCCGCTCGGCTCCGCGTCCCGAAACCTCCAGCCGACCGACATCTGCCATGACGTCGCGGGCGACAGCGCGCCGACGACGCCGATGGCGATCGCGACGAACCCGAGTAATGTCCGCATGCCCGCTTCTCCTTCCCATCGCATAAATTCCATATTATGGGCAGGCGCTGCGGAGACGCGATTGCATTCCGTGGGCGCCGGCGATGATCTGGCGCCGGAACGCGTACCTGTCCTATGCGGCGCGGGAATGGCTCTCCTTCGCGCGGGAGCTGCTGGAGGGCGGCGATTCGGCGGCGGGCGTCAACGGGCTCGGCGCCGGATTAAAGCAAGGCCAAAAAACACGCCGGAGACGCCGTGTTTTTTGCTGCGCGGCGCGCAAGGCAGAAGCGCCGGCCGAAGGCCCGCGTTCGCGCTCGGTTGCTTCATTCATTACGCTTGCATTATAGTAGGGAACGAAACGATGATTATCATTCATGAACAAAGGAGCGCGGCTCATGGAGCTTACGCAGTTGGACTATTTTTTGACCGTCTCCCGGTTGCAGCATATGACGATGGCCGCTAAGGAGCTGAACGTGACGCAGCCGGCGCTCAGCCATGCCATTTCCAAGCTGGAGAGCGAGCTCGGCGTGCCGCTCTTCGACCGCGGCGGGCGGAACCTGCGGCTGAACCGGTACGGCGCCGCGTTCGCGAAATGGGTCGACGAAGCGCTGGCGAGCATCCGCAAGGGGATGCGGGAAATCGAAGAATCGTCAAGCCCCGATACGGGCGTCATTCCCCTTTCCTATCTGAACATCCTCGGCGTCGACCTCGTGCCCTCGCTCGTCACGGCTTATCTCGAACGGTATCCCAAGGTGCGGTTCGAGCTGATTCAAGGCGATAACGCCGACATTGACGAACAGCTGGAGAGCGGCCGGTCCGATCTGCTCCTGACGTCCAAGGAAACCGTAACGGACAACCGCGAATGGATCGTCATCCGGCGGATGCCGCTTTACGTCGTCGTCCCCGAACGGCATCGCTTCGCTAACCTGGCTTCGATTCGCTTGGCGGAGCTGTCCGGGCAGCCCTTCGTCGGGCTGAGCAAAAACTGCGGCCTGCGGGATTCCATCCGCGCGCGCGCCGCCAGCGCCGATTTCGCGCTCGCCTCCGCGTACGATGCCGAGGACCTCATCACCGTCGCGGGCTTCATCAAGGCCGGCCTCGGCGTGTCGGTGCTGCCGCGGACGCCCGGCCTTCTGCTGGACGGCCTCGTCTGGATTCCGATCCGGGACGAGGACTGGCAGTGGGAGCTCGGGCTCAAGTGGCGCCGGGACCGTTACCTGTCGCCCGCGGCCAAACGGTTCATCGCGTTCGTCCGGGAGCGGTCGCTAGCGGACGGAGTCGCTCCGGAGCGGCCGGACGAGTCATCCGATGCCTCGTCCGCGGGAACGCCGGCCCCCGCCCATGCCGAAGAGCGCGACCGGCACGCCGCCGAGCAGCAGGACGGCCATGCCGAGCAGTGACGCATGGAGGCCGGCCGCCGGCTCGGCATACCGGCTCAGCACCAGCGCGACGAGCGCCACGCCGAATGTCGCGCCGAGCTGACGGGCGGCGTTCAGCGCGCCCGACGCGGTTCCGGTCTCCTCCGGCGCGACGGCGGCGATCACGGCCGTCATGACGGACGGAATCGCGAAGGAAACGCCGAAGCCGGTCAGCGCGAGCCCGGCTATCGCGAGCGCGCTGCCCGCCTGCGCGTCCGCGAGGGCGAGCAGCAGCGTGCCGGCCGCCGCCAGGGCAAAGCCCGCCGCCATCGGGAGCTTCGCCCCGATCCGGCCCACGATCCGACCCGTCAGGATCGGATTGAACGCGAGCGGCACCATCATCGGCAGCAGCGCGAGCCCGGCGTCGCGCGCGGACAAGCCGCCCGCGCGCTGGCCGTAATACGGCAGCGCGAACAGCAGGCCGGACAGCGCGGCGTTGATCGTCATGCCCGCGGCGAGGCCGCCCGCCACCGCCGGCTTGCGCAGCAGCCGCAGGGGCAGCAGCGGCGTCCGGACGAGGGCCTCGGCGATCACGAACCCGGCGGCGCTCGCCGCGGCCACCGCGAAAGCCGCGACGATGCGCGGCGAGCGCCAGCCGTCCGCATCGCCTTGCATGAGCGCGTAGGACAGCGAAGCGATGGCGGCGACGGCCGCGAGCTGCCCGGCCGGATCGAGGCCGCGGCCGGCCGCGCGGGGCGGATTCCCCGCCAGCCTATTCGTGACGATCAGGCTGAAGACGGCCGGCGGCACGTTCAGCAGGAAGATGGCGCGCCAGCCGGCGGCGTCGACCAGCAGGCCGCCCGCTACCGGGCCGGCCGCCATCGCGACGCCCGTCGCCGCCGCCCAGATGCCCATCGCCCTGGCGCGCGCGGCCTTGTCGGGATACGCCTGCGCGAGCAGCGTCAGCGAGGCGGGCAGCAGCGCCGCCCCGCCGATGCCGAGCGCGGCGCGCAGCGCGATCAGCCCGCCGATGCCCGGCGCGGCGGCCGACAGCGCCGAGGCGGCGGCGAACGCCGCAAGGCCGCCGAGATATACGCGCTTGGCGCCCAGCCTGTCGGCGAGCGCGCCCATCGGCAGCAGCAGACCGGCGAACGCGATCGTGTACGCGTTCGCGACCCACTGCAGGTCCTGCATGCCGCCGCCCAAGTCGGCGCCGATCGCCGGCAGCGCAACGCTGACCGCCGTCGTGTCCAGCAGGACCATGAAATACCCGAGCGACAGCCCGAAGAGGAGCAGCGTACGCTTCGTTCCGCCTTCTTTGGTTAACCTTAATGTTTGTTCCGTATCCATCTCCTCATCCCCCCTGCTTTTCCCATCCTGCGTGCGGAGCGGCGTCCCCGCCGCCCCGCACCCAGTGTATAATGAGACGAATGCCGGAATAAGAGAACGGTTTATCCTGGGAGCAAGCCTCCTAGTCAAGCGTTTCCGGCGGAAGGAGCGAAGCGGCATGAAGATGAGCGACAAGGAACGGCTTCTCGAGCTCGCGCAATTCTTGAAGACGCGCCGCGCGCGGCTGTCGCCGGAACAAGCCGGGCTGCCTGCGGGCGGACGCAGACGGACGCCGGGACTGCGGCGCGGCGAGGTCGCGCAGCTCGCCGGCGTGAGCGTCGACTGGTACACGTGGATGGAGCAAGCCCGCGACATCGGAATCTCGGCGCAAGTGCTGGACAGCCTGTCGCGCGCGCTCCGGCTGGACGAGCCCGAACGCCGGCATCTCTATCTGCTGGCGCTCGGGCAGCTGCCGGGCCTCAGGGAGACCGGCATCCCCGGCGTCGATCCCGCGCTGCGGCGGTTCCTGGATCTGCAGGGCGCGAGCCCGGCCTACGTCACGGACCAGCGGCTGGACGTCGTCGCCTGGAACCGGGCGGCCAGCCTGCTCTACGGTCCGTACGAAGAGCTGTCCGGCCGCGAGCGCAATTCGCTGTGGCGCACGTTCACCTCGCCCGCCGTCAAAGCCCTGCTGCGCGACAAGTGGGAAGCGCACGCCCGGCACCGCCTCGCGGTCTTCCGGGCCGGCTACGCCAACTATCCCGGCGATCCCTGGTGGGTCGCGCTGATCGAGGAATTGTCCCGGATCAGCCCGGAGTTCGCGGCTTGGTGGCCGCGGCACGACGTGCTGGCCGGTCCCGAAGGCAAGAAGATCAACCATCATGCGGCGGCCGGCCGGCTCGCCTTCGTGCAGATTTCGTTTCTCGTCTCGGACGCCGCGCATTTGACGGCGACGGTCAACCTGCCGGACGACGAGGAGACGGCGGACCGGATGCGCGGGCTGCTGGAGGCGGACGGCGCAGCCCGATAGAGCGGAAGGCACAGCCAGAGAGTCCGGCCGCCGATCGGCACCGTTCTTACGGAGCCAAGCTCCCCGACAATCGGCCGGCGCCGCTCGCGGCACGACGAAAAACCCCCGAACGTCAGCGTTCGGGGGTTTTGCTTGTAGACGCTCCGTTTGGCCGCATCGCTCGGCGCCAAGCAGTTCGGCTGTTCGGCAGTTCAGCGGTTGGGCTGTTCGCCCGTTCGGCCGCTTGGCGCCGCCGGCTAGTCTACGCTACGCGCCTTGGACGGCCGCCTCGAGCGCCACGACGATCATGTCGTTGAACGTCGTCTGGCGTTCTTCCGCCGTCGTATCCGCTTCGCCGCTGAACAGGTGGTCGCTCACCGTCAACACGGACAGCGCCTTCGCGCCGTGCCGGGCGGCGATCGTGTACAGCGCCGAGGACTCCATCTCCACCGCGAGCACGCCGTAATCGGCCAGCTTCTTGACCGGATCCATGCTTTCGCGGTAGAAGTTGTCGGCCGTCAGGATGTTGCCGACTTTGACCGCCAGCCCCTTCTCGACCGTCGCCCGGTAGGCCCGGTGCAGCAGATCGAAATCCGCGGCCGGCGCGAACGTGAAGCCCGGGAACAGCTGGTGGTTGGCCGCGGAATCCGTCGTGGCCGTCATGGCGAGAATGACGTCGCGGACCTTGACGTCCTCGCGCATGCCGCCGCACGTGCCGACGCGGATCAGCTGCTTGACGCCGTATTCGCGGATCAGCTCGTTCGCGTAGATGCTGATCGAGGGCACGCCCATGCCCGTGCCCTGCACGGAAATCCGGTGTCCTTTATAGCTGCCGGTAAAGCCGAGCATGCCCCGCACCTCGTTGTAGCAGCGCGCGTCCTCGAGGAACGTTTCGGCGATGTGCCGCGCGCGCAGCGGATCGCCCGGCAGCAGGATCGCTTCGGCGATCTCGCCCGGTTTGGCGTTGATGTGAATACTCATTCGGAAAGCCCCCATCGTAGGTATAATTGGCCCAAGCATGTCCTTCATCGTCGCGATCTATGTAAGAATGCCGGATTAGCGAATCTTCGAACATCCGCCCCCTATCATAATATGAACGGGGACCGTTTACAACATGCGGCGAGCCGGCGCCGGCGAACGCGGAGAGGGTCCGGCTTACGGCCGGACCTCGGTCTGGGCGAACGGCGAAAGCGAGCCGGAGAAGGTCAGCGCCAGCTCGTGGAGCGCTCGCGTGCAGGCGATGTACAGCAAGCCTCGGTCCGCCTCCGTCCGGTACGTCTCCGCGTTCGCGAACGGTACGACGACCCGGTCGAATTCCAGGCCTTTGGCGACGTGCACCGGCAGCACGACCGCGCCTTCCCGGAACCCGGCGCTGCCGAAACCGAGCCGATGGACGCCGGGATGCCGCGCCAGCAGCGCCGCATGCAGCCGCTCGGCCTGTGCTTCCGTCTTGCACACGATGCCGAGCGTCCGGTGCCCGGACGATTGAAAGGCCGCGACGGCGTCGCCGATCCGAACGATTTCCTCCGCTTCGTCCGCCGCGCGCACGACCATGGGCTGCTCGCCATGGCGCTCGGCCGGCTCGATGCGGCTCCCGGGCGCGATCCGCCGGGCGAACGCGATGATCTCCGCCGTCGAGCGGTAGCTCTTCAGCAGCTCGGCCGTTTGCGCCGCCGGAAATACGGCGCGGAGCGTATCCAGGGTCGACGACGCGTTCGGATCGAGCGACTGGTTCTCGTCGCCCACGATCGTCATGCCGCAGGCGAACAACCGGGCCAGGACGGCGAAGTGAACGGCCGTGTAATCCTGCATCTCGTCGATCACCAGATGCTTGACCTCTTCATACCCCGTCGCGCCTTCCAGAAGGAGCTTCAAGTAGAGCAACGGATAGACGTCGGCGTATTCGATCTTCTTCTTGGCCTTGGGCTTGAACATCTCCGGCGCGCCGATGTAGACGTAGAAGTCCCGGTATAAAGCCAACGGGTCCAACGTCCGGAACATCCGGCGAACGGCCGTCTTGATCCGGTTCGCGGCGGCCGGCTTCAGCTTGTCGCCGTGAACGGTCCGGCCTTGCGCCGCCAGTACGGCCGCCGTCTTGGCCAGACGCGCCTTGACCGGCAGAGCGGACGCGGCGCGGTAGGCTTCGGCCACCGCCGTCTCCCCGATCTCCGCGTCTCCGAACGCGATCGCTTCGGCGGCGAACCCGTCCGCCTCCAGATGCGCGGCGTAGTCGTCCAACGCGTGTACGAAAGCGATGCCCGCCTTGAATCGGATTCTGCCCGCTAGGGCTTCGTCCGAACCGGCTGCCTGCGCCGCGAGCTGTTCGGCGAACGTCTCGAAGTCGCAGATGCCTGCCAGTTCGCGGCTCGCGATGTCCGCGGCGGACGTTTCCGCGATGCGCTCCTCGCCGAGCTCCGGCAGCACGTTCGAGATGAAGTCCGCGAATACGCGGTTCGGCGACAGAATCATGACGTTCGCGGAGCGTAACGTCTCCTTGCGCCGGTACAGCATGTAAGCGATGCGGTGGAGCGCGACGGACGTCTTGCCGGAACCTGCGACCCCCTGCACGATCAGTACGTTCGCGCGCTCATTGCGGATGATCGCGTTTTGCTCCGCTTGGATCGTGGCCGCGATTTGCTTCATTTTCTCGTCCGACGTCCGGCTGAGCTCCCGCTGCAGCACCTCGTCGTGGATGCGCTCCGCGCTTTCGAGCATGTACGCCATCTCCCCGCGCTCGATCCGGTATTGACGCTTCAAGCCGACTCGGCCCGCGATCTCGCCCGCAAGCGCGGCGTACCGGGCTTGCCCGACGGGTGAATCGTAGAACAGGCTCGCCACGGGAGAGCGCCAGTCGTATACGAGATCCGCTCCGTCGTCCGCGTCGCCGAACGCATGCACGCCGATGTAATAGGTTTCGGCGGCCGTCCGGCCGTCGGGGGTAAAATCCACGCGCCCGAAATACGGCGAAGCCAGCTGCTTGCGCATTCGCTCCCGCTTCGACGCGTCCCGCTCCCCGCGGTCGACCGCAAGCGAGATATCGACGGCGTTGGCCGCCCGTTCCGCCGGATCGAGCTGGTCCCGGTTCGCCCAGACGTACCGCTTCGCCTCGAGGACGCCGCTCCGCGCGTCGTCGAGGCGCGCCTCCGTTTCCTGCAGCGCTTCACGCAGCCGGGCCAGCGTCTCCGCCAAATGCCGTCGTTCTTCCGCTTCCGTCTCGTTCAAAGCCATCGCGATCCCTCATTTCCTCGGTAAAGTAAGCCTAAGTATAGAAGGAAATGAAAAAAAGTATAGACTTATCCTGACGGCTGTTTTACTATGTACTGTACGTGGGTCCAAAAATCTGCATACGATGGTGCCGATACGTCCCTCCGTTCTTCGCGAACGGGGGGACTTTTGCGTCCGAGGATGCCTTTTCCCGCGAATAATGGTAAAATGCAACCGTAGAATGCCCATTCGATTTGGAGGTGCCAGACCATGGCGGCAACACAATCCTTTGCCTTTATCGGTTCTTATGCGGATGCGGACGGACCCGGCCTGTACGCCTGCGCGTACGATGCCGAGACCGGGGCGCTGACGCTGCTCGATCAAGCGGACGGCCTGCAAAATCCGACCTTCCTCGTACCCGCCGATTCCGCCCGGACCTTGTATACGATCATGGAAAGCAAGGACGCGGAAGGCCGCCGCGTCGGCGCGGCCGCCGCGTACCGGTTCGATCCCGACGCGGGCCGGCTGGAGCGCCTGAACGACGAGATCACGCTTCCGGCGACGACCTGCCACATCACGCTCGACCGGACGAACCGGTTCGCGATGACGGCGAGCTACCACGGCGGGATGATCGGCCTGTCGCCGATTTTGCCGGACGGCCGCATCGGCATGACGGCGGACGTGCACCGGCATGAAGGCAGCAGCGTGAAGCCGGCCCAAACCCAGGCGCGCGCCCATTCGGTCATCGTCGACCGCAACAACCGATACGCCGTCGTGTCCGACCTCGGCCTGGACAAGCTGTTCGTCTACAAGCTCGACCTCGCGGACGGCAAGCTGACGCCTCATTCCGAGACAAGCATCGCCCCGGGCTCGGGGCCGCGCCATTTCGTCTTCCATCCGGAGCTGCCGATGGGTTACGGCATCAACGAACTGAACAGCACGATCACCGTCTACGGCTACGACGCCGAGGCGGGCGCGCTGACCGTCCATCAGACGATCTCCACGCTGCCGGACGGGTACGCGGGGGAGAACGGCACGGCGGACATCCACCTGTCGCCGGACGGCAAGTTCCTGTACGGCTCCAACCGCGGGCACGACAGCCTGGCCGTCTACCGCGTCGATCCGGCGAACGGCCGGCTGGAGCCGGTGGAGTACGCGCCGACGCTCGGCGGCCATCCGCGCAACTTCGGCCTCTCGCCGGACGGCCGCTTCGCGCTCGTCGCGAACCGCGACGGCAACAACGTCGTGACGTTCGCGCGCGACGCCGAGACCGGCAAGCTGCGGCCGACGGGAAGCGAGCTGCACGTGTCCAAGCCGGTATGCGTCCGTTTCGCGGCGCTGTAGCTTAACCTGCCCTGCCGCCGCCCCCGCGGCTATTGGCCCGGCGGACGAAACCCGCAAGCGCGGCCGCCCGTCAACCGCGTTTGCCGTCATGCGAAAGGCCGCCCGGCGTCGATCGAGTTCGACTCCGGGCGGCCTTTTGCTTTCCTCGCGCGTTCCATTCCGGTCGTTATGCCTCGTCCGGCTCCCAGGCGGGATTCCAGACGACTTCCCACAGATGGCCGTCGGGGTCCTGGAAATGGCCGGAATACCCGCCCCAGAACGCGTCGTGCGCGGGATCGACGATCGTCGCCCCGGCCTCCAGCGCGAGCGCCATGACCCTATCCACCTCGGCTCTGCTCCCTACGTTGTGCCCGATGGTGAATTCGGTCGGGCTCGGCGGCGCGAGCGGCAGCTTCGTCTCGTGCGCCATGTCCGACCTGCGCCAGATGGCCAGCTTCATGCCGGCCTGCAGATCGAAGAACGCCACCGCTCCATGCTCGAATTCCGTCCCGATGATGCCCTCGGTCGCCAGGCCGAGCCCGTCGCGATAAAACCGGAGCGATCGCTCGAGATCGTCCACGCCCAGCGTCAACACCGTAATCCGCGGTTTCATCCTATCGTTCATCTCCTCTCGATCCAGCTGCTCTCGTCCATCTTGCAATCGCGCTTCCCGCGCGTGCGGACGCCCGCCAGCGAGAGTTCGCGTCCGTCAACCCGATTTGCAGCGGCGGCGGCTGCAGCGGACGTGAAGCTCTCATGAACGGCCTCGCTCCTTCCCCTTATCCTGACTCGATTGTAATCCATCCCGCTCCGGAACGAAAGCGCGCTCCGTTATGCCGCGACCGCCCGTCCCCGCGGTTGAACGCACCGGAAATTGGCAATTCTGCAGCAAGGAAGAAGCAGCCGCGCGGCACAGCCTCGGCGCGAAACGACGGCGTCCCGTCCGGCTCCCGAGATCACCCGCGAAGCGCTCGACAAAATTCGCGATCGGCACTGCAACCTTTTTGCAGATGGGCCCGTCTGAGGCTGTGTAAAAGGAAAATACTACTTCTCTAGAGGTGAAAGAAAATGAAGAAATCGTTCAAAATGCTGACGCTTACCGCTACCGCCGCCCTGTCGCTCACGTTCGCCAGCCAAAGTTTCGCCGCAGCCGGCTTTACGGATCTCGGCAATGACGCCGCGAAGGATAAAATCATTTCCTTGCAGGAGAGAGGACTGGTTAAAGGCGTGAGTGCCGAACTGTTCGCGCCGCAAGCGTCGATGACGGCCGCCCAAGGCGTGCAGCTGATCGTGAACGCGCTCGACCTGAACCTGGACCTTGTCCGCTTCTTCAAAGAGCCGAAAGCGAGCGACTACTTCCAGAACGCCAAGGACGACGCTTGGTACGCGGACGCGTTCATCATCGCCGCCGTCAACAACATCGGCCTGCCGGCCGACCTGAACCCGGGCAAGGTGCTGTCGCGCGAAGAATTCACGCACATGCTCATTCACGCGATGGAAGCGAGCGGCAAGCTGCCGATGATCAATCCGGTCGTCGTCGACATCAAGGACGGCGATCAAATGACGGTCGACTACTCCGGTTCGATCCAGCGCGCGCTTAGCTACGGCGTGATCGCCCTCGACAAGGACGGCAGGCTGAAGCCGAAAGCCGCCATCACCCGCTCCGAGTCGGCCGAGGAAATCTACAACGCGATCGAATACTTGAAGGCGCACCCGGGTCAAGTCGCCGACGGCACGCTGACGGCCACGCAAGGCGCAGCTCTGATCGGCGGCGCGCTGGGCGCCAAAGCCGAGCTCGGCGAAGACGTCGCGCCGGATGCCGTGCTGACGCGCGAAGCGTTCATCGACCTGCTCGTCCGCTCCGTCGAGAAGGCCGGCCAGCTGCCGCTGATCAACCCGGTCGTCGTCGACATCAAGGACCAGGATCAAATCAACGTCGTCTACTCCGGCTCCATCCAGCGCGCGATCAAATACGGCATCGTGCAGCTGAACGAAGACGGCACCTTCGGCCCGAAAACGGAAGTGACGCGTTCCGCGGCGCTTGAAGCGATCGACAAGGCGACGGCCTACCTGAAAGCCCACCAGGCGCCGGCCGAAGCGAACGCGCCGATCACAGCGGCGCAAGGCGCCGATCTCATCGCCAAGCAATTCGGCATCGCGGTCGACCTGAAGAGCTTCGACCTGAATCCGGACCAAAAGGCGACCCGCGAAGCGTTCACGCACGTCCTCGTGCAAAGCCTGCAGAAGAGCGGCAAGCTGCCGATGATCAAGGTCGCGCCGGTCGACATCAAGGACGGCGACCAACTCGACGTGCTCTACTCCGGTTCCGCGCAAACCGCGCTGAACCTCGGCATCGTCAAGCTGGACGCGGACGGCAAGTTCGACCCGAAAGCCGAGCTGACCCAAGCGCAAGCCGCCGACGAAATCGCCAATGCCGTCAAAGCATTGGATAAGTACCCGCAAGCGAAATAACCCATCAAAAATAACTTGCGTCTGTGCGAAAATCAAAAGAGGCTGCCCGTGGGCAGCCTCTTTTGCGCGTGCGTCGCGTCGTTCACCGGACCAGCACGAAAATGAGCGCGATCAGCGCCGGCAGGCCCTGCACGAGCCAGATCGAGCGCTTCGCCGTCGCGCCGCCGTACAGCGCGGCGACCAGGACGCAGATCAGAAAGAACAGTTCGATCGCGGGGCCGGTCGTCTCGTCCGGATGCACGAGCCCCCAGACGAGTCCCGCGGCCAGGAAACCGTTGTACAGCCCCTGATTCGCGGCGAGCGCTTTCGTCGTCTCCGCTTCTTCCTTCGTCGTTCCGAAAGCTTTCATCGCGCGCGGCGTCGTCCATAGAAACATTTCGAGCACCAAGATGTACACGTGCTCCAGCGCGACCAATCCTACGAAAATAGCGGCGAGTATCATCGATTCCTCCTCGGTATGCGGCTTCCGTCCCTCATTCTACAACGATGAGGGCTAGACGCGAATATCGAGATTGGCGCCCAAGTTCGGCTGCGCGCTCTGCTGCATCATTCGGACGAGCTGCTGCGATTGCGCCGTTGCCTGATCCTGGGCCATCTTGAGCACTTGGATGCCGACCGCCTGCGCCAGGCTGCCCTGCGCCAGCGAGATCGACAATGCCGGAATGTCCATGCGAGTCCCTCCATTCTGCCGCCCGTCATTCGGCCTGCTCCTACTATATCGGACGAAGCCGCCGAACGGTTGAATGGCCGGCACGAGCCGCGTCCGCGCGAGTCCGAGCCGGGGCGCGTCAAAGCACGACGACGATCTTCCCCCGGACATGCCGCTGCGAGAGCCGGGTCAGCTCGTCCGGGACCTCTTCGAGCGAGATGCGCTTCTCGATCATCGGCACGATTTTGCCGGCCGTCATCAGCGCCATGAACTGTTCCGCCATGATGCCGAGCTCGGTCTCCGCCCGTTCGTCCCCGGCCAGGTACGCGCCCGAGAGCATCATTTTGTGCACCGTGAACGTCTTGTGGGACGGCTGAAAATCGGCCACGGTCTCCGGCGCTCCCGCGATGCAGGCCAGCTGGCCGCCGAACGCGAGCAGCGACAGGTCGGCCTGCGCCGTCTGCCGGTTGATCGAATTGAGCGCATAGTCGACGCCGCGGCCGTCCGTCAGCGCCAGGACGCGTTCGCGAACGTCCTCCGTATTGTAGTCGATCGCCGCATGGGCGCCGAGCGTCCGCACGTAGTCGAAGTTGGCGGCCGAGGCGGTCGTGATGATTTGCCCCGCTCCGAACGCTTTCGCCAGCTGGATCGCATACCCGCCGACGCCGCCGGCCCCGGCGTGAATGAGAATGGAGGCGCCCTGCTTGAGGTTCATCTTGCGGGTCAGCGCCTGATACGCCGTCAGCCCCGCGCACGGGAATGCCGCCGCCTCTTCGAACGAAAGCCCCTCCGCGATGCGGGCGGCAGCGTTAGCCTTGACGATGCCGTACTCGGCGAAGCTGCCGTTCCGGACGAAGCTGCCGTGGTAGACGACGCGGTCGCCCTCCCGCCACTGCGCGACGCCCTCGCCCGTCTTATCCACGACGCCGGCGGCGTCCAGGCCCGGCACGAACGGGTACGTCCAGGCCGGATGGCCGTTTTTGGCCATTTTGTAATCCGCCGGGTTCAGGCTGGCGGCCTTGATGCGGACGCGGATTTCGCCCTGTCCGGGCTCGGGAACCGGCAGTTCCGCCGGCGTCATGGTATGCGGCTCGCCGGGAGCGCGCAGAACGATCGATCTCATCATCGAAATGACTCCTTTAAAGTGATTTTCCCTCAAGCATAGCACATGGAGGCCGCTTGGAGAAAAAAATGAGATCGTTCTCATCCGCGCCCCGCTCGGACGGACGCCGGGTTTAGACGTTCTTGGAAACCATCAGGTACAAAATGACGATCGGCAGCAGCGTCGCGGCGATGCCGAATGCGGCCCACAGGCGCGAGGCGCGCGCATACCCTTCGGTGACGCGGCCGCGCTCGACGCTCTCGGCGCTGTGCCGGATCATGGCGCGCTGCAGCGGAATGAGCACCGCCAGCCAGATGACGCCCGTCACGGCGAACAGCGCGAGCGACGCGGTCAGCCAGTTCAAGCCGTGCATGGGAAGGTGCTCGCGCGCCGCCATCCATACGCCGGAGACGATAATCAGCAGCAGGCCCGGAAGCGTGAAGGCGTAATCCGCCGCCATGACGGACTTCGTAGCGGCGTGAATGGCGGCGGGATTCTTCCCGATGTCCGCGCGGACCTTCCAGAACGCGGCCGTCACGATGTTGCCGACGAAGACGACGACCCCCAGCAAATGCAGAAGCAATATTCCGTTCATCTACGGGACCTCCAATTGGAAAATAATTGCTTGCCTCCATCATACATACCGACACTCGGTTTGTAAATAAGCAAAATAGATGGGACCTCTCGTTCAAGGTCCCTTCCTTCGCCAGCGCGGTGCGGGGGCTTCGACGCGGATGCTCCGGGGAGCCACGGTTCCGCCGCCGCCGCCCTAAGGCGCTCTCTCCCCGCCCGCGTCGGCTGCCGGCCGCGCTCGCGCTTACGCTTCCGGCGCCGCGGCAACGCTTGACCGCTCGCGTCGGCTGCCGGCCGCGCTTTCGCTTCGCTACCGGCGCCGCGGCGATGCGCCGCCGCCCCTACGGCTCAAGCGCCATCCACGCCTCCAGCAGCGCGTCGAGCCGCGCCTGCAGCGCTTCGCGCTCGCGCCAGCCCGCTGCCAGCCCGGCCGCATCGCCGTCGGCATCGAACCCGCTCAGCCGCTCGTCGGCCGCGGCCAGCTCCGCCTCGAGCGCGGCAATCTCCCGCTCCAGCCGTTCGGCCCGCTTCCCGCCGCCTTGCGCCGCGTCCGTCTTCCGGTTCGCCGGGCGCGCCGGCGCTCCCTGCGCTTCCGCGCGAACCGTCACCGCTCGCCCCGCGTTGACCGATTCCCCGGGCTCTTCTTCCGACTCGACGCGCTTGGCCCTGTAATCCTCGTAATTGCCGAGATAGGCGGCGATCCGGCCGCGCTTCAGCTCCCATACGCGCTGCGCGAGGCGATTGATGAAATACCGGTCGTGCGAGATCGCCAGCACCGTGCCCGGATACTGCTCCAGCGCTTCCTCCAGCGCCTCGCGCGAGGCGATGTCGAGGTGGTTCGTCGGTTCGTCCAGGAGCAGCAGATTCGGCGTCCGCCGGACGAGCAGCGCGAGCCGCAGCCGCGACCATTCGCCGCCGGACAGCGACGCGACCGGCTTGAAGACGTCGCCCCCGTAGAACAAATACCGGGCGAGCACGCCGCGCGCTTCCCCTTCTTCGTACGCGCCTTCGACGCGGAAATAGTCGAGGACCGTCCGTTTGCCTTCGGCCGGCGGATCCTGCTGCGCGAGGTAACCGACGTCGACGCGCGAGCCGTGCTCGATGCGCCCGCCGTCCGGCTCGGCCGCGCCCAGCAGCAGCCGGAACATTGTCGTTTTGCCGGAGCCGTTGTCACCGAGCAGCACGACCTTCTCGCCGTAGAGCAGGCTGCCCGACGCGCCGTCCAGGACGGCCCGCTCCCCGAACCGCTTCGCCACGCCCTCGAAGTCGAGCACGCGCCGGCCGGACCGGTCCTGGATCGACAGCGCGAATTCCGCCGTCTTCGGATCCAGCACCGGACGCTTGAGCACGTCCATCCGCTCCAGCGCCTTGCGGATCGACGCCGCGCGCTTGAAAAACTTCTCGTTGCCGCCGAGCCGTCCCCATTCCTCCAGCTGGCGGATCGTCTCCTTCATCTTCTTGATGACCTTCTGCTGCTCCTGGTACTGCGCGAACTGCAGGAGCAGCCGCGCTTCCTTCTCCTTCACGTACCCGGTGTAATTCGTGGGGTACGTCGACGCTTCGCCGTCCTCGAGCTCGATCATTTTCGTGCCGACGGCATCGAGGAAATACCGGTCGTGCGAGACGACGACGAAGGCGCCCTCGTACCGCCGCAGGAACGACTCCAGCCATTCGATCCCCTTCAGGTCCAAATGGTTCGTCGGTTCGTCCAGCAGCAGCAGATCCGGACGGACGACCAGCTGGGACGCCAGCACGACGCGCGTCTGCTCCCCGCCGGACAAGCTGCCGAACCGCCGTCCGTCGAGACCGCGGTCGAGCCGCAGCCCTTCGGCCACCTGGTCGATCGCCGTCTCCATCTCGTAGCCGCCGCCCTGTTCGAACCGTTCCTGCGCCGAAGCATACGCCCGCAGCAGCCGCTCCATCGCCGCGGGGTCCGCGGCCGCGGCCGGATCGGACATGCGCGCTTCGAGCGCCGCCATCTCGGCCTTCACGCCGAGCAGCTCGCGGTATCCGTAAGCCAGCACGTCGTAGACGCGCATGGCCTCGAATTCGGCCGGAATTTGCGGCAAATAGCCGATCGTCAGCTCCTTCCGTACGGTAAGCAGGCCTTCGTCGGGCTGCTCGTATCCCGCGATCAGCCGAAGCAGCGTGGATTTCCCGCTGCCGTTGCGGCCGATCAAGCCGACCTTCTCGCCCTCGAGCAGCTGCAGCGTCGCGCCGTCCAGCACGAGCTGGGCGGCATGGTATTTTTTCAAATCCTGTATGTTCACGATCATCATGGCCAAGTCCTCCCGGTATGGTCGGAAGACCCGCCCTCGCGCGCACGAAAAGGGCCGCGGCAACAAGCCGCGGCCCTCCTGGACAGATGCCGGACGATCGGCTCCCGGCATCGGCCGGAAGCGAATGCGATCACCCGATCATATGCAATCCGTTGTGGTGGAGGCAGGCGTCTTCTCGCGAATGGTCAAACGTAGTGCCGTAAATGGACAGACGGATCCCGTTCGCGAAAAAGGCATGCACAATGCCAGCCATGGCAATCGGCAGCTGGCTAATGCGGGAATTAACCCATTCGTGATTCACCTACCTCACCTCCTTTGCGTAATTGGATCAAGTGTAGCATAGACGACGGGGCCATGGCAACCGGGCAACCGCCCTGCCGGACGGCCGATTGCGTCGTTACCCGGCGCCGGCGGACGCCTCGGCGGAGGAAGCGGCGTCTCCGGCTTCGCCGCCTTGCGCGCCTGCGCCGCCTGCGGCCTTATCCTTGGCCTGCTCCTCCATGAGGGCCAGCTTCCCCTTGGTCTGCACGGCCGCAAGGGCGGCATCGACCGATTGTTTGCCGTCATACGCGTTCTTCAGCTCTTGTTGGGCAAGGGTCGAGAAGCGCATGTAGAACGCCTGCGGGATGTTGTCGTAATCCTGAAGCGGCTTAGGCGTATTCGGCTTCAAGGCATAGAAGGCTTTGAAATTATGGTTCTCTTCGTCCTTCAAGTAAGTGGTCCGCACCGGAAAGCCGTTCGAGTGGAGCTTGGACGTTACCCTGGCGTATTCCTCGCCCGTGATGTACCGGACGAATTCCTTGGCGGCATCGGCGTTCGCGGACTTGGCGTTCACCGCGAAAATCTGTCCGACGTTCATGCTCACGCTGCCCTCGGGATTTTGCGGATCGACCGGTACCGTGACGAGATCCCAATTTTGGACGACCTTGCTTTTATCTTCAAGCCGGCTGCGTCCCTCGTTGATCTGATCCATCAAGTAGGTGCCGTCGAGCCTCATCGCCAGCTTGCCGGCCACGAACGGATCGCGGAGCAAAAAGTCCTCGTAGGTGCTCGTCCCGCTCATGTTGTTCGGATCCTCCATATACAGCGCCCCGGACTTGAGTCCGTCGATGGCCGTTTGGAAGATGCGCTTCCAAGAGGGCGTGTCGGCGGTGATCTGTCCGGTCGCCGCATTGAACATCGTCAGATTCTGGGCCGTTCCGATCATGGAACCGAGCTGGTAGGCGTCGACGCCGTAGCCCAAGCCCAACCCGTACACGCGCTTATCCTTCGGGCCGTCCGCCGGAAAGCGCCGGGCCAGCTCGAACAGCTGCTCCCAGGTCATCTTGTCCTGCGGAAGCGGGATGCCGTACTTCGCGAACAGATCTTTGTTGTAGAAGAGCGCTTGGCTGAAAAACGTCGGCGACAGACCGTATACCTTGCCGTCCCCGAACGATTTCAAATAATCGAGCAGGCCCGGAATCAGCGTTTCCGCGTGGTAGTCTTTCTCCGCGATCATCGGATCGAGATCGAGCAGCTTGCCGTCCTTCGCCATTTTCGACAGCTGATCGGTCGACAGCATCAGGACGTCGGGATTTTCCCGCTCGATGAAGCTTTGCAGCTCCGCCTCGGGATCCGCGACCGGCTTGTTGGAGTAATTCTGATTGGAGACGACCGTCAGCTCGACGTTCGGATGCAGCGCGGAATACACCGTGCCGAACTGATCATAGAACGATCTTTCGTCGTAGTACATGACCTTGAGGGACGAGACTTCGCTGCTCGCGTCCGTACCGCCGCCCGTCAAACTGCATCCGGACATCGTCGTCGCCATCGCCGCCGCGAGAACGACGATGCCGGCCGAATGCCTTCCCGAATGCCTTTCCGTAAACCGTTTCAACGCATTCACTCCGTTTCCCATTGGCATTCCTTCCAAACGCTACCTATTATAGCACTTAAATCTACTAATATTTTCTAAATTTACCTTAAATGTTGGAAGAATGCCGCTGCCGGACAACGCCGAACGCGCAAAAAAGACGCCCGGGCAAGCCGGGCGTCTCTTCTCGATCGAACGATTATTGCTCCATCCACTGGTGGTGGAACGTGCCTTCGCGGTCCACGCGTTGGAACGTGTGGGCGCCGAAGTAGTCGCGCTGCGCCTGCAGCAGGTTGGCCGGCAGCCGCTCGGAGCGGTAGCTGTCGTAGTACGCCAGCGCCGAAGCGAACGCCGGGACCGGGATGCCGCGGGACACGGCGGCGGACACGACTTCGCGCCATGCGCCTTGGTAGTTCTCGACGACGCCTTTGAAGTACTCGTCGAGCAGCAGGTTGCGCAGCTCCGAATCGCGGTCGTACGCGTCCTTGATGTTTTGCAGGAAGCGGGCGCGGATGATGCAGCCGCCGCGGAAGATCATCGCGATGGCGCCGTAGTTCAGGTTCCAGTCATACGCTTCGGAAGCGGCGCGCATTTGCGCGAAGCCTTGGGCGTACGAGGCGATCTTGCTCGCGTAGAGCGCCTTGCGGACGGATTCGATGAAAGCCTCGCGGTCGCCATCGAAGCGGACCGGCGCCGGGCCGCCCAGCAGCTTGCTGGCCGCGACGCGCTCTTCCTTCATCGCGGAGAGGAAGCGCGCGAACACGGATTCCGTGATGATCGACAGCGGCACGCCCAGGTCGAGCGCGCTTTGGCTCGTCCATTTGCCGGTGCCCTTCTGGCCGGCCGAGTCGAGGATGACGTCGACCATCGGCTTGCCCGTCTCCGGATCGGTCTTGCCGAAGATGTCGGCCGTGATCTCGATCAGGTAGCTGTCCAGCTCGCCTTTGTTCCACTCGGTGAAAATGTCGTGCAGCTCGCTCGTGCTGAGGCCGAGCACGTCCTTCAGCAGGTGGTACGCCTCGCCGATCAGCTGCATGTCGCCGTACTCGATGCCGTTGTGCACCATCTTGACGTAGTGGCCCGCGCCGTCTTCGCCGATGTAGGTCGTGCACGGCTCGCCGTTGACCTTCGCCGCGATCGCCGTCAGGATCGGCTCCACGAGTTCATACGCGCTGCGTTGGCCGCCCGGCATGATGGACGGGCCGTGAAGCGCGCCTTCCTCGCCGCCCGATACGCCCGCGCCGATGAAGCGGAAGCCTTTGGCCGAGAGCTCTTTGTTGC
Source organism: Paenibacillus sp. UNC496MF (assembly GCF_900113915.1). Classification (NCBI taxonomy): domain Bacteria; kingdom Bacillati; phylum Bacillota; class Bacilli; order Caryophanales; family Paenibacillaceae; genus Paenibacillus; species Paenibacillus sp. UNC496MF. Next base: position 236,860 of record NZ_FORE01000009.1, read on the forward strand.
GGCGCTGCGTATCCGGGAAGAACGCGTTGCCGCCGTCGATCAGGATGTCGCCCGGGCTCAGGTACGGCAGCAGCGACTCGATCGTCGCGTCCGTCGGCTGGCCGGCTTTGACCATGATCAGGATTTTGCGCGGGACTTCCAGCGCGCTCACGAATTCCTCGACGCTGTACGCGCCGACGAAATTTTTGCCTTCGGCTTCCGCCAGCAGTTCCTTCGTTTTTTCCGGGGAACGGTTGTATACCGCGACCGAGAAGCCTTTGCTTTCGATGTTAAGCGCCAAGTTTTTGCCCATGACGGCTAGTCCGACGACGCCGATTTGTTGTTTGCTCATGGTTGACGACCTCCTCTTATTGTTCCGATGCGGACAGACGTTTCGCAAGCTCGGCTTTTTGCGCTTCGAAGCCGGGTTTGCCCAGCAGGGCGAACATGTTGACCTTGTACGCTTCGACGCCCGGCTGGTCGAACGGGTTCACGCCGAGCAGCAAGCCGCTGATGCCGCAGGCTTTCTCGAAGAAATAGACCATTTCGCCGTACGTGTATTCGTTCAGCTCGTCCAGCTCGACGATCAGGTTCGGCACGCCGCCGTCGACATGCGCGAGCCGCGTTCCGATGGCCGCTTGCTTGTTCACTTCGTCCATCGTCATGCCCGCCAGGAAGTTGAGGCCGTCGAGGTTGCTCGCGTCCTTCTCGATCGTCAGCTCGACCTTCGGCTTCTTCACCGCAAGCACGGTTTCGATCAGATCGCGCCGGCCTTCCTGGACGTATTGGCCCATGGAGTGCAGATCGGTCGTGAAATCGACGGAGGCCGGATACAAGCCCTTCAAATCCTTGCCTTCGCTCTCGCCGAACAGCTGCTTCCACCATTCCGACACGTAGTGCAGGGACGGCTCGAAGTTCGCCAGCAGCTCGATCGATTTGCCTTTGCGGTAGAGGGCGTTGCGGACGGCGGCGTATTGGTAGCTCTCGTTGGTCGCCAGATCCGCGTTGTTGTAGGTCTTCGCGGCCGCGGCCGCGCCTTCCATCATCCGGTCGATGTCGAGTCCGGCGGCGGCGATCGGCAGCAGGCCGACGGCCGTCAGGACGGAGTACCGGCCGCCGACGTCGTCGGGAATGACGAACGACTCGTAGCCCTCGTCGTCGGCCAGCTTCTTCAGCGCGCCCTTCGCGGCGTCGGTCGTCGCGTAGATCCGTTTGCGCGCTTCGTCCTTGCCGTATTTCTTCTCCATGTAGTCGCGGAGAATCCGGAAGGCGATCGCCGGTTCCGTCGTCGTGCCCGACTTGGAGATGACGTTCAAGGAAATGTCCTTGCCTTCCAGCAGCTCGAGCAGATGCGTGATGTACGTGGAGCTGATGTTTTGGCCGGCGAAGTACACCTGCGTGTTGCCCTTCATCTGGTTGTGGAACGTATGCGACAGCGCTTCGATCGCGGATCTTGCGCCCAGGTACGAACCGCCGATGCCGATGACGATCAGCGCTTCGGAATTGCCGCGAATGCGCGCCGCGGCTTGCTTGATCCGCGCGAATTCTTCCTTATCGTACTGCAGCGGCAGGTCCACCCAGCCAAGGAAGTCGGAGCCCGGCCCCTGCTTCTCGTGCAGCATGCGATGCGCCGCGTTCACGAACTCGCCGAAATAATCCACTTCGTGTTGACCGATGAACGACAACGCGCTCGAATAATCGAATTTAATCCCCATTACGGTTTCTCTCCTCCTGCCTGTCGGCTTCTATCTGTATGGATTAACGGACGGCTTTCTGCCAGTCGGCGGCGAATTTCTCGATGCCGGCGTCCGTCAGCGGGTGCTTCGAGATTTGCTCGATGACCGAGAACGGCACGGTGGCGATATGCGCGCCGGCCATCGCGACGCGGGTCACGTGGTCCGGGTGCCGGACGGAAGCCGCGATGATTTGCGTGTCGAGGTTATGCACGCGGAACAGCTCGGCTACTTTTTGCACCAGCTGCACGCCGTCTTCGGAAATGTCGTCCAGACGGCCGAGGAACGGCGATACGTACGTCGCGCCGGCGCGCGACGCGAGCAGCGCTTGGTTGACCGTGAAGATCAGCGTGACGTTCGTCTTGACGCCTTTCTTGGTCAGGTAGCGGCAAGCTTCCAGGCCGGCCAGCGTCATCGGCAGCTTAATCGTGATGTTCTTGTCGTTGTTGTTGATCTTGATCAGTTCATTCGCTTGGGCGATCATGTCTTCGGCCGTCAGCGCGTCCGGCGTCACTTCCGCGGAGACGGATTCGACTTCCGGCACGGCCTTCAGGATTTCCTCGATGCGGTCTTCGAATTTCACGCCTTCTTTGGCCACCAGGGACGGGTTCGTCGTAACGCCGGACAGAACGCCGATTTTGTACGCTTTGTTGATATCGGCCAGGTTAGCGGTGTCGATGAAAAATTTCATGGTTTCATTACCTCCGGATAGGGTTTTTTATGATTGAGCCTCGCCCGCCGGCTCGCGGCCGGCAGACGCGGCAGACATCCTCATGATCGGATCGGAAAGCGAAATTTTAGAAATCGGACAGTTGCCGTATTGATAATTTAAGAAAGTAGATCTTAGAGCAGGCTCTTCGCCGCTTTGACGACGTTGCCGGTCGTGAAGCCGAAGTGCGCCATGACGTCGTTCCCCGAGCCCGACGCGCCGAACGTGTCGATCGACAGCACCTTGCCGCTTGGTCCGGCGTACCGGTCCCAGCCGAGCGAGATGCCCGCTTCGATGGCGACGCGCTTCGTGACGGAAGACGGCAGGACCGCTTGCTTGTACGCGTCGTCCTGGCGCTCGAACAGCTCGCGGCTCGGCATGGCGACCACGCGGACCGACAGGTTCTCGCGCTCGAGCTCGGCCTTGGCGCTCACCGCCAGCGATACTTCGGAGCCCGTGCCGATCAGGATGACGTCCGGATTGGCGTTCGTTTCCGACAGGACGTAGCCGCCTTTCGCGACGTCGCCGACGTTCGCTTTGGTCTTTTCGTATACCGGCAGGTTCTGGCGGCTCAGAATAAGGGCGACCGGACCTTCGTTTTGCTGCAGCGCGTACGCCCACGCGCTGGCCGTTTCGTTCGCGTCCGACGGACGGATGACCGTCAAGCCGGGAATCGTGCGCAGCGCCGCGAGGTGCTCGACCGGTTCGTGCGTCGGGCCGTCCTCGCCGACCGCGATGGAGTCGTGCGTGAAGACGTACGTGACGGGCAGCTTCTGCAGCGCCGCCAAGCGAATGGACGGCCGCAGGTAGTCGCTGAAGACGAAGAACGTGCTGACGAACGGCTTCACGCCGCCGTGCAGCGCCATGCCGTTGCCGGCCGCGCCCATCGCGTGCTCGCGGACGCCGAAGTAGACGTTGCGGTCCGCGTACGAGTCGATCGCGAAGGTGCCTTCGCCGCCGATTTCGGTCATCGTCGAGTGGGACAGGTCGGCGCTGCCGCCGAAGATGGACGGCACGAGCTTCACGAAGTGATTGATCGCGTTGCCGCTGGCCACGCGGGTCGAGACCGTCTTGGCCGGGTCGAACGTGAGCACGTCCGCGGCGTCGATCGTCACGTTGCCGTCGATGACGTTCGCCAGCTCTCCGCCGAGCGACGGATACTGCGCATTGTACGTTTCGAGCAGTCGGTTCCATTCTGCTTCTTTGGCGGCGCCTTTATGCTTCAGCTCCGCAAAATGCGCTTTGACGTCTTCCGGCACATAAAAGTCCTCTTCGTAATTCCAGCCGTAGACGGCTTTCGTCGCTTGGCCCTCTTCCTTGCCGAGCGGCGCGCCGTGCGCTTTGTTCGTGCCGGCCACCTTGCTGCCGTAACCGATGACGGTGCGGATCTCGATCAGCGTCGGCTGCGTTTCGTTTTGCTTCGCCGCTTCGATGGCCTTCGCGATCGCCGCCACGTCGTTGCCGTCCTCCACCCGCAGGTACTGCCATTGCGCCGACTCCGCGCGCTTCTGGACGTTCTCGCCGAAGGAGAGGTTCAGATCGCCGTCGAGGGAGATGTCGTTGGAATCGTACAGGACGACCAGCTTGCCCAGCTTCATGTGGCCCGCCATCGACATCGCTTCATACGAAATGCCTTCCATCAAGCAGCCGTCGCCGACAAGGGCGTAGGTGTAATGGTCGACTACCGGGAAGCCTTCGCGATTGTACTTCGCGCCCAGATGCGCTTCCGCCATCGCCATGCCGACCGCCATCGCGATTCCTTGGCCGAGCGGCCCCGTCGTGGCATCGACGCCGTCCGTGTGGCCGTATTCCGGATGTCCCGGCGTCTTGCTGTTCAGCTTGCGGAACTGCTTCAGGTCGTCCAGCGATACTTGGTAGCCGGACAGATGGAGCAGGCTGTACAGCAGCGCCGAGCCGTGGCCGGCGGAGAGGACGAAGCGGTCGCGGTTGAACCATTTGGCGTGCGCCGGGTTATGGTTCAGCTGGCGGGACCAGAGCGTGTACGCCATCGGCGCGGCGCCCATCGGCAGGCCGGGATGGCCGGAGTTGGCGGCGTTGATGGCATCGATCGACAAGGTCCGGATCGTATCGATGGCGAGTTGGTCAATGGTTTGCGTGGTAGGCATAGGTGGCTCCTTCTTTCGTTTGGGTTTGATGGTCGGCGTTGTCGAACCGCCAGCGGTGGCCGTTGCGGGCGAGCAGCTCGTCGGCCTCGGCCGGGCCGTAGGTGCCGGCCGCGTACGTCCGAAGCGGCACGAGATCGTCCTTGAAGGCGTCGAGGATCGGCTGTACCCATTTCCAGGACAGCTCCACTTCGTCCCAGTGCGCGAAGAACGTCGGATCGCCCCGCAGCGCGTCGTGGATCAAGTTCTCGTACGCTTCCGGCACGTCCTGCTGGCTCGTGTGGAAGTTGACGAGCATCGGCTGGAATTCGCCTTTATGCTGCGGGTCCCGCGTGTTCAGCTGCAGCGTGATGCCTTCGTTCGGGCTGATCTCGAAGACGAGCAGGTTCGGCGCTTTCGTCTTGTCGTCCGACTGCGTATGCTCGCCGGCCAGCTCTTTGAATTCGATGACGATCCGCGTCGACTTCTCCTTCATGCGCTTGCCGGTCCGAATATAGAACGGCACGCCCCGCCAAAAATAATCGTCGATGTGCAGCTCGGCGGCGATGAACGTGTCGTTCGCCGAATCCGCCGCGATGCCCGGCTCCGAGGTGTAACCGACGACCGGCTTGCCTTGGATCTCGCCGGCCGCGTACTGCCCGCGGACGACGTTGGCGGCCACGTCTTCCTTCGCCAGCGGTTCGAGCGCCTCGACCACCTTCCGCTTCTTCGTCCGCACTTCGTCGGACGTGCTGTTGTGCGGCAGATGAATCGCGAGCATCATCAGCAGCTGCAGCATGTGGTTCTGGAACATGTCGCGGACGGCGCCGACGTGATCGTAATACCCCGCGCGCTCCTCGACGCCGACCGTCTCGTTCGCCGTGATCTGCACGTTGGCGATGTGCCGGTTCGTCCAGAGCGCTTGGAGCACCGGATTGGCCTGCTGAAGAATCTCCAGTTTCTGCACCATCGGCTTGCCGAGATAGTGGTCGATGCGGTAAATCTCGTCCTCGGCGAACGAGCGGCTCAGCTTCGCGTTCAAGTCGCGGGCGGACTGCAGATCGTGGCCGAACGGCTTCTCGATGACGAGGCGTTTCCAGCCGTCGGCGGAGCCGAGCCCGCTATCGCGGATGTTCGCGGCGATCGTCTCGAAGAATTCGGGACCGACCGACAAGTAGAAGAGACGGTTCGGCGCGGCGCCGAGCTCCGCTTCGCGCGCTTCGACCAGCCGCAGCAGCTTCTCGTAATCCTCCTTGCGGCCGATGTCGAGGACGTTGTAGCGGAACGCGTTCAGGAACGCGTCCAGCGACTCGCCTTCGTTCGCCTCGCGGCGCGAGAAGCTCCGGAGCGACCGGGCGACGTTCTCGCGGAACGTCTCGTCGGTCAGCTCCCTTCTTCCCAGCCCGACGACGGAGAAAGCGTTCGGCAGCTTTCCGTCGACGAACAGATTATACAAAGCGGGATATATTTTGCGTTTCGCCAAATCCCCCGTAGCTCCAAACAAGACAAACGTCGTTGCCTCCATGGTTCATGACTCCTTCCGGCGTGCTTTCTCTGAAATGCTGGTTTCTCTTCCTTGATTCAACTATAATACGATTAACATCTATACAAGTAATTAATATATTTCACAGGAGCTATAGACCATGTCTATGACCAATAACTACGAGCTGTACAAGGTGTTTTACTGGGCCGCGAAAACGGGCAGCTTGACGCAGGCCGCCAAAGCGCTGTACTTGACGCAGCCGAGCGTCAGCCATGCGATCAAGCAGCTCGAGGACAGCTTCGGCCTCACCCTCTTCTACCGTAACTCCAAAGGCGTGGCGTTGACGCAGGAAGGAAGCATTCTCTATTCGTACATCGAGAAATCGCAAATTCTGATCTCGATCGCGGAAGAGAAGATGGCCGCCCTCAAAAACCTCGATAGCGGCGAGCTGCGGCTCGGCGGCAGCGACTCGCTGTTCAAGCATTATTTGCTTCCCTTCCTGGAGGAATTTCATCAGAAGCATCCCGGAATCAAGCTGCACTTGAACCACGGGACGACGCCGGAGACGATCTCGTTCCTGAAGGAAGGCCGCATCGACGTCGGCGTCGTGCGGATGCCGATCGTCGACGAGCAGATCGAGGTCTTGAAAGGCATCCTGCTTCAGGACTGCTTCGTGGCGGGCAATCTGTACGCCGAGCTGAAAGGCGAGGTCCTGTCGATGAAGGAGCTGCTGGAGTACCCCATCATCCTGTTCTCGCGCAACAGCCGGGTCCGGATGGCGATCACGGAGCTGTTCCAAAGCTACGGCTTCGAGATCAAGCCCGAGATCGAGGTCGGCAGCGTCGACCTGCTCATCGAATTCGCGCGCAAAGGGCTCGGCATCTCTTACGTGACCCGGGAATTCGTGACCCGGGAGCTCGAGGAAGGGTCGTTGTTCGAAATCCGGCTCGACGTCAAGCTGCCGCCTTCGCAGGTCGGCTTCATGATGATGCGCAACATGCCGCTGTCGAACGCGGCCCGCAAATTCATGGAGCTCGTGCACTGAAGACGGCGCCAATCGGCTTTTCACGGCAAGCCCGCGATCGAATCGCGGGCTTTTTTGCCGTGCTCGCGGAGAGCGGCCCATCCGGCAATCCCCGACCAAAGCAGGGGCGCGGCCTGAGCGCAGGTCGGTTTTTCCATGCTCTGCCTTCCGGTATAGTTGCTAGCAGAGAACTTATTCAGGAGGTTGACCGCATGACAGAAGCAGTCCTGCAGCTACGCAACTTGACCAAAACCGTCGGCAGACGCAACATCGTCGACAATCTGACCTTCGACATTCAGCCCGGCGAAATTTTCGGCTTCCTCGGCCCGAACGGCGCGGGCAAGACGACCACGATCCGCATGATCGTCGGCTTGATCTCGATGACGAAGGGAGAGGCGATCATCAAGGGCATCCCGGTCGGCACGCATTTCGAGCTGGCGATGACGCACATAGGCGCGATCGTCGAAAATCCCGAAATGTATAAATTTTTGACCGGCTACCAGAATCTCGTCCATTTCGCGCGCCGGCACGAAGGCGTGACGAAAGCGCGCATCGACGAAGTCGTCACGCTCCTCGGCCTGCAGAACCGGATTCACGAGAAGGTCAAACGCTACTCGCTCGGCATGCGCCAGCGGCTCGGCGTCGCCCAGGCGATCCTGCACCGCCCGTCGCTGCTCATTCTCGACGAGCCGACCAACGGGCTCGATCCGGCGGGCATCCGCGAGCTGCGCGATTACTTGCGCAAGCTGACGCGCGAGGAAGGGACCGCCGTCATCGTCTCCTCCCATCTGCTGTCGGAGATGGAGCTGATGTGCGACCGCGTCGCGATCATCCAGTCCGGCAAGCTGGTCGACGTCCGGTCGATTCAAGAAACCCGGGACGCCGCGCAGTCCAAAATCGTCATCGAAACAAGCGATGCGGCGGCCGCTCTGCGCCTGCTCGCCTCGGCGTTCGATCCGGGGCTCGTGCGCGAAACCGGCGGCCGGCTGGAGCTGACGGCGGACAAAGCCGTCATCCCGCACCTCGTGCGGCTGCTCGTCGGCGCCGAGATCGACGTGCTCGGCATTCACGCGGCGCAGCGATCGCTCGAAGATCAATTCCTGGAAATTACCGGAGGTGAGATGGTTGTCTAGCTTGAGCAAACTGATTCGCAACGAGAACATGAAAATTTACCGCCGTCCGCGCACGTGGGCGATGATCGGCTTTCTCCTGCTCGCCATCGGCCTCATGAGCGGGCTCATGAAATGGGATGCCGGCAACGACGGCGAGACGGATTGGCGCCAGCAGCTGACGCAGCAGAACGACAAGCTGCAGCAGGAGCTGCAGGCGCATCCGGACGACAAGGAGCATCTGGAGAACGCGATCAAGCTGAACGCCTATTACCTGGATCACGCTATCGATCCGAACCGGCTGACGATGTGGACGTACGTGGACAATTCGGCTTCGCTCATCATTCTGGTGACGATACTGACCGTCATCGTCGCGGCCGACATGATCGCCGCGGAATTTTCATGGGGCACGGTCAAGCTGCTGCTCGTCGGGCCCGCCTCCAGAACGAAGATCATGGCGGCCAAGTATATCGCCACGCTGGGCTACGCGCTCCTGCTGCTCGTGATCTCGTTCGCGGCCGCCTTCGCCGCGGGCGGCATCCTGGAAGGCTTCGGCGCCTTGAGCGAGCCGCACGTGACGATCGCGAACGGCGTCGTCCATGAAGGCTCCATGATCGCGAACGCGCTGCAGAAGTACGGCTTCGCCGTCGTCTCGCTGCTGTTGTACGTCACGATGGCGTTCATGATCTCGGCCGCGTTCCGCAGCTCCTCGATGGCCATCGCCTTCTCGCTCCTGTTCATCTTCCTCGGCAATTCGCTGTCCGAGCTGCTGCGCGGGTACGAGTGGGTGAAATACCTGCTCTTCTCGAACATCGACCTGACGCAGTACATGGAGGGCTCCTCGCCGCTGAGGCCGGAGATGACGCTGTCCTTCTCCATCCTCATGCTGGTCGCGTATTACGCGGTCTTCCAGCTCGTGGCTTGGCTGCTGTTCACGAAGCGCGACGTCGCGGCCTGAGCTTTCGAATCACCGCATAAGCCCAAAAAACACGCTGCCGGCTCGCCGTAAGCGTGTTTTTTGCGCGTATTGCGCGAGCGTTCGTTCGGGTCTTGGTCCGACGCGCGGCTGGAAGGACGGTCGGCAGCCGCCAGCGCGGCGGACCGGTTGCCGGCAGCGCGGAGCGGATTCGGCTCCGGCAAAAGCCCATCTGCCCAAGTATGCAAAAAAGGAACCCGGCACGCTGCCGGATTCCTCCTTCATTACTCCATGTCGGTTGCTCCGCGCAAGGAAGCCAGCCGCTTCCTGGATTGGGCTTGCAAGTACATAAACGCGCACCCGATGGCCAAAATAACGATGATGGTCAACCCCCAGTAAATGTTGCTGTAGGCGGCTTTGACCGGCAGATCCTTCTGCCACGACAGCGCGCTCGCGGACGTCGCCACGCCGAACGCTCCGCTGAAGAACTGCAGGAGCTGGAACAAACCGAGGCCGGAGCCAATCTGCGTCGACGGCAGGAGACGGGAAATTTCGTTCGATACGCTGCTGGACAAAATCGTGAAGCTGACGCTCATCAGGATGTAGATGAACAGAATCGCCACGTACGACGTGCCTTGGAAGAAGGCGAACAGCACGACGGACAGCAGAAGCAAGAGCGGAATGAAGCGGATGATCGAACCGTTGCCGCGCTGGTCGATGATTTTGCCCGCTTTCCGGGAGACGAAGATCGCCAGGAACGAACCCGGGAAGATGATAAGCCCCGCTTCGATCGCGCTGAGGCCGTACTGCTTGACGAGAATTTGCGGCATCAGGTAAAGCGTCGCGAAGCTGCTGATGTAGCCCGCGATGCCGACGGCGCTCAGAACCAGAAACGACCGGTTGCGGAACAACGCCGGAAGCACGAACGGATCCTTCGCCGAGCGGATGCGGATCGTGAACAGAATCAGCGATACGATGCCGCCGATAAGCGCGATCCACGAATGGTTCGTGAGGTACAGCAGCAGACCGGTCGTACCGGCGCCGATGAACAGCGCGCCGAGCGCGTCGAAGACGCCTTTGCGCGGCTGCTCTTTCGGAATCATGAAGACGTACAGCGGGACGAGCAGCAGCGTGGCCGCCGTAACGAAGAACAGCACGTGCCAGCCCAAATATTCGACGATCGCGCCGCCGACGACCGGACCGAGGCCGAGGCCGAGCGAGACGGAAGACATGATGACGGCCATCGCCCTGCCGCGGCGTTCGACCGGAACGTAGCGGGAAATCAGGTTCAGGGACAGCGCGGGAATCGCGCCGGCGCCGGATGCCTGCAGGATGCGCACGATCAGCAGCATCAGGAAGCTGTCGCTGAACGTGCCGGCGATCGCGGCCAAGCTAAGCGACAAGAGGCTGATAATGAACAAGCGGCGGATCGGTATAAAGTCCGCAAGCCGGCTGTACGTAATGGACGCCATCGCGAACACGATGGAATAGCCCGTGACGATCCAGGACGTCGAGGACGCCGACAGCCGAAAATCTTTCGCCACGTCCGGCAATGCCAGGTTGAACATCATCGTGTTCATGATGACGAGCACGACGGTGAAGCCGAGCAGCAGCGTAACCGCGGCTTCCCTCATGATGCCTTGCTTCTCTGTGTTTATCATTGGATTCTCCACCCCATATTAGGAAAGTATGATTTCGGTCGGCTTAAGCGACAAGCAGCCAAGGTGAAAGCTATCGGTGCGGCAAGGAATATCCTGCTCTTCGCGAAGCCTGCGAAACGGTGGCGTTCCGCTCCGCCGGCCGCATTGCGATTTGGTAACCGATGCCCCCTGCGGCACCCGTTACCAATGCGATGGTGCTCATGCGTACTGCCCCCCGTCGAATCGGGTCCGAGTTCTTCCGCCTCCGGCAGCCCGATGTCGAGTCATACCGGAACCGCGCCGTTCGAATAAAGACCGTTGACGTTATTGTTTCTCGGTCCGTATCCGGCATGCGTTTAAGAATCATTATTCTTAAATCAACGGCACGAATTCCGTTATGCTGCGTTTCATGAGTCCAACTATACCTCATTTAAGAATGGTCAGTCAAGTATAAATGTTGTCACGATGTCCCGCTTCTTATAAATATACGCGCGACGGCCGGTCTCACCGGATTCTGTCCCGTTCGTACGGCAAATTTATAAGACTGCTCGTTCCTTATTTCAGTCCGGCGGAACCATGGCGAATGTACGGTACCCGGTACCGTTCTTGAGTCCCCTTTCAGCGATTCTGGCGAATGTACCGTACCTGGTACCGTTCTTGGGCCTTATTTCGACGGTTCTGGCGAATGTACCGCATCTCGTACCGTTCCAGCCTTTGTTACCTGAAGGCCCCGACAAATCGCAACACCACCTCCATAAGCCAAAGAAAAAGGCCGTCCCCTTATCCACGCGCATGACGTGAGGGACGGCCTTTCCTAAATAAGAACCTTTAATAGGATTGCCGTAAGCTTCCGATTATTTGGCGAACCGGTGATGGCCGATCGTCGCGACCGCGTCCAGACCGGACCAGAACGGTCCGGTGGACACCGCGGGATTGAAAAAATACACCGCGCCTCCGATATTGTTGCGGCCGTTCAGCGCATCCTTCGCGGCGCGCAGCACCGAAGCGTTCGGCTTGCTCTTGTCGAGCAGCCCGTTGTGCGCCGGCGGAAATTGCCGGCCGGAATAAATGACCTCGCGGATCGTATCCGGAAACCGCGGATCCTTCACCCGGTTCAAGATCACGTTCGCCAACGCCAGCTGCCCTTCGAACGGCTCGTAGCCGGCTTCCACCATCGTAATCTTCGCGAGAAGCCGATAATCCTCCTCCGTGTATGCCTTCGCCGGATGGGCGAGGAACGACGGGGTTACCACTTTGAGCTTCGCGCCGGATCGGACGTTCGCGTCGCCGGTCATGCCGTTGCGCTTGAGCAGCGCCGACTGGCTGCTGCCGACGTCCTTGCTGATCTCGCCCAAGCCGTACGATGCCGATACGACCGCCGGCTTCACGGACGTCAGTTCAATGACCGTTCCGTCCGCATCCGCCTTCATGTCGGCGTGGAGCATCTCGGCCAGCGCGCGCAGCGGCATATACAGCCGGCCGCCCTTCAAAAACGGGTACGTTTCCATCATGTAGCGGCCGCCGTTAAAGTAGACGACGGGCACGCCGTTCCCAAGCACGATCGTATCGTTTACTGCGTTATGTATCGTCAATTCCTCGTCGGCGCTATTCCAGCTCGACGCTGCGCCCAGCTTCGCGGCGACTTTGGCCACGGGCGCGTACAACTTTCCGTCGCTAATGAACAAGAGACCGAGTTTGCTTGCGGCGCCGTTCACGACGATCTTCACCTTCGCCGCCGAAGCGTCCTGCGCGTGCGCGCTCGACATCGGCAGAGCGCCGAACAGGGCCAGCGCCAGCACCATGGCCGTGATGAACAGCCTTCTAACCGGCTTGCTTTCTCTGATCATGCGTACCTCCCAGCAGAGCAAGATGGTTGGATGAAGCTTCCAACGTTCGTCTTCTGGGCAAATTATAGCACAGCGAAAGTTGCCGTTTGGATTAACTTTTTCACAGAATTAAGAAAAACTTTAACGAACTCGCGAAAAATACGGTTGATTTCCCCGTTTTTTTCGGATACACCCCGTCCGAATTTTGCGAATTCCCCGTACTTTTCCACCGACAAATCCCTTATACTACAAGTAATTATGAACGAGGAGGCCAAAGCATGAAAAAAACGACGATTCCGGCCATTCAGCCATACAAGGGTGGAACGCGGACGTAACCGGCACACGCAGCACCCCCTTGTATGCGTGTCAAAAAACACGTAAAGGGGTATCTCATGCGGTTTCCGATCAAACGTTTTTTTTCGTATTACAAGCCTTATCTCCCGTTGTTCATCGCGGTCCTGGCATGCGCGCTCGCCGTATCGGCCGCGACGCTCGCCTACCCGCTGCTCGTGCGCTACGTCACCAAGGACGTGCTGACCGGCGATCTGTCCGCCGCGCTGCCCCGCGTCTACCTCGCCGGCGGGCTCATGCTGGCGCTGGCGCTGCTTCAGAACGCCGCGAACTACTTCGCCGACTATAAGGGGCACGAGGTCGGCGCCCGCATGGAACGCGACATGCGGGGCGAGCTGTTCGCGCACCTGCAGACGCTTTCGTTCGGCTTCTACGACAAGGAGAAGACCGGGAAGCTCATGTCCCGCATCACGAACGACCTGCTGCTCGTGTCCGAGCTGTACCATCACGGACCGGAGGATTACGTCAAGTACGCCGTCCGCTTCATCGGCGCCTTCGCCATCCTCTTCACGATCGATATGCGGCTCACCGTCGCCGTCTTCTGCTTCCTGCCCGTCATGGGCGTCCTGTCGCTGTATTTCAACAAGCGGCTGAACGCGGCGATGAACCGGAACAAGGACCGGATCGGCGACATCAACGCGCAGGTCGAGGACAGCCTGGGAGGCATCCGCGTCGTGCAATCGTTCGCGAACGAGGCGGTCGAGACCGGGAAGTTCAACCGCGAGAACGACCGCTTCCTCGCCAGCCGCAAGCATACGTACAAGGCGGAGGCGCTCTTCTACAACAGCTTCGAAACGATCGTCCAGCTCATCTCCGTGACGGTCATCGTCTTCGGCAGCGCAAGCATCGTGCGGGGCGAGCTGGATTTGGCGGACTTGATCACGTTCCTGCTCTACGTCGGCTTCATGGTCGAGCCGATCCAGCGGCTGACCCACATGAGCACGCAGCTGCAGGAAGGCGTGACCGGCTTCCAGCGGTTCGTCGAGCTCATGAACGTCAAGGCGGCCGTCGCGAACGCGCCGGATGCCCGGATGCTCGCGGACGTCAGAGGCGACGTGGAATTCCGGCGCGTCACGTTCCGCTACGAGCCGCGGCTGAAGCCCGTACTCGCCGGCTTGTCGCTGCGGGTGCGCCCCGGCGAATACGTCGCGCTCGTCGGGCCGTCCGGCGCGGGCAAGACGACGCTCTGCTCCCTCATTCCCCGGTTCTACGACGTCGAATCGGGCGAGGTGCTGCTGGACGGGACCGACGTCCGGCGGCTCGAGCTGACGTCGCTCCGAAGCAGCGTCGGCGTCGTGCAGCAGGACGTCTACCTGTTCGCGGGAACGGTCATGGAGAACATCCGGTACGGCAAACCGGACGCCGGCGACGACGAGATCGTCGCGGCGGCGAAGCGCGCCAACGCGCACGACTTCATCATGAGCCTGCCGGACGGCTACGGCTCCGAGATCGGACAGCGCGGCGTCAAGCTCTCCGGCGGCCAGAAGCAGCGGCTCAGCATCGCGCGCGTCTTCCTCAAGAACCCGCCGGTGCTGATCTTCGACGAGGCGACGAGCGCCCTGGACAACGAAAGCGAAAGCATCGTCAAGGACTCGCTCGAGAAGCTGGCGAAAGGACGAACCACGATCGTCATTGCCCACCGCCTCTCCACGATCCGCGGCGCCGACCGGATCGTCGTCCTGACGGAGGACGGCATCGCGGAGGAAGGCCGGCACGACGCGATGTTGCAGCGCGACGGGGCTTACGCGCAGCTCTACGCCAAGCAGTTCGAGTACCAGACGTAAACGGATCCCGGCTCATCAAAAAACGGTTTCCCCTCAGGCGGGGAAACCGTTTTTTTCGTTTCCGTTTGTGCTTGTTCAAGGCGCGCTTGCCAGCCTTTCGGCGCGCGCGGGCGTACCGGCTCGGCGGCACGCCCGCCGCCGACTTGAAGGCGCGGCTGAACATATGGATGCTCGAGAAGCCGGTCTCCTCCGCGATCGCGGTCATCGACAGCCGGCCCTCCTGCAGCCGCTGCTTGGCCTGCCCGATCCTGACGTGCGTCAAGTACCGGTGCATCGTCACCCGGATCTGCTCCTTGAACAGCGACGACAAATAATTCGCCGACACGCCGACGTGACGGCCGATCTCCCGGTTGCACAGCCGCGGATTGCCGTAGTGCTCGTTCATGTAGCGGATCGCCCGCTCGATCGTCGGCCAGCCCTTCGCCGGATTGCCCTCGCGGCCGTCACGGTCGGCCAAGCTGGCCAAATAGGCGTGCAGCAGCTCGATGCAGCCCGCCTTCAGCAGCAGGCCGCCGTAGGGGCCGCCGTCCCGGAAGCAGGCGTGCATCGCCGCGAACCGCCGCTTCAGCGCGAGCCGCTCCGGCGGAAGCAGGCGCGACGCCGGCGGCACCGCGGCCAGCAGCCGCTCGCGCTCCGGCAGCCGGCTCGTCGTCTCGTTGATCACGGTCGTCTCCTTCCAGCGCCGGCGTTCCTCGTCGGCATGCAGGTCGAATTGGACGATGTACTGGACGAGCGGCACGTCCGAGACGGCCCGGATGAGGTGCGGCATGAACGGCGGCATCAGGAACATGTCGCCCTCCTTGGCCGGATATTTAACCCCGTCCAGGATGAACTCCGCTTCGCCGCCGTCGATGTAGGTGAACACGTGGTCGTAATCGACCCACTCTCCGTAGAGCGCGGACGCTTCCGAGATTTTGACCATGCGGACGAACGGCGATATCGATTGTAGTTTGCTGTCCAGGTCCGGTTTGCTTTCCAGGTCCGGTTTGTTGTCCAGGTCCAGCTTGTTGTCCAAGTCCAGCTTGATCACCAGGCTTCGTCCCTCCCCTGCCGAGCGCGTCCCTTCCATCCTACGCGATCCGGCCTTCCGCGGCCAGTCCCCATTCGGGGAAAGCGTCAGTCCGCCGACCAATCGAACAGCACGCCGCTGTAACGATCCTTGTCGTCGCGCAGCCCCAGGTAAGCGCCCGCGGCCTCCTCCGGCTTCAGCACGTGGCTGATCAGCGGCTCGATCTTCAGCCTGCCGCGGCCGATCAAGTCCAGCACGACGGCCGAATTGCGCGCGAGCGAATGCTTGACGAACGGATCCCGGCGCACCGGGAAACGCCATTCGTGCGCGCCTTTGAACGTGATGCAGCCGCGGCCGTCGAGATGCACGTAGTTCAGGACGTCCGTCACGTCGGTCTTGTACGCCGAGCGCGGGCTGCCGAGCAAAATCAATTCCCCGTATTTCGCGATAAGCGGCAGCGCGTCGACCGCGGCTTGCGGAACGCCCGTCGCCTCGATCAGCGCGGATACGCCTTCCCCGCCCGTCAGGTCCGACACCCGGTCGCGCACGTCCCCGTCGCCGGCGAACAGGACATGGTCGATGCCGCAGGCCTCCGCCTGCTTCAGCCGCTGCCGCGACAAGTCGATGCCGATGACGTTCGCGCCCTGCAGCTTCGCGAGCTGGGCGGCCATGTTCCCGACAAGCCCCAGCCCCGTGACCGCGACGGCATCGCCGAGCTCGATCGAAGATACCCGCAGCGACGTGAACGCGACGTTCGCCATCCGGACGAACGGCACCCATTGCAGCGGCACGGCCTTCGGCGCCTTGACGAACACGTGGTTCGTATCCACGGCCTGATAGGCGGAATGATCGCCGTAGTGGAACACGACGTCCCCGGCCGCGAAGCCTTGAACGCCCTCGCCGACCTGCAGCACTTCGCTGACGGAAGCGTATCCGGGCACCCCGGGCAGATCGAACCAGCTTTCGTGGCCCGACAGGCAGGCAAGCTCGGTGCCGGGACTGATCAGCGTATACAGCTTGCGGACCCAGGCTTGGCCGCGGCCGAGCGCCGGCACGTCCTCCCGGCGTTCCCGCACTTCCGCGACCCATGGCGACGCAAAGACGATTTGCTTATTGAGCATGCGGCGATTCCCCCATCCGTGGTAGTTTGCGGCGGATCTTTTCCGGCGGCGGCAGCCCGGCAGCCCTGCGGCGAACGTACGGCCCGCGCGCGGCAGCCCGCATGGACGATCCATCGTTCCTCTCTATCTTATCGCCGCGGCGCGGCGCGCGTCTTTAACGCGGATAACGGTTTTTTTATCAAAAACAACAATGACCGCCCCGATGCCCGGTACGACTTCCCGGTCTATTCCGATTTAATGTTAGGTTATATAACATTTTTCGCGTCAAGCAAATAAAGCAATAAAAACCATCGAAAAGCAAAGATAATTGCCGTTTAAACGTGAATAATCGCCAAAAACCGCGTTTGATCGTCCGCAATCCATCCCCTATGATAAACGATAGATTTAGAGATAAAAGGGAGAGGGGCACTTTATATGTAATTTATATGTTAGATATTTTGAAAAAACGCCACAATCCCACTTCCGTTTTCGCTCAAAATCTAACATTCATAGAAGCGCGGCACTCGCCGCCTCGAGGAGGAAGCCCATGAAAAAATCTCTGCTCGCATCCGCCGGCCTGCTGCTGCTCGGCAGCACGCTTCTCCTTGGCGTACCCGTCTCCGGCGCGTACGCCGAAGATGCCGGAGCCGCGGTCCGGGACCAAGCGCCCGCGGCCGTTCCCACCGCGTTCGTGCAGCTGTCGGGCCCGTCGCTCGCGTCGCCCGGCGAGACGTTCGCCGTCTCCGTCTCCCTGTCCGGCGCGACCGGCAGCGCGACCGCGGGCAAATTCGTCTTCGAATACGATCCGTCTTCGTTCGATTACATATCGGCGGCCGCCGGCAATCCGGAAGTGAGCATCGCCGGCGTGAACGCCGAATCCGGCAAGCTGACGATCGTCGCGACCGACGCGGATGGCAGCCTGACCGATGCCGGCGCGGTCCTCGCGCTGACCTTCAAGGCCAAGGCCGCGGGCGATATCAGCGGCATCAACGGGTACGTGGAGCTCGGCGCCGACGACGGCAGCGTCGTGCAAACGCCGGAGCAATCGCTGGCCGTCCAAATCGCGGGCTCCGCTCCAGGCGACCTGAACGGCAACAGCGTCATCGACGTCGGCGATCTTTCCGTCCTGCTCAAGTATTTCGGCATCGACGCCTCGGACGCGAACTGGGGCAGCGCGGCGATCGGCGATTTCAACAAGAACAACGCCATCGACTTGGCCGACCTCGCGGCGCTGGGCAAAAAAGTGCTGTACGACAACGGGCAGCCGTTCCAGCTGATGGAAGCCGACATCATGAGCATCCAGAATGCCATGGCCGCCGGGAAGCTGACGTCGGTCGAGCTCGTGCAGATGTATCTTGACCGCATCCATGAATACGACGACGACCTCCATTCGCTCATCTCGATCAATCCGGACGCGCTCCAAATCGCCAAGGCGATGGACGACGAGCGGCAGGAGAAGGGGCCGCGCGGCCTGCTGCACGGGATTCCGATCATCGTCAAGGACAACTACGACACGCTCGGCTTGAAGACGACCGCGGGCTGCAAATGCCTGGACGACAACCAAACGGTCAGCGACGCCTTCATGGTCAAGAAGCTGAAGGACGCCGGCGCCATCATCCTGGCCAAAGCGAACCTGAGCGAATTCGCCATCAACACCGATACGCTGAGCTCGCTCGGCGGCCAAACGAAAGATCCGTACGACCTGACCAAGAATCCGGGCGGGTCCAGCGGCGGCACCGGCTCGTCCCTCGCGGCCAACTTCGCCGCGGCCGGCCTCGGCACCGACACGGGCGGCTCGATCCGCATCCCGTCCTCCTGGAACAGCATCGTCGGCATCCGGCCGACGATCGGCCTGACGAGCCGCGACGGCATCATTCCGCTCGCGCTGTCGCAGGACGTCGGCGGCCCGATGGCCCGGACGGTAGCCGACGCCGCGATCCTGCTGGACGCGGTCAGCGGCTACGATCCGAACGACATCGCCACGGCGGGCAGCGTCGGCAAGAAGCCGGCCAGCTATACGCGGTACCTGGACAAGAACGGCCTGAAGGGCGCGCGCATCGGCCTCGTCCTCGACAGCAGCGTCGCCGGCAGCAATCAGGAGGTGCTGGGCCTGCTGAACAAAGCCGCGGACGACATGCGGGCGCAGGGCGCCACGGTCGTCGGCGTCAATATCCCGAACGTCGCCGATATATTGAAATACCCGAGCTTAAGCGGCTACGAATTCAAGTTCAATCTGAACGAATACCTGTCCAATACGCGGTTCGTCGACCCGGCCGCCATCCGCAATCATTCGTTGACGGACATCATCGCGGGCAACGAATTCCTGACCTCGCTGACGAACACGCTGAATACGCGCAACGGCATCGAATCGCTCGACACGCAGGAGTACAAGGATATCCTGTTGTTCAGAACGCGCCTGACCCAGCAATCGCTGCTCGGCTTGATGGCGGACAACAGCCTCGACGCGATCCTGTACCCGTCGACGACGGGACCGACGGGCGGCAGCTCCGGCAGCGCCAACCGGCTCAGCCCGTTCTCCGGCTTCCCGGCGATCAGCCTCCCGGCCGGATTCGTCGCGAGCGGCTTGCCGGTCGGCATCGAGCTGCTCGGCCGCCCGTACGACGAAGGCGAGCTGATCAAGCTCGGCTACGCCTACGAACAAGCCACCCATAACCGCAAGGCGCCGGAGCTGTTCCCGGCGCTGCCGGTCCCGGCCAAATAAATACGGCCGGCGGAAGGGCCGCGCACGGCCCTTCCGTTTTTCACGGCCGGCTGAACCCGACCGATTCTCCAGACAAGAAAGGACGAACCCGATATGGCGCGTAAAAGCATCACTTGGCTCTCGACGATCTGCCTCGCGTTCGCGCTCCTGCTGCCCCAAGCCGCCATGGCCGCGGCCGAGCCGCCTTCCCTCTCCGTGACCGCCGACAAGAGCGCCGTCGACAGCGGCGACGACGTCACGATCACGGTAAAGGGGAACGATTTGCAGGACGTGTACGCGTTCGAATTGCACGTCTATTACAACCCGGAGCTGCTGACTTTCAAGACGGGCAGCGAGAAGACGGCGGCGGTCGGCTTCGGCACGCCGGCCAAGGTCGTCCGGGACGGCCCCGGCGAAGCGCATCTCGTCTTCGCCCATACCAAGTCCGGCGATTCGCCGGGCGACGGCGGCTCGCTCGAGCTCGCCGCGTTCACGTTCGCGGCCGCCGCGAACGGAACGGCCGCGATCGACGTCCGCAACGTCAAGCTCGTCGATTCCGCGCTGACCGCGAGCGGCATCGCCGGCTCTGCCGGCACGTCGGTTCGCATCGGGCCGTCGGCCGGAGACGGCACGGGCGGCGGCGGCGCGGGCGGCGGATCGCCGGGCGCGCCGAGCGGAACGGACGGCGTTCTCGCCGTCGCCGCGGACCAACTGAAGGACACCGCCGACGGCCTGGTCTCGATCGCGCTCCCGGCCGCGGCGACCGTCGTCAAGCTGCCGGGCGACGCGGACAAGCTGCTGGGCCAAGCGGTCCTGCGCGTGGTCGCCGCGGACAAGGCCGCGTTCGATATCCCGGCCGCCGTCCTGACGCAGCTCAAGGCAGGGCTGACCGCCCCGCAGCAGCAGAGCGGGTCCATCGCCTTGACCGTCAAGCCCGTCGCGTCCGACCCGGAGAAGCTGGGCAAGGACGCGCGGGCCGCCGGTCCCGCATACGAGCTCAAGCTGCAATGGATCGCGGCGGACGGCTCCGCCGTCTACGACCTCCGCGAGTTCGCGGCGCCGGTCACGCTGCGCCTGCCGGTCGCGCCCTCGGCCGATCCGAAGCTGACCTCCGTCTTCTATCTCCCGGACGGCGCGGCGCCCGAATTCGTCGGGGGGACGTACACGGACGGCTTTTATGCCGCCCAAGTGACGCATTTCAGCGCCTACGCGCTGCTCGCCGTCGACAAGACGTTCGCCGACGTGCCCGCTAGCCACTGGGCGTCCGGCGTCATCAAGGCGCTCTACGCCAAAGGCATCGTGACCGGCACGAGCGACACGATCTTCGAGCCGGGCCGCAGCGTCACACGGGCCGAATTCACCGCGCTGCTCGCGCGGGCGCTGGGCCTCCGTGCGGAAGGCGCGCCGGCGTTCGCCGACGTGCCGGCCGGCGCCTGGTACGCCGGCGACGTCGCCGCGGCCGTCAAGGCGGGCATCGCGAACGGCGTGAGCGCGGCTTCGTTCGCGCCGAACGCGGCCATTACCCGCCAGGAGATGGCGACGCTCGCGCTGCGCGGCTACGAAGCGCGCAGCGGCAAGCCGGCTGCCTCGCCGGCCGCACCGTTCAAGGACGAGGCGTCCATCGCCGCCTGGGCGCGCGGGCACGTCGACGAAGCGGCCGCGCTCGGCATCGTCAAGGGACGCGCGGCGGGCGAATTCGCGCCGCTGGGCGCGTCGACCCGCGCCGAAGCGGCGCAGGTGATCTACGGCGTGCTGCATACGCCGTAACCGCAGCAAAACGCAAAAAAGCTGAAGCGATGATTCGCTTCAGCTTTTTTTTGCGCAGCCGTCCGCCCGCTGCTTACCTCGTGTCCCTCTCTGTCCGACGCTGCTCTCCGGCACTCATTTCAAGCGTTCGGGCGCCATCCGGCCCTTAGGCGCTTTCCGGACTTCCCCGTCCCCCGCCTCAGCCGCCAAGGCGACCTCGCCCCGCCTGATCGGATCCGATTTCCCGGCCGGTTCTCAATCGAAGGCGACGTCCGCGTCCGGATCGCGCTTCATCGCGAACAGCGCCTTGATCTGCGCTTCCGTATTGCGCTCGATCGACAGCGGCGGCAGCGCGTCCTCGGCGAAATAGCCGACCTCCGACGTCTCCATGCCCGCTTCCGCCCGGCCGCCGACGGCCTCGCACAGGATGAACATTTTGTACACGTGATGCGGGGACGGCGGATGGTCGTGGAACTTCTTGTCCAGCACGGCAAGCAGCTTGCCCGGCCGCACGTCCAGGCCCGCTTCTTCCTTCACTTCCTTGACGACGTTCTCCTTCGCGGACAAGCCGACGTCCGCCCAGCCGCCGGGCAGCGCCCACGCGCCGTCCAGCTTCTCCCTGACGAGCAGGATGCGGTCGCCGTCGAAGACGGCGCCCCGCACGTCCACCTTCGGGGTCTGGTACCCCGTTTCATTGGCGAACAGCTCGCGGATTTTCGTCTCTTCGACGTCGGTATACGCATGCATGATTTCGATGCTCAAATTCCGGAGCTGCTCGAACCGCTCCAAATCGTAAACGTCCTTGGAATAGGCCAGTCCCGCCTGGCTGATCGCCTGAATTTGTTTCGCCCAGTCGAGCCACTTCACTTGCAGCCGCATCGTATCCGTCCCTTCGTATCCCGGGCCCGGCGCCCGGGTTAAGTCCAGACCAGTATACCATATCGGCACGCGGCAGCCGGGAAATTCGGTTCCCTTCGGCATGCCGCCGTCGCGCCGAAAAGGCCGCCGGCACGGCCGGCAGCCTTCTTTCGTTCCCGGCCCGCGCGGGCGGTCCGTCTATCCGGCCGGCATGCGCCGCGCTGTCAAGGCAGCTTCATTTCCAGCTCGGCCTGGTACACGTTCGGCACGAGCTCCGCGAACGCGAACGTCGCGGAATCGGCGTACGCGCCCTTGTTCCGCACGCGAACGGTCATCCCCACGGGCTGTTCGCCGGGCGGCGCGTACCTGGCCGTCGCCTTGTACGTGCCCACCGGAACGTCGTTGCGCCCGAAGCCGCCCGGGAAATGGAATCCGGGGCCGGTGATCGCTTTCCCGCCGCCCGCCGGCGTCAACGTGACCTCCACGTACTGCTCGGAATAGCCCGCGGCGATATCCTCGGGCGAGAGATAGTAATACAGCTCTCCGAACGCCGTCTCCTTGCGCAGCGTGAAGTCGCGATATGGTTCTGCGTGCTTGCCGCCCGCTCCCGCGGCGAGCGGTGAACGCCCCGCGCTCAGGTCCGGCGCATGTAGGCGCGCACCGTGATCGGCGCGAACACCGCCACGATGACCGCGGCGCCGATCAGCGAGATGCCCAGGTCCCAGCCGGCGGCGCCGCCGTTGGTCAAGTCGCGGACGGCCGAGATGAGGTGGGAGATCGGATTGATGTCGGCGAACCAGCGCAGCCAGTGGGGCATCGTCTTCGTCGGCACGAACGCGTTGGACAGGAACGTCAGCGGGAACAGCACGAGCATCGAAATGCCCTGCACGCTCGAAGCCGTCCGCGCGATGACGCCGAAGAACGCGAAGATCCAGCTGATGGCCCACGAGCAGAAGATGACGAGCACCGCGGCGATGGCGACGTTGCCGAGTCCGCCGTCCGGCCGGTAGCCCATGACGTAACCCATGGCGAACGTCAGCACCGTCGCGATCGTATAGCGGATCGTGTCCGCGAGCAGCGCGCCCGCGAGCGGGGCGATGCGCGCGATCGGCAGCGATTTGAACCGGTCGAAGACGCCTTTGTCCATGTCCTCGCGCAGCTGCACGCCCGTCACGATCGACGTCGTGATGACGG
Source organism: Paenibacillus sp. UNC496MF (assembly GCF_900113915.1). Classification (NCBI taxonomy): domain Bacteria; kingdom Bacillati; phylum Bacillota; class Bacilli; order Caryophanales; family Paenibacillaceae; genus Paenibacillus; species Paenibacillus sp. UNC496MF. The sequence continues at coordinate 260,124 of NZ_FORE01000009.1, forward strand.
TTTGCACCAGAATGCCGGGGATGATGACCGGCAGGTAGCTCTGGACGTCGCCCGAGATCGCGCCGCCGAAGATGTACGTGAACATCAGCGTGAAAATGATCGGCTGCAGCGTCACGTCGAACAGCTGCTCCGGCGTCCGGCGGATTTTCAGCAGGCCCCGGTACGCCATCGTGAACGAATGGCGGACGGACTGGCCGAAGGAGGTGCGGTTGCGAAGCTTCAGACCCGCCCCCGTCTTGATCGTCGGATTGCTCATGCGCTTGCGCCCTCCTTGCCTGTTTGGCTATCGCCGTTCGTCGGCGGTTCGTCCGCCGGCACGCCGTGTCCCGTGATCGTCAGGAACACTTCGTCGAGCGTGGGCTTCTGCACGCTGACCTCGGCGAGCGGGATGCCCGACTCGCGGAGCGCGACCAGCAGATCCGTGATCAGGTCGGCGTCCGCCATCGGCGCCGTGATGCGCGCGGCTTCCGGCGAGACGGTCGACGGCGTCCGAAGCACCCGTTCGACGAGCCTGCGGGCCGCCTCGATATCCGCCGCGCTGCGCACCGTAAGCTGCAGCGACGTCGTGCCGATCGACGCTTTCAGCTCGTCGACGGTCCCTTCGGCCACGACGCGGCCGCGGTCGATGACCGCGATCCGGTCGGCGAGCTGGTCCGCTTCCTCGAGGTACTGCGTCGTCAGCAGCACGGTCGAGCCCGTCTTCACGAGCCGGCGGATCGTCTCCCACATCTGGGCGCGCGTGCGCGGGTCGAGCCCGGTCGTCGGTTCGTCCAGGAAGATGAGCGGCGGCTGCGCGATCAGGCTGGCCGCCAGGTCGAGCCGGCGCCGCATCCCGCCGGAGAAGTTCTTGAGCGGCCGCTTCGCCGCCTCCGTCAGGCCGAATTCCTCCAGCAGCTCGGCCGACTTGCGCCGCGCCTCCGCGCGTCCGAGCCCGAGCAGGCGGGAGAAGATGATCAGATTCTCGGTCGCGCTCAGCGACTCGTCGACCGACGCGTACTGGCCGGTCACGCCGATCAGCTGGCGGACGACCTGCGATTCCTTGACGACGTCGTGCCCGAACACCCGCGCCGAGCCGGCGTCCGGCCGAAGCAGCGTCGCCAGCATGCGGATCGTCGTCGTCTTGCCGGCGCCGTTCGGCCCCAGCACGCCGTAGATCGAGCCGGCGCGCACGTTCAGGTCGACGCCGTCCACGGCGCGGTTCGACCCGAACGCCTTGACGAGCCCGCGCGCTTCGACGGCCCATTCGCCGCCGTGCCCGTTTGCGTTTCCATACCCGTGATTCATGGCGCTTCAAGCCTCCTATAGTTTGCGGATGCTTAGGATGGTATCGTTGTTCTATGAACGGAATATGAACAACGGCAAAAAGGCCCCTGAGGTTTCAGGGGCCTTCCCGCCGCGCCGGCATGCGGCGCGGCCGCGATCGGATTAAGGTCGGATGAGAGCTTGCTGGAACTGCGCGATCGCTTCGTATTCGTCCTCGAGCTTGCGCGCGACGCCGATATAGATCGGCAGCAGCCGGTGATAGACGGCCGCCGATTCCGCGTCCGGCTTATGCTCGTGCGTGGCGCCGACCATGTCCGCGACGACGCTCAGCGAATCGGCCCGGCCGATCGCGTTCAGCCCGAGCACGACGGCGCCGAGACAGGAGCTCTCGAAGCTTTCGGGCACGACGACCTCCTGGTCGAAGATATCCGCCATGATTTGGCGCCACAGCGCCGAGCGGGCGAAGCCGCCCGTGGCCAGAATTTTTTTCGGCCGCCCGATGTTCTCCTCCATCGCCAGCAGCACCGTGTACAAGTTGAAAATAACGCCTTCCAGCACCGCGCGGATCAGATGCTCCTTGCGGTGGTGCAGGTTAAGCCCGAAGAAGGAGCCGCGGGCGTTCGCGTTCCAGAGCGGGGCGCGCTCGCCGGTAAAATAAGGATGGAACAGCAGGCCGTCCGCGCCGGGCCGCACCCGCGCCGCGATTTGCATGAGCAGGTCGTAGGGATCCAGTCCGAGCCGCTTGGCCGTCTCGGCTTCGGCGGCGGCGAACTCGTCGCGCGCCCAACGGAGAATCATGCCGCCGTTGTTGACGGCGCCGCCGATGACCCAATGCTTGTCCGTCAGCGCGTAACAGAAGATCCGGCCCTTCGGATCCGTCACCGGCTTGTCGACGACGGTGCGGATCGCGCCGCTCGTGCCGATCGTGGCCGCGACGACGCCGGGCCCGATCGCGTTCACGCCGAGGTTGGAGAGCACGCCGTCGCTCGCGCCGACGATGAACGGCGTCGAGGCGTCGAGGCCGGTCTCTTCGGCGTAGGCGGCTTTCATGCCCCGGAGCGCATGGGTCGTCGGCACGAGCTCCGACAGCCGCTCCCGCGTCACGCCCGCGAGCTCGAGCGCTTCCTCGTCCCAGTCGAGCTTCTCGAGATTCATCATGCCCGTGGCCGACGCGATGGAATAATCGACGACGTATTCGCCGAACAGCCGCGCGAAGACGTATTCCTTGATCGACACGAACTTCGCGGCCTTCCGGAACAGCTCCGCTTGCTCGTGCCGGAGCCACATCAGCTTGGGCAGCGGCGACATCGGGTGGATCGGCGTGCCCGTGCGCAAGTAGACGCCGTGGCCGTTCAGCTCGCGTTTCAGCTTGTCCGCCCAAGCCGCGCTCCGGTTGTCGCCCCAGGTGATGCTGCGCGTGAGCGGCTTGCCTTCGCCGTCGACGAAGATGACGCTGTGCATCGCCGAGCTGAACGCGACGAACAACACCTGGTCGGGCTTCGCCTTGCTCTGCGCCATAACGCCTTTGAGCGTATGAAGAACGGCGCGGAAGATCTGGTCCGGGTCCTGCTCGGCCACGGATGAGGTCGGCGTGTAGAGGGGGTAGCCCTCGTCCGCCTTGGCGACGATGGCGCCGTTCGTCTCGAACAGCACGGCCTTCGTGCTGGTCGTGCCGATGTCGACGCCGATCATGTACATCGATTGACTCAAGGGATGAACCTTCTTTCGGATAAAAGTGCGGCCAGCGCCGCCCGGCTGCGTCAGACCGCCATGCTTAGCAGCAAAATGAGCATCAGGCCGACGACGGACAAAATCGTTTCCATGACGGTCCACGACTTCAGCGTCTGCGGCACCGAAATGTTGAAAAATTCCTTGACCATCCAGAAGCCGGCATCGTTGACGTGCGACAGAATGAGCGAGCCCGCGCCGGTCGCCAGCACCGTCAGCTCGACGTTCGCCCCCGGGGTTTGCGCCAGGATCGGCGCGACGATGCCCGCCGCCGCGGTCATGGCGATCGTCGCCGAGCCCGTCGCGACGCGGATAAGCGCCGCGATAAACCAGGCGAAGAAGAGGATGTTGACGTGCGCCGACGTCGCGATGGCGGCGATGGCGCTGCCGACGCCGCTGTCGATCAGCACCTGCTTGAACGCCCCGCCCGCGCCGATGATCAGGATGATCGTCGCCGTCGGCGCCAGGCATTCGCTCGCGAAGCGCGACACGTCCTCCTTGGAGAAGCCGCGGGCGAAGCCGAGCGAGAAGAACGAGAAGACGACGGCGATCAGCAGCGCGATCACCTCATTGCCGATGAATTCGCATAACACTGTCAAACCCGACGTCGCCTCGCGATCGAGAATATTGGCAACGGAACCGATTAACATCAGCATAACAGGGAGCAGAATCGTAAACAACGTGATTCCGAAACCGGGAAGCTTGCGTTCGCCCGCCGACGCGAATTGCTCGGCCAGCTTGGCCGGCGGCTCGACCGCGATCCGGGCGCCGATGAATCCCGATGCCGGCAACCGCTTTCAATTCGTTCGTTTGCTTGGATTGGACGTGCGTGCAAGCTTATATTGTATACTTGTCGACAACTTTGCGCGTGCGTTTTGTCCAGGCGCCGGTCCAGCCCTCCGGTTACGGAAGGCTGTTGTGCAGCGTCCGGTTGGAATCGGCGAAGTACGCCCGCACCTCCGCCCGGATGACCGCGGCGTCCCGCGATTCGATCGCTTTCAGGAGTCCGCCGTGCTTCCCGATCACGCTCTGCAGCTTCGCATCTCCCTCGGAAAACACTTCGTCCGTCGTAATCAGCATGACGGCGAGCACGACGTGGCGGATGCTGTTCCACAGCTGCTGGATTCTCGCGTGCTTCGCTTCGGCGATCATCGCTTCGTGGAAGCGGAAATCCAGCTGGGCGAACTCGGCGCGGTCGCCGTGCTTCACGGCCAGTCCCATCTTGTCGATCAGCTGCCGCAGCTCGGCGAGCAGCGGCTCGCGGTTTCCTTCCGCCAAACGCTGCTGCGCGAAGCTTTCGATCAGATACCGGACGTCGTACAGCTCCTCGAGATCCTTCATGCTAAGCCCGAGCACGACGGCGCCCATCCGTTCGAGCCGGATGAGCCCTTCGTTCGACAGCGTTTTCAGCGCGTCCCGGACCGGAGAACGGCTCGCGCCGAATTCGGCTGCGACCCGGTTCTCCGAGATGACCGCTCCCTGCTCGATCGCGCCTCTGATGATTTGCAGCCGCAGTTCGCTCGCGATGGCATCCCCGCGGGAGGCGCCCTGCAGCCAGGCGGATGGATAACGCATAGTCGTCTCAACTCTCCTACGTATCGATTTCCGAACGCGTACTAACATCGGCAGGTACGATTTTACCATACATTCGCGGGCGGAACTATAAGGAGGCGCATCTCCATCCGGCTGTCCGGCAGCGAGACGAGGTACATCGCTTGAAGCCACCGATCGTACGCAAAGACGATCGCTCGGGGTGCCGTTCGCTTGGACCGTTACTCGCTCGGAACGACGGCATGGCCGCCGAATTCGTTGCGCAGCGCCGCGACCACTTTGCCGTGGAACGTGTCCGCTTCCTGGGAGCGGTAGCGCATCAGCAGGGACAGCGCGATAACCGGCGTGCTCGCTTCGAGATCGAGCGCCGTCTCGACCGTCCATTTCCCTTCGCCGGAGCTCTGCATGACGCCGCGGATGCCCTCCAGCTTGGGATCCTTCGAGAAGGCGTTCTCCGCGAGTTCCATCAGCCAGCCGCGGATGACCGAGCCGTTCGACCAGACGCGGGCGACATCCTCGTAATCATAGTCGAAATCGCTCTTGGACAGCAGCTCGAAGCCTTCGGCGATCGCCTGCATCATGCCGTATTCGATCCCGTTGTGAATCATTTTCAGGAAGTGTCCGCTGCCGCTCTTGCCGGCGTACAGGTAGCCCTTGTCCACCGCCATCGCTTGGAACAGCGGTTCGATGACCGCGAAGGCCTCGCGGTCCCCGCCGATCATGAAGCAGCCGCCGAGCGCCGCGCCTTCGGTGCCGCCGGACGTCCCCGCGTCGAAGAAGAAAATGCCCCGCTCGCCGAGCCGAGCGCCGCGCGCGATGGAGTCCTTATAATGCGAGTTGCCGCCGTCGATCACGATGTCGCCTTGGCCGAGCAGCGGCGCAAGGGCGTCCAGCACCTGGTCGACGATCTTGCCCGCCGGCACCATTACCCAGACGATGCGGGGCGCCTGCAGCTTCGAGACCGCATCGGCGACCGTCTCCGCGTAAATCGCGCCTTCCGCCGCGAGCAGCTTGCCGGGCTCGGGGTTCACGTCCTGCACGACGACCTCGTGGCCGTTCCGCAGCAAATTTTGCGCCAGATTAAAGCCCATCTTGCCCAGACCGATCATACCTAGCTTCATAGTGCTCACCTCGATCTATGATCTACAAGTATACTTGTATACAACTTGTGAATCGATTTTACACCTTTCGCTTCCGTCTGTAAATACGACAGAAGGGAGCTGTCGTAATTTGCCAAGCACCCCCGGAAAACGGGGACACCCCCCGAATTCCTATCTATGGGCTTTCCAGCGGGCCGAAAGGCGTATGCCCCCCGCTTGCAAAGTACCACTATTCATGGATAGGAGGTAGACAGATGACTCATCAAGCCGCGAAAAAAGACTGGGCCGTTCCGACGTTGGAAGTTCTCTCCGTTGGCGAAACGATGTACGGCAAAGGCACGACGACGATCGATTTCGTCACGACGGACGACCTGGATATTTACAATCCGAGCTAACGCGCATCCCTCCTAAAGGCAGCGCCTCGCTGCCGGCAAGCCCGAAGAGACCGTCGGTTCTGCCGGCGGTCTTGTTGCGCTCATGCACCGCCATCGTCTTCGCTTGCGAAATCGAATCGCCCCTCGCCCCGCGTCATTGCCGTCGACCCTCCTAGTGTTTGCGAAGGCTGACGGAATTATCCCCTAAAGATCGCCGCGTGCGCCGGCCAAGAAATATTCTTTACTGATCGTTCTCAATATGCTAAGATGTCTTCGGGAGGTGAGCGGGCATGGCAAGAAGCAAGGAGTACGACGAGCAAGAAGTCCTTGACAAGGCAATGCGGCTCTTCTGGGAACAAGGCTACGAGAAGACGTCCATGACCGATCTGGTCGACCATATGGGCATTCACCGCCGAAGCTTGTACGATACGTTCGGCGACAAGCGCACGCTGTTCTTGAAGGCGCTGGACCGGTACGGCGCGTTCATCGCCGGGAATTTGAAGGCGGGCATCAAGCAGGCCGAGACGGCCGCGGACGCCCTGCGATTCGTGTTCAAGTACGCCATCGACGACAAGGACGGTTGTCCGTCCGGCTGCCTGCTCGTCAGCTCGGCGGTAGAACTGTCCGCCCGCGACGAGGAAGCCGACGCCAAGACGGTGCATGGCTTCGAGAGCGGAGAAGAGCTGATCGCCGGCATTATCGCGTGGGGACGGCAAAACGGCGAATTCACCTCGGCCGTCGCCGCCAAGGAGCTTGCCGAATCGCTTCATAACGCGCTGCTCGGCATCCGGGTCCTGTCGCGCACCTCGGTCAGCCGCGAGAAGCTGTACCGGATCGTCGACGTATCCATGGGCTTGTTGCGCTAAGTTGCATTAAGTTGCATTAAATCGTATGAAAAATTTTTTTAAGCTAAGTAGAATGATCGTTCCCATTAGAGCCATGCAGCCTTGACGCCGCATTCATCCATTCATCCTCCCGCTCATACGACGTATCATCCAAGACGTACCATCCTAAAGGAGACGATATGACGATGACAACGCAACATCTTCAAGGCAAAATCGCGTTCGTAACCGGTGCCAACCGCGGCATCGGCTTGGAAACCGCGCGCGGACTCGCCAAGCTCGGCGCCACGGTGGTCATCGGCGCGCGGAACGGGCAAAACGGCCGCGAGGCCGCCAAGCAGTTGAACGAAGAAGGCTTCAAGGCCGAGAGCATCCGGCACGACGTCAACGTATCCGAAGATAACGAGGCTGCATTCCGCTACTTCGACGAACATTACGGCAAGCTTGATATTCTCGTGAACAACGCCGGCGTCATGCTGGATCAGGAGCATATCTCCATGGAAATCGTGAATCGCACGGGCACCATGCCGCTGCAGCTGCTCCGCGACTCCTTCGACATCAACTTCTTCGGCCAGGTCGAGTTGACCCAGCTGCTTCTGCCGCTGCTCCGCAAGTCGGACGCCGGCCGCATCGTCAACCTCTCCAGCATTCTGGGTTCGCTGACGCTGCAGGCCAATCCGGAATCGCCGATCTACGCGATCAAGACGTTCGCTTACAATGCCGCCAAAGCCGCGATCAACGCGTTCACGATCCATTTGGCCGAAGAGCTGAAAGACACGAACATCAAAGTGAACTCGGTTCATCCGGGCTGGGTCAACACCCGCATCGGCGGCGACAAGGCGGAATTCGACGAAACGGAAGGCAGCCGCACGAGCATTCGGGCGGCCACGCTTCCGGCCGACGGACCGACCGGTTCGTTCCTTTACCTGGACGGCACGCTGCCTTGGTAATTTTTTTAGCCAAAAGAGAACGATCGTTCCCGTAAGAGTGAATCGCGTTGCGCCTCGGCGGGCTTGCATCGCAACAGGCGGCACCATAAGGTGCCGCCTGTTCACTTATCTATGGAAGGAAATAAAGGAGCCGAAGGAAATAAAGCAAGCGTAACAGATGAAGGAAGCCGAATGGAAGTTCTCCCGCCTCCTTACTCCGCTTGCAGCGCCTTCAGCATGGCATTGACGAATCCGGCGTGATCGAGCAGATGCAGCTCCGTGGACACGATCAGCTCGCCGATCGTTTGCGCCTTCAGGAAGTTCTCCGGCACGGGCTCGTCCAGCCGGTCCTTGAACGTCTCGCGGATGAGGACCGCCTGGGCGCTCAGCTGCGAGACCAGATCGTTCCACGCCGGCGGCTCTTCCTGCCAATCCGCGGGCTTCGTGCCGTACGCGAACAGCGCCTGGTACCGTTCGGGCAGAAACGCAGGCTGATTCGATAGCGTGAATACGTGGAATTCCGTCACCGTCAGCACGTGGCCGACATGCCAGTGCAGGTGGTTCTTGAAGCCGTTCGGAATGACGCGGCGTTTATCCGGCGGGCACTGCTCGATCAATCGAAGAAAGACGTTCAGCCGGCTGTCCAGCAGCTCCAATATAAACTCGTTTCTCATTGCGCATCGTCCCCCTGAAATAACGTGGCGTATTTCCCGTATCCGCTTTGCGCCAGCTCATCCTTCGGAATGAAGCGCAGCGACGCGGAGTTCGTGCAGTAGCGAAGTCCCGTGGGCTCGGGGCCGTCCTCGAAGACGTGGCCGAGGAAGGAATCCGCGTAACGGCTTCTTACTTGGGTCTCTTCCGAGAAGAACCCGCCGACTTCCCGGTAGATCACGCTGTCCGGCTCGAGCGGACGGGTGAAGCTCGCCCAGCCCGTACCGGCATCGAATTGATCCTTCGAGCTGAACAGCGGCTCGCCCGACACGACGTCCACGTAAATGCCGGCTTCGGCGTTGTTCCAATACGCGTTCCGGAACGGCGGTTCGTCCTGATCATGCTGGGTAACGTCGACCTGCAGCTTCGTGAGCGCCTTCAGCCGATCCGCTTTGTCGAATACGGCATACGGGCTTTCCAATGCCTTCAACTCCTTGTCCTCCCCCCAGACGCGGTCCAAGAACGCTTCCCGTCCGGACGCGACGTCGTTGTATTCGTAATCGGCCGGATGGGTTCTGTAGAAGTCCTGATGGACGTCCTCGGCTTCATAGAACGCGGCGACCGGCAAGATCTTCGTCACGAGCGGCTTGTCGAACTTGCCTTGGGCGGCGAGCGCCGCCTTCGACGCCTCCGCCGCGGACTGCTGCTCCTTGCCGTCGTAGAAGACGACCGAGCGGTATTCCGTGCCCCGGTCGCCGAATTGCCCCTCGGCGTCGGTCGGATCCGTGTTGCGCCAGAACGCCTGGAGCAGCTGGTTGTACGAGATGCGGCTCGGGTCGTACCGGACCTGCACCGCTTCGAGATGGCCCGTCTTGCCCGTGGATACCTTCTCGTAGGTCGGATCCGTCGTATGCCCGCCCGTATAGCCGGTCACGACGCTCACGACGCCGTCCAGCTTCTCGAACGGACCTTCCACGCTCCAGAAGCAGCCGCCGGCGAATACCGCCGTCTTGGTGTTGCCGCCCGCCGCCGCCGCTTCCGTGAATCGATTCGCCGTGCCGCTCATGCCTTTCGCCTCCGCCGTATCGTGTTTGTGATAGGAGCCATACGCGGCAAACATCACCACGGCCATCAACCCGGCGGGAAGCACGATTCGTTTCAAGTTCACAAGCCTTCACCTCCGCGGAAATTCTCTGCGCGTCCCTTCGCATGCGCGATCAATAATTCAAGAAGCAGTTCAGTTCGAAGAAAGATCCGACCACCAGCGCCAGCAGGAGCGACACCGTCATGATCCGCAACGTCAACCCGGCTTTTTTCTCCGCCATCCCGTCCACTCTCCTATCGCGTCTTGGATTTCGCCGGAGGCGCTATTCGCGCCGCCTCCGTTCTTGCACTTTGATCTTACCAAGGTTCGCGGACCGCCAAATCTGTGGAACGTCATGAATCGGACGCAAAAAAAGCATCACCTTCGGCCGCCGCGCATGACGAATCTCATGCGCTATGCCAAAAGTCATGCTCGACTTGCTCAGACGGAATGACGGACCGCATAGACGGCCGCCTGCGTTCTGTCGCGGAGCCCCAGCTTCGCGATCAGATTCGAGACGTGATTCTTCACCGTGCCTTCCGTGATCGACAGCGTCTCCGCGATTTCCTTGTTGTTCCGGCCTTGCCCCAGCAAGGCCAGCACCTCTTTTTCCCGTTCGGTCAACCCCGCCAGGGCGCCCGGCTCGTCCGGAGTCAAAGGCGCCGCCGCGCCCGGATCGCGATCCGCCATCTTTTTCATTTCGCGCAGCAGCATCGCCGTGATGTCGGGCTGCAGCACCGTGCCGCCGTTGTACACCGTGTGTATCGCGCTGACGATCGCCTCCGATGGCAGATCCTTCAGCAAGTAGCCTTGGACGCCCTTTTCCAATGCTTGCAATATCAGCTCCGCGTCGTCGAACGTGGTCAGGATCAGCACCTTCGTGTCCGGCACATGCCGAAGGATCAATTCGGTCCCGGCCACGCCGTCCATGCCCGGCATCCGAATGTCCATCAGCACCACGTCCGGCCGCAGCTCGACGACCTGGTTGTAGGCGTCCCTGCCGTCCACGGCCGTGCCGACCACCTCCATGCCTTCTTCCAGGCCGATGATGGTCGCGAGCCCCTCGCGCATGAGACGCTGATCGTCAACGATGAGAATTTTCAATGGCTTCCGCTCCGTTTCCGCCGGCGGCATAAGGGAAGCGGACGTCGACCGCGAACCCCGTTCCGGGCTCCGTCCCCACCTGCACTTCCCCGTTCCACTCCCGCACTCGTTCTTGCATGTTGATTAACCCGAAGCCCGGCTTCAGTTCCGCGGGCGCCTCCCCGTCATTGCGGATGCACAGCGAAAATCCGCTGTCGGCAAAGGCGAGCACGATCTCGGCCTTCCGGGCATGGCCGTGCTTCTGCGCGTTCGTGAGCGACTCCTGCACGACGCGGTACGCGGTCAGCTGCAGGTCGCCCGGCAGCGCGACGGGACTCCCTTCCACCTCCAGCGTCGTGTGCACCTCCGCCCACTTGGTGAATTCCCGCGCGAGCTCCGCCAGACGCTCCTGCAGCGAGACCGACCGGACCGGCTCGTCGCGGATCGCCCGGACCGAGAGCCGGATCTCTTGCAAGGACGCCCGGATCAGGTTCTCGCATTCCGCGTAGGTCTCCTCGCTGCGCCGCGGATCGATCCGGCTTAGCTTCCGCGCCGCCTGCATTTGGACGAGCAGCGCCGTCAGCTTATGGCCGACCGTGTCGTGAATGTCCCGCGCGATCCGGATTCGCTCCTTCGCGGCGCCCCATTCCTCCGTTTGGAGCGCGTATTCCTGCAATTGCGCGTGCGACTGCATCAACTCTCCGTACAGCTTCAGCGTGTTCGCGCGCGCGTTCCGATAGAAGTGGATCAACACGCTCACGATGCCGGCGAACACGATGAACGACCCGGTCGTAAAATAGCCGATTTCATCCCATTGCCCGAAGACGTACCAATCCAGGCTGCCCATCGTCAGGACGTACACGCCCAGCAGCAGCAGGCAGGTCCAGATGATGCCGCGGATGCTCTGCGCGAACATCAAGATGGCGAGCGCCGTGATGCCGACGAAGAGATGATTCGGGAAATTGCCCGCGATGTAGATGTAGCCATAGGCGGCGGACAGCAGGAAATCGAGGATCAGCAGCTGGAACAACCCGCTTCGCCGCTTGCTCTGGTTCATATAGACGTAATTGGCGAACAAAAAGGCCGCGATGGATATAAAAATGAAGCTGAGTCTCCAAAACAGCGCGATCGAATAATCGAAATAAAAGACGCCGGCCAAGGCTAAATTCAGCAGCAGCTTCAATCCGAACACCAGTTTCCATGTCCGGGAAGCGCTCCATCCGCCTTCGGCGGCCGCGTGCTTGTCGGCGGTCGTTTCGTTCATGGGCCCGCATCCCGCTCCCCTCCGGATGATGTCCCCTTAAACTTACCACGAGGGTTTCGAAAAAATCAAACGATCGGTCGGATTTTGGGTATTTCAACGGCCGATTGCCGGTCCCGGCGAAGCATGAAGCGCCAGCCCCGATCCCTAGATTTCAGAAAAAAAATAATATTCAAAATAGCAAGATAACGAATTGTATTGTTAAGCGCTTTCATTTACAATGAGCCTATCAGACAGGCGGAGGATATGCTTGGATGACTTGGGGGGTATCGCCAGTCTGATCGAAGGCTTGTTGATTAAAAAAGGGAGGCTATTCAATGGCGGCAACGAGAAAAAAAACGATGTTGTTCGGCGCGACCGCGGGCATGCTGCTTCTGGGCGTTCTGGCGGGCTGCGGCGACAACGGCGGGAGCGGCGGCGGTTCCGGCGGCAAAGTCACGCTGCGCATGATTGAAAGTCTGACCAGTCCGGCACGCACGACCGTATTGAACGAAATGATCTCGAAATTCGAAGCAGCCAACCCGAACATCAAAGTGGAATTGATTTCGCCTCCTTTCGATCAAGCCGACAACAAGATCAAGACGATTCTGGGCGCCAAGCAGGATCTCGACGTGCTGGAGGTCCGCGACCTGACCGTGTCCGAGTTTTCCAATAACGGTTATCTGGAGCCCCTGAACGATTACGTGAAGAACTGGCCGGACTACGCGACCGAGGTCGACGTCGCCAAATCGGTCGCCACGCTGAACGACAAGCTGTACTTCATCACGAACGGCATGTACCAGCGCCAAATGTTCTACCGCAAGGATTGGTTCCAGGAGAAAGGCATTCCGGCGCCGACGAACTATGAAGAGATGGTCGATGCCGCGATCAAGCTGACGGATCCGGGCAAGAACCGTTACGGCTTCTCGTTCCGCGGCGGTCCGGGCGCGAACGGCGTTCCGGATACCATGATTCTGAACTACAACTTCGATGGCATCGACCATGACGACTCCATGTTCCTGACGGACGGCAAAACGATGTATTCGACGCCGGAAGCGAAGAAGGCGCTGGAGCTGTACGTCAAGCTGTACAAGGAAGGCTCGCCGAAGGATTCGATCAACTGGGGGTATCAGGAGCAAGTGCAGGCGTTCACCTCGGGCGTAACCGGCATCCTGCTGCAGGATCCGGAAGCGATTCCGGCCCTGATGGAGAAGATGGACGTGAACACGATCGGCACGGCTCCGATGCCGAAAGGCCCGAGCGGCAAAGCGTTCACCGCGACGGGCGGCGGCGGCTGGGGCATCACGTCCTATTCGAAGCATAAGGACGAAGCGTTCAAGCTGATCGCCTTCCTCTCGAGCCCGGAACAGAACACGTACTTCGCCCAGAAAACCGCGCTCATTCCGATCCACAAGTCGGCGAGCGAGGATCCGTTCTTCCAGACGGATATGTACAAACAGCTGCTGCTGATGGCTTCCAAGCCGGACGAATTCGTCAACCTGAAAGCGAACACGAAGTATCCGGGAACGAGCCAATGGGGGCAGGTCTCCATGGAAACCGGCCAATCGCTGCTGCTGGGCGACGTGTCGGTCGACGATACGCTTAAGAAATGGGATCAGTTCTGGGCGGATCAGCGTGCCAATCTGAATAAATAACGGAGCTTCGACGAACGATGGGTGGCGCGCAGCCACCCATCGTTACCGTTTCGTTCGATTTCCTCCTAAAGAAGGTGGTGCGGTTCATGAAAGAAGATCAGCCTCCCCTCGTCAGGCGCGCGCAGACCGCTTTCCGCAACTCGCCGCGCGGTTTTATCTTCCTCAGCTTGCTGCCCGCGCTCGCGCTCGTGCTCGTCTTTACCTACTACCCGTTCCTCCGCGGCATCGTCATGGCCTTCCAAAACTACCAGCTCTTCGACCTGACGCACGTTCACTTCATCGGCTTGGACAACTTCAAGACGATGTTCCACGACGCGAAATTCAAAACCGCCGCGATCAACAGCGCCTACTGGGTCTTCATCTCGCTTATCCTGCAATTCGCGCTCGGCTTGACGGTCGCCCTCCTGTTGAACAACCGGTTTCGCGGACGCGGGATCTTCCAAGGCTTCGTCTTCTATCCGTGGGCGCTTTCCGGCTTTCTGATCGGTTTGATCTGGAAATGGATGTTCAATTCGCAGATCGGCGTGATCAACGACTTGCTCCTGCATCTCGGCCTCATTCACGAACGCATCGGCTTCCTGTCGGATCCGAGCTGGGCGATGGCTTCGGTCATCCTCGCGAACGTGTGGTACGGCATTGCCTTCTTCGCGATCATGCTGCTGGCCGCGCTGCAATCGGTCCCGCCCGAGCTGTACGAGGCGGGAAGCATGGACGGCGCGAACGGCGCGCGCAAGCTGCTCAATATTACGCTGCCTTATATCATGCCGACCGTCATTACGACGACGCTGCTGCGCGCGATCTGGATATTCAACGATCCGTCGATCATATACGGCTTGACGAACGGCGGCCCTGCCGGTTCGACGCACATTCTCTCTTCGCTCATGCTGGACAAAATCATGTACGGCGGCGATTACGGCGCGGCTTCGGCGATCGGCATCGTCATGATCGGCATTCTGCTGCTCTACACGATCTTCTATCTCACGGTCACGCGATCCGAGAAACTGGGGGACTTCTGATATGAAGCGGCGCGCGTTGAAAAGCTTGAAGGTCGTCTTCCTGTCGCTCTATCTGATCACCATGGTCTTCCCGCTTTATTGGATCGTCGTCACGTCCCTGAAGCCGCAGAAGGATATCTTCTCCTTCCCGCTGAACTATTGGCCGGATCGGTTGACGTTCCAAAACTACATCAACATCATCAAAATCTCGAAGTTCCACGTCTATATCGCCAACAGTCTGCTGATTTCGCTCAGCGCCGCCGCGATCGTCGTCTGCATCTCGGTGCTGAGCGCCTATGTGCTGGCCCGGTTCAAATTCCGCGCCCACCGGCATGTGATGCTGGGCTTCTTCCTGACCCAGATGCTGCCCGGCTTCGTGGCGCTGGCGCCCCTTTATTTGCTGATGACCCGGCTCGACCTGATCAATACGCGCTCTTCGCTCGTGCTGATGTATACCGTCGGGTTGATTCCGTTCTCGACGATTCTGCTCAAAGGCTTCTTCGAACGGATTCCGTCCAGTCTCGAAGAAGCGGCCATGATCGACGGCTGCTCCCGGATGTCGGCGCTCGTCCGCGTCATTATGCCGGTCATGCTGAACGGGATCGCGGCCACGTTCATCTTCGCCTTCGTGCAGAACTGGAACGAGCTGTTCATGGCCGTCCTGTTCATCGACGACGAGACGCTCAAGACGCTGCCCGTCGCGATGAACTCGTTCGTCATGAAATTCGACGTCGATTGGGGCGCCATGTCGGCCGGGACCGTGCTGTCCGTCCTCCCGACCATCGCGCTGTTCGCCGTCGCGCAGCGCTTCATCGTCGAAGGGCTGACGCAAGGCGCGGTCAAGGGATAAGGATAAGCTAAGCGCCCGTAACGAAAGGAGCATGCCACGATGAACAAGAAGGCAGACCTGGCTTGGCAGTATTCGACGGTGACGCACGATCCCGTCGACGTTCGGCATCACGGCGCGATCAACGTGCCGATCTACCAAACGAGCCTGTTCGCGTTCGAAACGTACGATGAATTCCGGCAGGCTGCCCAACATCCGCAGCAGGCGCACGTCTATTCGCGGGGCAGCAACCCGACCGTCTCTTATCTGGAGGAGAAGCTGGCCGCGCTCGAAGGGGCGGAAGCGGCGAAATGCTTCGCTTCGGGCATGGCCGCCATCTCGGCCGCGATCCTGTCCGCTGTCAGAACCGGCGACCATATCGTCTGCGTCAGCCAAGCGTACGGCCCGACGCGCTTGTTCGTCACCCAGTACCTGCAGCGCTTCGGCATCGACGCTACGCTCGTTGACGGCGGTTCGCCGGACGCCATCCGCGCGGCGCTCCGCCCGGAGACGAAGCTGCTTTATCTGGAAAGCCCGACGTCGATGCTGTTCCAGCTGCAGGACTTGGCGGCCTGCGCCGCGCTTGCCCGCAGCCGCGGCATCGTCACCATTGCGGACAATTCGTGGGCCACGCCCGTCTTCCAGCGCCCCTTGGAGCTGGGCATCGACCTCGTCGTCCATTCCGTGACGAAATACATCTCGGGACAAAGCGACAGCGTCGCCGGCGTCGTGATCGGCTCCAAGCCGCTCGTCGACCGGATTGCGGAAGACGAATACATGCTGCTGGGCGGCATCATGACGGCGCATACCGCGGCTCAGATTACGCGCAGCCTGCGTACGCTGCCCCTGCGCATGGAGCGGCATGAACGAAGCGCGCTGGCGGCCGCGGCGCATCTGGCGGGCCAGCCTTACGTCGCGAAGATCAATCACCCCGCGCTCCCCTCGCATCCTCAGCATGCGCTCGGCCTCCGGCAGATGAACGGCTCGAGCGGGCTGTTCTCGTTCGAATCGGCCGAGTCGCCGGAGAAGATGCGGGATTGGGCGAACCGGCTGAACTATTTCAAAATCGGCGTCAGCTGGGGCGGCTTCGAGTCGCTCGTGACGGTCAACCCGGCCATGGCGGGCTGCGCGCCGGAAGCCCGCAGCCTGATCCGGCTGCACATCGGCCTCGAGAACGTCGACGATCTGACGCAAGACATGGATCAGGCGTGGGCGGGCGTGAAGGATGTGCAGCCGTAACCGTGCATCACCGCTGAACGCGTGATCACGAGGAGGGAGACGACGTGGCTAAAATCCAAAGGCAATCGATGCCGGAATTGGTTTCGCAGGAAATTCAGCACTTCATCGAAGAGCAGTCGCTGCAGGAAGGAGATAAGCTTCCGTCGGTCGAGGCGATGACGCAGATGTTCGGCGTCGGCCGCTCTTCGCTCCGCGAAGCGCTGCGTTATCTGGAGGCGATCGACGTCATTACCGTCGTCAACGGCAAAGGGATTTTCGTCCGCGACGTGGGCATCTTCCGGTTCGCCGGCAAGATCAAGATCGAGAAAGAGAAACGCTTCCTCCTCTCGATTCTGGACGTGCGCCGGGCGCTGGAAGGCAAGGCGGTCGAACTGGCGGCCAAGCGGATTACGCCGTCGCAGATCCGCGAATTGACGGCATGCTTGCGCGAATACGCCAAGCTGAAGGAAGCCGGGCAGCCGACCTCCCAGATCGATCTGGCTTTCCACCGGGGCGTCATGCGGGCCGCGGCCAGTCCGATTTTGTCCAGCGTGCTCGAATCGATCTCCAGCATGTACGAGAAGTTCTTCCATGAACCGCTGGGCGAGCAGAAGCTGTTCGACGAAACGTACGAGTTTCATCATACGATGTTCGCGGCTATCGCGGATCACGATCCCGTACGGGCGCTGGCTGAATTCGACAAGCTGATGAACTGCATCGAGGAAATTATCAAGGCGTACTGATCGCTTGAAACGGCGGCTATGGGCGCGTTCGCGTTTGTGTTAGGCGGAGCCTAGGCGGATCGGCTTGCATCGCTTGATGTTCCGTCAGGGACGGCACCTCCTCGGCACCAAACAGGCAGGGACCCTATAATTTGGTTCCCTGTCTTTTTTGTTGTGATCCCACCATCCGGCTGCCATTTCCTCACGTCTCCGCGGAAGATACGGATGAGTTGTCCTTACCGGTCGTTCGCCCCTTTCTGACAACAGCCCATGCACTATACCCGATCGAACATATAATGCGGTGTACCTCAAATAAAGGAGCTGACTACAATGGGATATGGTGTTGGAGGCGTAGGCGGAGTAGGTTGCGGACCTGTCGGCGGTGTCGGCGGTTTCGGCTGCGGCAGTGCGCTGGGTATTGTTCTTGTCCTGTTCATTCTGTTAGTCATCATCTTGCGGGGCGTCTTTTTCTAAGTCATTGACGCCATTCGAACTCCCGGCTGCGCCAACCTCCTGGTTCAATAGCATTGCCTAGGCAAGGTCTGCTAACCGGACAGTGGACCGCCCCCAAGAAAAGGACAGAAGCCCCAGCGAGCATTCGCCGGGGCTTTTCATATTTTGTTGCCAACATCCAATTTAGGATTGAAGCGGCCGCGGTAAATTTCGATGCCCTGCTCCTCCGCTTGCGCTACGTCCGCGCGGTCTGCCCCCAGAAAGCTCCACCGAACACAAAAAACACGCCAGCAATTGGCGTGTTTGGTGGAGTCTATGGGATTCGGCTTGCCTTGCCCGCCGATCCGCCATGGGATGTCCGAATCTTGATCGTATGCTGACGAAGCGTATTCGAAGCGGACTTTTCGCGGTCGATTCAGACGCCGTGCTCCTTCGCTGCCGCTTCGTCCGCGCGGACTGAACCCCGGGATTCGCCCCCTTAGGGCTTCACCAAATAAACAAAAAACTACGTCCGATCGGACGTAGTTAGCATTGTTTATTTGGTGGAGCCTAGGGGGATCGAACCCCTGACCTCATCGCTGCCAGCGATGCGCTCTCCCAGCTGAGCTAAGGCCCCGTATTAAAGTGGCGACAAGAAAGATTATAGCATGGACATTCCGGTTTATACAAGTCTTTCCTCAAAAAAGTTTTTTATCTTTTTTCGGGCCACCGGTTTGCCGCCTAGCATGCAAAAAACAACCTGCTGCTACGCGTACGACCGCGGCCGGCAGGTTGCTTTGCGAGATGTCCGCCGTGCTTAGGATAGCGGGTCCTTCGAGAGCAGACTGTTGAGCTCCTTCATGAACATGTCGATGTCCTTGAATTGGCGGTAAACCGACGCGAACCGGACGTACGCCACTTCATCGACGGGATACAGCTGCGACATGACGAGTTCGCCGATTTCGCGGCTCTCGACTTCCGCCTGCGCGGTGGTGCGCAGCTCCTTCTCCGCTTCGGACACGATGATTTCGAGCTGATCGACGGAGACGGGCCGCTTCTCGCAGGCGCGGATCAGGCCGCGCAAAATTTTGTCGCGGCTGAATTCCTCCCGGCTGCCGTCTTTCTTGATGACGATCAGCGGGGTCTCCTCCACCATCTCGAACGTGGTGAACCGCCGCGTGCATTTCTCGCATTCACGGCGGCGGCGTATCGACTTGTTTTCGTTAGCGGGTCTGGAATCGAGCACTTTCGTTCCGGCGTAGTCGCAATACGGGCATTTCATCGTCTATATCCTCCGTCTACTCGCGATGCGAATTCGAATACGCGAACATTCCCAAACGTTACCTGTTATGAAACCGCCATTATCGCACATAATACTGTTACCAACCGCAAGGAGGTGAACGAACGAATGGCTAACAACAACGGAAGCAGCAATCAACTCGTAGTTCCACAAGCTAGCGCTGCTTTGGACCAAATGAAATATGAGGTGGCTCAGGAGCTGGGTATCTCTCTTCCACAAGACGGATACTATGGCAACATCACCACGAAAGATGCCGGTTCCATCGGAGGCAGCATCACTCGTAAACTGGTTCAAATCGCGGAGCAATCTCTTGCAGGTCGCGCCTAATCGATGATTGAACATCGGGCTTTGGTCGGTCGCCGTCGATGGCGGCCGGCCAAAGTCTTTTTTGCTATTCCGTCCGAATGTCGGGATAGAGCGTCTTGTACTTATTATAATAATAAATGACGCGCTGTATATAGTGTCTTGTTTCCCCGTACGGCACCTCGTCCACCGTCTCGGCCCGGCCGTCCCACGTGCCGTCCGAGAGCCAGCGGTTGACCGTCCCCGGGCCGGCGTTGTAGGCCGCGATCACCTTTACCATATTTCCCTTGAACTGCGCGTTCAATTCGTTCAAATACCACGATCCGATCTCGATGCCGGCTTCCGGCTCCGCCGAGACCTTCTCGGTCGTCATATCCTTGAAGCCGCCCTTCTGGATGATCCAATTCGCGGTGTCGGGCATCAGCTGCATGATGCCGATCGCGCCTTTCTTCGAGACGGCTTCCGGTTTGTAGTTCGTTTCGACCCGGATGATCGCCGCCACCAGATGGGCGTCCAGCTCGTACACCTCCGCGCTCGCGGCGATTTCCTCGCGGAAATGCACCGGATACAGCCAGCGGCTCATCCATTCCGAGCGGATGAACAGCAGCGCAAGCAAAGCCAGAATCAAGATGAGAAATACGCGCTTGCGCAACCGGCGTTTCTTCATGGCAATCCCTGCTCCTGCCAGAACAGGTCGACCTGGTGCCGCGTCTCGTCCAGCGTTCCGCCGTTGTCGATGACGAAATCCGCCAGTCGGCGTTTCTCCTCGATGTCCAGCTGCAGCGCGATCCGCCGCTCCGCCTCATCCGGCGACATTCCGTTGCGGGCGATCAGCCGCTCCGCCTGCACGGCGCGCGGCGCATAGACGACCATGACCGCTTCGTACAGCGAAGCTTGTCCCGTCTCGTAAAGCAGCGGAATGTCCGCGATGATCAGCTGCTTCGGATCCTCCGCTTCATACGCGCGAATTTGCGTCCACATCCGGTTGCGAATGGCGGGATGCAAAATCGCTTCCAACTTATTCAGCCGCTCGCGGTCGTTAAACACGAGCTTGCCGACCTCCGCGCGATTCATCGTGCCGTCGCCGTTCAGGACGGCTTGTCCGAATTCCGCGACGATCGCCGCCAAGGCGGGCTCGCCGGGAAGCACGACTTCCCGGGCCGCCTGGTCGGCATCCACTAGCTTGGCGCCGCGGGAGACGAGCATCGCGGATACCGTGCTCTTCCCGCAGGCGATCCCGCCGGTCAGTCCCAGTTTCAAGTCATTCACCTCGTAAGTAACCGCGCCGCCCGCCCACCGGCCGTGAGCGAGTCGACGCAGGGTATTCTACATGAGCCGTATGAAGCCCATGATGATGAGCATAATGCCAGGCAGCACCGATAGCGCGCGCATGCCGCGCCACGCCGCGAACCGAAAGCCGAGCCGCATGCCCGCCAGGAGAAACAAGCCGCTGGCCGTGCTGATGACGAGCGCCGTGAGCAGCGGGTTGAAGCCGACCAGCGCCGCGCCGAGACCGGCGCCGAAGCTGTCGAGCGACAACGCGAAGCCCAGCAGGACGGCTTCCGAGGACGAGATCACGCCCGACCGGTCGACGTCGGCGATTTGCGGGGTGCGCAGGATTTGAATGACGATGCCGAGCCGCTTCAGTTCGAAAATGACGATCGTCGAGGCGGTCGCGAGGCCTTCCGCCGAGAGCCCGATCGCGTCCGCCGTTTGGGGAACCGCCGATTCTTCGCCCGAATCGTCGGCGTTCTCGCGCCGGCGCTGCCACCATTGGATGAGCGCGTAGACGCCGATCAGCATGAGCAGGCCGGCGCCGATCGCCTTCGCGACCATCGGCGACATGTAATTCGTAAGCAGCGAGCCGATCTGCATGGACAGCCAGACGATCAACCCCGAACAAAAAGCGATGATGCAGATCGACAGCAACGGTATGCGGATCCGTCTTAATCCGTACGTCACGCCCACGCCGAATCCGTCCAAGCTGACGGCAAACGCGAGCAGCACTAAGGAAAACGCATGAATAAGCACCTTGATGTCCCTCCCATGAAGACGATAATGCAGGTTCTGTGCATTCGCCTAGAACATGAATGGTACATCATATGCGGCATCATGCCGCTCGTGCCTTATTTGGCGCGCGGCTTGACCCTCGCCTTGAGACGTTTGCCCGGCAGCGGCTGGCAGGCGGGGCAGGTATGCGTGCCCCGTCCGCCGACGACGGTCTTGACGATCGTGCCGCCGCAGCGGGTGCAGGCGCCGTCCTCGCGGCCGTAGATGAGCAGCTGGTGCTGGAACATGCCCATCTCGCCCTGACCGTTGACGTACGACTTGATCGACGAGCCGCCGGCGTCGACCGCGCGGCCGAGCGTCGCCCGGATCGCGTCGTACAGCCGGGCCCAGTCCGGCGCCTTCAGCGTGTCGGCGGCCCGCTCCGGATGGATGCCCGCCGTGAACAGCGCTTCGTCCACGTAGATGTTGCCGAGTCCGACGATATACGCCTGATTCAGCAGCAGCGGCTTGATTTTCGTCGTGCGGTGCGCGACCTCCCGCTTGAAGGCCTGCAGCGTGAACGCGTCGTCCAGCGGCTCGAGCCCCAGCTTGTTCAGCGGGGCGTTCGCCAGATCCTCGCCCGGCGCGAACAGATGCATCGTGCCGAATTGGCGGACGTCCTTATAGCGCAGCTCCGTGCCGTCGTCGAAACGGAACCGCACGTGCGTGTGCAGTTCGACCGGCTCGTCCTGCCGATAGACGCCGTAGCGCCCTTCCATGCGCAAATGCGACACGAGCACGAGCCCGTCGAGCAAAATACGCAAAAACTTGCCCCGGCGCTCCACCGTTTGAATCGTATGGCCGGCAAGCGCGGCGGCGAATGCCTCCGGCTCCGCCGGCCGCTGTATAATTCGCGGAAGCGTCACGGTTACCCGTTCGATCCGTTTTCCTCCGACAAGCTCGTTCAGCGTGCGCCGAACGGTTTCGACCTCCGGTAATTCCGGCATTTCGAGTCCTCCCCTGCCAAATGGTCCAATCCCCATTATACGACAGGATGCGCGGAAAGTCTTACTTCGCCTCGTACCAATTGTCGCCGTAACTGACGTCCGCCCGCAGCGGCACGTCCAGCTCGATCGCGCGCTCCATGACGTCCGGCACGAGCGTCTTCATCAGCTCCAGCTCGTCCGCCGGCACTTCGAAGACGAGTTCGTCATGCACCTGCAGCAGCATGCGGCTGCGCAGCTTGCGCGCCCCGAGCTCGGCGTCCATCTTGACCATCGCGAGCTTGATGATGTCGGCGGCGGTGCCCTGGATCGGCGTATTCATCGCCGTCCGCTCCGCGAAGGAGCGAAGGTTGAAATTCGAGGCTTTGATCTCCGGCAAGTAGCGCCGGCGCTCCAGCAGCGTCGTGACGTAGCCGTCCTTGCGCGCTTGCGCCACGATGTTGTCCATGTACGCCCGCACGCCCTCGAACACGGCGAAATACTGCTCGATGAAGCGCGCCGCGTCCTTGCGCGAGATGCCGAGGTTGTTGGACAAGCCGAAATCGCTGATGCCGTAGACGATGCCGAAGTTGACGGCCTTCGCCTGCCGGCGCATGTTGGCGTCCACGTTGTCGGCCGTCACGCCGAACACGTCCATCGCCGTCTTCGTGTGGATGTCCGTATCCTCGATGAACGCCTGCTTCATGCGGGCGTCGCCGGAGATATGCGCGAGCACGCGCAGCTCGATCTGCGAATAGTCCGCCGCGAGAATGCTCCAGCCCGCTTCCGACGGCACGAACGCCTTGCGGATGCGGCGCCCCTCCTCCAGCCGGATCGGGATGTTCTGCAGGTTCGGGAACTGGCTCGACAGCCGCCCCGTGGCCGCGATCGTCTGGCGGTAATACGTATGCACCTTGCCGGTATCGCGGCGGATCTCCTTCAGCAGCCCTTCCACGTAAGTGGACTGCAGCTTCGTCAGCTGCCGGTAATGCAGGATCAGCTTCACGATCTCGGAATACGGCTCCAGCTTCTCGAGCACCTCGGCGTCCGTGGAATAGCCCGTCTTCGTCTTCTTGATGACCGGCAAGCCGAGCTTCTCGAAGAGCACTTCGCCGAGCTGCTTCGGCGAATGAATGTTGAATTCCATGCCCGCGTGCGAGTAGATGTCGCTCATATACTGCGCGATGCCCCGCTCCAGCTCGGCCCCGAGCTCCTCGAGCACGCCCGGGTTGACTTGGATGCCCTGCTTCTCCATGCCGGCGAGCACGACGGCGAGCGGCAGCTCCAGCTCGTCGTTCAGCTTCGTCATGTTGCCCTTCCCGAGCTCCGCCGACAGCAGCGGCACGAGCCGCCTTACCGCGTCCGCTTTGGCCGCGAGATGGTTCGCGAGCGCCTCGCCCGCCGGCACCTGCAGCCGCGCGCCCTTGCCGTACACGGCCTCGTCGGTCTGGATGGCGGCCAGGCCGAAGCGCTGGATCAGCGCGGCCAGCGTCTGGCTCGATTCCGTCGGGTCGAGCAGGTAGGCCGCGAGCAGCGCGTCGAACCGGATGCCGCAGAGCGGGATGCCGGCCCAGCCGAGCGCCAGCTCCGCCTTATGCAGGTCGTAGCCGCGCTTCGGCGCTTGCGCGTCCGCCAGCCAATCCCGCAGCGGCGCGGCGGTCCGCTCGTCCATCAGATCGTCGTACGTCGCCACGGCGATCCGGTCGCCCGCGGCGACAGCGAGGCCGATCAGCCGCGCCTGATGCGGGTTGTCGCCGATCGCTTCGATGTAGACGCTCTCCGAAGCCGCGAGCAGCGCCGTCAGCTCGGCGGCCGGCATTTCCCCGGCGGAGACGACGTCGTACGTGGCCGCTGCCGCAACGGCCGCGGCGTCGGCGCCGGCCGCTTCCGGCAGCGCCAGTCGTTCGAGCAGCGACTTGAACTCCAGCTTGCGGAAATTGTCCGCGAGCGTCTGCGCGTCGTAGCCGCCGTAGACCAGCTCGTCCGTCCGCTTCTCGAGCGGCACCTCGCGGTAGATCGTCGCCAGCTTCTTGCTCATGACCGCGCTGTCGCGGTGCGTCTCGACTTTCTCCCTCATCTTGCCCTTCAGCTCGGCAGTGTTCTCCAGCACGCCCTCGACGGAGCCGAATTCATGCAGCAGCTTCAGCGCCGTCTTCTCCCCGATGCCGGGGATGCCGGGAATGTTGTCCGACGTATCGCCCATGAGCCCCTTCAAGTCGATGATCTGCAGCGGCTTCAGGCCGTACTTGGCATCGATTTCGGCGGGATCGTAGCGTTCGACCTCGCTGACGCCTTTGCGGGTCAGCGCGATCGTGACATGGTCGGACGCCAGCTGGAGCATGTCCTTGTCGCCGGACACGACGACCGTTTCCACGCCCTGCTCGTCCGCGAGCCGGCTGAGCGTGCCGATAATGTCGTCCGCTTCGTAGCCCGGCAGCTCGTACTGCGAGATGCCGAAGGAGCGCAAAAGCTCCTTGAGCACGGGAAACTGCTCCGACAGCTCCGGCGGCGTCTTCTCGCGGCCGCCTTTGTAGTCCTCGTACCCCTCGTGGCGGAACGTCGTCTTCCCGGCGTCGAACGCGACGAGCATATGCGTCGGCTTCTCTTCCTCCAGCAGCTTCAGGAGCATCGTCGTAAAGCCGTACACCGCGTTCGTGTGCAGGCCGGCCGAATTCGTCAGCGGCGGCATCGCGAAAAACGCCCTGTAGATGATGCTGTTTCCGTCGATCAATACCCATTTATCCATCCGAAGAGGCACCCCTCACCCTTTGATTTCCTTGGCACTATCATAGCATAAAGCAAACAAGCTTTCCCAATGGATCCGCTTGCGCGAACATTAGGAAAGCTTCATGGTTGCGCCGCCGGAACTAAGCGTCCGCCGCGAACTCCCGGGCGGCGCCGAACGGTGCCGGCCGGCCCAGCAGATACCCCTGCCCGTAGTGGACGCCGAGCGTCCGGATATGCTGCAGCTCCTCTTTCTCCTCGATGCCCTCGGCGATCACCTTGATGTCCATCTTCGCCGCCAAGTCCGCGAACGTCTGGACGAGATGCGTCTTCATCGGCTCCAGGTGGATGCCGCTGACCAGGGAACGATCGATCTTGATATAGTCCGGCTTCAGCTCCACGATCGATTGCAGGGAGGAATAGCCGGCCCCGGCGTCGTCGATGGCGATCTGATACCCTTGGTTGCGGTAATGCCGCAAAATCCGCTTCGCCGCTTCGAAATCCTCGATGGACGTCCGCTCCGTAATCTCGAACACGACGTGGTGCGGGGACAAGCCGTAGCGCTGCAGCATCGGCAGCGTCTGTCCCGGCGAGAACGACGGGTCGTTCATGATCTTGGCCGTAATGTTGATGAACAGCTTGCGTCCGTTGGCCAGCCCCGCGCAGCCTTCGATCGCCTTCTCGCGCGCCAGCCGATCGAGCGCGTACGTCAATCCCTCCTCGTCGGCAAAGTCGAACAGCCCCATCGGCCCGCTGAACCAGCGGCTCCCCGGCAGCCGGGACAGCGCCTCGTACCCGTAGAGCGACTCGGCTTCCGGCCGCAGCGCCAAGATCGGCTGATAGACGGGCTCGATAAGCCGCTCCTCGAGAATGCGCTCCAGCGCCCTGCGCTTCAGGCTGCGCTCGGCCGCGCCCCGCGACTGCCCGTGCACGATCGCCCGCTTGATGCCGTCGTACAGGCGCTCCTCTTCGGAGGCGATGCCGTCGTCGAGGAACGATACGCCCGCATGCAGGCGAAGCTCGGGCACCTGCTCGCCGAACGCCGCCTCCATGAACCGCGTCTCCCAATCCGACCGCAGGTCGTTGGACAGCTCGAGCAGCCGTTCCTCCTGCTTCTCCCGCCGTTCCTGCGCGAGCCGGTAACCGACGAACAGGTCGTCCCGCATCCACAGCCTCGACGTCTCCTGCAGGCCGGCCGACTCGTGCTCGTCCAATACCCGTTCCGCGAATATCCGCCAGGTCGCCCGAATCCGCCCTTCGACGTCCGCCCGTTCCTGCGCCTTGCCATGCCAAGCAAAGTAAATGATGCCCATCCCGCCGCTGTCTGTTCTCACGTTCACGTTTTTCCCTCTCCTAGATGCTTCTCCTCATATACGCTGCCTGACACGTAGGCGCTGCCGCTGATGGACTTGGCGCGCTTCTTCAGCCGCGCCGCCGCTTGCGAGACGGCCGCCGCGGTGACCGGCTGCTCCCCGTCCCACAGCAGCAGGGACAACGATAACGTGACGCCTTGCTGCGCGACCGGATGCCCGCTCCGGTCCGTGACGGCCGGCGCGTCTCCGCCGCCGTACGCGCCGACGCCGCCGTTGAACCGTTCGATCATCAGCCGGCACAGCCGCTCCGGATCGGAGCATTCAGACAGCAAGATAAAATCGTCTCCGCCGATATGGCCGATAAAATCGTCTTTCCCGCCCGCCGTAAGCGCCGCTTGCTGGAGCACCGAGCCCAAGAACCGGATCAGCTCGTCGCCTTGGCTGAAGCCGAAGCAATCGTTGTACCATTTGAAATAGTCCAAATCGGCGTACACGATGGCCAGCGGGCGCCGGCCGTCGATCCGGCGCTGAATCTCCCGTTGAATGGGCGCGTTCCCGGGCAGTCCCGTCAGCGGATTGGCCGTCAGCGCTTCTTCCGTCCGCAGCTGCGTCAAGCATTCCAGGATCGAACGGACCGAGGCCGCGCCCATCAGCTTGTCGCCTTGCGTAATGATCACGACATGGTACAGGCGGGACATGTCGCGCGCCATCGCCATCTGGGCGACCTGCTCCACCGGCCAGCTCCCGTCGACCACGAGCGCTTCCTCGTCCATGATTTTGGCGATGGGCCGGTTCCAATAAAGCGGCAGGCCGAACTGGCCCGCGAGCAGCTGGTTCATGTTCTCTTTCATCACGAGCCCGAGCGGGCGCCCTTCGAACGCGATCACCGCGCCCTGGACATGCGGGTTCGTCTCGAACATCCGCGCGAGATCCGATACGAGCGCGTTCGGATGGAACGTCGGAATCGACTTGGCCAGCTCGCCGATCGGAAAAGGCGACGGGCCGCCGGCCCGCGCGCGCATGCCGGCGGGCTTGCCTGATTCCCGCACGCTTGCGTTCGGCGATTCGGCATACGCCTCCGCCTCCGCGGCGGCCGCCGGCTCGAACACCGCCGCAGCCGCCTCCTCGCGGATCTGCTGGCGCATGACCGCGTGCTGCGCTTCCTTGACGGCGTAATAGATCGTCGCTTCCGCCGATCTTCCGATGCCCGACGGATACGCGAGCGCGTGTCCGATGGCGAAGCCGGCGAGGGCGCGCCCGGTGCTCGGCGCCTGCAGCGTTTCCCGCGAGAAAACGCGGCCCAGCCGCTCGCGGAGGCCGGCCAGCGCGCGTCCGACGAGCTTGTCCAATTGTTCGTCCGATTTGCCGCGCTGAAGGAAATAGAAAAAATCGTTCTCCATCCGGTACCGCCAGACGAGCCGCCGCTGCTCGTTCATCCAGCCCGTCAGCGCTTCATAGACGGATGCGGAAGGCCCGCCGTGCAGCTGCACGACGATGACGCCGATGCCGCCGTAATGCCACTGTTCCGTCAGCCGATGTATCATTGTACGGTCCAAAAGTCCATAGCCGATTTCGTCCACGGGAATCATCTCTCTTAGGCATAAGCCGTATTGACTAGCTTCTAGGGCTATTGTAGGGGGAGATTGTGATGGGAGCATATCTGAACTGTTAAAATCATGTAAAATCATAGGCGGCGTTTGGCAAGGGCGCTTGCTCACATGGCGTGAAGCGCTCCGCGGAATAAAAAAGACCCGGCGCGAAGTGCTCGCTCTCGGATCTTTGGGTGCTTAGGCGTTCAAATCGGGGCGCTTGCCGGTGACGAGATAGACGACGCTCTCGCCGATGTTCGTGGCGTGATCGGCGATCCGCTCGATATACCGGCCGACGAAGCTGATCAAACCGGCCTGCGAAATCGTCTTCGGGTTGTCCATCATGACGCCGTACAGGTCGCGGATGACCTGGCTGAACAGGGCATCGACCTGGTCGTCGTCCTGCGCCATCTTGCAGGCCAAATTGACGTTTTCCTGCACGTACGACTGAATCGACTCCCGGGTCATCTGCTGCGCGATGCTGGCCATCTGCGGAAGGTCGACCAGCGGTTTGACGAGCGTCTGGCCGTCCAGCCGCACCACGACCTTGGCGATGTCCACGGCGAGATCGCCCATGCGTTCCAGATCGCCCGCCATCTTGAACGCGACGAGAATCCGGCGCAAATCCTTGGCGACGGGCTGCTGCGTGGCGATCATGCGCGCGCCCAGCAAATCGATGTTTTCTTCGATTTGATTCAGCTTGATGTCGTCCGCGATGATCCTTCTGGCCGAGATCGTATCGAGCTGCTCCAGCGCGCGCATCGCGTCGCCGAGCACTTTTTCCACGCGGGTTCCCATCTCGATGAGCATGGCCTTCAGCTGATCCAGGCCGTCGTCTAGCTCTTTCCGTCTAATCACGCGCAGCGCCCCCTGTTCGCCCCTTAACCGAAGCGGCCGGAAATGTAGTCGTCCGTCGCCTTCTCGGAGGGATTCGTAAAGATCTTGTCTGTTTTGTCGTACTCGACGACTTTGCCCATGTAGAAAAACGCGGTTTTATCCGATACGCGGGCGGCCTGATGCATGTTGTGGGTCACGATGATGATGCTGTATTCCTGCTTGAGCTCGGCGATGAGCTCCTCCACCTTCGCCGTCGACACGGGATCGAGCGCGGATGCCGGCTCGTCCATGAGGATGACCTTCGGCTTGACCGCGATCGAGCGGGCGATGCACAGCCGCTGCTGCTGACCGCCGGACAGCGCGAGCGCCGACGTGTGCAGCCGGTCCTTCGTCTCTTCCCAGAGGGCGGCCTTCCGCAGGCAATCCTCCACGATCGCGTCGAGCTCCTTGCGCTTGCGGATGCCATGGTACCGCGGCCCGAAGGCGATGTTCTCGTAAATCGACTTGTGAAACGGGTTCGGACGCTGCCACACCATGCCGATCTTTTGGCGGAGCAGCACGACGTCGACGCCGGGGTCGTTAATGTTTTCGCCGTCGATCCATACTTCTCCTTTCGTGCGAACGCCGCCGATGGTGTCGTTCATCCGGTTCAAGCTGCGAAGAAACGTCGATTTGCCGCATCCGGACGGCCCGATAAGCGCGGTCACTTCGCGGGGCGCGAATTCAAGCGACACGCTCTTGATGGCCTCTTTCTCTCCGTAAAACACGCTGAGGTTGTTGGCCGACAATCCTGCCTGCTGCATGCTTGATCACTCTCCCCTTTATTTGGTGGCCGTAAATTTGCGGTGCAGGTACCGGCCGAACCAGCGTGCCGAGAAGTTGAAGATCAGCACCATGATGATCAGCACGGCGGATGCGCCCGCGGCGATTTGCGAAGCGTCCGGCGCGAGGCCTTCGCTGTTGATTTTCCAGATGTGCACGGCGAGCGTCTCGGCCGGGCGGAACGGATTCAGCGGCGAGAACGGGCTGAGCGGGTTCCAGTTCGTGAAGTCGAGGCGCGGCGAGCTCATGCCCGCGGTGAAGAGCAGCGCGGCGGCTTCGCCGAAGACGCGGCCCGAAGCCAGGATCGTCCCGGTGACGATGACCGGCGTCGCGATCGGAAGCATGACCGACGTGATCGTCTTCCAGCGCGAGAGGCCGAGCGCGAGGCTCGCTTCCTTCTGTTCGCGCGGCACGCCCTTGATCGCCTGCTCGGTGATCCGCACCATGAGCGGCAGGTTGAAGACCGTCAGGGCGAGAGCGCCCGAGAACAGCGAGAAGCCGAGTCCGAATACGTTGACGATGACGAGCAGGCCGAACAGGCCCACGACGATCGACGGGAAGGACGACAGCACTTCGACGATGAGGCGAATCGCGTCCGTCAGCTTGCCCGGACGGGCGTATTCGCTCATGTAGATGCCGGCGCCGAGGCCGAGCGGAATCGTGATGATCAGGGTCAGCACCAGCAAGAACAACGAATTGAACAGCTGCGGTCCGATGCCGCCGCCCGCCTTGATCGTCTGCGGACCGCTGGTCAGGAAGTGGAAGCTGATGTGCGGCAAGCCGCGGAAGAGAATATAACCGAGCAAGCCGGCCAGCAAAAGCACGATAAGAGCGGATATGGCGATAATGACGGCGGTTGCGATGCGGTCTGCGGTTTTGGCGCTCATCGGCTATTTCTCCTTTCCAGCAAGCGGACGATAAAGACGAAGACGAACGTCATGGCAAGCAGAATCAAGGCCAGCGACCACAGGGCGTTGTTGTGCGTGGAGCCCATGACCGTGTTGCCCATGTCGAGCGTGATGACGCTGGTCAGCGTGGAAGCCGACTCGAACAGGGAGTGCGGGATGTGCGGCGCGTTGCCGATTACCATCTGGACGGCGAGCGCTTCGCCGAACGCGCGGGACATGCCGAGCACGACGCCCGTGAGCAGCGAAGGCAGCGTCGTCGGAATGACGATGCGGTAAATCGTCTGCCAGCGGGTCGCGCCGAGCGCGAACGAGCCTTCCTTCAAGCCGCGCTGCAGGTTGGACAGCGCGTCGGTCGCGATCGACGTGATCGTCGGCAATATCATGAACGACAACACGATGGCACCGGCCGCGATCCCGATCCCCTGACCCGGGAATACGTTGCGCAGCAGCGGAACGACGACGCTCAGACCGACGAAGCCGAAGACGACGGACGGGATGCCGGCGAGCAATTCGATTACCGGCTGAAGGACGCGCTTGCCGAGTCCGGGCATGATTTGCGTCATGAATACGGCGGCGCAACAGCTAAGCGGCGCGGCGATTACGGCGGCCAGCAGCGACGTGCTGAACGAGCCGAAAATGAACGGCAGCGCGCCGTACAGCGGAATTTCGCCTTCCGGATCCCATTTCAGTCCGCTGAGCAGCCCGCCGAGGCTGACGCCATCCGTAATAAACGTAGCCAAGCCGCGGGAAGATACGAAGTATACGATCGCGCCGATCGTCACGACCAGCACGACGATGCACAGGGTCGTAAAGACCTTCCCTACCCACTCTTCCATGACGTGCGGTTTGGCCAAATTGCGTGCCGTGCTTGGTTTTACGCGGGACTGATCATTCACAGCGGGCTGCTCCATCGTTTCATCTCTCCTTCAATTACGAACATGATCGAAACACAAGTCAATTAGAGGCGGAATGACTCCACCTCTAATGATTGAATGCGTTATTCAATTCCTAAGGCCGTTCTTATTTCGTGACGTTGCCTGCGGCGTCGCGCTTCACTTGCATTTTCGTAACCGGGATATAGCCCAGTTCGACGACGTCGGCGTTTTGTACTTCGTCGCTCATGATGTAGTCGAGGAGCGCTTTCGTAGCGGCGTCAGGCTCGCCTTTCGTGTACATGTGCTCGTATGCCCATACCGGATACGTGCCGTTCACGATGTTGTCTTCTTTTGCTTCGACGCCTTCGTATTTTACCGTTTTAACCGTGTCGTCCAGGTAGGAAAGGGCCAGGTAACCGATCGCTCCGGGCGTATCCGTTACGTATTTTTTAACCGTACCGGAAGCATCTTCTTGGATGGAGCCCGGGATGTCTTGGGAAGCCGTGCCCAGTGCGTATTTCTCGAACGTTTTGCGCGTGCCGGAGCTGCTTGGACGGTTGATGATCGTGATTTTCTCGTCTTCGCCGCCTACGTCTTTCCAGTTCGTGACTTTGCCCGTGAAGATGTCGACCAGTTGTTGCTTCGTCAGGTTGTCGACCGTTACGCTTTTGTTTACGACTGCCGCCATGCCGACGACCGCCACTTGGTGGTCAACGAGTTCTTTCGCTTTGTCGGCGTCCGCATCGACGAATTTCTCTTCGGCGAAGATGTCGGAGTTGCCGATCGTTGCTTGTCCGCCTTGGACTTGCGTCAGGCCCGTGCCGCTGCCGCCGCCTTGGACTTGAACCGTGATGCCGCTGTATTTGGAGTCTTCCATAAATTTCTTCGATACTTGATCGACAAGCGGTTGAAGAGCCGTGGAACCTGCCGCCAGAATGGAACCGCTCAAAGCCTCGCCGCCTGCATTCGAACCGCTGTTGCCCCCTGCGTTCGTTCCGCTGTTGCCCTCGTTCGTCGTGCCGCTATTTGCAGTGTTGCCGTTGTTCTCTTTGTTAGAGCCGCAAGCAGCAAGCCCGATCGTCAACATGAGCGCTACAACAATGAATAATGCTTTTTTCATTCCGTTCTTTTTCTCCTTCCGCTTTCCCTGCGGTTATTTGTTCTTACAGGAGCTATTGTACGGTTCCCTTATTAATTTGATATTTCCTTAGTGTTAACGGAATGCTAAAACTACATAGATAGATTGAATACTAGAGTCGGGTATTATAAATTAATTGTATAACTGAGACGACGGGGAGTTTAAAAATCATGAGCATATTAAGATTGCGGATTTTAGTGCTGCTCGGCGAGCTAAAAAAAGTAACGGCGGTCGCCGACGAGATCGGCGTCAAACAGCCGACGGTCAGTTTTCATATGCGCAAGCTCGAGGAGGAATGGGGCGCTCCGCTCTTCGAGATCAAAACCGGCAAGGTGCTCCTGACGGAGCCGGGCAAAATGCTGTATCGCTATGCCGTCGAGATCAACAAGCTTTATAAAGAAGCGCAGTCGCGCTTCCAGTCTTTCCGCGAGCACGGCAAACACGGCTTCGTGATCGGCAGCACCGACGCGGCTTCTTCGCTGCTGTTCGGCCGCGACTGGCATGTCCGGGCGGCGGACGCCGCGCCGATGCGCATTCAACTGCGGACCGGTCCGCACGACGCGCTGCTCGAGCAGCTGTTGACCGGCGCGATCGACCTGCTCGTCAGCGGCGGCTTCTCCGCGCGCGGCGCCCTGTCCCAGCTGACGTACGAGGATCTCGGGGAAGAGCGGCTGCTGCTGTTCATGGGCGACCGGCATCCGCTTGCGGACAACGCCTCCATCCCGCCGTACAAGCTGGCGGGGTATCGGTTTGTCGAGCTCGCGGACGCTTCGTTGCAAGAGGCGCTTCGCGTCTGGGAACAGCACGAGAAGCTGTCGCTCGCCTTCGACTGGTCGACCGATCGGGTCGACCTCGCGCTCGCCGCCGCGGAGAACGGCGGCTCGCTGACCGTTCTTCCCGCCTCGGCGGCGCTCCGGGCCGCCGGGCCGCTGCAGCACGTGCCGCTGCCGGGGCGTCCGGTGACCCTGCAGCTGACCGCCGCCTGGCGCTCCGACTACTGGAATCTTCCGCTGCTGCAGCGGATCGTGGGGTTAATATCGAGAACGACCCCCTAAGGGCACGACCCCCTAAATCCCCCTCGCCAGGGGGACCCCGAGGGCCCCGGCCCTCTGCACACCCGGGAGTTGCGACCCCCTAAATCCCCCTCGCCAGGGGGACCCCGAGGGCCCCGGCCCTCTGGACACCCGGATGGCATAACGTCGGCGGGACAGAGCAGCGCGCTTGGGCTACGTGTGTGCTAGGCTTCGTTTTCGTCCCTCGCGGGACACACTTTACGGTTGCGCTCGCGAGTTACCTGGTGTCCCTTGCGGGACCATGGGAACGCGATGCGCCGCAGAGACGCTCGGGAGCTGCGGCGTGCCGGTCCCCGCTTTCGTCCCTGGCGGGACACGCTTCACGTTGGAGCTTGTGGCAAGCCGGCGCCTGCGGCTGGCTTGCTATTTGGCGGCAGCTCTTCAGCCGCCTGGACTTTGCAAGCCTGCGCCTTTGGCTGGCTTGCTCTTGGCGGCAGGTCTTCGCCGCCGAAGTTGGTGCTAAGCTGCCTGCGGCAGCCTTGGTATAACGCAAGAGCCGTTTACGGAAGCTAACTTCAGCTTCGTAAACGGCTCTTGTCGTTTATAGGATTAGGAGTTCAGGTCGGGTCTTACGCCCGTCACGAGATAGACGACGGATTCTCCGATGTTCGTCGCGTGGTCGGCGAAGCGCTCGATATAGCGGCCGACGAAGCTGAGCAGGTTCGCTTGGGAGATGGTCTTCGGGTTTTCCATCATGAGCGAGAACAGCTCGCGCGTGATCTGGGAGTACAGCGCGTCTACGAGATCGTCGTCCTTCGCCATTTTGTACGCCATGTTCACGTTCTCCTGCACGAACGACTGGATCGACTCGTACGTCATCATCTGCACGATTTGCGACATGCGCGGCAGGTCGATGAGCGGCTTGATCAGCGTCTGGCCTTCCAGGCGGATGACCGTCTTGGCGACGTCGACGGCCAGGTCGCCCATCCGTTCGAGGTCGCTCGCGATTTTGAACGCGACCAGAATGCGGCGCAGGTCCTTCGCGACCGGCTGCTGCGTCGCGATGAGCGTCGAGCCGATCTCGGAAATTTTCTCTTCGAGCTTGTTCAGCTCTTTGTCTTCCTTCACGATGCGTCTCGCTTCATCCGCATCGACGCGTTCGAGCGCCTCCATCGCTTGGGCGATCGCCGTTTCGACGCGGCGGCCCATTTCCACGATGAGCTCGTTCAATTCTTCGAGTCCTTGATCGAACTCTTTGCGTTTCGTCATCATTTTCGCGTCCTACGTCCTCTCCGTTTTGCTGGTATCAGCCGAACCGGCCGCTGATGTAATCTTCCGTACGCTGGTCGCGCGGGTTGGAGAACAGCTTCTCCGTATCGGAAAATTCCACGACTTCGCCGTTAAGGAAGAATACGGTTTGATTGGATACGCGCGCCGCTTGATGCATGTTGTGCGTGACCATGACGATCGTGTATTTGTCTTTCAGCTCTTGCGCGAGCTCTTCGATCTTCAGCGTGGAGATCGGGTCGAGCGCGGACGTCGCTTCGTCCATCAGCAGCACGTCGGGGTTGACCGCGATGGCGCGCGCGATGCACAACCGCTGCTGCTGGCCGCCGGAGAGGCTCAGCGCGGAACGCTTCAGATGATCCTTCACTTCGTCCCACAAGACGGCGGAACGCAGGCTCGTCTCGACGATCTCGTCCAGCTTCGCCTTGCTGCGGATGCCGTGCAGGCGCGGGCCGTACGCGACGTTGTCGTAAATGGATTTCGGGAACGGATTCGGCTGCTGGAACACCATGCCGACCTTTTTGCGGAGCGTCTCCACGTCGACTTCCTTGGAGTAAATGTCCGCGCCGCCGATCGTGATTTTGCCTTCGATCCGGGTGTTCGGTATCATGTCGTTCATGCGGTTGAGGGTCCGCAGCAGCGTCGACTTGCCGCAACCGGACGGACCGATGAAGGCGGTGATCGCTTTCTCCGGAATGTCCATGGTGACGCTCTTCAGCGCCTGGAAGTTCCCGTAGTACAGGTTCAATTTATGAATGTCGATCAAGGTTTGCGAAGCGATGGATTGCATACCGTTCTCCTCCGTATCGGTGGTGGACGTTCGTCCTTTTAGACCCAAAGGCTGAAGCCGTTTCGCCGCCCGAAGGCGGACGCGTCCGGCCAATACGCCGGACTTCCCGTTAATCGTAGCCGCGAATTGTAAATCGCGGATAGTCGTTTTGTTAACGCCATGTAAAAATTCTTGAAAACGCGCAAAGGATCGTTACGAACGGCCCTGCATGGCCCCGATCAGCGCATCGATGCGCTCCGTAACCTGCTGCGCGCGTTCATACGCTTCGTTCGACAGCCGGCCGATCTCGGCGGCGCTGCCGCTGTTGCCCGACGCGGCGTGGAACAGCTGCTGGAACACGCCGGCCGCTTCGTTGACGTACGTCCGGCTGGATTCGGCTTCCGTACGGCCGAGCCCGACGAGGCGGACGGTTTCCTTGACCGCCTCGAGGATGGACCCGATCAGCCGGTTGATGTCGTCCGCGGACGCTTTCGTCTGCGTCGCCAGCTGCCGAACCTCGTTGGCCACGACCGCGAAGCCGCGGCCGTGATCGCCCGCGCGCGCCGCTTCGATCGTCGCGTTCACCGCCAGCAGGTTGCATTGGTCGGCCAGCTCGCGAATCAGCTTCGAGACCGTGCCGATCGAGCCGGCGCGCTCTTGCAGCTCGCCGATTTGATGTTCTTGTCTATTCGTCCGCTGCGACATGCTGTCAATGGCGGCGGAGACTTTGTCGAGTTCGTTCTTGCCTTTCAGCGTCAGATCCAGCATCTCCCGCGACATCGTTTCGCCCTTGACCGAGGCGACGTTCACTTCGTGGACCGAACGGTCGATGTCCCGGATCATGCCCTGCGCGCCTTGCATGATCGCGACCTGCGCCTGTACCGTCCGCTGCTGCAGCAGGCGGGACATCTTCAGCAGGTCGGACATCGTCAGAATGCCCATGAAGCGCCGGTCCTCCGTCACGATGACGCAGTCGTACAGCGTCTTGTCTTCGCGGCCGAGCGCGAGATCGAGCAGCTCCTGCGGGGAAATGTCCCGGTCGACGATCAGCGGCTGCTTGTCCATCAGCCTGGCGATCGAACGGCCGTAGTAGATTTCCCGGCCGAAGCGGTGCGTCTGGATGATGGTCAGCCGGTTCTTCATGACGAGTCCCAGAGGGCGGTCGTCCGCGTCGCAGACGACGACGCATTCATGGTCCGGGGCCGCCGCGAACCGCCCGATCACTTCTTCGCACGTGTGGGCGGTCGCGACGATCGTCGTCTTGCGGACGAACGGCAGCATCAGATCATGATTGTCGTCGTTCCGTGCCGGATTCGCCGCACCTCCAGGCCCGATTCCTTTCGATTCCACCACAGCAACGCTCATGCTCAGCACTCCCTCTCGTCTAGCTATCTATTGTAGCTACACTATAGGACTTAAGCATTATCGTTTATGCCGGATATTGTTAGTTGAGTGTTAAAATTCCGGGTATTTAGACATAATTCGACTCGTTATCAGCGCATCTTGCGCGCGTTCATCCAGAGCGGAACCCGGAACACGATGTTGATCAGCAGGACGATAAACACGAGCACCGCCGCGGATTTCTCCGCGATCAGCCGCGCGTCCGGCACGATCGCCTCGGACTGGACGTACCACAGGTGAACGGCAAGCGTCGCGCCCGGGGACAGCGGATTAAAATCCCACATGACGCCCGACGACGTCACGCCGCCGGTCAGAATGATGACGGCGCTCTCGCCGAACGCGCGGCCCGCCACGAGGCAAATCCCCGTCACGATGCCGTTCAGCGCGACCGGAATCAGGACGCGGCGAATCGTCTGCAGATGCGTGCTGCCGAGCGCGAACGAGGCGTTCTTCATCTCCGGCGGCACGGCGCGGATCGCTTCCTCGGTCACCCGGGTCAAGACGGGCAAATTCAGGAACGCGAGGCTGACCGCCGCCCCGAGAATCGTCAAGCCGAGATCGAGCGTCTCGACGAAGAGGACGATCCCGAACAAGCCGAAAATGATCGACGGCACGGACGCCAGGCCTTCGACGCAAATGCGGATGAACGCGATGAATTTATTCGCCGGCGCGAATTCCGCGAGATAGATGCCGGAAGCCATGCCGAGCGGAATGGAGATGATGAGCGAGATGATCAGCACGTAAAACGAGTTGAAGAGCAGCGGTCCGATGCCCCCGCCTTCCATGATCTCGCTCGGTTCGCCGTACAGGAAGCCGAGGCTGAGCTTCGGCATCCCCTTCTGGAGGATCGTGAACAGCAGCGCGATGATGAACAGCACGGTGAGGATGCCCACGGCCCAGACGATGCCCGTGAACAGCTTGTCGTTGAACCGGTTCAAGCCGCGGCGGGAGGAAAAAGGACTCGCGGCCGTCGTGGATTTCTCTGCGCTCATGATTTCACTCCTTTGCCCTGAAGCAGACGCACGGCCACGATCATGATGAGGGAGATCACGAGCAGAATGAAGCCCATCATGTACAGCGCGTAGTTCCACGTGGAATCGAACGGCACGTTCGGAATTTGCATGACGATGTTGCTCGTCAGCACGGACGTCGGCTTGAACAGCGCGTCGGCCAGCTGCGGCGTGTTGCCGATGACCATGACGACCGCCATCGTTTCGCCGATGGCGCGGGCCATGCCGAGAATGACGGCATACATGATGCCGCTCTTGGCGGCGGGAATGACGACGCGGATGATCGTCTGGAACCGGGTGGAGCCGAGCGCGTAGGACGCGTCGCGGTACTTCTTAGGCACGGCGACGATGGAGTCGTCCGTGATGCGGCTGATCGTCGGCAGCACCATGATCGTAAGCACGATGCCGGCAGCCAATATGCCATCGCCCAGGTTGGTTCCCGTCAACGAACGCAGCATCGGAATCAGGAGCGTCAAGCCCAGGAAGCCATAGACGACGGAAGGGATGCCGACGAGCAGGTCGAGCACGGGACGCAGCGCGTTCTTCAGCCAAGCGGGCGTCATTTCCGATAGGAAGACTGCAATAATGAGCGATAACGGCACCGAGATCAGCATGGTCAGTAACGTCAGCGCAACCGTGCCGAAAATAAACACGAACGCGCCGTACTGCTCATTTTCAGGTACCCAATCCGTGGAGAAAAAGAAGGTTTTCAGAGACACGGTTTCGAAGGTCAGAATACCGGTCCGGCCCATGAGGAACAAAATCGAAAACAGAATTAAGCAAACAAACACCGCGCTTGCGATACATATGATCTTGAACGTTCGGTTGTAGAACGCGAGCCGCGCTCTGCGGCCAAATCTCTTGCCGGATGAAATCTCCAAGCTCCGGCCTAGTTCTTCGCTTGAGTAAACGGTGCCGGAATTCGGCACTTCCATCATACTCATAACTGTCTCTACTCCTCTCATGTCATAAAGAGAAGCCAGCTTCCCGTATAAGGTGCAGAAGCTGGCTTCGCTTGTTCCTCGTATTTAATTGGTGAGGATGAGGTTCTGCGGTGCTTATTTTTTCATTGCCGCAAGCGGGATGAATTTCAATTTTTTCAGGGAGCCGTTTTGGAACTTCGTGCTTTGCACGTAGTCGATGAACGCTTTGACGGCTCCGGTCGGTTGACCTTTCGTCATGTAGTAGCCGTACGACCATACTTTGTACGAACCGTTGATGACGTTCGCTTCCGTCGGAGCGACGTTGTTGATGCTGACGGCTTTCATTTTGCTGCCGGATACGTACACGAGGTCGATGTAGCCGATCGCGTTAGGCGTTGTTTCGATCTTCGTTTTCATGTCGCCGCTTGATTTGACTTCAATATAGTTCGAGCCTTTCGTCATGAAGTCCGTGCCGTTCAGAGCTTTCAGTTGGAAGTTGACGCGCGTGCCGGAACCGAACGCGCGGTTGACCACGACGATGTCCGCGTCTTTGCCGCCGACTTCTTTCCAGTTCGTGATTTTGCCGGAGAAGATGCCTTGCAGCTGGCTCGTCGACAGGTTGCTTACGCCCGCGCTGCTGTTCGTTACGGCCGCGAACGGAATAACCGCGACTTTATTGGCCACTTGGCCCGTGAATTTGCTGAAGCCCGGTACGTCGGTCGAAGCGTCCCAGTCGCATGCGCCGATGTCGGCGATGCCTTTGCGAACGGATTGCGGGCCCGTTACGGAGCCTGCCGCCGATGCGGAGATTTTCACTTTCGGGTTCAGCTTCTTGAACTCGTTGGCAGCTTGAAGCGTCAGCGGGAGCAGCGCCGAAGAGCCGTTGATGACGATGCGGCCGCTCAGTTTGCTTGCCGCGCTTGCGGCGGATACGCTGCCGAACGTAAGGGATACCGCCATCACGGCGAGACCGACATTTCTAAACCATTTTGCTTTCATTGTTGTTACTTCTCCTCTCGATATGGAACGAAAATGGATGTTGGGATTACTTCGTGATGCGCGTCAAGCCGCCGTCTTGCACGACGAACGTTTGGTCGTCGACGATGACCGCTACAGGAGCGTTAGGAGCCGCTACGACTTCGGTTACGTTGCCTTCCAGGTTGCCGATTGCCGATACCGCGCCGGTTGCCGCGTCGACCGAGCTCAGCGTCGTTTTGTCGCCTGCGTCCGTCAGGGCGTAGATCTTGTCGCCCGCGACCGTCGCCGCGAGCACGTCTTTGTCGCCGATGACTTTCGCGACGGTTTTGTCCTTCGCGACCGATACCAGCGATGAAGGCTGGCCGTCCGTGATGCTGACGAAGAATGCCTTGGAGCCGTCTTCCGCCGCGCCCACGAAAATTTTGTCGTCCGTCGACGTCGTCAGCTTCACCGGTGCCGCGTCCTTCACGGATGCGTCGAAGAAATAGACTTGCGGTTCCGTGCCTGTGTTGTCGATGGCGACGTCGTCTTGGTCGACCGGTTTGTCGGGAGCCGTCACGGCGCCCGGCTTCGTCACGGTGTAGTAGAATTTCGTGCCGTCCTTGGACACGCTCAGGTT
Source organism: Paenibacillus sp. UNC496MF (assembly GCF_900113915.1). NCBI lineage: Bacteria > Bacillati > Bacillota > Bacilli > Caryophanales > Paenibacillaceae > Paenibacillus > Paenibacillus sp. UNC496MF. The sequence goes on from NZ_FORE01000009.1 coordinate 300,598, forward strand.
CGCTTTGTAGTCGACCTTGTCGTCGAGCACTTTCGCGATCGTGCCGTCCGCGACGTTCAGCTTTTGAATGACCGTGCCTTTGTCGCCTTGCAGGAAGTAGATCGCGCTGCCGTCCGCCGACCATACGAGCTCGGGCTTGATGTTGCTGTCCGCGGATACTTGCTTGCTCGCGAACGTCGGGCTCGTCAGGTCGATCACGTTGACGGAGCCGTCTTCGTTCGTGTAAGCCGCTTTCGTGCCGTCCGGGGATACCGTCAGCTCGGAGGCCGTGTCGGAGCTCAGCACTTGCTTGAACGCGCCCGTCTTGGCGTCGACGATGTAGTCGATGCGGCCTTCTTCGGTAAGCGACGAGGCGAGCAGTTGGTTCGCGTTGATCCATGCGATGCTGTCCGCGTGAATCCGCTGGACGGAGTCGATCCAGATTTGGCCGGCGTCGTCTTGCTCGGCGTCGACGCTGAACAAACCGACGAAGTCCGCGGCCGAGATATAGTAAGATCCGTTGACGTTCGCGACCGCTTGCTCCAGTTCAACCGGCTGGCCGTCGACCGTCGCCGCTTTCGAATCGGCGTGCAGCTCGATCGCGTGACCTTGGAAGTAAGCCGTTACGCCGGCTTTCACGTTGACGACGAACAGGGCGCCCGTTGCCGAACCGAGGTCGCGCAGCGATACCAGCGTAGCGCCGTTCGATTGAATCGAGCGAATCGTGATCGATGCGTCGTTCACCATTACGTTAAACGATGCCGGTGCGGTTACCTGCGTCGTTGCGGCGGAAGCCACGCCGATGACGGACGTGCTGATCGCGGCTGCAAGCGCGGAAATCAAAAGCGTTTTTTTCATGGACATTGACTGTGATCACCCTTCTGGAATAGGTTTTGGCCTTCGTCTTTATGTACAAGACTGATTATAGGAAGGCAGTGTTAAACAGCCGTCAATAGAATTCCAAGTATTGTTAAGTGACCGTTAATCTATTATGGAGAGATTGTTAATATTCTCCACATTGCGAGATGGATAGAGCAGCGTTAGCTGAATAATCGCGAAATTAGGCACAAAGACGCGCGGATTCGCGGCATAGGTTCCATTGACGGTTCGGACTGCCGTACCGGTCGCCATCGGCGAAACGGGCGGATGCGCCCATTTTCGCGCCCCGCCGCGCCCGAAACGAAGCGTCCCGCCAGCCGCCCGCGCGCCGTTCCTGATTCCTCGAACACGGGCCGAAAGCATGAAAAAAAGCCCGGCGCCAAGCGCGGGGCTTGGGTCGCCGGGCTTATATTCCTTCGCTCGCCGGGTCCCGGCAGGGACGACGGCGCGCGGATCGATTAATGCGACGATGGCGTATAATCCGCGTGTTCCATCTCGCTCAGCTTCGAGCGGCCCATGAAGAAGGCGAAGAACAGGGCGAGCGCGGAAGGAATGATCGCCCACGCGAAGGTGTGGGTAATCGAATCCGACAGGCCGGACGTGATCTTGTCGAGAATGTCCGCCGGGATGTGCTTCCGCATCTCGGGCGCCAGTATCGCGCGCGGATCGCTCAGATTGACGCCCTGGGGCATCTGGCTCGTCTCCTCGGCCGTGAACAGCGACGCGAATTTGTTCATCATCGTGTGGCTTTGGATGATGCCGAACACGGTGATGCCGATCGTCATGCCGAGCGACCGGAGGAAGTTCAGCGTCGCGCTGGCCGTCCCGCGCTCCTGCGGCGGGAAGGAGAAGATGGCGGCGTTGCTGAGCACGGAGAACGAAGCGCCGATGCCGAGACCGACCAGAATCATGAAGATGACGACCGTATACCGGTGCGATTCCACGCCGAGCGTCGTGAGCAAAATGTTGCCGACCGTCAGCAGCGCGAGCGTCGGAATCATGAGCGAGCGGAACGTCGTCTTCATCATGAGCGCCCCGCCGAAGGAAGCCGTCACGACGGACCCGAGCATCATCGGCAGCAGCACGAGGCCGGAGTCGGTGGATTTGCCCCCGAACACGCCTTGAATGTAGATCGGAATGTAGATCGACGCCGTGACGAACGCCGCCCCGCTGAACATCGCGATCGCGTTGCTGCTCCAGTAGAGCCGGTCGCGGAACATGCTGAACTTGATGATCGGCTCCTGCGCCGCGCGCTCGAGGAAGACGAACGCGACGAGCAGCACCGCGAAGCCGGCGAACAAGCCGAGAATCACGGCGGAATCCCAAGCGTACTGCTTGCCGCCGAGTTCGAGCGCGAACATGAGGCAGACGACCCCGCCGACGAGCGTGACCGCCCCGCCCCAGTCGATGCGCTGCTTGCTGTGCTGCACGGATTCTTTATAGAAGAACGCGATCATGATGAAGGCGATCAGGCCGAGCGGCAAATTAATGTAGAAGACCCATTCCCATTGAATATAATCGGTAATGTAGGCGCCGAGCAGCGGCCCGAAAATGCTCGACATGCCGAACACGGCGCCGAACAGGCCGCCGAGCTTGCCCCGGCTCTCCGGCGGCACGGCGTCGAACATGATCGTGAAGGCGATCGGCACGAGCGCTCCGCCCCCGATGCCTTGGATCGCGCGGTAAATGCTCAACTGCACGATCGAATCCGCGGTTCCGCACAGGATCGAACCCAGCATGAAAACCAAAATCCCGAATACGAAAAACTTCTTCCGGCCGTACATGTCGGACAGCTTGCCGAAAATCGGCATGCCCGCCATCTCGGCGATCATGTAAGCCGACGTCACCCAGACGAATTTGTCGAGGCCGCCAAGCTCCCCGACGATCGTGCCCATCGCCGTGGCGACGATCGTGTTGTCCATCGATGCCATCAGGATGCCGAGCAGCAGGCCTGCGACGACGATGCCCACGTTCTTGCGTTGTGCGCTCATGGTTTGTTTCCCTCCAAACAGGTTCTTTTTAAAGCAGCTGCAAATCTTCGCCCTCCGGCACCGTCATGTGCCACCGCGTCTCGCCGTCCGACAGTTCCGTCAAAACGCCGCCGCGAATGTCCTCCTTGAACGCCAGCAGCCATTGCAGCTCGGCTTCCAGCTGGTGGACGACGAATTCCGACTCCACGACGAAGATGCGCGACAGCCCCTGCGACCTCGCGAGCTCGATGCCCGCGCGCCGTTCGACGATCGTCTTCCGAAGAAAGCCGATGCGCCGTTCGACGAGCTCGGCGGTCTCGAGCGGCGGGATGTGCCCGATGAACGCCAAGGCCGCCGGAAAGCGCGGATACTCCATCGCCGGCTCGTACACGAGCTCGCGGAGCCAGTCGTGGAAGCCCGTCCGGCCCTCCCCGGTCGGCGCGTAGATCGTCCGTTCCGGATGCCGGCCTTCGCGCTGCGTCTCGAGCGGCACGATCCACCCTTGCTTCAGCAGCCCTTCCACGACGGAATACAGCGAGCCGTTGTTCAGCTTGATGACGTCGGGGATGCCCCGCTGCTTCATCGTCGCGGAGATCTCGTACGGATGCATCGGTTTCTCATGGAGCAGCGAAAGGACGGCGAGCGCCAGCATGTTGTTCACTCTTCGTTTGGCCATCGGATCCGGACTCCTTCGAGACGGAATTGACATCGCATAGTCAAGTTCGACTATACGGAATGGAATGAGCGCTGTCATCGGTCTGGAGACGTAACCGTCAAAAGGGAGCGCGACCCTCCGCCGATGATGCGGCGCGCAAAAAAAGGCCTCCGCCGCGGGCGGAAGCCTCGATTGCTGCCGATCGTTCGTTCATTCGACAATTCGGCCCTCATGGATTGCCGATGGTCCAGTCGGCATGCGAACGGGAACCGGAGCGAGACGAGCGGTCAGTCCTTCAACTTGTAGAACGCCGCCGCATTGCCGCCGTATACGGCCGCGAGCTGGGCGTCCGTCAGCCCTTCCGGCAGCGCCGACGCCAGCACGCTTCTCGCGTCCGCGTAGCTGCCGGCCAGCAGGCACACCGGCCAATCGCTGCCGAACAGGACGCGCTCCGTGCCGAAGCTCGCGACGACATGCCGCACGTACGCGGTGAACTGCTCCCGCCGCCAAGCCTCATGGTCCGCTTCCGTCAGCATGCCAGACAGTTTGCAGTACACGCCGGGATGCGCTTCGGCGATCGCCCGTATCCGGCTCGCCCACGGCTCGAGGACTCCCTCGCCGATCCGCGGCTTCGCGATATGGTCGATGACGGCATGCAGGTCCGGCACCCGCTTCAACAGCTCGATCGTCTCCGGCAGCTGATGCTCCAGCAAGAGCAGGTCGACGGGCAGCCCGATCTCGGCCAAAAACCGCAGCGCCTGCAGGCTGTGCGGCTCGAGCGCCTCGGAGGCGTCCTTCATCTCCTGCAGCATGACGCGGATGCCGACGAACTTCGGATGGGCCCGGAAGATGCTCAGCACGTCGCGCCAGTTCGAATCGCGGAAATCCAGCCAGCCCACGACGCCCGCGATCGACGTCGTCCGTTCGGCGAGCTCCAGCATGTACGCGGTCTCCGCATGCGTCCGCGCCGCTTGCACGAGAATCGTCCGGCTCACGCCCGCGCGCGCCAGCTCCGGCTCCAGATCGGCCGGCCCGTAATCGCGGTACAGCACCGGTCCCGCCTCCGGCGTCAGCCATCCGTAGTCGCCCCGGTCCAGCGCCCAATAATGCTGGTGCGCATCGATGATTCGGCTCATAATCGGCACCTCGTTCTTCAAATTAATGATCGGACTCAAAACGATTCCCAGAGCGTAGTCGGAATGTAGAAAAAAAGCCCGCCGCCGGCATGCGTCGGCAGCGGCGGGCGGGCGCATCGAACGGATGCCGCGTCAGACCGTTTCGGCCACGAAGCGGTTCGTCAGCTTGCCCAGCTTCTCGATCTCGATCGTCACTTCGTCGCCCGGCTTCAGGTATACCTGCTCCGCTTCGGGCAGCCCGAGCACGACGCCTTCCGGCGTGCCGGTCAGAATGATGTCCCCCGGCACGAGCGTCATGTGCTGCGAGATGAAGCTGACGATCTCGTCGCAGCGGAAGATCATGTCGGACGTATTCGAATTTTGGCGCACGTCGCCGTTCACGACGGCTTTGATCGCCAGGTCGTTCGGATCGCCGACTTCGTCCGCCGTCACGAGGTAAGGTCCGAGCGGGCTGAAGCCGTCGCACGACTTGCCGAGCAGCCATTGATGCGTGCGCAGCTGCAGGTCGCGGGCCGACAGGTCGTTGACCGCGCAGTAGCCGAAGACGTGGCCGAGCGCGTCTTCCTTCGAGACGTATTTGGCGGCCTTGCCGATAACGATGACGAGCTCGGCTTCGTAATCGAGCTTGGACGTCACTTTCGGCACGGCGATGTCTTTCAGATGGCCCGTAAGCGTGTTGTTGAATTTGTTGAACAGGATCGGGAACTGCGGAATCGGCGCGTTCGTCTCTTCCGCGTGCTTGCGGTAGTTGAGGCCGACGCAGATGATCTTGTTCGGCGCCGTCACGCACGGCGCCCAGTCGATCTCCTCTTCGCTGCGGATGTAGGCGTCTCCGCCCGTCGCGGGCAGCGATTCGATGAAGCCGCGAAGCGTGGAGAGCGCGCTGTCGCCGCCGTTAATGACCGCCATGACGTCGGTCGGAAGAACCGCGCCCGCCCGCGAGCCTTCGGCCGCCAGCGCTAGCTCGACGTCGATGACGCCGCGGTCCGTGACGACGCCCAGCGTGCTGCGCCCCTGCTTCGAAATGCTGATCAATTTCATGTCGATAATCCCTCCCGGATAATTGTAAGTCTTAGGATGGCGGTTCTTGGTTGCATACAGGCAGCCGGATTCCGGCTAAACTTGCTAGGCGTTCTTGCCGGAGACGACGCCGCCGTCCACGTACAGCGGAGCGCCCATGACGAACGTGGATTCGTCGGACGCGAGGAACAGCGCGGCTTTCGCCACGTCCTCCGGCAGGCCGAGCTCTTCGCTCAGCTGACGCTTCTTGAGGCCGGCGATCGCTTCTTCCGGATTGTCGTACGACGTCTTCAGGTAGTTCTCCACGAACGGCGTCATGATCGTGCCCGGCAGCAGCGCGTTGACGCGGATGCGGTACGGCGCGTAATCGACCTGCATCGACTTCGTCAGCGCCAGCACGGCGCCCTTCGTCGCGGCGTACGACGCGCGGCGGGCCAGACCTACCTCCGCGATGCACGACGACATGTTGATGATGGAGCCCTTGCGGCGTTCCATCATGTGCGGAAGGACGTACTTGCTCGGCAGGAAGACGCCCCGGATGTTGACGTTCATGACCCGGTCCCACGCGTCCGGCTCGATCTCGTGCAGGACGCCGACGCCGCTGATGCCGGCGTTGTTGAACAGGACGTCGATGACGCCGTATTCGGCGATGATCGCGTCGACCATCGCGGACACGTCCGCCGGATTCGTGACGTCCGCGCGGATGAAGATCGCTTCGCCGCCCGCCGCTTCGATCTCCTGCACCGTCCGGGTGCCGTTCGGCTCGGACAGGTCGTTGACGACCACCTTCGCCCCTTCGCTCGCGAACAGCAGCGCGGTGCTCTTGCCGATGCCGGACCCCGAGCCCGTGATGAGAATGACTTTGTCTTTCAACCGCATCGTGTACTCCTCCTCGTTATGAACGCGCTTCGGACAATCGGCGGGCCAGCGCCGTGATCTCCGCCCGCGCGTCTTCGCCTTTCGTTTCCCATTGATGCAGCAGCATGGAACAGCTGACCGCTGCCGGCGCCTGGCCTGCTCCGCCCGGAATGACCGCGGCGACGCACCGGAAGCCCATGACGGACTCCTGGTCGTCGAACGCGCAGCCCTGCGCCCGGATCTCGCGGAGCTGCAGGAACAGCGCCTCGCGGTCCGTGAACGTATGCGGCGTCAGCGCAGGCAGCGCCGGCTCCGGGAAGAGCCGCAGCAGCTGGTCCTCGCCGAGCTGCGCGAGCATCGCCTTGCCGAGCGCCGTCGCGTGCGCGGGCAGCAGCATGCCCGGCTCGGACTGCAGCCGGACCGGCGAGACCGCTTCGGCTTTGCCCAAGTACAGCACCTGATTGCCCTCCAGCCTGGCCAGCTGGATCGTCTCCCGCAGGCGGTCCCGCGCGGCTGCCGCTTCCGCCTGGAAGGACCGGTTCAGGTCGTAATTCTTCGCGTACGCGGAGCCGTAAGCGGCGAACGCGCTGCCGAGCGCATACGTGTCGCCCTCGCCCCGCTTCACCCACTGCAGCGCTTCCAACGTCGTCAGCAGCGAAAACATCGAGCTCTTGTTGATTTCCAGCCGTTTGGACAAATCGATCAGCTTGTGCCGGGACGGCTCTGCCGCAAGCATCGCAAGCACTTTATCGGCTTTCTCCAGCGCCGGAACCCAATACTTGCGTTCCTCCGGCATGCCGCCAACCTCGCTTTCATTGGTTTCATATGCTAAACCAACTTTAATATAATAAACCTGCTGCTCTAACTATAGCTCGCCCCCGCCGCATTGACAAGACAAAATTGAAGCGCCTTCAACCCCCGGGCTATAATGGGTACAGGCAGCCGCGGCAAAGACGTCCGCCGGCGGCCGGACGCGAAAAGGAGGAAGCCGCCATGAACGAGGAACGGGACAGCTGGCCGCACGTGCACGTCGTCGGGGACATCATCGTCGGCAAAGGCACCACGCTCGGCCCGCGCAGCATCCACGACTACGAACTCGTCTACTTTCCCGAGGCGACGGGCACCGTCTACGAATGGGAAGGCGTGCCGCACGAACTCGGCTATCCGTGCTTCGTCTTCACGCGGCCCGGCGAAAGCCACCGCTACCTGTTCGACCGCGAGCGGACGACCCGCCACCTGTTCGTCCACTTCGACTACGGCGCGCTGCGCGGCCGCGACGAGCGGTTCGCCGGCATGCTTCAGACCGGCTTCCACGTCGTGCCCGCCCGGTACGGCAGCCTCGTCGCCGGCATCATGCAGCAGATCATCGTCGCCGCCGGCTATCAGGCGCATCATTGGAAGCGGCGCCTCTCCGCGCTCGTGGCCGCCGCGATGGAAGAGCTCGCCGCGTATGCCGCGAACACGCCCGAATTCGCGTCCGCGAGCTACCCCGTGCAGATTTCGCGGGGCATCGCCTACATCGAGGAACATCTGACCGAACCGATCACGATCGAACAGATCGCCCGGCAGTCCGGCTGGTCGCACGAGCATTTCACGCGGATGTTCGTCGCCGCCGTCGGGATATCGCCGAAGCGGATGCTGCTCGAGCGGCGCATCAATTTGGCCGAGGAGCTCATGATGATGGGCGGGAGCACGGTGAAGCATATCGCCTTCCAGTGCGGTTTCGGGGACGAGCATCATTTCTCAAAAATATACAAACGCATCCGCGGCATCACCGCCACGGAATACATGGATCGGTGCAAAGAGCCCGTCTTCCGCTACGCCGCCATCGCCGTGGACCCGGGACGAACCTTCGCCAACCGGCATATCCTCGTCAACCCCGAGATCAAATAAAGACATCGAATGTCGTCTTCCATCCATTGAAACCGCTGTCGCGAATCCGCGAAAATAAGAGTATAACGACACGTCAATGGAGGCTCGAATCGCATGGCTACCTACTATACGCCCAAGTCCCGGGCAAGGGAAGAACGCTATCTCGTCAGCGTCGAGGATTACGTGCATTACCAGCGCAACGGCTATCTGATCGTCAAGGGCCTGCTGTCAAACGAAGACATCGCCGAACTGTACGGGCTCGCGGAGCAAACGCGGCTGAAAACGGAGAAGCCCGATCAGTCGTACAAGCCGAGCGAACGGGATCCGTTAAAGGAAGAATTCAAAGCGGCCACCCGCATCCATATGCTGTCCCGCGTCGAGCCCGCCGCGGAGCGCGGCATGCTGCATCCCCGCATCCTCGACGTCACGGAAGCGCTCATCGGCCCCGACGTCTACGCCGTGCAGTCGATGATGTTCCTGAACCCGCCGGGCCGCGGCGGTCAAGGCTGGCATCAAGACTCTTGCTACATCAAGACGCATCCGGATACGCTGATCGGCGCCTGGATCGCGCTCGAACAGGCCGACGAAGAGAACGGCTGCCTCTGGGTCGTGCCGGGCTCCAACCACGAGCCGGTCTATCCGCCGGCCGAGATCGGCGGCGGCAACGTGCACGCGCTCGACGCCTTCGCCGACTTGAACGGCGTCAGCAACGTCAGCCACCTCGACGACGAGGTGAACACGCTGTCCCGCATGGTCGCCAAGTATCCGCCGCCGATCCCCGTGCCGCTGCAGCCGGGCGACGTGCTGTTTTTCCACTCCCACTTGTTCCACCGGTCGTTTCCGAACAAGACCGCGGACCGGTTCCGCCGCTCGTACGTCTGCCACTACTGCAGCGCCCGCTCCTGGGTGCCGTGGGATCATGACGGCTACGAAGGCGATTCCGGCAATTACCGCCAGATCCTGGCCCGCGGCAAAACGCATCTGCCGTACGCGGAGCCCGCGTTCGGGACGCAAGTGTACTTGTACGAAGGCGCGGATTCGGACGGCAGCGTGAGCATGATGGGCATGGATAACGGCATGATGATGCCGGTCGTGGAGAAGAAATAAGCGCCGCGGCGAACGGATCGAGCCGGACGCGCATACGGACCGGCCGCCTCTCGTAACCGAGGGGCGGCCGTTTTTGCATGCTCGGGAACATGCTCCGGAACAACTTTTGCAGATGGTGTTGACAAACGGCCAAACGCCGGTTATGATTATCTTAAATTTAAGATTATCGATTTCAAGATTTCGTCATCGAATGCCAACTGGAGGTGCGGTGTCATGTAGAACACGGCCCGATCGCGCGACGCATGGAGAGCGCGTCATGCTCGACTTGCTTGCTTCCTTAAGCCTTATACCCTTATCGTCCCGTCGTCTTTTTTTAGCTCCAATATCTTAAATTAAAGATTATTAAATTAAAACCATAATTAAAGGAGAATGATACTCATGATGGATTTGGGATTGTTGTTGATTCGCATCGTAATCGGGCTGCTGTTCGTCGGACACGGGGCGCAGAAGCTGTTCGGCTGGTTCGGCGGCTACGGGCCGAAGGGCACGGGCGGCTGGATGGAATCCGTCGGCATCAAGCCGGGCGTCGCCATGGCGGTCGTGTCCGGCCTGATGGAGCTGGTCGGGGGCCTGCTGTTCGGCGCCGGCCTGCTGACGACCGTCGGCGCGGTATTGATCGCGCTCACCATGCTCGGCGCCATCGCGAAGGTGCACGGCAAGAACGGCATCTGGTCCACCGCCAACGGCTATGAATATCCGCTCGTCGTCCTTGTCGTCGTCATCGGCGTCGCCCTTGCCGGCGCCGGCTCGTATTCGATCGGTTAAGCGGGCGCCTGACCGCACGGTTGCCATAGTTGACGTTCACGCGGTAAAATTTCCCCGGCAACGACCGGGATACACCAATCCAGGAGGGATTTCACATGACTTATCAAACAGCCGGTATTCACCACATTACGTCTTTCGTTCGCCATCCGCAGGACAACGTCGATTTTTACGCCGGCCTTCTCGGCCTGCGTCTCGTGAAAAAAACGATCAACTTCGATGCGCCGGACGTCTACCATCTGTATTTCGGCAATGAGATCGGCGGACCGGGCACGATCATGACGTTCTTCCCTTCGGAAGGCGCGCGCCTCGGTAAAGTCGGGGGCGGCCAGGTCGGCTATACGACCTTCGCCGTACCGGCGGGAGCGCTGCCGTTCTGGGCGGAGCGCCTGACCCGGTTCGGCATCGCCTTCGAGCGGACGTCGCGCTTCGGGGAAACGTACCTGCAGTTCAAAGACGGCGACGGCTTGCAGCTGGAGCTCGTCGAACGCGAAGAAGGCGCGCCGAGCAAATGGACGTTCGGCGGCATCCCGCTCGATAAAGCGATCAAAGGCTTCGGCGGCGCGATTCTGTACAGCGTCCGTCCGGACCGTACGCGGGATACGCTCGAAAACGTGATGGGCTTGACGAAGGTCGCGGAAGAAAACGGCCTCGTCCGCTACCGGGCGGGCGGCGATATCGGCAACGTCATCGACATTAACGCCGATCCGATGCCTTGGGGCGATCCAGGCGCAGGCACCGTGCATCATATCGCTTGGCGCGCGGCAAGCTACGAAGACCATGCGAAGTGGCGCGACCACGTCATCGCGAACGGCTTCCACGCGACGGACATCATCGACCGCCAATACTTCAACGCGATCTACTACCGCGAAGCCGGCGGCATCCTGTTCGAAATCGCGACCGACGCGCCCGGCTTCCAGCGCGACGAGCCGTACGACACGCTCGGCGAGAAACTGATGCTCCCTTCGTGGTACGAGCCGAAACGCGGCCTCATCGAGCAGAACCTGTTCCCGATCCAAGTCCGCGAATTGGAGGCGAACGAACGATGAGACATCTCTATCGACCCGGAACCGATCCGAACGCGCCCGTGCTGCTGCTGCTGCACGGGACGGGCGGCACGGAGCACGACCTGCTCCCGCTCGCGGAGCAGCTCTCCCCCTCCTCGTCCGTGCTGAGCGTGCGGGGGAACGTCTCGGAGAACGGGATGCCCCGCTTCTTCCGCCGGCTCGCCGAAGGCGTGTTCGACGAGGAAGACCTGCGCTTCCGCACGAAGGAGCTCGCAGACTTCCTGGACGAGGCGGCCGCGAAATACGGCTTCCGCCGCGAGTCGATCGTCGCGGTCGGCTACTCCAACGGCGCCAATATCGCGGGCAGCCTGCTCTTCCATTACGCCGACGCCTTGCGGGGCGCGGTGCTCCATCACCCGATGGTACCGCTGCGCGGCATGGCGCTGCCGGATCTGACCGGCGTGCCGGTCTTCATCGGCGCCGGCACGAACGACCCGATCTGCTCCGCCTCCGAGACGGAGGAGCTGACGGGGCTGCTGCGGGGCGCGGGCGCCGACGTGACGGTGCATTGGGAGAACAACGGGCACCGGCTGTCGGGAACCGAAGCGCGGCAAGCCGCCGCGTGGTTCGCAGCGGCTTTTCCATCCTAACCCCGGAGGGAGGCCGCGACTTATGGTGACCATCGATCCGGACGCCCTGAGCGAACGGGACAATTACAAGCTGATGATCGGGAGCATCATCCCCCGGCCGATCGCCTGGGTGACGACGCTGACCCCTTCCGGCACCGTCAACGCGGCGCCGTTCAGCTACTTCAACATCGTGACGGCGAACCCGCCGCTCGTCTCGATCTCCGTCGGCCGCCGCGACGGCGCGATGAAGGACACGTCCCGCAACGCGGCGGCGCTCGGCGAGTTCGTCGTGCACATCCCCGACGAGCGGAACGTCGGGGCGATGAACCGGACCGCCGCCGCGCTCGGTCCCGAAGAGAGCGAGCTCGACGCCGCCGGCTTGACGGCGGTGCCGAGCGAGGCGGTCCGCGTGCCGGGCATCGCGGAAGCCGCGGTGCGGCTGGAATGCGTGCTCGAGCGCATCGTGCCGCTCGGCGGTACGGAGGAATCGCCGGCCAGCGATCTCTTGATCGGCCGGATCGTCCGCTACCACTTCCGCGACGGCGTGTACGACGCCGGCCATATCGACCCTGCCGCGCTGCGGCCCGTCAGCCGGCTGGCCGGCACGGGTTACGCCAAGCTCGGCGAGATCTTTCACCTGGATCGCCCGTGATCCTTGACGCTTGACCATTCGGCAAGCTGCCCGCGCCGGCCGAGACCGCGCCGGCGCCGCCACGTTCGCAAGCCCGCGATTTCGCGGGCTTTTTGCGCGTTCAGGTTGCGGTTTGCGTTCATTCGGGGTACTATCGTAACATTGAAACGAATGGGGCTAGTCCCCGATTCCCCCAATGAGAGGAATGGAACGAATCGCCATGATCATTAAACCAAGAACGCGCGGCTTCATCTGCACGACCGCGCATCCGATCGGCTGCGCCGCGCAGGTGCAGAAGCAAATCGACTACATACAGGCGCGCCCGGCCGTCCAAGGCCCGCGCAACGTGCTCGTCATCGGCGCGTCCGCCGGCTACGGTCTCGCGGCCCGCATCGCGGCCGCGTTCGGCGCGAACGCGAACACGGTCGGCGTGTACCGGCCGAGCGAAGGCAAACCGGGCCGCACCGCGTCCGCGGGCTGGTACAACTCCGCCGCGTTCGAGCGCGCCGCCCAGGCGGCCGGCCTGAAATCGTTCAGCGTGACGGGCGACGCCTTCTCGGCCGAGACGAAAGCGAAGGCCGTCGAAGTGATCCGGCGGGAGCTCGGCCAAGTCGATCTCGTCGTCTACAGCGTCGCGTCGGCGCGCCGGACGGATCCCGAGACGGGCGAGACGTACAACTCCGTCCTGAAGCCGCTCGGCGGCGCGTACACGAACAAGACGGTCAACTTCCACACCGGCGAAGTCAGCATGGTCACCCTCGAGCCGGGCACCGAGCAGGACGTGAAAGAGACGGTCGCCGTCATGGGCGGCGACGACTGGCAGCTGTGGATCGACGCGCTCCGCGCCGGCGGCGTCCTCGCCGATAACGCGACGACGATCTCCTACTCGTACATCGGCTCGCGCATCACGCAGCCGATCTACCGCGAAGGCACGATCGGCCAGGCGAAGGACCACCTCGAGGCGACGGCGAAGCACTTGAACGGGCAGCTCGGCGAAACCGGCGGGCGCGCGTTCGTCACGGTCAGCAAGGCGCTGGTCACGCAGTCCAGCTCCGCGATTCCCGTCGTGCCGCTTTACATCTCCGCGCTCTATAAGGTGATGAAGGAGAAAGGCATCCACGAGGGCTGCATCGAGCAGACGTACCGCCTGTTCGCGGAACGCCTCTACGCCGGCGGCGACGTGCCGGTCGACGAGGAGGGCCGCATCCGCATCGACGATTGGGAGATGCGTCCGGACGTGCAGGACGAGGTCGCGCGGCTGTGGGAGGAAGTCACCACCGACAGCATCGCGCGATTGACGGATCTGGAAGGCTACCGCAAAGAATTCTTCCAGTTGTTCGGCTTCGAAACCGAAGGCGTCGACTACGAAGCGGACGTCGATCCGATCGTGGACGTGCCGAACGTCAATTAACGGACAGACCGAAGGCCGGATTCCCCTCGAGGGAATCCGGCCTTTTCGTTTGCCGCCGCAGCCCTTGTGCGTGCAGGATCGGACGGCGTTCAAGCTAGACGGCGTCCCGGCACTTGCGCAGCGCTTCGACCGCATAGTCCAGCTCCTCTTGCGTATGCCGGGCGGTCACGATGAACCGGACGCGGCCCTTGTCCGCCGCGACGGTCGGATAGACGATGCCCTGCGCGAACACGCCTTCCGCCAGCAGCAGATCGGAGAAGCGCATGGTCTCGGCCGGGCTGCCCACGATGACCGGCACGATCGGCGTCTCGCTCGCGCCGGTATCGAAGCCGAGCGCCTGCACCCGCGAGCGGAAATACGCCGCGTTCTCCCACAGCTTCGCGATCAGTTCCCCGCTCTGCCCGAGCACCTCGATCGCCGCCAGGCACGAAGCCGCGACGGCCGGCGTCTGCGACGTGCTGAACAGCAACGGACGCGCCTTATGGATCAAGTAGTCCTTGAGCAGCCGGTCGCACGCCACGTAGCCGCCGACGACGCCCACCGCCTTGGACAACGTGCCCACTTGAATGTGGACGCGGCCGTGCAGGCCGAAGTGGTCCGTCGTGCCTTTGCCGTGCTTGCCCAGCACCCCGCTCGCGTGGGCGTCGTCGACATACACGAACGCGTCGTACCGTTCCGCCAGCTCCACGATGGCCGGCAGCGGCGCGATGTCCCCGTCCATGCTGAACACGCCGTCCGTCACGACGACTCGTTTGGCGCAGCCCGCGCTCTCCTTGAGCGCCGCTTCCAGCTGCGCCATGTCCTTATGGGCGTAAATCTTGCGATGCGCCTTCGTCAGCCGGATGCCGTCGATGATGCTGGCATGGTTCAGCTCGTCGCTGATCACGACGTCGTCCGGCCCCAGGATGGAGGACAGGACGCCTTGGTTCGTCGTGAAGCCGGACTGAAAGACGAGCGCTGCCTCCGTCCCTTTGAACCGCGCCAGCTCGCGCTCCAGCCGGTCGTGGATGTCGAGCGTGCCGGTAATCGTCCGCACCGAGCCGCTGCCGGCGCCGTACCGCTCCGTCGCTTCGACGGCCGCCCGAATCAGCGCCGGATGATCCGTCAGGCCGAGATAATTGTTCGAGGACATCTGAAGCAGCGAACGGCCGTTCAGCTCCATCCGCGTGCCCGCTCCCCCGGTCCATACGTTCAGCGGACGATAGCGCCCTTCCCGCTTCAACTGCCGCAATTCTTCACCTAACGCCGTTTCCCACTTCGCCACGGTCGGCACGCTCCTTATCGGTCAGCTCGGATGCAGCCGCATCCTGCGTAAATACGATTTTGCCGCATTGCCCCGACATCATCAGCCCGAACGCTTCCTCGTAATCCCGCAAGGCGAAGCGGTGGGTGATGAGCGGGCTTAAGTCGATGCGCTTCCGCTCGAGCAGCCCTTTCAGCTGGTACCACGTTTGGTACATGCGGCGCCCGGTAATGCCTTCGACGCGCAGCCCTTTGAAGATGATATGGCGGGACAAATCGAGCGACACCTCGCGCGACGGAATGCCCAGCAGCGACACCCGCGCCGCCGGCGCGGCGGCTTCGAAGCCCGCCCGGATCGCGTCGGGATGGCCGGACATTTCGAGCACGACCTCGGCTCCCTCGCCGCCGGTATGCGCCATGATCGCTTCGACCATCGACGTATCCCGGTTGTTGACGACGATTTCCGCGCCCATCCGCTTCGCCAGCTCCAGCCGGTACGGATTGACGTCGATCGCGATGACGGCGCCGGCGCCGCACGCTTTCGCGACGGCGACGGCCATCAATCCGATCGGCCCCATGCCGACGATCGCGACGGACTTGCCGACGATATCGCCGGACAGCACCGTTTGCACCGCGTTGCCGAGCGGATCCTGCAGGCAGGCGAGCTCGAACGGCATATCCGGGGGATTCGGGATGACGTTGGTCGCCTTCACAAGCGCGTAATCCGCGAAGCAGCCGGGAGCCGAGATGCCGAAGCTGACCGTGTTCGGGCAGACGTGCGCGTTGCCGGTCCGGCACGCCTTGCAGCGTCCGCAGACGATATGTCCCTCCGCCGACACGCGATCGCCGACGCGGACGTCCTTCACGTCGCGGCCGACCTGCTCCACGATCCCGGCGAATTCATGCCCGAACACGTTCGGCGTCACGACGGCGCTTTCCGCCCAGGCGTCCCACTTGTAGATATGCACGTCCGTCCCGCAGA
Organism: Paenibacillus sp. UNC496MF; assembly: GCF_900113915.1. Taxonomy (NCBI): domain Bacteria; kingdom Bacillati; phylum Bacillota; class Bacilli; order Caryophanales; family Paenibacillaceae; genus Paenibacillus; species Paenibacillus sp. UNC496MF. The sequence continues at coordinate 316,738 of NZ_FORE01000009.1, forward strand.
TCGAAGACGCTTTCACGCGAACCAGCACCTCGTCCGGACCGCAGACCGGAACGGGCACCTCCCGCAGAACCGCGCCCGCCGCCCGCGCCTCCTTCACCAATCCCATCATCGTCGCCGCCAAGCTTCATCCCACCCGCGTGTAAGATATAATCCAATTGTGCGCTATCTTGTATATGCTATATTATACAGACGTATGCGATGATGTACACCATTTTTTTCTAACGAGCTGTCCGCCGCCGCGATTTTCGTTATAATGAGGAACAGCAACCATCGTAAGGAGGCCCCATGGAGCAGGAACAAATCCATAAGAAAATCGGCAAAAACCTTCAAGCGATCCGCAAAGCGAGAGGGCTCAGCCTCGACCAGGTCGCCGATCTGACCGGCGTCAGCAAGGCGATGCTCGGCCAGATCGAGCGCGGCGACTCCAACCCGACGATCTCGATCATCTGGAAAATCGTCAACGGGCTGCACATCTCCTTCACGTCCCTCATCGAGGAGACGAAAGCGAGCGTCAACTACATCCGGTTCGCGGAGCTCGAGCCGTTCTCCGAGGAAGACGGCAATTACCGCTCCTATCCGCTCATCCCGTTCGAGCAGGGCAAGAAATTCGAGATCTACACCGTCGAGCTGGAGCCGGGCTGCATGCACGCTTCGGAAGCCCACTACGAAGGCGTCGAGGAATATATTCTGATGGTGCGGGGAACGCTGCGGCTGACCGTCCAGGACGATGTCTACGAGCTGCAGGCGGGCGACGCGCTGCACTTCAACGCCGATCAGCCCCATTCGTACGAGAACGCGACCGAGGCGAAAATCGTCTATTACACGCTGATTCATTATCCGACCTGAGCGGAACCGCCGTTTTCGCGGCGCCGGCTCGCCATGACAAAAGCCCCTTTGGCTCGCTCGCCAAGGGGGCTTTTGCTTGTTCCGAATAACGATTCGGACTTGCTCTCCGCTTGCTACTGGTTGTATATCCCGAACTCGTAGATAATCGGCGCGTAGCTCGTGCCGGACGTGAAATAGATCCGCGCCTTGCTGCCCGTCACCGAAGGGAACGTAATCGTCTTCGGTACGTACGAGGCGCCGATGTTCGTGCCCGTATACGCCGTCTGCCACGCCGAGCCGTTCCAATATTCGATCCGGTAGCCCGTCGTCCGGCTGTCGTACTCCGTCAGGACGGCCTTGTTGAACGTCGTGCCCGCGCCGAAGTCCACCTTTATTTGTGCGTGAACCCCACCTCCCTGCGTTCAGTATAAAAGCTTCCGTCCGGGCGGAACATTGCTGCGTTTTTCCTTTTGTTTGTTCGGTTCCGCCGGCATGCGAAAAACGCCCTTCCAAACGTGAAAGGGCGTTGCGTTCTTATCGGCGCGGCGTGCTTTAGACCGGCGTCTGCCGCGGTTCGCCGCCGTTCGCCGGCTCGGCCGGCAGCTCGATCCGGAACGCGTACAGCCCGTCCCGGTGCGTCAGGTTCAACGTGCCCCCGTGACGCTCGACGATCTCCTTCGCGATCGACAGCCCGAGGCCCGATCCGTCGCTTGCCTGCGCCCGGGCGGCGTCGGCCTTGTAGAACCGGTCGAACAGCTGCTCCTCCTGCTCCGGCGACACCGGCCGGCCGCGATTCTCGATCTCGACGTACAGCGTGCCTTCGCTGCCCGCTCCCGCCCGGACGACGATGTCCCCCGGAACGTCGGAGAATTTCATCGCGTTCATCAGCAAATTATCGACCGCCCGGACGAGCTTCTCGCTGTCCGCGCGTGCCGGCAGGGCGTCCGCGGCGAACTCCGGCTTGACGGCGAGGCCGCGCTCCTGCGCGATCGGCTCGTATTCCGCGATCAGCTGGCGGAGCAGCTCCGCCAGGTCGAGCGGCTGCAGCCGCAGCTGCGGATTGCCGGAGGTGAGCCGCGTGTAGTCGAACAGGTCGTCGATCAGCTTCTTCAGCCGCAGCGTCTTGCTGTACGCGTTGTCGACGAACCGGTCGCGCTCCTCCTCGTCCTCGTACGCGCGCTTGCGCAGCAGATCGAGGTAGCCGACGACGCTCGTGAGCGGCGTGCGCAGGTCGTGGGATACGCCCGTGATGAGCGCCATCTTGGACCGCTCGAGCTTGCGCTCCTTCGCCAGCTGGCGCTTCAAATTCTCCGCCATCGCGTTGATGTTCTTGGAGACGACGCCGAGCTCGTCCCGGCCGCTCGTGTTCAGGCGGACGTCCAGGTTGCCCTCGGCGATCTCGGCCAGCTGGCGGTCGATGAGCTGGATCTTCTTCGTCTTGCGGGAGGCGAACCAGTAGAAGCAGACGATGAACACGAGCAGGAACAGCATGACGTTCTTGGCCGGCTGGTCCCGGATCATGTAGCCGATCTCGCCCTTCAGGCGGCCTTCGGCGACGAGGTACACCGGGTTGCCCTCCCATTCGCCCGCCGCGATCCGCGCGTACGGCTTGCCTTCATAGTCCGCGGTATCGTCGGAAGCGGACGAGAAGTAATCGATGATATTCAGCTGCTTCCGCTCCGCGCCCGCGGAGCGGAACAGCACCTTGCCGGATTCGTCCGCGATGTAGACGTCCACCTTGCCCCCGTCGCTCGCTTCGTCCACCGCGGCCTGCAGGGAATAGCGGTTGACGCGTCCGGGCAGCTCGTCGGTCAAATACGTCAAGCGGTCCTCGACCCGGTTCTTGGCGGTTTCGTAGCTGGTGAAGGAAATCTTGAACGCCGAACGGGTAATCATATTGAACGCGCCGATCACCAGAATGCTGGCGAAGAGGCTGAAGAGGATCGTGGCGATCAGCTGCGTGCGGATGGTGAACCACGGCTTCCTATTCAATTTTATACCCCACTCCCCACACCGTCTTGATGTAGACCGGCTCGCGCGGATTGGCCTCCAGCTTCTCCCGGAGGTTCCGGATATGCACCATGACGGTGTTGTCGGAGTAGCCGATCTGCTCCTTCCAGACGGTCCGGTAGATCCGGTCGGCGCTAAACACCTGGCCGCGGTTGGCGGCGAGCAGCTTCAGAATCGCGAATTCCAGCGGCGTGAGCGCGACCTCGCCGCCGTTCGCCGTGACCCGGTGCCGGTCCGGCTCGATCGTGAGATCCCCGATCGCGATGACGGACGATTCCTGCCGCTTCGCGCCGAGCGCGTCCATTCGCCTCAGCTGGGCTTTGACTCTCGCCAGCAGCTCCAGCGGATTGAACGGCTTCGTCACGTAGTCGTCGGCGCCGGTCGTCAGGCCGGTGATTTTGTCCAGATCCTCGCTCTTGGCAGACAGCATGATGATCGGCACGTCCGATCGTTCGCGCACGGCGAGGCAGACGGCCATGCCGTCCATGCCGGGCATCATCACGTCGAGGATGACGAGCCGGATCGCGTCCCCCTCCTCCTTCAGCGCGTCCAGCGCCGCTCGGCCGTTCTCCGCTTCGAGCACGCGGTAGCCTTCGTTGCGCAAGTAGATCCGCACGATTTGGCGGATATCCGGATCGTCGTCGACGACCAATACGGTTCGTTGGTTCATGGTTCCTCTCCCGTTCTTTGCGGCGTTGGAAGTAGTATACAACAATTCAGCCCGCTTGGCGCTTGCGGGATCTGCGTCCCGGCGCCGCCGCGTCCGGCGTATCCGCGCCTTCGCGGGCGTTTCCCCGGCGCGAGCGGCGCTGAATCCGTCCGCAGGCGAAGTAGACCAGCTCGGCGGTCGCGATGCCGGCGGCGACGTCCGCGATGACGTGCTGCTTCATGAACAAGGTGGAGCACATGATCAGGACGGCCATGATCCGGATGCCGACGCGAAGCGCGGGACGATACGACGAAGCCGCGCGAAGCATCAGATAGCTCGTCAGGACGTGAATGCTCGGAAAGCAGTTGAACGGCGCGTCGTTCGCGTACACGGCGCGCATGAGCGATTGGAAGAATCCGTCTCCGGCGACCGCCGGCCGGTCGACCGTCGTCTGGAAGCACGCGTAGACCAGGTAGCAGATGACGAGACCCAGGCACAGCGCGCCCAGCGTCCGGTAATACGCGCGGCGATCCTTCAGGAAGAGGCCGACCAGCGTCAGCGCGACGAACGGATACCAGAGCACGTACGGCACCGAGAACGCGGGAATGACGGGCAGCGCCCGGTCGAACGCCGTCGCGAGGCGGTGCACCTGCTCGCCGGGACGATTGAGCAGCACGTAGAAGAGATTGAGGAACGGAAGGAGCAGCATCCACAGCAAGGGCAGCCACGCCTTCAAACGGCGCCGGGACGCGCCGGACGCGGAAGCTCGGGTCGCGTTAATCATGGACAGGATTCCACCTTTGGCTTCGAATTTCCCGGAACCGCGCGCGGCGCTTCCGGACTGTCCTCATCTTAGCCGGTAAATCTGTAGTCCCCCTCGCGGAAATGCTGAAGATTTTCTGAAGAGGTTCTGAAGAGAGTCGGAAGAACGCGTTCGAAGGGCGAGGTCGGAGGAGATCGGAGGAACACGTTCGGAGGATGAGGGTCGGAAGCGCTCGGACCATCTCGCAGCCAACCGCGGACAAAAAAAGAACCCGTCCCCCAGGACGGGCTCTTGCGGCGACGTTACAGCCTAACCTTCTGACCGGTGCGCGCGCTCTCGACCGCGCCGAACACCATGGCCACGCTCTTGATGTTGTCGAGGCAGTCGGTCTCGGCCGGCCGCCCTTCCTCGAGCGCCGCGAACATCTCGTCGAGGCAGCCCCAGTGGCCTTCGCGCCCGTTCCACGACTCGCCGCCTTCGATGCGCGCCAGTTCGCGGATGAAGCCTTCCGCCTTCTCCGGATTGACGACCTCGCCGTACGGCATCGAAGCGCCGTCCCAGCGGGCGCCGCCTTTGCTGCCGGTGACGCGCCAATCGGATTCCCACGACGTGTTGAGGCCGTCCGCGCACCACGAACCGCGGTAGGAGAAGACCGAGCCGTCGCTCATCTCGTAGATGCAGATCGCGGAGGCGTTGCCCTTGTACCACGATCCCGGCGGGTTGAACTCGTGGCAGTAGACGGAGACGGGATCCGTGCCCGTAATGAAGCGCGCCTGGTCGAACGTATGGATGGCCATGTCGATGATGAGCGGATTGTCCATGACGTCCCGGAAGCCGCCGAAATGCGCGCCGAGGAAGAAATCGGCGTGAATCGAGCCCGGCGTGCCGATCGCCCCGGAGGCGACCATGTCGCGGAAGGAGCGGATCTGCTTCAAGTAGCGGCGGTTCTGCATAACGGAGTACCGTTTGCCCGTCGCTTGGCTGACGGCGACGATCTCCTGCGCGTCCGCGTACGATTCCGCCATCGGCTTCTCGCCGAACACGTTGCAGCCGGCTTGCATGGCCGTTATCGCGATTTGCTTGTGGCTCGCCGGAATCGTGACGTCGAAGACGAGCGTGGCGCCCGTCGCCGCGAGCGCGTCGCTCAAGTTCGCGAACGTCGGCACGCTCAGCCCTTTCTTGGCGGCCATCGCTTTCGCGCTTTCCTCGTAAATATCGACCAAGCCGACGATCTCGGCGTTGTCCCGCTGAAGGGCGTAATCCACCCAGGTGTTGGCCATGCCGCCGCAGCCGGCGACGACGATCTTATGCGTCATATCGGTTTATGCTCCTTTTGGGTAAAGTAAAGAAAAGGAAAGCTATTCGAGCCGAAATGTTCTTCGATTACGCAACCGGTTCCGCCCCGGCCTATTCCGCCGGATTCGGCACGAAGTCGCCGCCGCGGCAGCGCTTCAGGTAGTTCAAGGCATGCACTTGGCCCGTCATCTCGAGCTCGCCCTTGTAGACCGGATCGTGCCAGCCTTCGATGTCGATGCTGCCGGCATAGCCGCCCTGGCGCAGGATCGAGATGATGTCCGTCCAGTCGGAATCGCCGAAGCCCGGCGTCCGGTGCCAGACGAACTCGCGCGGCCCGTGAATGCCGTGCTCGCGAATGACGTCCCACGCGATCGTCGCGTCCTTCCCGTGCACGTTGAAAATCTTCCCGGTGCTCACCCACTTGCGCAGCTGCGGGATCGGATCGATGAGGCTGACCATCTGGTGGCAGGGCTCCCACTGCAGGCCGATGCTGTCGCTCGGCACCGCGTTGAACATCAGCTCCCAGGCCGTCGGGTTATGCGCGATGTTCCATTCGCCGCTTCCCCACGTGCCGCCCATGTCGCAATTCTCGAACGCGAGGCGCACGCCGCGCGCTTCCGCCCGCTTGGCGAGCTCGCCGAACACCTCCGCGAAGCGCGGCAGCGATTGGTCGATGCTCCCCGGCATGCGGCCGGTGAAGCCGTTCACGAGGTTCGTGCCGAACGCTTCCGCGGCGTCGATGAGCCGCTCCCAGCTGGCCAGCGTGTCGGCGTTGTCGCCGGCGCCCGTCAGCGGATTGCCGAAGACGCCGATCGCCGAGATGACGATGTCGCGCCCTTCGACGGCTTCGCGGACGCGCTTCGCGAGCTCGTACAGATCCGCGCCGCGGGTCGATTGCCAGAACGTGAGCGCGAACGACTCGAAGCCGTGGGGAATCAATTGGGGGATGATCTTGTCGGCGTTGCCGCCGCCGACCAGCGTACCGATGCGGATGGATTTCATGAGAACGATGTCATCACCTTTCAGCGCTTTATGGAAACTGACCTAATCGTACTGAAAGATTTTCGTTGAGACTAGCCACGAATTTGTGTTATATTCGTACAATCTTACGTTTATCCGTTGGCAGTAAACCGGTATCATCCGCGGAATGAATCCTTTAGGCCGTAATATCGTGCGCAAGCGCGAGAAGGAGGCGCCCATGACCGTCAGCCCGCTGAAAGAAAACACGTTCATTCCCGACCGCACGTTCCCCATCAACGTCTTCGTCGTGACCGGGGAGATCCGGACGCATTGGCACGATCATCTCGAATGGATCTACGTCCGGGACGGACAGGCGCGCATTCAGGTGGACGGCGCCTTCGAGCAGCTCGGCCAGGGCGAGCTCGCCTTCGTCAACGCGAAGCAGCTGCACAGCGCGGTCAAGCTCGCGCCGGAAACGGAGCTGATCTGCATCGTGTTCAACGAAGCGCTCGTGCGCGGCAGCGGGCTCGACATTACGGAACCGCATTACTTCGTCCCGTACCTGAACCGGCGGGTCAAGTGGCCCAGCTGGATGCGGACCGACGCCCCGTTCATCGAAGAGATGAACGCCGCCTTCTCGCGCCTGCTCGTGGAATTCACGGGCAAGCAGGCCGGCTACGAGCTGCTCGTGAAGGCCGAGCTGCTGCGCATCTTCGGCTTGTATTTCCGCTACGCCGAGCAGAACGCGGCCCCGGCACCGGCGCGCGCGCAGAAGCCGTACGATTTTACGAGCCTGCTCCTGACGCTGAGGGAGCGCTACCAGGAGACGATCAGCGTCGGCGAAGCGGCGCGCCTGGTGAACCTGAGCCCCAACCACTTCTGCAAAATATTCAAAAGCGTTACCGGCAAAACGCTGATCGAATATATGCACGTGCTGCGCGTCCAGGAGGCGGAACGGCTGCTGCTGGACACCGACTACCCCGTAACCGAAATCGCCGGCCTCGTCGGGTTCTCGAACATGACGTATTTCGGCCGGGTATTCAAAAAAGTGCGCAGCAAGGCGCCCTCCGCGATACGCAAAAGCCGTTCCTCGCCGCCGCGGGCGGACAAGCATTGAACGGACCTACCTAGACGAAGAAAGGGGTGATCGCATGCGGCTGCTGTACCGGATAACGGACCGCGACGTGCGCGGCGGCGAGCCGGACCTGCTCCCGCATGTCTCCCGCTCCGCCTCCCGCGGCGTGCTGCTGGACGCCGACGCGAACGTGGCCATGATGCATATCGCGAAATCGGCGATCTATAAGCTGCCCGGCGGCGGCATCGAGAAGAAGGAAACGCCGGAGCAGGCGTTCCTGCGCGAGGTGCGCGAAGAGACGGGCTACGACGCGGCGATCGTCCGCCGTCTCGGCTATATCGAGGAGCACAAGAAGAAGAACGGCTTCCTGCAGGTCTCCTACTGCTTCGTCGCGACGGCGAAGGAAGCGCACGAGGCCCGGCTGACCGAGCACGAGAAGAAGCTCGGCCTGTCGCTGAAGTGGATGTCGATGCCGCAGGCGGTGCGGGCCGTCGAGGCCTCGCTGACGGCGACGGGCGATTACTCCACCGTCTTCATGCTGATGCGGGACAAGCGGATTCTGGAGGAAGCCGCCAAACGGATGCGGATGCCCGTCACCGAATAGCCGCGCGCCGATCGGGCCTTCGAACGGCCGCCTGCCGGGTGCCGACACGCACGCGCATACGAAAAAGTCCGCAGCCCGCGGCCGCTTCCGCGAAGGAAGACGGCCGCACGGCTGCGGACTTTTTTGCGCGCGTTTCGCGCGCTATTTCACGTAGATCCGCGCGCGCTCCTGCCAGATCTCGCCCGGCGCGAGGCTGAACAGGCCGATCTCGTCGGCCGGCTTGTCCGTGTTCGGCGCGTTGACGAGGCTCACTTGCGGCTCCGGACAGAAGAAGCCTTCCGTCGCCCCGTTGTTCCAAATCATCCATTCCTTGTACGACGTGCCGGCGTCGTACACGAGCGTGAGGCCCGCTTTCGTATCCGTCAGCTCCATCCGGTTGCGGCCGTTCTGCGGCACGGCGGTGTAATGGTTGTCGAGCGACTCGAAGAACGGATAGACCCCTTCGCCCTTCATCGCTTCCTCGTTCGGCGACAGCGGCTGGAATTCGCCCGTCGGCAGCATCCGCTCGCTCATGTGCCAGCGCTCGCCGATCGTCAGCTTGAGCCGGTAATCCTTCGCCGAGCTGCCCGGCACGAACGGCGCGTTCACGGACGTGTGGAACGCGAACAGGCACGGCATCGTCTCATCGCCGTCATTGACGACCGTGAACTGCTGCTCCAGCCCGTTCGCGCCGATCGCGTAGCGCAGGCGCAGCGTGAAGCGGAACGGCAGGTACTTGTACACCTCGCTGCGCTCGTCGACCTTGAGCGCGGCGACGACGTAGCTTTCGGTCGCGGTCGCGCCGAAATCCTCGACCTCGAACGTCTCGCTGTGCACGAAGCCGTGGAGGTGGTTGCCCGTCGCCGGCTCGTTGACCGGGAATTCCAGCATGCGGCCGTTCCACGGGAATTTGCCGTCCTCGAACCGGTTCGGCGGGAACAGGACCGGGATCCCGTGAATGAACGGTCTCGCCTTGAAGGCCGGCATCTCCTCCGCCGTCGGCTCGTGCAGGAACGCATAACCGTTCTCGGTATCGCGGAAGGCGATCAGGTTGCCGCCGACCTCGGGAAGCAGGACGGCTTCGTAGCGGCCGAACTTCAGCCATACGGCCGGCTCGCCTTGATAGGTGTCTCGATACGCTTGATTGCTGCTCATAGTGGCTCGACGCTCCTTTGGCATGGATAAACGTAAATACGCATTGCGAATCTATAATACCACTGTTCGCCCGCGGGAAGGAACCGCTTTCGGACCCGAACCGGCAAAATCCTCCCCCGCCGGGCGGGAGAGGATCGATCCGGCTTGCGCGCGCGGCGTCCGCTTCGCTAGAAGCCGATGCGCTTCAGCCATTCGCCGCAGACCGCCGTCCAGGTGGACACGTGCGGATCGCCTTCGGCGAGGCCCATGCCGTGCGGGCCTTTCTCGTAGACGTGCAGGTCGAACGGCACGCCCGCCCGCCGCAGCGCGGAGGCGAACAGCAGCGCGTTCTCGACCGGCACGACGTCGTCGTCCGACGTGTGCCAGAGGAACGCCGGCGGCGTATCCGGCGTCACCTGCAGCTCGGCGCTCAACCGCTCGATCAGCGCCGCTTCGGGCTCGGGGCCGAGCAAATTGTTGCGCGAGCCCGCGTGGCCGTCCGGTCCCATCGAGATGACCGGGTAGCACAGGACCGCGGCGTTCGGCCGGCTCGACTGCCGCTCGATCGGATCGTCCGCGTCCGGCCGGCCGGCCTCGTACAGCGTCGCCGCCGACGCCGCGAGATGGCCGCCGGCGGAGAAGCCGAGGATGCCGATTTTCTGCGGATCGATGCCGTATTCCGCCGCGTGCAGGCGCACGTAGCGGATCGCCCGCTGCGCGTCCAGCAGCGGACTCGGGTGCTTGTACGGCGCGACCCGGTAGCGCAGGACGAAGGCGGCGATGCCGATGCCGTTCAGCCAGCGCGCGATCGGTTCGCCCTCATGCGCGGCGCGCACGCCGTAGCCGCCGCCGGGACAGACGATGACGGCGCTCTTGGCGCCCGGGACGGGATACGGCGTCAGGGCCGGCCGGTCCTCGTCGGCGCCGCCCGCGGCGAACGGCGCGCCTTCCGGCCACAATTCGATCAACGCGTTCTCAGATCGAGCCATTTGATTTCCTCCGGCGTCAGCGGGATGGTCGTCGCTTCGAGGCATGATTTCATCTCCGCCTCGTTGCGCGGGCCGATGATGGCGCCCGTCGGGAACGACTGGTTCAGCACGTATGCCAGCGCGATCTGAATCGTGGAGAAGCCCTTCTGCTTGCCGAGCTCCTCGGCGCGGCGATAACGCTCCCAATTGTCGTCGTTATAGAAGACGCGCACGAGATCGGCGTCGGAGCGGTCCTCCGGCGTGAAGCGGCCGGTGAAGAAGCCGCGCGCCTGCGAGGACCAGGAGAAGATCGGCAGGCCGGTCTCTTCGTGCCACGCCAAGATCTCGCCGTCCACGCTGATGCAGTCGGCCCAGTACGGCTCCTGCGCTTTCGCGAGGCTCAGGTTCGGGCTGCTGAAGTCGAAGCCGCGCAGGCCGTGGGCCGCCGCGTATTCGTTCGCTTCCTGCAGCCGCGCCGTCGTCCAGTTGGAGCCGCCGAACGCGCGGATGCGTCCCGCTTCGACGTGCCCGTTCAAGATCTCCACGATCTCGCCGACCGGCACGTTCGTGTCGTCGCGGTGCAGCGCGTAGACGTCGATGTAGTCCGTGCGCAGCCGCTCGAGGCTCGTCATCAATTCGTCGTGAATGGCCTGCTTGTTGACCTGCGGAACGCCGTGATGCGGATGTCCGCCCTTCGTCCAGACGTTGATGGCTTCGCGGTTGCCCCGCTCCTCCAGCCACATGCCGATCGCCTGCTCGCTCTTGCCGCCGGCATAGATGTACGCGGTGTCGATCGTGTTGCCGCCGATGGCAACGAACGCGTCCAGGTTGGCGCTGACGAGTTCGTACACGTCGGGCGAGAAATAATCGGAGCCCATGATGAGCTGGGATACGCCTTGCTTTAAGCCGGGAAGCTGAATGTGTTTCATAAACGGTTGACTCCCTTCGCGATTGGATTTACAAGGTGACGCGCTTGCGGGCGTAGGCGGATTCCAGGCAGGCGTCGATGACGCGCATGTTGGCGACCGCGTCGGACGGCGCGAACCGGACCGGCTGCTCGTTCCAGACGTTGCGGGCGAAGGCGTCGGCTTGCAGCGCGTATTGGTTCAGCTCCGGCTGCTTCACTTCGCGCTTGCCGTCCTTCGAGTGGACGTAATACGTCGCGTCGCCGATGTACGCCGACGGCACTTCGATCCGGCCGTCCGTGCCGAGAATTTCGAGCGTGTTGCGGAACGCCGCCCACATGCCGCAGTCGAACGTCAGCGCGACGCCGTTCGGGAATTCCAGGATGCCGGACGCCATCATGTCGACGTTGTCGTGGTCCGGGGAGATGAGCGCGTGCACCGTGGCCGTTTCGGGCTCGGCGCCGGTAATGAGGCGCGCCGCGCTGAGGGGATAGCAGCCGACGTCGTAGATGGAACCGCCGCCCCAGTCCCTGCGGTAGCGGACGTTCTTGGCGTCGCCGGCGTTATTGAACGTGAACGTGCCGTGGATGCCGCGGAGCTCGCCGATTTCGCCGGACGCGACGATCTTCGCGATCTCCTCGTAGCGCGGGTGATGGCGGTACATGAACGCCTCCGCCAGATGGACGCCTTGCTTCGCGGCGACGTCGGCCATGCGCCGCGCTTCTTCGGCGTTCATCGCGATCGGCTTCTCGCAAAGCACGTGCTTGCCGGCTTCCATCGCGCGGATCGACCATTCCATGTGCAAATGGTTCGGCAGCGGAACGTAGATCGCGTCGATATCGGGATCGGCTACGATTTCTTCATAGCTGCCGTAGGCTTTCGGAATGCCGAGCTTGGCCGCCGTCTCTTCGGCTTTGGCGAGGTCTCGGCTTGCAATCGCTGTCAATTCTCCGGTTTCGGAAGCCTGAATGCCCGGGATGACGGAACGAACGGCGATGCCGGCAGTGCCGACGACGCCCCAACGCAATTTTCGGGTCACGAGGATAGCCACCTTTGTCGATAAAATGAATTCGTCCCTAGTATAGTCCATTCCGATATGGGAAGAAATATAAAACAACAACATTTTCATATAACATTCGTGTCGCGCTCGCTTGTCTTCCTTGCGCTCATCGGGTACATTCATATCACTACCTCGGAAAGTAGGCTGCCCCCGTGGAACATGTCCTGGAGCTGCTGATCGCACGCTACGGTTATATCGGCTTGTCGCTCGCCCTGTCGCTCGGCATCGTCGGCGTCCCCGTCCCCGACGAAGCGCTGCTCACGTATGCCGGCTATCTCGTCGGCAACGGCACCCTGCTGGCGCCGCTCGTCGTGCTCGGCGCCTTCGCCGGCGCGGCCGTCGGCATCACGGCCAGCTACGCGATCGGCAACCGGCTCGGCCTGCCGTTCCTGCTGAAGTACGGCCCCCGCCTGCACCTGTCTTCCGCCAAAATCGAACGCGCCCAATGCTGGATGAACCGCTACGGCAAGCTGCTGCTGTTCGTCGGCTTCTTCATTCCCGGCTTCCGCCACGTGACGGCTTACATGGCCGGGATGTCGCGCTTCAAAATCCGCGATTTCCTGCTGTACGCGTACGCGGGCGCGCTCGTCTGGAGCACCGCCTTCGTCTACGTCGGGTTCCTGCTCGGCGAGCGCTGGGAGACGGTCAAGCTCTACGTCCGCCACAACGGCCGCACGCTGCTGTTCGTCGCCTGCTGCCTCGCGTTCTGCGCGATCTGCTATCGCGCGATCGCCGCGGCGCGCAAGGTGAAGGCGTAGCGCCGGCAGCCGCCGCCGACGCGCAAAAGCCCCGGTTTCCGCCGTAACGGAAGCCGGGGCTTTGTCTGTTGTCCGCATGGCCGGCGGACGCGCCACCCTTATTCCTTGCCCTGCGGCGCCTCCGCCTCCGGGATGTCAATCCCGAAGTACGTCTTCAGCGCCGCGGCGTACTCCGCTTTCGTCGGGGGCGTCAGCACCGTCACCTCGCCGCCGCGGAACAGGCGGATTTCCTCGCCCGCGCCGGTATTCCGGCCCTCCGGCGTGCAGATCGCCAGCAGCGCCCCCGCGCGGAACGGCGATTCCGGGGCGTGCTGGCACCAGAAGCTCGCGAACGCGTAATCGTCCTTCAGCTGCGGCTCCTCCGTGAAGGAATAGACCCGTCCCCACTCGCCCCGTTTCCGCTCGCTCAAAAACCAGCCGAACGACGCGTCCCGGTCGAGCCGGTAGCACTCCGCGCCCTGCTCCTGCTCCAGCCCGTCCTGCAGGAGCAGCGGACGGCGCGGCACCGCGCCGCCGACGCCGACGTCGCACAGGTAGAAGGCGCCTTCCGCCTCCACCTTCAGCACGTGATGGCGCCGCTTCGGCGGCAGCGCCGTCTCGTCGCGCCAAAACCGCGCCACGTAGTCCGTCACGGGGTACCCCAGCTCCCGCAGCAGCCAGCCGAACAGCGCGTTCAGCTCGAAACAGTAGCCGCCGCGGCGCCGGCGGACGATTTTATCCCACAGCGCCTCGGGATCGAGCGACAGCGGAACCCCGTTCAAAATATCCAAATTCTCGTACGGCACCGCCATCAGATGCGCCCGCTGCAGCCCCGCCAGCGCTTCGGCGCTCCCGTCCAGCGGCCCCTCGTAGCGGATCCGTTTCAAATAAGCCTCGACTTGCGGATGGATCTCCCGGTTCGGCATGACGACCGCTCCCCTTTCAGACTTCGGTTCCTAGTGTTCGCTCATGGACACGCCGGCCGCGCCGTGCCATAATCAGGCTGCGCGCAAACCGTGACGAAGGATGTGGCCGATCATGACGATGTTCAAAGGCGACGAATTTTTCAAACTGGACGATTTTCCGTTCTATATCGACCGCTACACGATCGAGAAGAACGAGACCATCCCCTCGCATACCCACGACTTCATCGAGCTCGTGTTCGTCGTGGAAGGCAGCGCCGTGCACGAGATGTCCGGCCATGCGTACCGCCTGGCGGCCGGCGACGTCTTCGTGATCGAACCGAACGTCTACCACAGCTACGTCTGCGCCGCGGACCGGGAGACGGTCGTCTACAACGTGCTCTTCGACGCCGCGTTCCTCCAGCGCGAGATGGAAGTGCTGCAGCAGATGCCGTCGTTCATCAATTTCTTCTACCTGGTCCCGTTCCTCCGCAAGAATCACGCGTTCGTGCCGTACCATCCCCTCCAGCCCGCGCAGAAGGTGCATATCCAGTCGCATCTGCAGGCGGTCTTCGAGGAATTCGCGCAGCGCCGGGACGGCTACCAGCTCGTGATCAAGACCCGGCTCATCGAATGCCTCGTCTGGCTGAGCCGGTATCATCAGGAAAACCGGGAAGCCGGGCAGCGGCCTAGCGTCAGCGACCGCGACTGGATGGATTCCATCGTCCATTTCGTCGACCGGCATTATTACCAGCCGCTGACCCTGCAGCAGCTGAGCCGGCTGAGCGGCATGAGCGTCTCGTCGTTCACCGCCAAATTCAAGGAAGCGGCCGGCATGAGCCTGCTCGATTACAAGCATACCGTCCAAATTCGCCATGCGTCTACCCTCTTGCGGACCACCGACAAAAAAGTGCTCGACATCGCGCACGAGACCGGCTTCGGCGACATCAGCTTCTTCAACCGGGTGTTTCGCAAGCATACCGGCTGCTCGCCGCGGGAATACCGCTCCGGCGCTCATCTGCGCTAGCCGCCCGCGCCCGCGTTCGGTCCCGCTTCGCTACCGCCGGCCGGATTCGCGGAGCCTGCCCGCGCTCATGCGAACGGCCGAGACGAAGTAACCGATCAGGACCGCGATGAACAGATTGTACGGGCTCGGTATCGCCGCGAGGCCCAAGTAAAGGCAGCAGGGCAGCGACCAGACCCATGCCGCCCACATCAGGAACCGGGCGCGCAAGATCGCGGCGGCCATGCCCAAACAAGCGGGCGCGGCGATCATGACGAGCAGGATGCGCACGGTATCCCGCCCGATCGGAGGATCGGCGTGCGCATTCGAATACAAGAACGCCGCGCATAACGCCGCGCTTCCGGCCGCGGCCAGAAAACCGATCTTTTCCACGTCAACCCCTCCGATACCCGGCTCGTTCTTTTCGCATCCTCCGATCCACGAGATGCCCGTCATTCACGTTCTTTCCTATTTCAAGCTAAGAAGCGCGAACTCCTGCCATCGGCCGGAAACGAAAGAAAGCCGCCGTGCGTGACGGCAGCTTCGCGTTCGTTTTTCCCTTTGCTTGTCGCGTTCCTTGAACCGCTTTTCGCCGGCGTCGACCGGGCGCGTCAGGAACCCGTGGAGCGGTAATGCCGCACGCCGAACTGCCACACCAGGATGCAGGGCAGGAGGAAGAGGAAGCCCGCGAGGGGCGATAGCATGTAGAGGATGTCGTGGCCGTCGGCCCGGTCCAGAAGATAGAGCAGCGGCAAGTAATTGACGCAGCCGAACGGAATGACGAAGGTGAAGAACATCACGACCCATTTCTGATAGATAGGCAGCGGGTACTGCGCCATCTCCCGGCCCCCGTCCGTGAAGATGTTCGCGACCTCCAGCCCTTCGATCGTCCAGAAGCACAGGGTTGCGGCCAGCATGAAGATGCCCGTGAATACCGAGATGCCGCTTGCGATCATGAGAAGCAGCGTCGCCGCCTTCATCGCGGTCCACGCGATGGGCAGATGGGCGAGCGCCAGCGCGAGCACGAGGCAGCTTTGGGCCAGGCGGCCGAAGCGGGTAAACTCGAACTTCGAGCCCAGCACCTGCAGCGCCGTGGTTCTGGGACGGACGAGCAGCCGGTCGAAATCGCCGCTGCCGACCAGGCTGGAGAAGGCGTCGAAGCCGCGCGAGAAGCATTCGCTGAACGAGAACGACAGATGGATGACGGCGAAGCACAGCGCGACCTCGTAGAAGTTCCAGCCCTGCACCCGGCCGAACCGTTCGAACATGAAGTACAAGCCGGCGAACACCGAGAACGGGATGAAGAATTGGCCCAGCGTCAGCAGCCAGAACGACGTCCGGTACTGCAGCTGCGATTTGAACTGCATGCTCAAGTAGCGATAGTATAAGCGCATCTCGTTAACCTCCCTGCACGACGACTTGGCGCAACGCCCGGTTCAAGGCCCATCTGCCGAATCCGAGCAACACCGCGAGCCAGCCGAGCTGAATGAGAATCCCCCAGAGCGCTTCGGCCCGCGGAATTTGCTCGGAATAGACGCGGAACGGGAAATCCGCCGACCACCGGAAGGGAAGCGCGCTCGCGACCCGCTGCAGCCAAGCCGGCATCAGCGGAACCGGAATGACGAGCCCTGCGAAAAACTCGCCGACCACGGCGAAGAGCAGCGTCGACCCGGTAGGCGACATCGTCCAGAACACGGAGATGTAGATCAGCATCGAAACGGAGACGATGATCAGGAGGCCTAAGACCAGCGCCGCCAGAAACAGCGCGCCCGTCGCGAGCGAAGGCGGCAGCCGAAGCTGATAGGCCTTGGGAAGCAGGAAGGCGATGACCAAGATCGGAACGGCGCGCAGCGCCGCGCTGGACACGCGCTGGGCGAGGAGCTTGGCGAACCAGAATTCATAGATCCCGCATGGCCGGCACAGCTCGTAGGCGATGTTGCCCCCGGTAATCAACTGGAAGATTTCGTTGTCGCGGAACCAAAGCATGATGAACGACAGAAACACCTGCTGCAGCCAAATATAGGAGACGACGTCCTGCAGGGACATGGGCTGGTCCTGCGCGCCGTTCCGATAGAACGCCACGAAGATCATGATGAAGACGAGGCCGAAGAACAGCTGGGTCACCATGCCCGCGTACGCGGCGGCGCGGTACTGCAAGCCGGTGATGAAGCGAAGCTTCCAAATCGACAAGTACGCGTTCATACCCGGTGCTCCTTATACAGCTCGACGATCAGTTCGTCGACCGGCTTCGTCTCGATCGCCACGTCCACGAGCTCGACCTGCTCGGATAACCGCGAGATGACTTGCGCCATGAGGACGCGCTCGGTATCCACGCTGAGCACCGCCCGCTCCGGCGACCAGGACAGCAGGGACGCGCCGGGAATCTCCAGCGGACTCGAATTCGGATGGTAATCGACCGTCACCGTCCGATGGGTGCCGAACCGGCCGCGCAGCTCCGCCAGATTGCCGTCGTAGAGCAGCGTGCCCTTGCCGATCATGAGGATCCGGTCGGCCAGGGCCTCGATATCGCTCATGTCGTGCGTCGTGAGGATGACGGTGACCCCCTTCTCTTTATTGATGGTTTTGATGAATTGCCGGACCGCGATCTTGCTGACCGCGTCCAGTCCGATCGTCGGTTCGTCCAGGAACAGGATTTTGGGGCCGTGCAGCAGCGAAGCCGCGATTTCGCAGCGCATCCGCTGCCCGAGGCTCAGCTGCCTGACCGGGGTATGAAGCAAGCCGCCCAGTTCCAGCGTTTCCGTCAGCAGGCTGAGATTCGCGGCGTACAAGCCGCGCGGAATCGCGTAAATGTCGCGCAGGAGCTCGAACGAATCGATGACCGGTACGTCCCACCACAGCTGCGAGCGCTGGCCGAAGACGACGCCGATGTTGCCCACGTACGCCTTGCGTTCCTGCCACGGCGTGTAGCCCATGATGGAGCACGTTCCGCGGTCGGGCACCATAATGCCGCTCATGACCTTGATCGTCGTGGATTTGCCCGCTCCGTTCGGGCCGATATACCCGACGATTTCCCCTTCGCCGATGGTAAACGAAATATCCCGGAGCGCGTCGACGACGGTATGCTCGCGAACGAACAGCGCTTTCGCGGCCTGCCGCAAGCCCGCGGACCGCTTCGCCACCTTGAACGATTTGCTGATGCCTTCCAGCGTAATCATGGATTTCAACCTCCTCTTTTTAGCCGCCCGAAAAATATATCCAAAATCCAAAAAAAAGTATAGACTTATAAAAAATCATCGTTTATAATACTATTATAGAGATCAAGGACATCTATTTCGTACCCGAAAATTCAAAAAAATGAAATTTTCAACGAGAGCCTCGTTGATATTTTATTTGAATCGTATATTTAAATTAAAGATAATCTACCAGGCGCCGATTGCTATTTGCAATCGGCCCTTTTTAATTCTCTTTTTTCCCAGGTCAGACGAACCGTTCGCGCGTTCCGTCGTCCGCGGGAACAAGCGGAGAATGCCAAGACGACCCGCAGCCTCAGGCTGCGGGTCGTCTTGCGAAATGCATTAAGAATGCCGACGATGCAGGGTAACGTGTTCCGTACGTCGTCGACTTCCGCTTCTTCCCGTTAATCCTCCTGCCGGAACTGCCCGTACCAGGCGAGGACCGCCTCCCGCAGCTCCCGCGTCTTCCCCGGATCGTCCCGGCACCGATTGATCCGCTCGCCGGGGTCCACCGCCAGATTGGACAAATGCACGTCCTCGGACGCTTCCCGGCCGAAGTCCAGCTTGCCGTTCAGCACCAGCTTCCACGCGCCGTCGCGGACGGCCAGCTGGTTCTCGTACGCCCAGAACAGGCGCCGCTCCGCCGGCGGCGCATCCGGAGCGCTCCCGCGCAGCAGCAGGCTCGCGGCGCTGCGGCCGTCCAGCCGCCGATCCGCCGGTTCGATGCCGGCCAGCTCCAGGATGGTCGGGAGCACGTCCGTCATGACGCGCGGCTCGTCCTCCGTCCGGCCGGGGGCCGCCGCGGCCGGAACGCGCCAAATCGCGGGCTCGCGAATCCCGCCGTCGAACAGGCTGCCTTTATGCCCGCGGAAGATCCCCGCCGAGCCCCCGTAATACAGGTCCTCCGTGCCGTCCAAATAATTGCGCGATTCCGTCGAGGGCCCGTTGTCGCTGGAGAAGAAGATCACCGTATGCTCCAGCTGCCCCGTCCGCCGAAGCGCCTCGACGATCTCGCCGACGCCGTCGTCCACCGCGGCGATCATGGCCGCCATGATCCGCTTGTCCGGCGGCAAGTCCGGGAAGCGGTCGAGATATTCCCGCGGCGCATGCATCGGATAATGCGGCGCGTTGTACGCCACGTACGCGAAGAACGGCTGCTCCCGCTCCGTCTCGATGAAGTCGACGGTCTTCGCCGTGATCAGCTCCGTCAGGTAATCGCCGTTGCTCCACACTTCCCGGTCGTTATGCCAGAGGTCATGAACGGGGTTCACGCCTCCGCCCTGCTCCCAATAGAAAATGTGGGAGTAATAATCCACGCAGCCGGCCATGAAGCCGTAAAACTCGTCGAAGCCGTGCGCGTTCGGATTTTGCTCCGGCGTCACGCCCAGATGCCATTTGCCGAACAAGCCCGTCCGGTAGCCGTGCGGCTTCAGCCATGCCGCGATCGTCCGTTCTTCCCGCGGGAGTCCGGCGGTCCCCCGCTTGCCGCCGAGGATCCGCTCGACGCCCGTCCGGGCCGGGTCGCGTCCCGTTAACAGCGATGCCCGGGACGGCGAGCAGACCGGCGAGTTGGAATACCAGTTCGTGAACCGGACGCCCGCTTCCGCAAGCCGGTCGAGATGCGGGGTCCGAATGTCCGGCGAGCCGTAACAGCCCAAGTCCCCGTAGCCTAGATCGTCGCAGTAAACGACGATAAAATTCGGCCGCCGCGGCCGGTCGTTCGTGTCTTGCATCGTGACTGCCTCCGTTTCTTGAAGTCGCGCTTCCTTAAGCATGCTTCCTGTCAGGCCGCGTTTTCAGGCGCCGCCTTCCGGCTGCTCGATCGTGACCCGCCGCTTCTCGCGCGCGGACGTCAGGCCCGCTTCGATGACCCGCAGGTTGCGAACGCCGTCCCACGGGCCGATCGGTTCCGGCTCTCCGAGAAGCACCGTCCGCGCAAACCCGTCCAGCAGCGCCTGCTGCTGGTTGCCGCGCTCGAACGGCTCCGTCCGCGTCTCGCCGTTCGCGGCGACCTGAATATCGGGGCTTAGATCGCCGCGCAGCGAGAAGGCCGACGGCAGCCGGATCGTGCCGCGCGTCCCCCGGATTTCCAGCGTGTTGGCGAAGTCCGCCCACAAACCGCATTGAAACGTCAACGCCGCGTCGCCCGGAAATTCCACGAGGCCGGACGCCATCATATCGACGCCGCCATGGTCCGGCGAGAAGAACGCCTGCGCCGTTGCTGCCACGGGTTCCCGCTCCAGCAAGTAGCGGGCCGCGCTGAACAAGTAGCAGCCGATATCGTACAGACTGCCGCCCCCCATCTCCCGGACGAAGCGGATATCGCCCGCCATGGCGGAACGGTCCGACGTGAAGACGCCGTGCATGCCCCGAATCGTGCCGATCTCGCCGGAACGGAGGATCTCCTTGATCCGGTCGTAGCGCGGATGGCAGCGATACATCACGTTTTCCTGCAGATGCACCCCGAATTGCTCGCAAGCTTCGACCATGGCGGCCGCATCGCTCGCCGACACCGCCATCGGCTTCTCGACCAGCACGTGCTTGCCTGCCCGGGCGGCTTCGATCGTCCATTCCCGGTGCAGATGGTTGGGCAGCGGAATATAGACCGCGTCGATGTTCGGATCGGTCAGCAGGTCGCGGTAACTCCCATAAGCGCCCGGTATGCCGTGCGTATCCGCGTACGAGCGGGCTTTCGCTTCGTCGCGGCTGGCAACCGCCGCGATCTCTTGCATGTCCGACGCGCGGACGGACGGAATAAACGCCTTCGCGGCGATTTGGGCGCACCCCATAATGCCCCAACGCAGCTTCTTCATCGGCTCTCCTCCTTTACGGGTGGGCCATGAAATCATGAAATTGACGTCAGCGGCCCGACTTGTCTCCGAAACTAAACGAAAATAACTGCATTTTCTTTCCTGTTCCCGCGAATGTATACGCTTTAGCAACGCTGAAGTTGCGTCGAACGACCCGCCGGCCGCGAGCGAAAAAGGAGCAGCCGCCTCAGGCGCGCTGCTCCGAAACGCTTCCGGCAAGACGATGACCACTTACGTCAGAGCCGAACGCCGTATAATAAGCTCCCGTCATGCAGGTACCATGCCAGCAGCCGGTATTCCCTGCCTTCCTGGCCGGTTACGATATGCTCGCGATAATCCAGCTCTCCCGATTCGTTAAAAGCAGCAACGATCTTACCTTCTTGCGACGCGAATACATACGTCGTATTTTGATAGGCATAGACGATCGTGCCGTCCGGCGCCAACTGCTTGATCGCAATCGGCTTGTCTTTCCACGAAGCGCCTTTGGGGGCGGCATACACCTGCTTGGTTATGCCTTCCGGCGTGCGAACGTCCAAGCGCCATCGCCCGGCGTTCTCGTCATAGGTCCGGTAGGCGATCCATCCGTTCTCGATCCGGTAGGATTGCCTTGGATCCTCCGCATAATCGAAGTTGTCGAACGGATAAGCCGCGATCGTCGTTACTCGGCCGTCCGCGCCCCGCAAGCGCAGCGATCGCTTGGCTTGCCCGGCGTTATCTTGGGTTACGGCGCTATAGAGCAGATCGGCTCCGTCCATCAAGACCCCGAAGTACGTGTAGTCGCCGGGAGACGTTAGTCCGATCGTCTTCATCGTACCGTCCGGCAGCGACACGTGGATTTCCGATGGATGCGTGTTCAAAGTATACGCGACCGTTCCGTCGGGGGATAAATCAAAACGGATGTGCATATCCCGATAGAAATCGGCATTCGGCAAGGAACGCGAAGCGCCCGTCGTTAGATCGACGACGCTGTTGTCCAACACCGCGAAGTTGCCGTTCGCATCGAAGAGGTACGTTCCCTCCCAGCTCCTTCGAACAGCGCCGTCCTTCCAATACGACGTCTTCCGCCCGTCGGTATACACCACGCCGTCCGCGGACAGCTCCGCACGGGTCAAAGGGCGGATGCTCTCGGCCGCGGCCACTTTGATTTGGGCGTGAGTCGCACGATCGTACAACCACAGCAACTTGCCATAGTAAAACAAGACCCGGGTTGCGTCGAAGTCGAGAATCGGCCCGGCGAATCGATCAAGAAGGGTTTCGGGGCTTTGCCGGTCTAATCCTTGCACCTCGACGGGTATGAAGCGGTCCGCCGCGCTCCCGCCTCCGAGTTGTCCCCCCTGATTATCCCCCCACGCCCATACGGTACCGTCCCGCTTGAGCGCCAAGCTATGATTATCGCCGGCGGTCAGCGCGGTCACGCTATCGAGTCCTTGCACCTGTATCGGGTTCAAGCGCTGCGACGTCCCCCCGTCGCCAAGCTGACCCGATCGATTATCTCCCCATGCCCAGACGGTACCGTCGCCTTCGAGCGCCAAATTATGATCGTTGCCGGTTGCCAGACTGACCACGTTGGCAAGGCCGGGGAGCTGAGCCGGAACGGAACGAAACGTCGTGGTCCCGTCCCCGAGCTGACCCTGGTCATTGCCGCCCCACGCCCAAACGGAGCCGTCGCTTGTGAGCGCTAAACTATGCCGGAGTCCGGCTGCCAGCCCGATCACGTTATCGAGGCCCTTTACCTGAACCGGCGTCGGGCGCGGCGCTAGGTTTTCATCGTCGTCGTAGCTGCTCCCCCATTCCCAAACGGTGCCGTCGCTCTTGAGCGCCAAACTGAAAAGACCGCCGGCCGCGACGGCAACGACCGAATCAAGCCCTTTCACCTGCGACGGCGTATAATGATAGTAGTAAAAGTCGGACACCGTACCGTCGCCAAGCTGACCCGAATCGTTCCTGCCCCATGCCCAGACGGTTCCGTCGCTCTTGAGCGCCAGATAATGCTCCCTGCCCGCGGAAATCGCGATGACCGAATCGAATGCCAGCCCGGAATCGTTTTTCACTTGAATCGGATTCGGGCCGGGATACGGATAGGCATCGCTAGCCGAAGGAATGGTAACGCCCCACGTCCACACCGTGCCGTCGCCAAGCAGCGCCATACTGTTGCAATCACGGGCCGCGATGCCTCTTACCCCTTTGAGGCTCTTGACCGGCACGGGCGCGGCATGGGAAGTCGTGGTCCCATCTCCGAGCTCGCCCCAATCATTATCTCCCCATGACCAAACCGTGCCGTCGCTGCGCAGCGCCAAGCTGTGCAGACACCCTCCCGCCAGCGAAACCGTTCTCGTCTCCCCGGTCGCCTGGATCGCCGGCTCAACGTTCCCCTGCGCCCGAACCGTGCCTTCGCTTTCCGAAGAGGCAGCCGCCATATGGGAAAAGGTTACAAATGCAACCATAACGCAAAAGATGCCCGAAAACCAACGCAAACGCCTATTCATCGCTAAAGTCCCTCCATTTCATTCGTCTCCCCTGCCGAGCCATCGTTCCGGGAAGCTGGTCATCGGATCCATGAATCCTCTTGGCTTATCGTTCATCAAGCGAATTGCCGAGCGTGAATGCAGGCCATTTCAAGCCTGTTTTCGGACGGGAGCATCACCTCGTCACAAATCAAACGCTTACCCTTCTATTTCTTCTAAATTTTACCTGATTTCGTCTATTTCCATCTATCACTCTTGCGTATGCCTTTTTTGTTAGCTGATCGCAGTACGTCCGACTACTCCGCGATGAAGCCGGCTTCGCTGATCTTGCAGCCGTTCGCCGGGAACGTGAACACGCAACAAAGAGCCGCTGCCGCCATGGCCGCGACTCTTTTGGCGTATTACGAACATGGCCGAAGCCCAAGGGGTCCAAACCCTGCGCGATATCCGACCGTTTACTCGCAAGTCCCGTATTAACGCTTATCCAGCACCATAAACATGCCCGTCATATGCGGGGCATGGTTCTGGATCCCGAAGGCTTCATAGAAGGCTTCCTTGCCTTCCGATGCGAACAAGCCGACAAAGAAACGGCGCTGCCGAATATAGGCAAGCAAGCGGTCCACGATCCGTTTCCCCAAACCTTGTCCTTGATAGGACGGGTGAATCGCCACGTCTTGGATATAGAAATACAGGCAATCGTCGCCGACGATGCGTCCCATTCCCACGGGAGCGTCATCGACCGTGACGACGACCCCATATAACGAGTTTCGGAGCGAGCCTGCCGCCATGTCCGGATCGATGTCTCCCCATCCGACCGCTTCCCAGAGCAGCCGGTGTTCCGAGACGGTCGGAAGGCGTTCGTGCATGATAAAGGCCTGGCCTGACAAGCGAACCCCCTTCTTTCTACTAAAAGAGCCTTCTTTTCTTTATAGATCGTTCTTGATTTCTTACGACACTGCCGGCTCATCTTCTACTTCTCCGCTTCCGTTTACCGACCACCACCGGCTCGATTCGGAGTTCAGTCGGCCGCTTCGTCGTCCGAAGATCACCGGTCTCTCGGCGCGAAGCCCGGCTCCAGCGCGATTTCCGCGAACCCGGCCATCGCCTTCGAGTCATAGGCCAACGGATGGGCGCTGCCGGCCAGAAGCATGTTCCGCTGCTCCGACTCTTTCCCCGGCAGCAGGAACGCCATCGTATGCGGGAAGACCTGCGCCAGCGCGGTATGGATCGCCCGCACGCGTTTATCCCCAGCTCCCTTGCCCATCAGATTGAGCAGCATCAGGCCCGGCTTGCGGAGCTTGTCCCGCGCCAGCCGCATAAATTCCAGCGTGCTCAGATGATGCGGCGTCCCTTCCTTGGTGAACGCGTCCAGCACGAGGCAATCGAGCTGCCCGTCGGCCTGCTCCGCCAGCATCTGCCGGCCATCTCCGATCAGGACGTTGTCCCGACGGTAGCGGAAGTACGTCCGGCTAAGCTCAACGACCTGCTCGTCGATCTCCGCGACGGTCACCTCCCGGTCCGCATAGTGCGCCGCAATCGTCCCGATGCCGAGGCCGATCATGAAGAGCCCCCGGAAATACGGCGCGTTGCGGTCGATCAGATGGATGAGCGCCCGCGGGTACTCGAGCACGATCCGCTCGGGCCGCCGCAAATCGATCGCGCCTTGTACCGCGTCGTCCGCAAACCGCAAATAGCGGAAGCGTCCCGTTTCGCCATAGAGCTCGTTGGCCTCGCACACTTCCATCCGCTGCAGGGCGCTCTTCACGTTCGCCAGCTGTATCACGTCTTCGCTTCTCCTCCGTCCGCTCCGATGCCGGAAGCACCGATTCTCTTCCCCGATTGTACAACCGATAGAGCGGGCAAGGAAAGCGATTCGAAGGCGGAACGGTTCGATATTTCCGCTCCTTTGAGCCGAGCTGCGGTCTTTACCGCTTTTCGAGCGGGCGGTCGGACGGGCGGGCGGACGGGCGGGCGCTCGGGCGGGCGGCATTGAGCTTCGCGTTATTTCCCAAGAAATAATCGCTCATGGCGTGTTTGGCGTGCCCGAACACGGCATTGACGCGTTAGACGAGCTTGCGAAGCGCGGCCCGGGTCGGACTGCCGTCGGCTTGCGCGAGCGGCAGCGGAAGGGCGGCAAGCTCGTAGCGCCCGGGCTCGACATGATCCAGGACAAGCCCCTCGAGGATATGGATGCCGTGCGCCGCCAGCGCGTGATGCGCGGGCAGCTCCTTGCTGTCCAGCGGATCGACCGACGGCAGATCGAGCCCGAGCAGGCGAACGCCGCGCGCCGCCAGATACGCCGCCAGCTCCGGCTCGACGGGCGGAATCCACGCCGGGAACGCGTGCCGGTCCGGCCAGGCGTCCGTCCGAAGCAGCAGACGGGCCGCCTGCCCCAGTTCGACCCCGATCAGGTCGCCGATTCCGATCGCTCGCGCGCCCGGCACATGCACGACGATGGCCTCGCCCAGGTAGACGTCCAGCTCCAGGTCGATCGCCTTGGCGCCCGCATCGTCGAAATGGTACGGCGCGTCGATATGCGTGCCCGTATGCAGGCTCATGCGGATCCGCCCGACGTTGACGGACCCGGTGTCTTCCTTCCGCCAAGCCCGTTCGTAAGCGAACGGCGTGTCTCCCGGCCAGCCGGCCGTCCGCTCGTCGAGCGGCTGCGAGATATCGATCCATTTGTTCGCGTTCACCCCCGCCCGCCTCCCCTTCGCTTCCCCTTCGCTTCCCGGTCCGTTCTCACAGCTTGGTTCGCAGGCTCCACAGCTCCGGAAAGAACGGCTGCTCCAGCACCCGCTTCAAATACGTCACGCCCGACGAGCCGCCCGTCCCCTGCTTATGGCCGATGATGCGCTCCACCGTCGACAGATGGTGGAACCGCCACGCCTGCTGCTGGCTGCCGATATCGGCCAGCTTCTCCGCCAGTTCGTACAAATCCCAGTACCCCTCCACATCGCGGTACACGGTCAGCCACGCATCCTCCACGCTCGCATTGGGCGCGTACGGCTGCGACCAATCCCGGTCCAGCGCCGCTTCGTCGACGGGCAGCCCGCGCGCGGCGAGCGCCCCGATGGCCGCATCGTACAGGCTCGGCTCGCGCAGCGCTTCCTGCATGACCGCGTCCAGCTCCGGGCGGTGCCGGAATACCGTCAGCGTCTCGGCCTTCTTCTGGCCCAGGGCGAATTCGATCAGCCGGTTCTGATGGGATTGAAAGCCGGACGCGCTGCCCAGCGTATCGCGAAAGCCCATGTATTCGGCCGGCGTCAGCGTCGAGAGAATGGACCATGACTGCGTAAGCTGCTGCTGGATCCGCGAGACGCGCGCCAGCATTTTGAACGAGGGCTCGAGCTCGCCGGCACGGATGCTTCGGATCGCGGCGTTCAGCTCGTGCAGGATGAGCTTCATCCAGAGCTCGCTCGTCTGGTGAATGACGATGAACAGCATCTCGTCATGATGGCCGGAGCGGCGGTTCTGGCTGCCTAGAATCCGGTCGAGCTGGAGATAGTCTCCGTACGACATCGAGCCGCTGAAGTCCGTCCGAATGTCTTTTTCCATTCGCGCTGCCCCTCTCCTTGGCGTCTGGCTGCGGCCCTGTGCCCCGCCGGTTCAGGCGGAGCCGGCCGCTTCCGCTTAAGCGACGATGTCGCGTTCGTTCGGATAGGCCTTGTACGCTTGCTTCTCCATGATGTCCCGGAGGACCTGAACGACGTCCCAAACTTCCCGATAAGACGTGTACAGCGCGACGGGAGCCAGACGGATCATGTTCGGCGCGCGGAAGTCCGGGACGATGCCGCGTTCCTTCAAGGCTTTGCAGATCCGCGCCGCTTCGTCGTGCTCAAGGCCGACGTGCCCGCCGCGCCGGGCATCCTCCTTCGGGCTGCCGATCCGGAAGCCGAAGACGGCCAGCTCCTGCCCGATCAGCGCCATCAGGTAACGGGTAAGACCGAGCGACTTCCGGCGAATCGCCTCGATCCCCGCTTCCCCGACCAGCTCTAACGCCCCGATCAGCGGAGCCAGGCTCAGGACATGCGGCGTGCCGATCTGGTACGCGCCCGCCGACTCCGCCGGCGTCAGCGCGGAAGCCATATCGAACTGGCGGTCCTTGCGCGAACCGAACCAGCCCGCCAGCCCGGGGCGCGTCCCGAGATGGCGGCGGTTGACGTACAGGCCGCCGGGGCAGCCGGGCCCGCCGTTCAGATGCTTGTAGCTGCACCAGAACGCGAAATCCACGCCCCAGGCGTCGAACGCATGCGGCACCGCGCCTACGGAATGGCAGCAGTCGAACCCGATCGGAATGTCCCGCCGGCGGGCTTCCGCCGTCAACCGTTCCATATCCAGCAGCTGCCCGCTCCGATAGAGGACGGCCGGCAGCACGATCAGCGCGGTCTCCTCCGTCATCGCCTCGATGATCGCGTCTTCGTCCAGGAACCGCCCGTCCGGGCTCTTCACGCAAACCAGGCTTTCATCGGGATCGAAGCCGCGGACGGCCAGCTGGCTCTGCAGCGCGTAGAGGTCCGAAGGAAAATTCAGCTCGTCGGCCAGCAGCTTCGTTCTCGCGCCATGCGGCCGGTAAAACGTGGCGACGAGCTGATGCAGGTTGACGGTGGCCGAGCCGGTCACGATCACCTCGTCCGCGTCGGCGCCCACGAGTCCCGCCATCATGCCGCCCAGCCGTTCCGACAGCGCGAACCACGGATGCCGGCCCCGCGTCCAGCCGTCGATTCCGTGTTCCTTCCAGTCCGCCAGCGCCTCCAGCAAGGTCCGTTCCGCCGGCTTCGACAGCAGCCCCAGCGAATTCCCGTCCATATAGACCGTGCCCGGCTTCAGGTAGTACGCCTCCCGAAACCGCGCCAATCCGTCGGTTCGGTCCTGCCGTTCCGCATAGGCCAAGGTCGGCTCCGCGGCTTCGTCGAACATCGCGCCACCCCCTGCTCAGAAATTGCCTACCGGCTACTCGCGGCCTGCCCGCTTGGGACTCCGGGCGAAAATAGGCTCTACCCTATGCTATGCGGGTATTCCGCCCCGCTTGCCGAAGATCCGAGGTTCGCGCGGCCGGGGCGAATCGGACATGCAAAAAGCCCGCCTCCGAAGAAGGCGAGCCGAAGCGGCACGTTAGCCGAAACAAAGGATTCAAAAACAAGAACGCCGGAAGCAAGAGAGCCGGGAGCAAGAGAATCGGAAAGAAGAGAATCAGAACCGGCAGAGTCAGAACAAGCGAATCACCATCACGGTTCCTACCGGAGCGCTCAGTCCAACCGGCCCTCGACGGCGGCGATGTCTTTCTCGTATCGCACGCTCGCCATGGCGGCGATCTCGATGGCGTTTACCATGTGTTCAAGGCTCATGCTCGGCGTCGGCGCGCGCCCGATCGTTTGCGCCGGCAAATAGGGCACGTGAAGGAAGCCGCCCCGGCAGGCCGCAAACTCGGTGGCAATCAGATGCCGAAGCCCGTAGAAGAGATGGTTGCAGACGAACGAGCCCGCGGACAGCGAGACGGAGGCCGGAATGCCGGCTTCGCGGATCCCGGCCGCGATCGCCTTGACCGGCAAGGTGGACCAATAGGCCGCCGGCCCGTCCTCCGCGATGGGCAGATCGAGCGGCTGCTCGCCTTCGTTGTCGGGAATGCGGGCATCGTCGAGATTGATCGCCACCCGCTCGACCGCGATATCGCTCCGGCCGCCGGCTTGCCCGACGCCGATGACCACGTCCGGCCGGACCTCCAGCATCGCCTGCCTTAGCACGGGGAGCGACGTCCGGAACACGGTCGGCACTTGCCGGACCTCTACCTCGAAGCCGTCATAGCGCCTGGCGCGCAGCCGGGCGACCGCCTCCCACGCGGGATTCGTCGTTTCGCCTCCGAACGGGTCGAACCCGGTCAACAATACTTTTTTCATGCGATGCCCTCCGTTCTATGGCGTCCGATTGGCTTTCACGTGCTTCAGCTGCGCCACGATGATGACGCTGATGATGACGAGCAGGAACCACGAGCTGATCTTCCCGAAGCTCACCAGCCGCCATGCCTCATGCTGATCGGGATATTTCCAGGCGTTGAAGAACGTCGCGATGTTTTCGGCCAGCCAGATGAAGAAACCGACCAGGAAAAAGGCGACCGTCAACGGCATCCGATACGTACGGCTCCGGACCCGATAGACGATCCGCGTCTTCCAAAAGACGAGCATCACCAGCGCCGTCAGCCACCAGCGGACGTCCGGGATGAAATGATGCGTGAAAAAGTTCAAATAAATGGCGCCGCCCAGTGTTAGCGCGGGAACAAGCCCCGGCCATCCGGTCATGTCCATCCGCAGCCGGCGCCACACCTGGCACATGTAGCTGGCGACGCTCGCGTACATGAATCCGCTGTAGAGCGGCACGCCGAGCAGCTTCGTATACCCCGGCTCCGGGTACGACCACGACCCCATCCCGACCTTGTAGATTTCGAGCAGCAGCCCGATCGCGTGGAAGACGCAGATGACTTTGATTTCGTCGAGCGTCTCGAGGCCGCTGCGGTACATCAGGTATTGCACGGCAAGCAGCACGAGGAGGATCAGATCGTATCGGTGAACGAACGGCGCTTGGACGAAGCCGGATAACGCCAGCGTGCCGAAGATCGCCAAGGGGAAGATGCAGCTCATCGCCTGATGATACCCGAATGCCAGGAGCTGCACCAGCGGCCGCGCGAACTTGGCTTCTCCCCCGCGGCGCCGGGCAACGGGGTCGAAGCTAACCATCTTGCGGGCCTTCGTCCGGCCGGTATTCCAGCAGGTCCCCGGGCTGGCAGTCCAGCGCCTTGCAGATCGCCTCCAGCGTCGACAGGCGGATCGCTTTCGCCTTCCCGTTCTTCAGAATCGACAGGTTGGCCATCGTGATGCCGATCCGCTCCGACAGCTCGGTCACGCTCATTTTCCGTTTCGCCAGCATCACGTCAATATGAATAATCATCGCCATGGGATCACCTCAGACCGTGAAATCGAGTTCCGATTTGAAATCGACGGCGGATTTCAGCAGCTGCTGCAGCACCGCGGCGAAGACCGCGATGACCAGCGAGGCGAACGCGATGACCAGGCCGATCACGACGAGCCCCGGGGCGTCGTCCTTCTCCGCCATGAGATACAGGAACGGCAGGCTGGCCGCGTACAAGGCGCAGATGGCGAAGCCGCAATATTTGATGCGCTTCAGCGCCTGCACGGAGCGTTCGGAGAACGCGTGGTTCCGGTCGATGAAGCGTAACAGCCGCAAAGCCTGATACAAGGCATAAAAAAACGGAATCGCCGACGCATACGCGATAATCAAGACGGGCAAGAGCATATACGCCGGAAAAGTATCGGCCAAATCGCCGATGACGAGCGGCAGCCCCCATGCGCAGATCGCCAAGATCGCCAATCCGATCACGACCACCGTCGCCCTCAGGAAGAAGGTCGTTCCTCGTTCCATTCCATGCACCTCGTTTCGATTGATCGCTTTGAATGTACCATACCATTTATCGTTTTACAATATATTATTGCTGTTAGTCATTGAATTATGATGGTTTCGTTGATCCTACGCGCACGCTGCCCCTTCGCGCGGCTTTAACCGGCCGCCGGTCGCGCTTCGCCGCGGCAAAAAAGGCTGCCGAAGAGTCGGCAGCCTAATAAGAAAAGGAGGAGTGCGTCGATCGAGTTCGTTAGCGCCGCAGCAGCGGCAGGCGGCTTACAGCGACACGCCCAAGAAGCCGCGGGTGAATTGGAAATCCACGTTGCCCTGCCGGTAGAGGCGCGGCGTGAACTCGTGCTCCAAGGTCCGCTTGCTCAGCTCGAGGATGCGCGCACCCCATGCCTCCGGATTTCCGTCCAGGAGCAGATCCAAATCCTGCGCATACGGCAGTGAATCGGCCGATTCCGGCGCGAGCTGCAGCATCGGAATGAACGGATGCGTCTGCATCGGGCGCCGCCCGGCCAGCGCGAGGATCAGCTCGACGCCCGTGCCGCCGAGGCCCGTCGCCGTCTCCACCCAATGCTCGGTCGGCGTCTCCATGACGTGGAAGCCGCGCCGGCGGACTTGCTCGCCGTAGGCCAGGGAAGGCATGACGCCGGAGCCGGCGAACAGTCGGCCGCCGTACGCCTCCGAAGCCAGCAGGCCGCTATTTTGCGGCACGACGACCACGCCGCCCGCGCCGACGATCAGCCGGGTCAGCATCGCCAGCTGCTCGCCCGCTTCTTCCGCGATCGGACCGTCGCTCATAAGGGCGATCCGCAGCCCTTCCAGGCCGACCGTCGCCTTCGCGGCCGGTTCGTCCGCCGCCGCCCGTTCGGCGAACCATTCCTCGACCTTCCGCGTCACGCTCGCGATGCCGCCGTCGAGCTGAATGCTGGCATAGCCGAGCCGGCTCGCGTCCACGCCGGTCTCCTCCATCCGATGGCGCATGAAGTCGTTATGCGTCTTCTCGCAGCCATGTTCGAGCAGCAGGCAATGCCTCACCATCGGATGCGTCATATAGCCGATCATCGTGCGCGCGTACAGCTCCTCGGCCTGTCCGCCCGAATTGCCGCAGCCTTCCGTATGCGCCAGCGCCACGTAGCGCGACACCTCGGGCCGGCCGACGCCCGCCTGATTCAGCCGCTGCGCGATCATCTGGGCGACCTGGCCTGCGCATAGGCTCGTCGGCAATATCAAGCCGATGGCATCGCTGGACGTCCCTTCCGCGCTCCGCGTGAAGTTGAACGTGACGTTAGCGCCGGCCGGCGCCGAGGCATCCGCCCGGATGGCGATCGGCTCTCCCGTCGGCGCGGAGGGATGGAGCAGGGCTTCGAGCCGGCTCGCGTCGTTCTGCTGCCAGTTGCGCCAGATCTGCACTTGGGCATGGCCCGCCTGCTCGCCGACGCTGCGCAGGCCGGAAGCGATGCGAACGGTGTGCTCGAACACCTCTTGGCCGAGCTCCTCCATCGGCGTCCCTTCCAAGTAACGGCCCGCGTTCACGTCCATATCATTGGCCAGCAGCCGGAAGCGGGCCGTCGTCGTAACGACCTTGACCGTCGGCACGTACGGGAAGTTGGTGATCGAGCCGTTGCCCGTCGTGAAGAAAATCAGGTTGCAGCCGGCCGCCACCTGCCCGGCGATGCTCTCGAGGTCGTTGCCGGGGCTGTCCATGAAATAAAAGCCGCCTTCCGTCATCCGCTCCCCGTATTCCGTGGCGTAGTCGAGCCGGGTGACGGGATCCTTTTTGCGAGCCGCGCCGATGGACTTCAGATAAATGTTATACAGGCCGCGGTACATATTGCCCCCGGACGGATTGCCTTCCGCGCTCGCCCCGTGCCAGGACGCGCGCTCCTTGAACCGGTCCGCGAGCGCCAAAAACTTGCGGGCGGTCTCCAAGCTGCTCACCTTCGACAAAACGTACGGCTCCGCGCCGATCAATTCGTCGGTCTCGGCCAAGCTGGCCGCGCCGCCATGGCGCACCAATTCCTCCGAGAGCCAGCCCAGCAGCGGATTGGCGGAAATGCCGGAAAACGCATCCGAGCCGCCGCACTGCAGGCCGATCTTCAAGTGGCGGATGGATTCCGGCGTGCGTTCGGTCGCGTTGACCGCCGGCAGCCAGCCGCGCACGATCGCTTCGCCCGCCGCCAAATCCGCTTCGAACCCGCTCTGGAGCGAAAGGAAACGGTGCGGCACGTCGTCGATCGGATAACGATGCTCGCGGAGATACCGCTCCACCATGGCGTTGGTGACGGGCTCCCGCTCGTAATCCACGACCAGCACCGCGCCGACGTTGGGGTTGACGATAAATCCGGCGAGCGTCCGAAGCAGCACGTCGAGATTGTTCGGGTTCTCGGTGCCGCCCTCCGTATGGGCCGCCGGGACGATGCCGTCGATATGGGGATACGCCTTCAGGTCCGCTTGCAGCCGGGCGGCGAGCTGCTTCACGAAGCTGCCCGTACGGGAGGTGGCGCCGAGCAGGACCACGTGGTTGCGCGTCCCCACGCCGCGGGCTTCGCTGCGGCGATAGCCCATGAACGTCCGCGTATCCGGGTAGGCCGGCGCCGCCGGAGCGGGCCGGAAGCCGGCTTCGTCCAGCACGTACGGCGCGACGCGGTCCGCGAAATTCGGCGCGGCCGGCAGCGCGAACTGCAGCTGGCGCACGCCAAGCGCCTCCAATACCGTTTCGTTGATGACATACTGGCCGGGCCGGATCGGCAGCAGCGCCGCGCCGAACGGCAATTCCCAAGATAACAGTTCCTCGCCGGCCGCGATCGGCTTCACCGCGAAGCGGTGGCCCTCCATCACCGTAAAATCCAAGGTCATGGTCCCGCCTTCGTGCTCCAAGACAGTGCCGGCGTCCAGCCGGCGAATCGCGACGGCGCAATTGTCCCCGGGCAGAGGAAGTCTCGCGACGTCGTCGAACGCGTACTTGGCATTCATTCCATTCACGCTCCTTGTTGATGACCATTCCGAGATGGCGTTCGGGGTAAGCGCTTGCAATCTCTTCCGATAGCGATGTCACCGGTCCCCCTGTTAGTTCCGATTATATACCAGGTTCGCGCGGCGACGATACAGGCATGTCGAGGATTGTTTTCGGCGTCGAGTTACCGGAACAAATATTCCATAATTCTTCCGCTGAAACGCCGCTCGATTAGGGTTGAAACCTCGGCTGAATTGGAACATAAATTCCACCCTTTCATAAGTCCCGTAAAAACTCTTCCGCCAAACGCGGAAAGGGACCCCATTCCGTCTGACGACTGAATGGAATCCCCTTTGGATACCCTATGGGAAACGTCCGGCGATTCGCGCCCAAACCGTTACGGATGGCTTAGCCGCGCTTCAAGCCTTTGCATGCTCGAACGTTTTGACGACTTCGTACTTGCCGGGCTCGAACGCGGCGATCTTCATCGCTTCCTGCAGGTACGGAAGCGGCTTCGGGTCGTCCCGCATCGCCTGGTAATGCTCCTCGCTCTTCCACTGCGCGTACATGGTCACTTTCGTTCCGTCCAAGCTGCGGTGGAGGCTGCATGAAATAAACCCGTCCGCGTACCGGACCGAGACGTCCGTCGCCGAAATGAGCAGTTCGACCAGGCGGTCCTGATTGGCGGGTTCGACCGTGAACACGTTGATAAGCGTAAGCACTTGATTATCCGCGGAGATCTGCGTCATCGATGGAACTCCTTCCCGTTCTTTCCTGTTCTGTTCTTCAATTGGCCGTACGGAACTGCCGCTTGGCTTAGGATGGGCGTTCCGCCGGCCGAATATGCGCGGCTTCGCCGTTCAAGGCAAGGCTTCATCCTTGTTCTTGTTCGTTGAACTCGTCGTACATGCGCGTTACGGCCGGATCCAGCGTCTTCGCCGCGAAGTCGGTCGAGCGGCTGAGCGGCTCCCACCGCTTCGTTTCGGCCAATTTGCCCGTATCCACCGCATTCGCGATGTCCACGGCGTCGCTGCCGAGCAGCAGGCGGAGCGGCGGATTCGCTTCGTCCGCGATCGCGAGGATCGCTTGGGCCGCTTTGTCCGGATCGCCGTTCTCCTTGCCGGTCGTGTCGCGCAGATGCTTCAGCAAGCCGCCGACCGTGTCGCGGTACGCTTCGCCGGGCTCGACGTGCCGCATGGAGGTGCCGGCCCAGTCGGTACGGAAGCCGCCCGGCTCGATCAGCGTGACCTTCAGGCCGAGCGGAGCGACTTCCTTGACCAGTACCTCGGAGAAGCCTTCCACCGCCCACTTCGCCATCTGGTACGGCGCGAGGCCCGGGGCGCCCGTGCGGCCGCCGATGGACGAGAATTGGACGATGTGGCCGAAGCCCTGCTTCCGAAGCGACGGCAGCGCGGCTTTCGTGACGTTCACGACGCCCCACAGGTTCGTCTCCACTTGCGCGCGGAAGTCGTCCAGCGACGTTTCTTCGATGGCGGATACGTTGCCGTAACCGGCGTTATTGACCAGGACGTCCAGGCGCCCGAACGTTTCGAACGCGGCGTTGACGGCGGCCTCGGCCTGCTCGTACCGCGTCACGTCCAACTGCACGACGCGAACCCGGCTGCCGTAACGCGCCGCCAGGTCGGCGATTTGATCCGTGTTGCGGGCCGTCGCGACGAGCCGGTCGCCTTTCGCCAGCACCGCTTCCGCAAGACTCCGTCCGAAACCGCGCGAGCTTCCCGTAATCAGCCATACCTTCGACATATCATGATGCCTCCTTAAGTAGGTTTGGAATATTTGTTCCATAGTCAGTATAGTCCGATTCCTAGCGAGCGTCAAGCCGTTTCGGAATATTTATTCCACCCAATCCAAACAAATAGCCCCCCAGGAACGCGGAGTTCCCAGAGGGCCTTCATAATAAAAGTCGCGGTTACTTCATCTCGATGAACCTGCAGACGTGATTGGGTCCCGTGAGCGGAAGCGGCTCCCGGTTCAGCTTCAGCTCGATCAGGGTCGTCGTGAACGGATAGAAAAACTTGACCTCCCGTTCGCCCAGCAAGCCGGATAGATCCAACTCGGCCTGCCAGGTACCTTCATTCCCTAGCTCCGCCGCCGCCGCGGCCGCGCTCGCGTATCCGTAATACGCGACGAGCGAGGAGCCGGAGGAGGCGATCACCTTCAGCGACAGGCTCTGCAGCGACTCGGAGTCCAGTTCGTCCAGATTGACGTGGAAATTCCGCAGGCTGGCGTCGCCGCCATAGGTATGCACGTCCAAATCGAACGATTCCAACGCTTCGGCCCGTCCTTGCTTGCGCCTGCCCTCCAATTGAACGTAGTAATCCCGAATCGGGTCGCCCCGCTCGTCCCGGGCCCGAATGACGAACTGCTGCCAGCGGGTCAGCCCGGTCAAGACGTCGCGGGTCCGGCGGTCGGCGTCCTTCGTCCAGTCCGCGAGCGCCTGCCCGTCCTCGACGCCCAAAGCGGCATGCACCATGTCGACCAGCCCTTCCGTCGGCTTCGACAGAATCGAACCGTGATCCAAGCCCGCGACGGGCACCATCGGAATATCCACGTTGCTCCACGCCGAAAAGGCGATCCGCCCCTCCGGCGCGCTCTGCGTCAAGTCCGCTTTGATCTTCCGGACGTTCAGCCCGCAGCCCGCCCGGCGCACGGTTCCGTCCGTCCCCGGCTCGCTGATCAGCTTCTTGATGCCGCCGTATCCCTCGGTCCCGCAGAAAATAAACACGTACGGGGTATCCCCGTGCGGTCCATAGTACGGCACGCCGCCGAACAAATCTTTTTCGGCCAGGTCCCAAGTAAACCGGCTTCCCAGCTCAAGGGCATCCAGCACGCGGTCGCCGGCCTCGAGAAAATCCGGCCCCATCTCCTTGCGTCCCTTGAACACGCCGCCCAGCCAGCTCCTGCCCTTATGGGCCAGAGGCGAGCCGAACGTGGCTGGCGCCAGTCCGACCAGATGCTTGAGCCGATCTCGCCGCGTCGCGTACACCGTCAGCCAGGAACGGAGCACGAGCATCCCCGTGGAATGCACGATCGCGTCGAACGGCTCGTCCTCCTTCAGGCCGGCTCGCTCCCGGAGCGCCCGGTCGAACGCCTCGGCATGTCCGGAATCGTCACCTCGTTGGTCAGCGTCTCGTAGGAACAAACATGCACCGACTGCCGGTCATAGCCGCGCGCGATCAGCTTATCGGCCCACGCGCGAAAGGATTCGCCATTCCCCGAATAGCCGTGTAGCAAGACGATTGGACGGCGCGCCATAGGTACCCTCCCAAGAGGCTTGCCGCCTCTCAAAGTATCTTTCCCACAGGCTATTCGCGAGTCCCTCTAGCATTCCCTTCTTCAAGCATAAAATCCAAATTTTGGATGATGTGAATTCGGTGCGACTAGTTTCACGGGGGCGGGGGGATCCATGATGCCCGTTCGTTGGCGAACATCGCCAAATAAGGCTTGAAGATTGCCCTTCGCTCGTCTACGATCATAGAAGCGGGATACGAATTTTTCCAAAGGCGGGTAGGCAATCGTGAAGCTGGAACGCTTATTATCCATCATCTACAGGCTGCTGAATCACGAGGTGGTGTCGGCGGCGGAATTGGCGGACAGATACGGCGTCTCGCAACGGACGATCTACCGGGACATCGAGGCGATCTGCGCGGCGGGCATTCCCGTCGTCTCCTATCAAGGCGCGAACGGCGGCTACGGGATCATGAAAGAATACAAGATGGACAAGAGTCTGCTCGGCTCCGACGACATCGCCTCCTTGATCACGCTGCTCGACAGCGCGTCGACCGTCTTCCAGGACGAGCGGGCGCAAGAGACGATTCAGCGTCTGAAGACCGTGCAGACCGACAACGGCCGAGCTCCGAGCCTACGGATGGATCTCGGCAGCTGGAGAGCCTACGTCGCGCTTCTCCGCGCGATTCGCGCCTCCATAAACGCCGGCCGCGTCGTCCGCTTCCGGTATATGAACGCCAAGGACGAGCATCAGGACCGGACCGTCGAACCGGTCAGCCTGGTGATGAAGTACGGCACATGGTACTTGTACGGCTACTGTCGGACGCGCCGCGACTATCGGGTGTTCAAGCTCACGAGAATGTCGGAGCTGGCCGAGCTGCCCGACGTCTTCGAGCCGCACCCGGAAACCCGCATGGATGAGATGTTCCCCGGCGGCGGGTACGGGCATGAGCAGGTCGAGCATGCCGTCATCCGCTTCGCGGCCGGGTCGTCCGCCCGGGTGCTGGACGAATTTTACGTGGACGAGAAGACGTTCCACGAAGACGGGACGCTTACGCTCACCATCGTCGAACCGATCGATGCCGAGTGGCTGATCGAGAAGTTGCTCTGCTTCGGCGAGTACGCGGTCGTGCTCGAACCGCCGTCGCTGCGGCAGCGCATGAAAAAGAAAATAGCGGCCATGCTGGGCCGCTACGAGGAAGTATGACACGCTGCTGTCATACTTCTTTTTTTATAATGAATCACGTTCGAACGGCTGTCCGTTCAAGTACGGCGACACGAAAGGAACGTGAGGCGCATGATGAATCATCCCTATTGGCACGAGAAACAGATCGCATTCAAAAATCGGGAGCTCCGGGAATTCGATAAGCACGCGTGGAAATGGACGCAGGTACCTGCTAAACCGAAGAAGCGATCGTCCTTATTCGCGATCCTCCTGCTCCCGCTGCGGGCATTCGGCATGGCTCCGCAAGCGGAAGAGCCCCCGTCCGGCGAGCAGCGGGCGGCGCGGCGGCCCGAGTGAAGCCACGAACGGGATCGCGGAGCCGTTATGGCATCAGCCGCCGCCCGTCATCAGCCGCCTGCCGGCATCAGCCGACGCCTGCCGTCAGCCGCCGACCGGCAGCCAGATGTCGATCCGCGTGCCTAAGCCGACCTTGCTCCGGTAGGCGATGCGGCCATGATACTGCTTGATGATTTTATGGCTGATCATGAGGCCGAGCCCCGTCCCTTTCTCTTTCAAGCTGTAGAAGGGCTGCCCCAGCCGCTGCAGATGCTCCTCCGGAATGCCGCAGCCTTGATCCTCGATCGAGACGAGGCATTCCCCGTTCTCCTCCAGCCGCAGGCCGATGCGGATGTCTCCGCCGCCCGGCATGGATTCGATCGCGTTCTTCAAGATATTGAGGAACACCTGCTTTAATTGATTCGTCGCGCACGTCACCGGAAAATGCTCCCCCCGGTAATCGCGGATGAACGCGATGTTGTGCAACAGCGTCTGCGGCGTCAAGAATTCGAGCGTTTGCTCGATGACGTCCCTGACGTTCGCGACCGTATACGCGGCGGCCTGCGGCTTGGCCATCGAGAGCAGCTCGCTCGTAATGATCTCGATGCGTTCCAATTCGTCCCGGAGCAGATCGCCGTATTTCATCGCGGGGTTCTCGAGCTTGTACAGATGAAGAAACCCTTTGATCGTCGTCAGCGGATTGCGGATTTCGTGGGCGATGCCCGCCGCCAATTCTCCGACGATGGACAGCTTCTCGGACTGCAGCAAGAACGCCTCCGCTTTTTTGCGCTCCGAGATGTCCCTGCTGATGATGACGATATGCTCGATTCGTCCGCCTTTCCCCACGACCGGCTTGCATAGGGAATCGAACGGGATCAGATGCCCGTCCCGATGCCGAAACCGGATTTCCATCGACTGCGCCGTCTTATGCGCCAGGATTCGGCCGACGGTCTGGTTGAACATCTTCGCGTCCTCGGGGTTGATGACCCGGTTCAGCGTCGCGCAATCCTGCGTCAGATCGGGATAGCCCAGCACGAAAGCATGCGAAGGAGAGAGATACCGGATCGCGCGGTCGGGATCCAGCACCATAATGAGGTCGGACGTATGCTCGGCAATGAGCCGGTATTGGTACTCGCTCGCGTTCAGCGACGCTTCCATGTCGCTGCGTTCGTCCATGATCCGGCGCAGCCGTTCATGCGATTCGATCAGCACTCCGCCCAGCAGGACGCCTAGGAGGACGAACCATAAATATTGCACGTGAAAAAGCGGCTTGTTCACCAAAATGCGGAACGTCGCCACGGTACACAAGTACAGCACGACGTACGCGCCGGACAGAGCCAGGCTCCGCTTGAACGGGGCCAGCCGGCGACGGGAAAAGTACGCGTGCAGCAGGGTGAAGACCGTCATGATGAACGCCCAGCCGCCGATGGCGGGCAACCAGTTCCCGCTGGACAGCAATCGGATGGACAAGGCGAACAGCGCGGTAATCAAGCCCGACACCGGGCCGAGATAAGCATACGTCAAGATGACGGGGGCATAGCGGATATCGTAGACGTAGCCTTGCTGCTTCACGGCCAACAGGACGAGCACGATCGCGACGGTGCCTCCATAGAGGCCGATCCATATATGCGGATGCTTCAGCGGCCTCAGATTGATGAACGAGCGGATCACGAACGGCGTACTGACCAAGAGCGAAAAAATCGAAAGATTCACGATGTAGTCAAACAGAAACAATAATGATCACCCACGTCTCCTAGTCTTGCGTCACGCTGCTCTCCACGGCTGCCGCGATTAATCCCACTGTTTGAATACGAGATTCCGGCTGGAAATCCTTGTCGGTTTCCGGCAAAAGTTTTTATTCTTTTGTTTGTGACGCTTCTTCGGGCGCAGAAGTTTCGGCGGCCCCGGCATGAAATTCGCATCGCGAACGAACGCGGCGCATCGACGTACGCGGAGGTCCGCCATCGACAAAGGGCAGCCGAGGGAGGGATCGCTCGGCTGCCCTTGTTTTTGCCCGTCGTTATGGCGCAAGGCATTACAGGTTCCTTTTTCATTTACAACAGTTCAACATACCCTTCGGTGCCATGCACGCGGATGCGCTGTCCGTCTTGAATCCGTTTGGTCGCGCGCTCCACGTTGACCACCGCTGGCAAGCCGTATTCGCGCGCGATGACGGCACCGTGCGTCATCACGCCGCCGACTTCGGTGACGAGGCCTTTAATGGAGACGAACAAGGGCGTCCAGCTCGGATCCGTGAAGGCGGTCACCAGGATGTCGCCTTCCTCCAGGTCGGCCTCTTCCATGTTGAGCAGGACGCGCGCGCGTCCCTCGATGACGCCGGAAGACACGGGCAAGCCCGCGAGCGCGCCGTCCGGAAGGTTATCGCGTTTGTACGTGCCCGCGATGATTTCGCCGTCGGACGTCATGACGCGCGGCGGCGTGAGCTTGGCATAGGCTTCGTACGCGTCCTTTCGCCTGCCGATGAGCCGGCGATCGGCTTGCCGGGTACGCACGGCCTCGCGGAGCTCTTCGAACGTCAGGTCGAAAATAGCTTCCGGATCCTGAATGACGCCCGCTTGCGCGAGCCGGCCGGCTTCTTCCAGCAAGGCCTGCTTATAGACGTATAGGCGGCTCACCATGCCGTATTTGGGATATTCCCGATACCCGATGAAATTCCGGACGAGCGCGATCATCCGTTTGGTTTCGGCCGCTTTCCGCTCGCCGTCCGGCAAGGTCTTCA
The DNA here is from genome assembly GCF_900113915.1 of Paenibacillus sp. UNC496MF. Classification (NCBI taxonomy): domain Bacteria; kingdom Bacillati; phylum Bacillota; class Bacilli; order Caryophanales; family Paenibacillaceae; genus Paenibacillus; species Paenibacillus sp. UNC496MF. Next base: position 357,942 of record NZ_FORE01000009.1, read on the forward strand.
AGCGTTCGATCAAATCTTGCTCTTTATTCGACGCCTCCCGGAGCCCTTGCTCGAATCTCCGCCGGCTCTCATGCGGCTCGAAGTGCTTGACGTTCGCGAGAATCAGCGGGACGAGCGTGAGCGGCTTCTCCCCCCAGCGCGTCCGCGCGATATCGATCTCACCGGCGCAGCGCATGCCGTAGCGGCCCAGGTACGCCTCGATCGCCTCCCGGGCTTCCGGCCCGCCTTCGAACTTCGGCAGCGCCTCCAAGAAGCGGTCGTCTTTCGTCTGCCGCAAATAAGCGACGACGTCCGGGTAAGGACGGATCGCGTCGGCGACGTCCAACAGCGCCAAGCCCATCTCCGACGTGATATTGTTGGGGACGGATTGCGAGATCGGATCCGCCGCGTTCTTCTCGCCCAGCCACTTCTCCATGTGCTCGTTGATCCAGAACGACGCGTTCATCGCGGCCATGAACACGGCCGTACTTTGCGGATCGAACAGAACCCGCTTCAGCTCCCGGATGTCGTCCAAAATAAAGTCCAGCAGCTCCGAACCGGATTTCGCGCGGATGGCTTGCTTGAGCGCTTCGATCGACGTTCGGCTGCGGTTCATCAATTCGGCGACGATGCCCGGATCGTTCTCGAACGGAGGCGGCTGAAACCCTTCCGGCGATTTGCTTTTCGCGCGCGCGTCCGGACCCGGTTCTGTGGCGTCGGCCGGCAACGACGGAATAAAATCGCCCCGCTCGAGCAGGCTCGTAAGCGCGTCTTTAATCAGCGGATCGGCTTGGCCCCACGTCTTCAACACCGATTCGCGGGTGGCGGGCGAAGCCAGTATCGGCGTCGCGTCGACGTACAGCCTGCCAGCGGCTTTGCGCATGGGGGCCGGCGTAATGAGCAGGTAGAAGGACAAGCCGAGCGGCTTGATGGGGTCCGTCATCATTTGTTGATGCCCGACGGAGAGATACACGCGATTCGCGCGGTCGGACTCTTCGGGAATCGGGAATAACGTCGTGATCGGCCGGCTCTGAACGATCTGGAAGTCATCGCCGGCCAAGCACCATTCGATGTCTTGCGGACAGCCGAAGTAAGATTCGATCTCTCTTCCGAGGCGCGCCAGCCGTACGATCTGATCGTCCGTCAGCACCTGCGTCCCCTGCAGCCAGGGCTCGACCGGCCGGGTCTCCGTTCCGCCTTCCGGCCGTCCATGGATCGCCAGCGTCTTGGCCGCGATTCGCTTGTCGACGATTTGGTCGTCCCGTACCGTATACCCGTCGGCGGATACCAAGCCCGAGACCAGCGCTTCGCCCAGCCCGAAGCCGGCGTCGATCGACGCCAGCTTCCGGTTCGACGTTATCGGATCGGCGGTAAACAAGATCCCGGATGCCTCCGGAAAGACCATCCGCTGCACGACGACGGATACGTACACGTGACGGTGGCCGAAGCCGTTTTGAACCCGGTAGATCACCGCGCGGTCCGTGAATAGGGAAGCCCAGCATTTTCGGATATGATCCAGGATCGACTCCGTGCCGATGATATTCAAATACGTATCCTGCTGGCCGGCAAACGAAGCGTGCGGCAAATCTTCGGCCGTCGCGCTGGAACGCACCGCGTACGCGTGCGCCTCGCCGAACCGGGAGAGACGGCGGGCGACGGCCTCCGCGATGTCGGAAGGCATGTCGGCTTCCAGAATGAACTGCCGGAGCTGACGGCTGACGTCGGCGATTCCCTTCCGATCATCCGATTTCAGCCCGGTTAGCCGATCCAGCAAAGCCGCATACGCGTCGCGCCTGGTGACGGCTTGTCGGAAGGCCGCCGTCGTGACGCAAAATCCTTCCGGTACCCGGATGCCCGGAAGCGCCGACAATTCCCCTAAATGCAGCCCTTTTCCGCCAACGAGCATCAGCTGGTTTTTGTCCGTTTCCCGGAAATCGAGAACCAAGGCGTTCATTCGACATCTCTCCTCAGCATGAAGAATAGTAAGAAAACAATCGGTTGACAGGGGTTTTAAAGGCATGGTACAATTAACTTGTAAGATGGATTAACTATGACTTATATATGAAATCAGTCGTACACTGATTTTATCATTGCGCCTATATCCTTGCAATAGGAAGAACCTGGACGGCCGTCCAGGTTCTTTTTTGTTTTTCATCCCCGGGCAATAAACCTCTCCGGCCCGCCCGCGGTCCTCCATCTCTCCGCCTAACAAAAAAAGCGCCGCATCGGCGCTTATGGATGATTCGCATAGTAGGCGGTCAAGGTCTCCTCGATCGTTTCTTTGCAGGTCGGGCATAGCGCGACCGGGTACGTCTCGGGGCCCATCGATTCGTCGCGTTCCGGACAGGCCGCGAACCGTCTGAGCGTACGGCATACGGGGCAGTAGGCTTCCGCCGGGAGTTTCTGCACGTCCATCCTCCTCTTTTTGAACTCCTATAAGATGCATATGCGGCAAAATTAGTTCGGTATACGATATAAACAAGCGAAAAATTGAATCGCGCCCGCCCGAAATCGCTTTCGCCCGCTTGAGCCCAGGCGTAGCCGATATTTCGCAAGTCGTTGAACAAGGTCGCGTGCAGCCAGACGAATTCGCATCCGCTCGCCGCCTTCCAGGGGCATAGCCTTGTACCGTCGTTACTTTGTTGTTACTTTCTCGTTACCGATTTGTAACGAACTTCGCGCGCGTCCCGGGTAATATGAGCATGTAAGCAGCAAGTTCCCTTGTCCGGCAACCGCGAAGACGCGAATATCGCCGGCCGATCCAGCATTCGGCGTTCAAGACAACAGGCAGGCAGGCAGGCAACAAACTTACGATCAAGCGGACCCGATCCGCTCACCATGAGGAGGAATAATAATGAAACTCTTGACATCCGCGAAAAAAACGGCGATCGCCGCGGTGGCCGCCGGAACGTTGGCTCTCTCCGCCGTCGGCGCCGCCCCTTCTTACGCGGCAGCCGGTACCGCCGCGCCGGTTGACGCGCATATGAAGGCTTTCGAAACGCTGATGAGCTTCTACAAGCCGGCTCTCCAAGGCCAGTTCCCGAACTTCCACAACTTCACGCTCGGTTCGACCACGCATGAGACGGTCCTCAAGACGATCGGCGAAGCCGAATCCCCGGCTACGGACGCCGACGGCTTCGACGTCTATCACGCGGAGATGGGCCACCCCGGCTACGCCATCAACTACAAGCTCGGTAAAATCCGGGAAATGCGCTACTTCGGGACGAACGTCGAGCGCCAGACGAACCTCGGCGGCATTACCGTCCGCATGCTGGTCCAGCACTGGGGCGCCCCGAACGCGTCGACCTTGATCAAATCGGGCAAGACCGTCCAAAAGAAACTCACGTACGTGCGCGGCAAGTACGAGCTGGAATTCATCTTCAACGGCACGAGCGGCACGGGGCTGGACCACATCAACCTCGTGAACAAGCCGGTCAAGTAACGCCCGCTCCGTCCGCGATCTTCCCATTCGACGAAGCTGTCATTCGATGAAGCTTTCCATCGCACGATAGATAAGCCCGTTTCGCCGTACGGCGAAACGGGCTTTTACTCATGCTATTCCATGCTCCATCTATGCGTTATCGCTTGCTGCCCGTTGGTAATTGGCATAGATTTGCCTGCCCAGCTCTTTGATCTTGTTCGCGACGGCTGGCGGCTCCACGACTTGAACGTCCGGCCCGTAGCTCAATAGCATACCGTACATCCAGGAATTGTCCGGATAGCTGGCTCGGACCAGCAGCGTGCCGTCCTCCTGGCGCTCGACCTTGTCCAGCCCGAAAGCCTCCTCGACCCGAACGCGCAGGCGGGAATCGAATCGCAGCGCAAGCTCCACCATGGGGCCGGACTCCTTGCTGCCCCATCGCGCATCCAGCTCCTCCATGCGAACCCCGCGGCTCGCGAAATGCTCCGTCTGAACGCGCAGGCCGCTTATTCTCGAGAGCCGAAAAGTGCGATAGTCGCTTCGCAGCCTGCAGTACGCGTATAAGTACCACGCGTAGCCCTTCCATGCTAATCCGATCGGCTCCGCTTCCCGCTGCTCGACGATGCCGTCCGTATTGGTATAATCGAACGATGCCACGCACCGATTCTTCGCGGCTTGGCGAAGCGCGCCAAGGATGGACTTATCCTCCAATCCGCCGCCGTGCCGCAGATTCGTATCGAACATCAGCGTCTCGCCGAGTTCTTCCATCCGGTTCCGTTCCGATCTCGCGATCAGGGCCTTGATCTTGGTCACGAGGCCGTCCATTTCCTTGTCGTCCAGCGAGGCTTGCACGCCTCGTAACGCAACCAGTATCGACTGCAGATCTTCGAAGGTCACGATTTGCCGATCGATGCGGAACTGCTCCATAATTTCGTAGCCCCCATCCGTTCCGGTGAAGGAAACGATGGGAATGCCTGCCGTATTGATGGTCTCGACGTCGCGGTAAATCGTCCGCAGGGATACCTCGAACTTATCCGCCAAGGTCTGGGCGTTAACCCGGCGCTGGCTTAATAAGGCCATCGTGATGCCAAGCAGACGCTGTATTTTCAATGAGCCGCGCTCCTTCCGCTGCCGAATGACAGATGTAGAGCTGTCATATCGAAATATGTTGTTCAACGTCCCCGCGTTCTTGACAGACTGTTGTCAGGAACGGACGGTTACAATAAGGACGACACCGAACATCCTCGCGAGGTGACATTGTATCCTGCATACGATGGACTTCCGAAACGAAACGACGGGAGGCTGACGAAATGAGCGCATCGAACGGCACGCGAAACCATCTCTCGGGAGGCGACATCAAAACGAACGCGGTTCTTGATGCCCGCGCCTTGAATCGCGCTTTGCTCGCGCGGCAAATGCTGCTCCGCCGCGAGAAGCTGTCCGTTTTGGAGGCCGTGGAGCGATTGATCGGCCTGCAAGCGCAAGCGCCGAACGCGCCCTACTTCGCGTTGTGGGCCCGGTTGGAGGACTTTCGGCAGGAAGGGCTGTCGCGGCTCCTCCTGGATAAGCAGGCGGTACGCATGGCGCTTATGCGCGCCACCTTGCACTTGGTTTCCGCTTCCGACGCCATGCAGCTCCGGTCGACGCTGCAAAGCGTTATGGAACGGAGCTTAAAAGGCGCCTTCGGCCGGCAGCTTAAAGGCGCGGATCCGAAGCAGCTGGCAGCGTTCGGCCGCAGCCTGGTGGAGGACCGGCCCAGGACGTTCGGCGAATTGGGGCGGCATATGCGCGAACGCTGGCCCGCCCTTCAGGGTGAAGCGCTGGCGGCCGCCGTTCGGAACTTGGTCCCGCTCGTCCAGCTTCCGCCGCGAGGGATATGGGGCGAGAGCGGGCAAGCCGTCCATACCTCGGCCGAACGATGGCTCGGACAATCGCGCAGCGCCGAGCCGGATACGGAGCTGCTGATCCGGCGGTATTTGGCGGCGTTCGGTCCGGCTACGGCGAAAGACGTGCAGGCATGGTCGGGACTGACCGGGCTGGGCAAAGCGATGGAACGGCTGCGCCCCGGACTGGTCGCGTTTCGAAATCCGGCGGGCGAAGAATTATTCGATCTGCCTGACGCTCCGCGGCCCGACTCGGATACGCCTGCCGAGCCGAGATTTCTCGGCGAATTCGACAATACCCTGTTGTCCCATGCGGACCGCGGCCGAATACTCCCTGACGAATACCGCAGCCAAGTCTGCACGGCGAACGGCATCGTCCGCTCAACGATCCTCATCGACGGATATGTCGCCGGGACCTGGAAGTTAACGCGCGAACGAGGGAAAGCCATCCTGTGCATCGATCCCTTCGTCGCCCTTTCCTCTCCCGATTCCGACGCGTTACGGCTTGAAGGAGCCCGTCTGCTTCAATTTGCCGCGGAGGATCATTCGCATGAAGTCATTATTCAGCAAGGGGGAAGCTAGAGATAGGTGTCTGAGCATCATGAACATAGTCGGCATGTTGAATCGATTGAATCGATGATAGGACTCAAATCAACCGACTGAACAACAGCTTCATCCCCTCGATGCCGAGAAAAGCAATCAAGGCGAAATATACGGCGGTCAGCACGAAAAACGCATAGGAGAGCGGGATCATCAAGCCGTCTCGCAGCAAGTAGCCGAGGGATATAAAGAAGACGACATAGGCGGGCAGTGAATTCGAGAACGGGATCGGCAACGGCAGCAGCAGCAAAATACCGGTGACGAGCATGAGCACGGCATGAAGCATGCGCAGCCGTTTCGACTGCAGCAGACGGTCATAACGCGGCCTGGACCAACGCTCCAGCTTCCGGAACAAGGCGATCGCTCCCCGGAACAGCACCCTTACGCCCTTCGGGGGCATTTGAAAAGCATGGACGCGCCTCGGAATCGCGACCTCCCGGCTGACTAAAATGCCAAGGGAGAGCATGGCGATCAGAATGCCGAACGGCGTGCTTACCCCGGGCAGGGCAAGCGGTTGAAGGAACGGCACGGACAAGATCGTAAGCATGAAGAACGGTCCTTGTTCCTTCAGCGCCGCGAGCAGGTCTCCAAGCTTCAGCTGCTTTCCTTCCAGGCTTACGAGCAATTGCTGCAACACATCGGCTATACTGCGATCTTCCATACGCGGCTTCTCAGACAAAACCATGCTCCTCCAAAAAAAGATAATTGTCTCCCGACTGGCGCTTGCGGTATCGCTTCAACCCCATCTTATCATACCAAGCTAACGAACAACCGCCCGGTCTATCGAAGGAAGGCAGCCGATCGCTGGAGACCGGCTGCCTTCCCGTTGGGTTAAACGCTTGCGTGGCGCGAGTACGCCGGACAAAGCACGGTCGACGCTGGCGGAGTCCCTTTTCTTGAAGTTTTTGTTAACCCCGCGCCTTTAACTGTCTTGCCGGCATTAGGTCGCTCGCCGTCTGTAGACGCGCATCGCGAAGAGATAAGCCGCGAGCATGATTCCGACGCACCACGCGAGCGCGATCCAGATCTCATTGCCCGCAGGCTGACCCGACAGCAGCGCGCGGATGGCTTCCACGATTGACGTCACCGGCTGGTTGTCGGCGAAGGCGCGGACGACCTTCGGCATCGAATCGGTCGGCACGAAGGCCGAGCTGACGAACGGCAGGAAGATCAGCGGATACGAAAACGCGCTTGCGCCCTCCACCGTTTTACCGGTCAACCCGGCAATCGCCGCGACCCACGTCAAAGCCAGCGTAAACAGCACGAGGATACCGATTACGGCAAGCCATGGCAGAACCCCTGCCGACGAGCGAAAGCCCATAAGGAGCGCTACGAGAATGATGACCGCCAGCGATATGAGGTTGGATGCCAGCGAGGTCAGCACATGCCCCCACAGCAAAGCGGATCGCGCGATCGGCATGGAGTGGAACCGCTCGATAATGCCCCGCTGCTTATCCATAAACAGGCGGTAAGCCGTATAGGAGATGCCGCTTGCAATCGCGATCAGCAGGATGCCGGGCAGCAGATAATTCACATAGTGATCCGTTCCGGTTTGGATGGCGCCGCCGAATACATAGACGAACAGCAGCATCATCGCGATCGGCGTGATGCAGACCGTGACGATGGTGTCCATGCTGCGGAACACGTGACGCATGGACCGTCCGAGCATAACGCGCATATCGCTGAAAAAGGAATGGTGCATGGCTATTTCGCCTCCCTTTTACCGATGATGGCGAGGAAGATCTCTTCCAATGAAGGTTGTTTTTCCACATACTCCGTCTTCGCGGGCGGAAACCGCTTCTTCAGCTCCTCCAGCGTGCCGTCGGCAATAATGCGGCCTTCATGCAAAATGGCGATCCGATCGGCAAGTTGTTCGGCCTCTTCCAGGTACTGCGTGGTCAGGAAGACCGTCGTGCCTCCGTCGGCAAGCTCCTTGACGATTTGCCAAGCCTCGATGCGCGCCTCGGGGTCAAGTCCCGTGGTCGGCTCGTCGAGGAAGATGACCTGCGGATTGCCGATCAGGCTCATGGCGATGTCGAGCCTGCGGCGCATGCCGCCCGAATAGGCGGACGCCTTGCGGTCGGCGGCGCCGTTCAAGCCGAAGCGATTCAGCAATTCATCCGCCACCCGGCGCGGATGCTCAAGGTGCCGCAGTTTGGCAATCATGACCAAGTTCTCCCGTCCGGTCAGAATCTCGTCCACGGCGGCAAACTGCCCGGTCAGGCTAATCGATTGACGTACGCGGTCGGGCTTTGACGCGACGTCATGGCCGGTTACGCGGGCGGTGCCTCCGTCCTGCTTGAGCAGCGTGGCGAGGATTCTGACAATCGTCGTCTTGCCCGCGCCGTTGGAGCCGAGCAGGGCGAAAATCTCGCCCCGCTTCACTTCAAAATCGACGCCTTTCAGGACTTCGGCGTCCTTGAAAGATTTGCGCAGGCCTTTCACTTCGATGGCCGTTTCCATCCGGCTCCCCCCTTTACTTTGTTTGATCCGTATTCTTGTTCATGGCCTTGCTGCCTTCTTGAACGAGTGATGCTTGATAGAGGTCGGCGTACGTCTTGGAATCCTTGATCAGCTCGTCGCAGAACGCCGCCACGTCGCGGCCCGTCACTTCGAGCACGCCTTTCCCCGAAGCCGCGCCCTCCTCGAAGAGATCGACGATCCCCGAGAGCAAGCCCGTCCCGGCGGTTAGCTCCACGGGGCCGACTTTAAAAAGATATTTTTGCAGCTCGCGATAGACGATCCGGTAATCCTTCGGGAGCGCTTTGACGCGCGCCACGTGCGCGCGCCACTCCTTTTTGCCTTGAATGATAGCTTGAATGCTCATGTTATCCCTCCGATTGGCCTAATTTTTTGGCGATCGTATCGTTGAGCTGATCGCGCCACTTGTCGCGATAGGACTTTGCCCCTTCTTCGCCCGCCAGCGCTGAGCAGAAGCCTCTGATATCGTCGCCCAGTACCTCCCGGACCGTCTGACCGTCCGCGGCCGCTTCCTCGAACAAGCCGAGCACGCCGTCAAGAATCGGCATGAGGTTGCGGCCGGTGAAATCGGAGTGCGGCCAAAGACGGGCGTTGATTTCTCCCCATGCCGCCCGATAATCGGCCGGCAGCTTTTGGATTCGCGCTTCAAAGCCTTTCATTTCCTTCGTCATGTCGCTGCCGGTGATTTTTTCCCAAATGTTCATGATTGCCGCTCCTTTAACTCGCTCATTTTTGAGGATACGAACTCCCATTTCTCCCAGAATCTCCGCAGCTCCTCGCGTCCCGCGTCGTTGATCGCGAAGAACTTCCGCGGCGGTCCCATGTCGGAAGGCTTCTTGGTAATCTCCACCAGCTTGTTCTTCTCAAGCCGGATGAGGATCGTGTACACCGTCCCCTCCACAACGTCCGCGAAGCCGAGGGCGTTCAGCCGCCGCGTGATCTCGTAGCCGTAGGTTTCGTTGCGGCTTATAATTTCAAGGACGCTGCCCTCAAGCACCCCTTTAAGCATTTCCGTCAGGTTTTCCAGCACGATCACCTCTCGCTATTCTGTACGACTGGTATCAAGTAACACTTACTACTACTATAAAGTAACACGTAGTAGCCGAGGTGTCAATACGCGCGCGCCAAAATTTTCCTTGCCATCTCCCTTCTCTTGTTTCCGGGCAAACAAAAAAAGCCCCATTGCCGGGGCTTTTTCGCGTTATGAGCGGTCCTCGTCGTCATGCTCGTCCTGCTCGTGCTGTTGGCCATGATCGCCGCCGTGGTCGTTGTCCTCGCCTTGATCATGCTTGTCTTCGCCGTGTTTTTGGCCGTTATCATGGTCGTCGTCCCGATCGCCGCGGACCCGCTGCTTTTGCTGCTGCTTCTTTGCTTGCTGCTCTTTATGCGCTTTTTGCCAAGCTTGCTGCAGCGCTTTTTTCCGTGCGATCAGCGCTTTTTTCTGCGCTTGTGTCGTCGGCTGGTTATTCGCTGCAAGCCGGTCCTTCCCGCTAGGATGAACCGTTGCCTGCAGGGCTTGAACGTTCGCCGCGTCATCGTCATCGTCGTCTTTTTCTGCCTTGAATTTCAATTCATCCGGGCGATCCTTCAATTTGATATCGAATTTCACCTCGACGCCGGCCGGCTCGACGGCGAAGCGCTTCACCAACGCATCCGCGATTTGCTGCCGATCCATGTCTGCCTGGAGCTTGAGGGCCGCGAGAAGCTGCCGGATGAATGCGGTCGCTTCGCTGCCCGTCAGGTATTGCTTCCGATCGCCACGCTTCAGTTCTACCTTGGATTCGGACTTCGGTTCTTCCTTTTCGAGCTCGATCTTGATTTTCGCGTTATTGCCAGCGATTTTAATGTCCAAGGCTTTCAGCTGTTCCAGCTGAATCGGCGCTTCACCGGCGCGCGTCTGAGCCGGCGCGGGCGTAACCGCCGCCGCATCGGACTCGGACGGGACGACGTACGTACCGCTTGCCGCCGGTCTATCCTCCGCCAAGGCGGACGAATCATGATCCGCGTAAGCCACGAAGCCGTAGGAAAGCATCAGGGCGCATAGCGCACCGATCAACATATAAGATATTTTCTTCTTCAAAATGTGCCTCCTCCATTAACATGCATGTTTTCGTACTTGGCAGCCAATACAGGTGTTCGTTGCATAGGGTTGTTTTTAAGTCCGTAGGGTTCAAACGTCCGATCATCATTCGCCTGGCGCTTTATCCCGCAACGCAAAAAAGCCGCATTACATGCGGCTCTTAACGGGGGGTAGTGTTGTTCCTCACCCGGCGGCCCCTGCCTGCACCCCCGTTTGATCAAGGCCCCGCGATGATAAAGACAAACACGTCATGAGAGGTTGGGAACTCGGGGATTTCCAGGGTCGCTTCGCTCGACAGGCCCATCGGACTGACCTCGATGCTGGCAGCCGTTCCGATTTTCAAGCCGGGCCGATATCTGGAGGTGTCTCCTCCCAACGTTTCGATGACATCCCCCTTCTTGATCAAGGCATCGGGAGGAATTTTTTTTATCGCTAAGCGCTCCGCGTTCGCATCGTATTCGGCGATGCCGAAGGTGGACGCTTTGTTTTCGGCGCGAATCGCGATGCCCTTATTGGTCATGTACGACTCCGTATTCAGGAGTCCGACCGTCGCGGAATGCTTCTCGACCGCGGTCACCATCCCCACGAAATATTGGTCGAGCGAAAGCACGGCATCGTTCTGCTTCACGCCGTCCAGACTCCCTAAGTCGAGCTGGATCGTGTCCGCGGCGGCGTCGGCAATTCTGGCTACTTTGTAGGCGTAGGTCGCCGGCAATTGTTTCTTCGCCGCTTTGGCTTTGTTCAACTCGGCGATGTCGGTCTCCGTTTGCCACATCCTGATCGCCCGAATACCGGCCAGATTCGCGATTTTCTTCAACTGCTTGTTTTCCTGGTAAGTCGCATACAACGCCGACAGCCCTTGATGCGTGTTCGTCACGTAAGACATCAACTCCGCGCGATACGCAACTCCGACAAGCGCTGCGCCGACAACGCCGATCATGCTCGACATTACCAATCTTCTGAGTCTGACGTTTCGAGATCTCATGAAGGTTCCTGCCCCGCTTACCCCTAGTTTAGATACGGCCTTTCAGTGAAAAGACGATTCTGGGCGCGGCAAAGTTACAGGCCTGCGGCTCGGACGGCGCCAGCCATTCGCGTACCGCGACGTCGGGCCGGTAGCCGTGAATGCAATGGATGCTATTCGGAACGATGAGTCGTTTGCCGGATCGGGACCAGGATGGGAGCGCCGCTCGACTATCCTCCCTGTGTTTATCCTGGAGTGAAAAAAAGAACCGTCTCCTCGCGCTTGGCGAAGGATTCGGTTCTTCCTAAGTTGCGCTTCGAGTTGCGCTTCAGGTCAAGCAGCGCGCTAGATCGCAAACCCTTCTTGATTGCCGCTTCCCGGATGTCTGCCCAGCACGCGATTCAATAAGCCGCTCTCGTAGTGGATAAAGCCGCCGTCCTTCTCGCGCGGCCGCGCAAGCGCGATGGCGATGTCCTGCGAGATCGCGCCGTTCTCCACCAGCACGACGCGGTCGGCCAGCGCCACGGCTTCGCTCACGTCGTGGGTCACGAGCACGGCGGTGAACCGCCGCTCCAGCCACAATCGCTCGATGAGCCGCTGCATCTCGATGCGGGTCAGCGCGTCGAGCGCGCCGAGCGGCTCGTCGAACAGCAGCAAGCTCGGATCGCTGACGAGCGCCCGCGCCAGCGCGACCCGCTGCCGCTGCCCGCCCGACAGCACGGACGGCCACTCCTTCGCCCGGTCGGCCAGGCCGACAAGCGCCAGCGCCTCCAGCGCCCGGTCGCGGTCGCCGCCCTCCGCGCCGATTCGGACGTTGTCGAGCACCGTTTTCCACGGGAGCAGCCGGGCGTCCTGGAACATCACCCGCACGTCGGACCGCAATCCGGCCGCCTCCGTCCCGCCGATGGATACCGTGCCCTTCGACGCCTGCTCCAAGCCGGCCAGCAAGCGAAGCAGCGTGCTTTTGCCGCAGCCGCTTCGTCCGACGACCGCCAAAAACTGCCCCGCCGGAACCGTCAGCTCCAGCTCCCGCAGCACGGTCAGATCGCCGAACCGGACGACCGCGTCCCGTACGTCGACCGTCAACCCCCGGGCCGGAGCTTCGTTCGCGAATGCCGTTTGCGGCGCCTGGGTTATTTCCCTTGCCGATAGTGCGGATGCCATTTCAGCCAACTCCTCTCCATGAGCTTCGCCACCCAATCCGACAGCTTGCCGAGCAGCGCGTAGATGACGATGCTAAGCACGACGACGTCCATTTGGAAGAACTCCCGCGCGTTCATCGCCATATACCCGATGCCGCTGTTGGCCGAGATCGTCTCCGAGACGATCAGCGTGATCCACATGATGCCGAGCGCAAACCGAAGACCGACCAGAATCGACGGCAGCGCGCCGGGGAAAATAATCGTCCGGAAGAGGGCAAATCCCCGCAAGCCGTACGTGCGGCCCATCTCGATCAAGCCCGTGTCGACGGACCGGATGCCGTGCAGCGCGTTCAAGTAGATCGGAAACGCGACGCCGAGCGCGACGAGAAAGATTTTGCCCTGCTCGCCGATGCCGAACCACGCGATGATCAGCGGAATCAGCGACAAATGCGGAATCGTGCGAATCATTTGGATCGACGAGTCGGTCAGCTTCTCCGCGAGCGGCAGCAAGCCGTTCAGGATCGCCAGCGCGAAGCCGATGCCGCCGCCGATCGCGAAGCCGATGAGCGCCCGCTCCGTGCTGTCGCCGATATAGCGGAACAGATCGCCGTTCCGTATCAGCTTGACGCCGGCTTCCACGACGGACGCGGGCGTGGGCAGGATCCGCTCCGAGATCCACCCCATGCTGCCGAACCATTGCCAGAGCGCGACGATCAGGATCGGGATCAGCCATTCAAGTCCGATCGATAACGTGCCGGTTTTCCAGTTACGCGCGAATGGACGCTTCATTCTTGCTTCCTCCTATCGGGCGGCCGCCCGCTCCGCGGGCTTGATCGCATTGGCGATGAGCTCGCCGAACGGGCTCGTCGAGGACGGGCCGCCCGTCGGCCGCACGCCGTTCAGCGGAAGCAGCGGGAAGACGAGATCGGCGAATTGATACGCTTCTTCCAAGTGCGGATAGCCGGATAAAATAAACGTGTCGATCCCGAGGGCCGCATACTCCTTCATCAGGCCGGCCACCTCCTCGGGATTGCCGACGAGGGCCGTGCCGGCGCCGCCCCGGACGAGGCCGACGCCCGCCCACAGGTTCGGATAGATTTCGAGCTGGCTCCGGTCGCCGCCGTTCAGGTTCGACATCCGCTTCTGCCCTTCCGAATCGTAGCGCGCGAATACCTTCCGGGCCGCCGCGATCGCGGCGTCGTCGACCTTGCTGATCAGGCGGTCCGCTTCCCGCCATGCCGCTTCGGACGTCTCGCGGACGATGACGTGCAGCCGGATGCCGAACCGAACCGTCCTGCCCCGATCGGCCGCCATGCGGCGTACGCGGTCGATCTTCTTCGCGACCTCTTGTGGCGGTTCGCCCCAAGTCAGATAGACGTCGATATGGTCCGCCGCCACCTCTTGGCCGGCCGGAGACGATCCCCCGAAATAGAGCGGCGGGTACGGCTTCTGCACCGGCGGGTAGAGCACTTTGCCGTCCTTCACCTTCAGGTGCTTGCCTTCGTAATCGACGTGCTCGCCGCTCAGCTCCCGGCGCCAAATATCGAGGAACTCGCTCGTCAGCTCGTAACGCTCGTCATGCGCGAGGAATACGCCCTCGCTCTCGAGCTCGACCGGGTCTCCGCCGGTGACGACGTTAACGAGCAGCCGCCCGTTCGAGAGGCGGTCGAACGTCGCCGCCATTCTCGCGGACAGCGTCGGCGACATCAGTCCCGGGCGCAGCGCGACCAGAAACTTCAGCCTCTCCGTCACGGGGATGAGCGAAGAAGCCGCGACCCACGCATCCTCGCATGAGGTTCCCGTCGGCAGCAGCACGCCGCCATAGCCGAGGCGGTCGGCCGCCTGCGCGATTTGCTGCATATAGGTGGCATCGACGACGCGCGCGCCTTCGGCGCTGCCCAGATAACGTCCGTCGCCATGCGTCGGTATAAACCAAAATACTTCCATTGTCATACACCCTTCCGTTGTCGGATATTATGGCCCTGCGAATCGATGCCGAATAACACGCGAGACCCGTTTTATTTTAACGTCGCGTCCTTCACCTGAATGGCGTCCGGAATGAGCTTCAGGCTCAAGAACGTATCGGCGATCTTCTGTTGGGCGTCGAGGATGGAATCGTCGATCGGCAGCAGCCCGTAGCCTCTGCGATTGGCCGCCAGCTCCAGCGACGGCACGTCGATGCCGAGCTGCGGGGACAGCAGCGCCGCGACATCCTTTTGATTCGCCTCGGCCCATTTGTCGATTTTGTCCAGCTCTTCCTTGAAGATATCGATGACCGGCCCGTTCGCTTCGGCGAACTTGCGGGACGCGAGATAGAACTCCACGTTCGACACGAGATCCTTGCCGTCGGTCAGCAGCTTGCCGTCCGTCGCGGTTTGCGCCGCCGCCAGGAACGGATCCCAGATCACCCACGCGTCCACGGTGCCGTTCTCGAAGGCGACCCTGGCATCGCCCGGAGGCAGGAACACCGTCGTGATGTCGTTGTAGTCGACGCCCGCTTTCTCAAGCGCTTTGACGAGCAAATAGTGGACGTTGGAGCCTTTGTTGAGCGCGATCTTCTTGCCTTTCAGATCGGCAAGCGAGGCAATCTTCGAATCTTTCGGCACGAGGATGCCTTCGCTGTTGGGACTTGCCGGCTCATGCGCCAGGTAGACAAGCGGCGCTTTGGCCGCCTGCGCGAAAATCGGCGGGGCTTCGCCGGTATGGCCGATGTCGATGCTGCCGACGTTCAATGCCTCCAGCAGCTGCGGTCCTCCGGGAAACTCGGTCCACGTCACGTTGTAGCCTTCCGCTTCCAAACGTTTATCCAGCGTGCCTTTGGCTTTCAGAATGTTAACGGTGCCGTACTTCTGGTAGCCGATGCGGATTTCTTTGCCGCCGGCGTCCCCCGAGGTTGGCTTGGAATTCGCGTCCGCGGCCGCGTTCTCCGATGGACCGGCATCCGCTGCTTGATTCGCGTTGTTCGCGCCGCAGCCGGCCAATACAAAGGTCATGCTAAGCAAAGCGATGAGGAACACGGATAAGTTGCGGTAAGCAGGCAATCGTTTCTTCATGATAACCACCCCGATCGAGTAATTCGGACAACGCAAAAACCGGAAGTTTCCCTGTGCAAAGCTCCTTCGTAGGAGAATGAGCAAGAGGAAACTTCCGGCGGTCCGGTAAGTTCATGGAATCTGATGGATTTATCATAAATTGATTATTCCTATAAGTCAACTATGAATTAAAACATTCTCGCGTCCCTCGGCTTCCTGTCGCCATCGAACCTGATCACCGCCATCGTTTTCATTCAAATCGTCCACTCATTTTCCGATTTTATCCGGATCGCTTCTTGTAAAAGACTTTGGAGGACGGCGGCAAACACGGCGATGACCAGGGAGGCGAAAATAATGACCGATCCGAAGGGCATGAAACTCGGAGGGTCGACCTTCTTCGCCAAAAGATAGTATAGCGGCATGCCTAACAGGTACACCGTGCCGGTCGCGAGGGCACAATATTTGATCTTCATGAGCGCCTTTACGGATAAGTCCGAGAACGCTTGGTTCCGATCGATATAGCCCAATAGTTTAAACGCTTGATACAAAGCAACGTAAAAAGGGATCGCCGCCGCGTACATATCGATGACGACGAGAGGTTTCAAATAAGTCATGGCCGGATAGGATTCTCTTGCAAAGTCCCCGATCTTCGGCACCAAAAATACGCACAACGCCAGAACCGGAAGGCCAATGACAAGATCGGCCACCTTCAAAAAGAGCGTTGTTCCCCGTTTCATAACGAGCACCTCGCTAATCGATGATAACGTGACTTTATCACAGATTTTATTGTTTTACAATAAATCGATATCGTTTTTTATGATGTTTTACGCTCCTTACCGGAACACAAAAACGGCAGCCGCGATATTGGCTGCCGTTTCCATGTTTTGAACAAGCCTGTAGCAAGGTCTCTGATCCGGGTACGTTCGCCCATCGTCCCCCGCTACGTTACTGCCTGCAGCAGCGCTCCCGCGAGGCGGCGAAGCGACGTTAACGTATCCGCGTCCGTCACGCTGCCGTCAGCCCCCAGCTTCCTGCTCGCGAACGGCACGGCGAGAATCGCGTCGTCCGGAATCGTCGCGCTCATCATCTTAAGCGTCTGCATTAACGAGGCTAGCGCCGTCGCGCCGCCTTCGGGATGCGGCGATACGCTGATAACCGCCGTCGGCATAGCCATAAACTCACCCGAGGAGACGACCCAATCGAGCGCGTTTTTGAGCGAGCCCGGCACGCCGCGCGCGTATTCCGGCGTACAAATGACGACCGCGTCCGCCGAACGCAACGTTTGCCGCCATTCCGCCACCGCTTCGGGGGGTTCGGCATCGTCCAGGTCCAGGTCGGGATTGAACGGCGGCAAGCTCGCCAACCCCTCGTACGACCGAAACGCGGCACCCGCAGGCAGCATCCCCTCCATGGACGCGAGAATCCGTGAATTCGCCGAAAGCTTGCGAAGACTTCCGGATATTCCTAACACGACCAGAGGCCGCTGATTCATATCGTTCACCACCTCTTCCATGTGATCTCGCAAGTATATCCCCTGACGCCAATGTCAGGGTCAATAGGGCCGTATCGGCAACGGGACGCATCTCAGCGAGTCAGGCCTTCGCTTATCGTCCTTCCCTACGGCATGCCTTTCGGCCGATCACGCTTCGCTCGGATACCGGAGTCCCCATGGCTCCCGGACCCGGTCCAGCGTCTCCATGATGCGCACCGTCTCGTCGACGGTCAAGACTTCGCTCTCCTTGCGGCCCGCGCGCAGACACTCCATCGCTTCGATCGCCTGGTAGAAATGGCCGGACGGCTCGAGCTCTTGCTTGAAGGCTGCCGGCTCCTCCCCGTTCACGTACAGCGTCGCGGCCTTGGCGAACAAGAAGCCCGGCACTTCGATCCGCCCCTTCGTGCCGTAGATGACGGCCTCGTTGGTCATGAATAGACGGATCGAGCCATGCAGGGAGGCGGTGCGGCCGCCGTCGTATTCGAACAACAGCGAGAATTGCTCGTCCACGCCCGTCTCGCCGATCACAACGGAGCTCGCGATCTTGGAAGGCTGCTCCCCGCCGTAGAGCATCGACGCGAACGATACCGGGTAGATACCGGCGTCAAGCAGCGTGCCGCCGCCCTTTTCCTTGTTCAGCAGCCGGCCTTCGGGATGCCAGCCCGCATCGAAGCCGAATTCGGCCTTCACGATGCGCACCTCGCCGATCGCGCCGCTGTCCAGCCATTCCCGCACCTTGACGATCGCGGGCAAGTACCGCGTCCACATCGCTTCCATTAGGAACAGGCCCTTCTCGCGGGCCAGGTCCGCGATCTCCCGCGCTTCGGCCGCGTTGATCGTGAAGGGCTTCTCGCAGAGCACGGACTTGCCGCCGCGCAAGAGCGTCAGCGCGTTCTCCTTGTGGATCGGATGCAGCGTGCCGACGTAGACGATCTCGACGTCCGGATCGGCCGCGAGCTCCTCGCAGCTGCCGTAAGCGCGCGGAATGCCGAATTTCTCGGCGAACGCCCGCGCCTTGTCGAGCGAGCGTCCCGCGACGGCGACGAGCTCCGCGCCCGGCGCGTGCGGCAGCTCCGTCGCAAAGTTGTCCGAGATGCCTCCCGGTCCCATAATGCCCCATTTCACCATGCGTTGTTCCGCCATGTTCAAGTCTCCTTTACCTCTCGGATAACTCTACCTTAACCCATCCGGAGGCGCTTGCAAAGACGGCTTGGCCGATATGGCCGGAAATCTTGCCCGTTAGCGCCGTGCAGGCTGGTCCGGCGGAAGCCCCGACAACGACGGCCCTAACCACCCCTATGCGTTCGTTTCCTCTTTCTCTGAGACGAAGCGAAACCAAACGCTCCGTCCAGGGGACGGAGCTCGTTTATCGTTCGCGAATTACGGCCGCGTCTCCGCCTCATAACCCAACCAATCGAAATACGCCGGCGTTACCGAGCGCTTGCCGCTGCCCGTCGCATACATGGCGATGAACACGCCCGTGAAACCGCCCGCTACTTCCGTGGCCAGCATGCTGCATTCCCCTTGACCGAACCGGACGGGAGCTCTGTCCTCGTTTTCGGCGAAGCCGAAGCGATACAGGCTGGTATCGGCATGGACGCTCAATACGATCGAATCGGTCGACCATGGCATCTCGTTCTCCACCTTCCACAGCGTGCCGAGCCTTCTGCGGAAGAGGAGCTTGCGCGCTCCCGCATGCCGCGCGACCGCGATTTCGTAGTGGAAGCGCTCGTTCATATACACGACGAGTCCCGCTTCTTCGCCGTCCCGCTCGGGCGCAAAGGTTAAGCGCGCGCTTGCCCGAAACGAAAAATGCTGCTGTCTGCGCCCGACGAAGGCCGCGACGCCCGTGTCGTTCAACGTCGCCTCCGAGCCGAAGAGCGTTAGGCATCCCGGCTTCGCGGTAAGCGACCAATTCCTTGGATCCGGCGAACGCAGGAAATTCCAACAAGGGGCAAGCGTCGCCCGATCGAAGCCTTCCCTTGTCGCCCCCTCGGTCTTCGGCCGCAACGGGAGATTGCCCGCCGGCATCGTCTCTCCGATCGTTCCGTCGTCGCCGATGATGGGCCATCCCTCTTCCGTCCACGTCACGGGTGCCAAGAACGTCTCCCGGCCCAGATGATGGCGAGCGGGATAACCCGCGGGGCGGATACCCAGGAACACGGCCCACCAGCTGCCATCCGGCCCTTGAACGAGGTCGGCGTGGCCCGTGGCGTGAATCGGCTTCAAGCGGCTGCGATGGGTCAGGATCGGATTATGCGGACAAGCGACGAAGGGACCGTCCGGTCTCGCGCTTCTCGCAACGGTCACCATGTGCCCGTACTCCGTGCCGCCTTCCGAGAGCATGAGATAATACCATTCGCCGATGCGATAGAGATGCGGGGCCTCCGGATATTGACCGCCGGTTCCCCGCCAGAGCAAGCTGACCTCGGATAAGCGCTTCCCCGTCCGAATATCGATTCGGCTCTGGTACGCGCCTTGCCCCTTCGCGTCATGGGACGTCGTATAGTACACGGAGCCGTCCTCGTCGAAGAACAAGTCGGGATCGATGCCGGGCTGATCCACGAAGATCGGATCCGACCACTCGCCTCTCGGGTCATCCGCGTAGACGTAGAAATTCCCCCCGCCGGACACGTTGGTCGTGGTCATGTAGAACAAGCCGTTCCGATACCGGATCGTCGGCGCATAGATGCCGCCGGAGCTTCCGGCCCGGCTTAAATCCAGCTGTCCCTCCCGCGTCAAGACATGTCCGATCTGCTCCCAGTGCACCAGATCCTTGCTGTGGAATAAGGGCACGCCCGGAAAATATTCAAACGAGCTGGTCACCAGATAATAGTCTTCGCCGACGCGGCAAACGCTGGGATCCGGGTGGAATCCGCTGATAACGGGATTGTGATAATGCATGCGATTGATCGCTCTCCTCCTCGATTTAGTCCTGACTTAAGCGCTGCTATCCGGTTCTTCTCGTGACGGCTTATTCGTTCCAGAGCTTCACGACATTTTGGACGTACGCCGTAAAGCCCTTCTCCATCTTCTCCACGCCCGCATCCAGCAGGGCTTGCTGATACTTGTCCCACAGCCGGTCGAAGTCTTCCGGCTTCGCCATGACGGCCTGCGGGATTTGCTTCCACGTGATGTCCTTCATTTTATTGCCGAAAATGGTGACTTCGTCGTCGCCCGGTACGGCGATGTTCCAGGCCGCGCCCCATGCTTTCACCGGGAACTCGTCCTCTTGCGGGAACAGGTCCTTCCACGTCGTGGCGTGATACGCCTTCAGCGTTTCCTTATCGGCGCTCGTATAGGTGCTGACGATTTGTTCGGGGAAATTCTTCGTGTAATAGTTGCCCGTCGCATCCAGCACGCCGTCCCCGTAGTGCGCGCCGAGGTTGGAATAGAAGCCGATGCCGGATTCCTGGCTGAACGCCGTATTATCGTTTATAATGCGGCTCTGAACCTCCTCGGGCACGACGCGCTTACCGTCCTGAACCGTATAATGCTTGCCTTCGATGCCCCAGTTGTTGAGAATCTGGCCTTGCTCCGATGCCAGGTAATCCAGGAACTTGATGGCCCTGACCGGGTCCTTGCAAGCCGTCGTAATCCCGACGCCCCAGCCGGCCATGAAGCCCGTCGACTGAAAGCGGTTGTCCTTGTAGGCATCCGACAGCATGACCGAATAATGCCCGTAGGTTTGGTCCAGCTTGTTGGCCGTCTTCAGCGATTTTTCCCCGTCCGCATACCCCCAGTCGGCGTCGATCAGGCCGACGACCCGCCCGGATGCGATCTTGGCCACGTACTGGTCATTCTTCTGCACGAAGCTCTCTTTATCCAGCAAACCGACGTTGTACATATGGTTCAGCCATTTAAAGTACGCCTTCTCGCCTTCCGTGCGATAATGGTAGGTCGCTTCATACGTCTTCGGATCGATCACGTATTCGCCGTCGCCCGACTTGCCGGTCGTTTCCGCCGCCGGGTTCGTGACGGATATAAACATATGCCAGTCGTCCGCGTTGAGCGTGAGTCCGATATTCTGATTGCCGTTCTCGTCCGTCGGATGCTTGTCCAAGTAGGATTGAATCACGCGCTCGTAATCCTGCAGCGTTTTGACCGGAGGATAGCCCGCTTCCTTCACCGCGCGATGCTGCAGCTCGAATCCGCCGCCCGCCACGAGCGTCTTGCCGTCGACGGCCGAATACGTCGGGATGACATAGATCGCGTGATCGTCGTTGCTGTAGCGCAAGCGGTTCAACTGGTCGCCGAACAGCTTCTTCAAATTCGGGGCGTATTGCTCGATCAGATCCGTAAGATCGAGCATCGCGCCCGCGTCGACCAATTTGTTCAGATCCCCTTTCGGGCTGATC
Organism: Paenibacillus sp. UNC496MF; assembly: GCF_900113915.1. Taxonomy (NCBI): domain Bacteria; kingdom Bacillati; phylum Bacillota; class Bacilli; order Caryophanales; family Paenibacillaceae; genus Paenibacillus; species Paenibacillus sp. UNC496MF. Next base: position 379,374 of record NZ_FORE01000009.1, read on the forward strand.
AGATCGGGATAATCGCCGCCGGTGGCGATAAGCGCGACTTTCTGGGACGGATCGCCGACCGCGAATTCGGCGTCCAGCGTAACGCCCGTTTGCTTCGTGATGGCTTTCCCTACGTCGTCCTGCATGTCCCGCCAGTTCGGGTTCGCGTCTTCGCTGAAGAACGAGAAGGTAATCGGAGACGTATCGCTTCCCTGCTCCTTCCCCGCGTTAACGCTTGCATGGCCGCCGTCGTTCCCTCCGCACCCGGCCAGCACGCCTGCCGCGAGCGCGATTACCAAGCCTGCCTTCGGCAGATTCCAATCTTTTCTCATGCGTATAACCCCCATTTGAACTTGAATTCGATTAGCTTTTCACCGCGCCAAGCGTCATTCCGGTGACGAAATACCGCTGAAGAAACGGATAGACCAGCAGAATCGGCACCGTCACGATGACGGTGATCGCCATCTTGACCGATTCCGGGGAGATCCGGTTCATGAGTTGATTCATGGTCATGCCGTTCACCGCTTGACCGCCGCCGCCCGCCTGCGTGCTCTGCAGCACCTTCATGAGCTCGAACTGCAAAGTGGTCAGCCGTTCGTTCGAACCGTTGTACAAATACGTATCGAACCAGGCATTCCATTGGCCCACCGCCAGGAACAGCGCGACCGTGGCCAGCGCCGGCGTCAATAGCGGCAGGATGACGCGCCGGTAGATCGTAAAATCGTTCGCCCCGTCCAATTTGGCCGATTCTTGAAGGGCAATGGGCAGCCCGTCGATGAAGGACCGAATGACGAATACGTTGAATGCGCTTACGAGCCCGGGAAGCACATAGACCCAAAACGTTCCGATAAGCTGCATGTCGCGCATCAACAAATACGACGGAATAAGGCCGCCGGATACGTACATCGTCATGGCCAGGAATACGGACAGCCATTTGCGGCCGTCAAAATCGGCCCGGCTGAGCACGTAGGCCAGCATGGACGAGCTCAGGAGACCCGCGATCGTGCCGGCCACCGTCCGCAGCACCGATATTTTGAGTCCGGTCAGCAATCCCCCGAACGAGAAGATCAGGGAATAATTCTCGAACGTCAGATGACGGGGGAAAATCGTAATGCCTCCCCTTACCGTGTCGGTCGAATCGTTCAGCGAGATCGCCAGCACGTTCAAAAACGGATACAGGGTACAGACCGCCACCAGTAATATGGCCAGGTACACGATCAGATCGAAGACCCGATCCGACGGCGAAGTACGACCTTTCACTTCTCCACGACCTCCTTACAGAATGCTCTCTTTGGTGATTTTCTTGAAAAGTCCGTTCGCCGCGAACAGGAGCATCAGACTGACGACGGAGTTGAAAATGTTAATCGCCGTGCCGAACGAGTAACGCCCCATGCCCAGGCCGTAATTGAGGGCATACAAGTCCAGCACCTCGGATTTCTCTTGGACGAGATTGTTGCCGAGGAGAAACTGCTTCTCGAAGCCGATGCTGATCAGATGGCCGATGGACATGATCAGCAAAATAATAAGGGTCGTGCGGATCCCCGGCAGCGTGATATGCCAAATTTGCCGCACGCGGCTCGCGCCGTCGACGCGGGCCGCTTCGTAAAGCTCCGGGCCGATTCCCGCGATGGCGGCCAAGTAAATGATGGCGTTCCATCCCGTTTCTTTCCACATGTCGGCGCTCGTCACCAGGTACCAGAATAGATTTTCCTTCGCCATAAACTGAACCGGCGCTTGAAGGAGATGGAGCTTGACCAAGATTTGATTCACGACGCCGTTCTCCGCCGATAGCATCTTCGTCACGATCCCCGCCACTACCACCCAGGAGACGAAGTGAGGCAAATAGGATACCGTCTGAACAAAACGCTTCAGAAAGGAAAGACGAACCTCGTTCAACAGCACGGCGAATAGAATCGGGATCGTGAAGCTGGCCAGAAGCCCGAGCACGCTCATCGCCAAGGTATTTCTCAGCGCATGATAGAATTGCTCGTCTTGAAGCAACAGGCGGAAGTTATCGAAGCCGACCCACTTCTGCTCCCAGAAGGACTTGCCGACTCTAAATTGCTGAAACGCCATCGTCCAGCCCCATAACGGCAAATAGCTGAAGACCAACACAAATAGGACGAAAGGGACCGACATGTAATAAAGATATCGCTGCCGGACGATGCGCTGCCAAATACTCATGAAGGACAAATCTGTACCACTCCTCTGCCTGTGCGTTTTCGCGTTCATTTAGCATTATAGTGGAAGCCATTCGCCCTTATCCTTGATTTTCGGGTCTTAAACTAGCATGATTAGGACATATGCTCAGCTTGTCTTGTCAGGAGAAGGGAGTCGTATGAGAAGCGTTCATCTGCATTGGTTCACGTCCGACCAGCAATTTCTGTTCTACATCGGGTACGGCGGGCATGACGAAGACATGTATCTCCACGATCACGTGGATTTCTCGGAGCTCGTCATTGTCTTGAACGGGCATGCCACGCATATCGTGAATACGGAAGCCTCGTTCATCAAGAAGGGGGACGTCTTCGTGATCGACGGCGCCACCTCGCATGCTTACAAGGATCCGCATGATTTTCGAATCTGCAATATCATGTACCGCCCGGACATCATGACCGCGGCCGGTTCCGACCTCCGAACGTCCATCGGCTATCAGGCGCTGTTCGTGTTGGAACCGTTTTACCGGCACATCCAGCCGTTCAACAGCAAGCTCAGCTTGCCGGTCTCCAGTCTGGAATACGTCGCCTCCTTGGCCGCCGTCATGATCGAGGAATATACGGACAAGCTTCAAGGCTATCAGACCATGCTGCGCTCCCGATTCATGGAACTCGTCGTGTATCTGTCGAGGCAGTACCAGAATCAAGACCGTCACGGCATTCAAGGGAATCTCATGCATGTGGCGAAAGCCCTCTCCTTCATGGAGGATCACTACCTCGAGCCGCTAACGCGGGAACAGATCGCGGGCAAATCCGGCATATCCGAACGCCATTTGAACCGGATCTTTCAATCGTATTACCAGACGACGCCCTTCGCTTATCTGCTTCGGCTCCGCTTGGAGCATGCATGCCATTTGCTGAGGACGACGAAGGGTCCGATTACGGAGGTTTCGTATAAAAGCGGCTTTAATGACAGCAATTATTTCACCCGTCAGTTCAACAAAGTATACGGCATGTCCCCTAAGACGTATCGTCAGCAGCTGTAGCGGGCCTGAATCGAACCGCTATCCGGCTCAAATCAAAAACCATCATTCAACATGAATGATGGTTTTGATTTGTCTGGCGTGTCCCCGATCGTAAGCCGTTGATAACATTCATGCGACTGCTTAACAAAATCCGCTTGATCTTGCGATGATGCTGCCAATTTGGAAGTCAATTCAGCAATCATTGGGTGATCATGATCCACCTCTGCTGTCACGGCCAGATAATCGCTAACGTCTTGCGATTCGCAGATCAGATTCATTACACCCCCCGCCTTCTACACGGAGTATCCATCAACTAAGAGGATTCATTCAAGTTCAGAAGAAACTCCCGCGTGCCTTGATAGGCATCTTTCCATCCCATCTTCGCATAGAATCGAAGCCCATCGAGTCCCTTGAAATAATAAGCGCCGAGCAACCGCTCCTTGAAATTCGGAATCGCCATTCCGGCTTTAGCTTGATGATCTTGATACTTCCGAATGACGCCGCTTCTCGGCATATGCCGATCGAGAATGGCGAGGTCCACGAGGAAATCCCCGTACATGCAATTGCCGTCAATGATGCCGGTAATCCGCGTGCCGTCCGACAAAATATTCCACTGGTGAAAATCTCCGTGGATAAACCCCCTGTACGATTCGTTATAGGGTACATAGGCCAACAATCGGCGATAGATTTCTTCGAATACGTCTTTTTCTAAGCAAGACGTGCGATAGAGGTCGTGCCAGTTCTCCCAGAACGTCCCGGTCTGATCTTCCGCATTGAAGGCCACGACAAAATCCTTCCATGAAGCGTAGGCTCCGTTGCCGTCCGGCCCGATCCACCCGTACCCGGATGTTGCCCCCACCTTCACATCGGCCAGACTCGTCAAGATGGCCATAAGATCCGGCAATTGACGGGCTTGCTCCTCTTCCGTGCAATCGGCCAGATTGCGCCCTTCGATACGCTCCATGATCGCGTAGGCTAGCCGGCCCGTTTTCCCTAGCGCCAAACATTTCGGAAACGGGATTCCTTGGCCCGAAAGCAAGTCGGAAACATAGCGTTCCGTCTCGTACGCGCCGGCCAGATCGCTGAATTTCACGCAATAGCCTTTTCCTTCGTGGACGAAGGAAAACACGCTGCTCAAGTTGCCGCCCGCCATCGGCGTAATCCCGGATGCGCCTGTTCCGAAATGTTTCCGTAACACTGCTTCGATTTCGCTCATGGCCAAGCTCGGTTTATCATAGGAAGTCATGGTTCCATCTCCCGTTCATCAATGTGTATGGCCCGTTGATCCATACTCGCAGGTTGGCCTATTCCTTTAAATCGTCAAAGGTGATCGAGCCGCCGGTGCCGTCCACCATCTCCGAGTGCTTGTTGAAGCTGAACCAGTAGCTTGGCTCGGTCTTCCCGTCTTCCAGAACGAGAATGCGATGCGATTCGTTGTCGATTTTCATGATTGAGCCTACGACGTTCGGCTTCTCGCTTAGCTTTTGAATGTCGTAGTCAATCAGACGCGGGTCTATCCATTTTTCGATCGCGGGCTTCGCATCTGCCTCGCTCGAATCCGGCATCGTGATGCTGATTTTGTTTTTGATCACATCGATGTCTGTCGAATATAGATTGAGTCTGCCGAACAGTTCCGGGTTGCCGAGCTTATCTTGCGCTGCCTGTAGCTCCGCGATCGAGTGCGTAACGCGCACCGTCCTGTATGTCCCGGTTTTATATCGGCCCGCAAGCAGCCGCTCGCCTCTTTCCGTCGGTTTGACGAGATTGATATTGAGGAGCCCATCCTTCAAATAGATGTCGCCGTTCGGAATCTGGTTATCGTGAAGAAAGCTGCGAACTCCGCCAGGCTCGCTCAGCGGATCGATGGTCCCGGAACCACTCGCTTCATGTTCGGTTACTTGCACGGTATGATTTGCGTCTCCGCCTTGCGCATTGCGACTCGGCTCCGTTTGGCGTCCGCAGCCGGTTAACAGTATGACAGCCAGTACAATGATGGTCCTTCGCATCATGGTGCACGCTTCCTTTCTGGTTGTTTACACCTTTCACGCAAGAACTCGTTTCGTAGTTGCTCTGCAGCAATGAATCATCGGATTTCGCAAATACCGGTACGCCGTTCCCTCCTAAAATCTATTTTCCTCCTCTATGCGTCCCTCTTTATGCATGATGGCCAGCCCAGTTAATGAATCACGCTAACCCTTTAAGACTACGCCAAAAACCAATTTCAAGCCTTATTCTCAAACAACCCTGCCAGAACAAGCAGCAACCCGACAACGACTAAAACGAGCGCTACCCAGAAGGACTGATTTCCTACCCAATCAAGCCCGTTGGATAGGCCGGCATTGCCGCCTTTGATCGAATCCTTTACAACGAGCATAGACGCGGCAAGCAGTCTAAACCCATAGATGATTGAACCGCAAAGAAGTAAAACGGCACCGAGAATCAGTTTCTTCACGCCTCCGCCTCCTTTATCCACATCTTACCAGACGAACGGAAAAGCACGGTTGTTGCGCGATACGCCCCGTCTTTGCAGTAAAACCGCCGGCCATTGACAGAGCCGCTCCTGACTCCTATAATAAAGTCAACTAATTGACTATCGAGGTTGAGGCCATGAACGAGAACAAAAACGAACGACTGGACATTATCGACAACGTATTCCGGGCCAATGTGTTGTTAGAACGTGTCGGCCACAACTTGTCCTCGCAAGTCGGCTTGACCAGCCTGCACCAATGGTTTATTCTTATCGCGCTTGCGCGGGTCGGCGATCAATCCTTCAAGGAATTGGGGAACAACATGCTCGTGACCAAGCAAAATATGACCGGCCTGGTGCAGCGGATGAAACAAAACGGATTTGTCACGACTTACGAATCTCCGCATGACAGGCGCGTCACCAAAGTCAGCATCACCGAAGCAGGTCAAGAAGCGCTGGCCAATGTCAATCTATATTCCGAGGAGAAGGTTGAACGTTTGTTTGAGGGATTTTCCGAACAGGAATTGGCATCGTTCGGCGGTTTTCTTGAAAGAATGATCGAAAATATGAAAAAAGAGGAGTAACAAAAATTTTTAATTAATTAGTCAAGATGTTGATTGTCAATTTCTTTATTAATATAAAATGGGGAGCTCCCGGAATAGGCGGAGAAACGACATGGATACAAACAAATTCAAAGCCGATAGCCGCTTGCTATTCGGAAGATGGAATTACGACATCGTGAAGGAATTAATGAACGGTCCGAAACGTTATTCGGACATCAAGAGAGCGGTGCCCGTAACCGGGACGACCTTGACCGATCGCCTGCGCATGTTCGAAGCCGAGAATCTGATCTCGCGGCACATGCATCCCGAAATCCCCCTGCGCGTGGAATACGCCTTGACGGCTAAAGGGGAAGCACTGCGGCCAATGGTCGAAGCATTCGAACGATGGGTTGACCAACATATGGATTGTAACGAATGAACGATGCCCGCGACACGTGAAAGGAGGTGAAAACCATGAGCCGAATGGAGGACAACGGTCCTGTTTATTTTAACGGCGATTTCGGAACCGGAAATGCGATTAAGCGTTGGGTTACCGAAGAAAGTATCGAAAACGAAAGCGCGTTATATCAACGTATATTCAGCGGAGATTCGGTAATCCGTTTCCCTTCTGAAGCAAAAATTCGCAATGCGTATGAGGCCTTGGCGGCGGGAGGCCAAATTCTCAAGCCTATAACGGAAACATCCGTCGGCGGATTTATTGCGGCCGTCAAAGATCGCAACGGCATCGAATGGAACCTGCAGTATGATAAGGGATGATGCCGGGCAAGATAACCGAACCACGTTCAAAGGAGTCAGAACCATCGCGCGGTTATTGTGTTAAAAACCGTACGTTGACAAGTATCTCAATCTCATGTATCTTAAAATTAAGATGTAAAACATTATAGTATCGAGGAGCGATCAAGATGAGCAAATTGTTTTTGGAAGCTGTCAAAGCTAGACGTACCTTTTACGGACTTAGCAAGGAAATCGTTGTACCTGCGGACCGGATCAAGGAAATCGTAGGCGAAGCCGTCAATCATACCCCGTCCGCATTCAATTCGCAAAGCTCGCGCGTGGTCGTTCTGTTCGGAGAACAGTCGGACAAACTGTGGAACATTACGAAAGAAACGCTCAGAAAAATCGTTCCCGCCGAAAATTTCGCGGCGACCGAAGAAAGAATCAACGGCTTTGCGAACGGCTATGGTACGATCTTGTTTTTTGAAGACCAAGCCGTCGTGAAAGGCCTGCAAGAGCAATTTGCGTCGTATGCCGACAATTTCCCGATCTGGTCGAACCAGTCTTCGGGCATGCTGCAGCACGTCATTTGGACGGCGCTTGTCGCGGAAGGTCTCGGCGCTTCTTTGCAGCACTACAATCCGCTTATCGATGCTGAAGTCGCGCAAACGTGGCAACTTCCGGCCGAATGGAAGCTGATTGCGCAAATGCCATTCGGAAAACCGACATCGGTACCGGGCGACAAGGAATTCATGCCGCATTCGGATCGTGTGAAATTTTTCTAAGTAACGCGGTTATCCGGTTCAAAGCTCGACAGCTACTGAGGAATAAGGTGTAACTGCTCCGACGATACAGCGGCGGACTAGGGTGCGGAAATTATGCCCTAGACCGGCCGCTGTTTTGATTTACGACTATCGGACAGATTTAGAGGCGTACCTAAAAAAACCATCGTGCTTGAACGATGGTTTTTTCGTATGCGGTTCATCCATTCATGAGATGAAGTTCTGACACGGGCGGGATGTCGGTTTGATCGACATTGGAATCGCAAGCTCGACTCGTCAATTTTCATGACGGAAGCAACTCGGCACTCGCATTTACAAATGATTCACGAACCATCTGCGAAACTTTTCCTATTGCGTCACGTTTAACCTCGCTGGAGGTGAAATCATGAAAAATAGACTCGTCAAAAACCTGACCTGCACGGCTGTCGTTCTCTCCTTGGTTATTCTTGTAACGGCGTGCGGTAGCAGCAACAACAATGCCGGTGATAATACCGCGGTGAACGCGTCGACAAACGCCGCTGGCGACAACGCAGTTGACAACTCGGCTGCTGCGAACAACGGTTCGTCGGCAAACGAAACCGTTTCTGAGGAAAACGCTCCTACCGAGGTATCCGGCGTATTCAACGGAATCAATGCCGACAAGACCGTTGAAATCGAAACCGGCGTAGGCCCGCTAACCTACAAGGTCAGCGCCGAGATTGCCGACAAGGTAGCTACATGGGAAAAAGGCACGAATATAAAGTATCAGTACAAAGAAGACACCATCACAGCTATCGATAAAGAGTAAGACGGCGGACGATGATGCTTCGCACATCCCTAAGGACGACTTCATCAAGTCATCCTTAGGGATTTTTTGTCCCGATGGCCCAAGAGCCTCCCGCAAATGAACGCATGACGTTTAAGCCTATCCTGCCCGTCGTTAACGCGATGAATCGAACCGATTCGCCGAGCGCTTCGTTAGCTAAAGCGAATGCTATCAAAGGAGTGGTGAAGGTTGAAAAGAAATCGATGGGTATCTCTCGCTGCGGTTGTCGGCATGGGCTGCATGCTGCTTCTGGGATTAGCCGCCTGCGGCCGATCCGGTTCTAACGGTCAAGACGCATCTCCGGCAGAATCCTCCGCGTCCTCCTCCGACGCCGACGCCGTATTGGTCAAAGCGGAAGCCTCGGATTTCAAATGGACGCTGGATCGAACCGAATTCGAGGCGGGCAAACCGATCAAATTCGAGCTGGCGAGTACAGATGGAACACATGGCTTTTCGATCGTGGATACCGAGGTCAGCCAGCAGATCTCCAAGGGGGAATCAGAAGACGTGGAATGGACGCCTGACAAGCCCGGCGACTATGTGATCAAATGCAATTTCATATGTGGCTCCGGGCACAGCACCATGGAAACGCACATTACGGTGAAGTAATTGCGAAGGACGCGTCTAACATAGAATCCCCATGGAACCCTTATAGGTTGGTTCCATGGGAATTTTATCTTAGATTCTTACTGTTGCGACAGCAAATATCGGGCGTCCCGAAGCAAGCAGCCTGCAGCCTGACTTGAAATCAGCTTTCCGCTCTGCGCCTTAACGAGACTCGGGAACCCGGTCAGATCGTTCGCAGCCCCCTTACACCTGTTAGAGATTTCAAGAAAATACGCTTGTTATAACGTGATCTCTAATTGAATGTCCCGAATTTCTCGTTGATAAATAAATTCATTAATCTCTACCGCTGGCGCACAACCCATTTTGCGATAAAAATGTTGAGTTTCCACCGATGGGTGCGTCCCGATATACAGTTTATCTGCACCTAATAATTTTGCGACTTCTTTTGCCTTTAGAAAAAGATGCTCCCCCGCCTTTCGTCCTCGGACGGAACGGGTTACGTGAAGAAAAGATAATTCCCGATAGATAAACTCGCTGCCAAATGGCACAGCTTCAATAACAGCGAAACCAACCAACTGTGCCCCTTGTTTAGCAATTACAACAGCGCCGCCATGCTTAATCGCATCTTTAAAATGCTCGACAATCTGCCGTTTCCTTTCCAACGTCCAATCATCTTCAAACGAATCCTCGGTCTCCCTCCATGTGCCCCTATCATTGAAAAGCACCCTTGTTGTGAGTTGAAAACGTTCAAAGGAATCAAGCATCTCAGGTAATACCTCATCTATTTGCAGAATTTCCAATGTAAACACGGATCCGCCCTCCTAATAAGCAAATTACAGGTGTAAAAGTGCCTGAGCCTATTATTTCCTTCTTAATGACTAATTCCTCCCTATTAGTTGAGCGAAAGCCTTCACACGTCGTTATTGACACAACATCACCTAAACAGCGTAATTCCTACAGCAAACATTCCCATGCCTATCATAATGGCCATGAAAAAGTACCAGAGTATCCGTAACGGGCGCGGCAGCGTATTCAAGATTATTTTCTTAGGCGGCCCCCCACCTTCTATATTTTGCATCTGTCTAAGATTTTCGTCTACATAACCTTCATCAGAACGGTACTGCAGCGGATTTTCGTTCGATTTCGTTTCATTTATTTTAGAATCATTCACATGAAGTCCCTCCAAAATTTTCTATCTAACACTAAGATGCAATTACCAGTCTAACCTTGGGAATAAGAAAGGCCGCCGTTCATACCGGCAGCCTCGAGTTGGTTAAGTCCTTCATCCTTATTGCGGCGGTCGTAAATATTGCGCGTTGACGTTAATAGGAAAGCTGCGGACCGCTAATTGAGCATATAGACCTGACAACTCCAGATTGACAATACCAGCGAAAAGCAGCTTCAGCTACATAGTCCTGAATGCCGGATTCTGGTCCGGCTTTACCAATTCAGCATGACTGGGTTGAATGCCATGGAGACTTTTAAAATAAGATAACGCATCGCTTGGGGTCTTAATCGTAGGTCCGTAGATGACTTTGTTGTTGAACCGGCCATTAAGCTTGAACCATACTCGGAAATGCAAATAGTTGTCCATTCTTCTCCCCCAATCTGACTATTAAAACTAGTATAGCGTAAGCGCGCCGAATATATTGTCAAAACCTGACAACGGCTCTAGACCTAAATTGTCTTAAAACGAAAACGGCCCGCTTCCATTTTTGAAGCGAGCCGTTTTATATGTATTGCCGCCTGCAACTATCCTGCCCGCGACCTCTCAGGTCCATTTACTGCGCAGATTTTCGGCCTCTCGAACCATTCGCTGAATGAGCTCTGAGACCGCCGGTATGTCGTGAATCAGACCGACGGCTTGTCCTGCCCACCCGAAACCCTCGTCTTGATTGCCTTCGTAGATCCAGCGCTTGTTCGCTTCCCCAGTCATATAGGGCTTCAGCGCTTCCCAGTCGTTCGTCTCGCGTTCAAGCTCCATCATCTTGTCCATCAAAGGGCTTCGAAGCACTCTTGCGGGAAAACCGATCGAGCGTTTTATGACGGCCGTATCCGCCGAAGACGCCTTGACCAAGGCATTCTTATAGGAAGCGGACGCGTACGCGCATTCCCGGGTGGCAATAAAACGCGTCCCCATTGCAATTCCCTCCGCACCTAGGGCGTGAGACGCCATCCAGCCTCGGCCATCGGCAATACCGCCTGAAGCGATAACGGGGATACGGACAGCGTCCACGACCTGGGGAACAAGAACCATCGTTCCCACTTCGTCCCGCCCTAGATGCCCGCCTCCCTCATGCCCAACAACGATGACAGCGGATGCGCCAAGCTGCTCGGCTTTTTGAGCCTGGGAACGAGACGAGACCAGTACCAGCGTTGTTAGCGCCGCTGACCGCAGCAAGGGCATGAATGGCGCCGGATTTCCGCCTGTGAGGGTAACGGCCGAAACCCTTTCCTCTATCGCGATCCGAAGCCGCTCCTCAATATCGCCGCGGTGCATGCCGATCGCAAAGTTGATGCCAAACGGGTTGTCCGTCAGCGTGCGAGTGCGTCTGATTTCTTGCCGCAGCGCATTGGCATCCGGAAGGCTCATGGCTGTGATCTGGCCGAATCCGCCCGCATTGGAGACGGCAGCCGCTAGATCGGAATAGGCCAAATACGCAAGCCCTCCTTGAACAATCGGATACTTCGTTTGAAGCAGTTCAGTCAAACGCGTACGCCACTTCATCGTGATTCCTCTCCCGAGTCGTAACATGAACGTCGAATCGCCAGCCGCAAGATTGGCCGCCCTTGGCGATCGTCATCATGAACCTGGTCATGTGAAAGCATCTATCGCTTCTCCTCCCGCTGCTTCCACGCCGCAAAGAAAGCATCTGCACCGTTAACGGACATCACGGGCAGCGGCTTCTGCCAATGGGTGATTCGAGAACCGTTAACGCCAAAGACTTCACCGGTCAGATCCGGATCCCGCTGTTTCAGGAGCAAGCTCACGAACCGAGCGACATCGTCCGCTTCTCCAACCTGCCAGAAACCGGGTAACGCTTCGTTGCGTTTCGCGTATTTGTCCTTTAAATATTCTATAACCGGGCGTGTCATATCCGTTAGGGCGGCAGGAGCAACCGCATTGATCCTGATCCGATTGCGCCGCAGTTCGGCTGCGAGCGTCCATACCATTCCGAGCAATCCGGCTTTAGCCGAGCTGTAATTGACCTGGCCTACGGAGCCCATTAACCCTGCCGTTGAAGTCATCAGCAGAATGTCGCCGCCATGAGAAGCCATGAAGGGGAGAACTCGCCGAATACAGTAGAAAGCCCCGCTCAAATGAACCTCCAGGACCGACTCCCATTCTTGATCTGTCATCTGCTCGCATTTGCGATCCTGCAAATGACCGGCACTATGAATGAATACATCCATGGCGCCATAACGCGCCTCAACCGCCTCAACCATCGCCGTCACCGCCGATGGATCCGCAACATTCGCGCAATACCCCTCGGCTGCGCCGCCCTCGTGACGAATGGCTTCCACAACCGCGTCAATCCGCTCTTCATGCAGCCCATTAACCGCCACCCGATAGCCGCTGCGCCCGAGCTCCATGGCGATGCTGCGGCCAATTCCCCTGCTTGCTCCGGTAATGAGCGCCGTTTTCACAGTGAGCAGACTCCCTCCCGAACGATGAACACGCCTTTGGCGATGATATCCCCATCTTCCTCTTGTTCCCTAACCGTGACTTGAATGCTATCGTTGCATGCTTCATAGACGAAGCATGCCAGCGCATCTTGCACAAGCGGCCGGTGAAACTTCATGCTATAGGACGGAATCCAATGTGTCCGATGCTCAGCCAAATAAATAGACTGTGCCAACCCCATCAGATACATCCCGTGTGCGATAGGCGCCTGGTACCCGGCTTGTCTCGCAGCTTCATCCTGAAGGTGTATAGGCGCCAGATCCCCGGTCAGATCCGCATACCCCCGAATGGCTGCTGCGGTAATCTGTATTCGCATCATTTGTCGCCAACGGAAATCAATACCGTTTCCGCGGTCATGATGGATTGGCCGGCGTACGAACAAATCAGGGAATGGGTATATAAAACCAAATCGCCCCGACGCCCGGTCTTTTTCTCGACCTTGGTTAAAGATAGCAGGCAGTCCAGATCCATCCCTGCCGTCAACGGCGCCTTATAATTAAATTGTTGTGTCCCATGAACCAGCGGCTCGGGCATGTCCAGCCAAGGGGCGTCCGTTCGCTTCCAGAACGTAATCGGCATCGTTGACGGTGCGATCAAAGCGCCGTCGATCCGCTGCAAAGGCGCTTCAATGCGATTGGCATATTGGATGATCGCATTCTCCGCAAGATGAACCTGGAATCGAACGCTGTTCATTCCACCGCCTCCACGAATACGGCAAGCCCCATGCCTCCGCCAATCCCCAATGCGGCGATCCCGCGCCTGAAGGGATTCTGCAGCATCTCCGCGTATAAGCGGGTCATCAGAATGGCGCCGGATGCACCATAAGGATGCCCGAGCGCCAATGCGCCGCCCCCGGGATTCACCTTGTCCTGTGGAATTTGCAGCTCCTCGAGCGACGCTAGCACCTGGGAAGCAAAAGCTTCGTTGAATTCCATCAGGTCGATATCGGCGATTCGAAGCAGCTGTCGGCTTAGCAGCTTGTTAACGGCTGAAACCGGCCCTATTCCCAAATAGCGGGGATCAACGCCGACGGTCTGCGCATCTACGAAGCGCAATGCGGGCTTAAGGTTTAGTTGCTCGCACTTCTCGCGTGACAGGAGCAGCACAAGCGCGGCCCCGTCATTGATGGGACAAGCATTGCCGGCCGTTACGGTGCCTTGTTCCATAAAGACGGGCTTTAACTTTTGCAGCTTCTCGATGCTCGTATCCGGCCTTGGACATTCGTCTTCGGCGACCCAATGACCGTTTACTTGAAGAGGCACGATCTCCTGCCGGTACCTACCTGTTCGTTGCGCGTTGACGGCCTTTTGATGACTCTTCAAGGCGTACAGGTCTTGGGCTTCTCTGGAGATGTTGTATCTCCGAGCGACATTCTCCGCCGCCACACCCATATCGGGGTCGCCATAAGCGCTTGAGGTAAATGGAGCTCGCGCATAAAGTCGCGGCGTACCCGCAGGCTGCTCTGGCCTAAACATTTTCCAGGGTGCCCGGCTCGTGCTCTCCACCCCGCCGGCCAGGTACACCTCCCCGGCCCCGCTCTGAATGAAGCGGGCCGCCAGATGAATCGCTTCCAGTCCCGATCCGCACTGGCGGTCGATCGTTAGACCCGGCACCGTAACGGGAAGCCCTGCTTCCAAGGCAGCCACCCGTGCAATATTGCCCCCGGGTCCTACAACATTGCCGATGACGACATCATCAATCCATTCCGGCGGCACGCGTGCCTCCGAAACGAGTGCACGAATTAGCGGTGCAAGGAGCAGCTCAGGCTCAAGCGTGCTAAATTGACCGCCGATTTTGCCGATAGGCGTACGTTTTGCCATGGCCATTACAACCTCAGTCATTCCGCCACTTCTTTCACATATTCTTTCATTCGCTGACGCGCAATCTTTCCGCTGCTTGTATAGAGGAACCGATCCACGGTGATAAGTTGTTTGGGAGCCTTGTAGCTTGCCAAATATTTACGGCAGTATGCCTTCACTTCCTTCAGACTCAAGCATTGCTCGCCACGCCATTGCACAATTGCGGTTACCTTCTCCCCCCATCGCTCATCCGGCATTCCCACTACCATGACCTCCTGAACGGCCGGAAGCTGCTGCATGACCGTTTCCACTTCTTCGGGAAATACATTCAGGCCGCCGGTCACCATCTTATTCATGAAACGCCCGGCCAAGTATAAATACCCGTCGCGATCGGCTGACATGTAATCCCCGGTTTTCAGCCACCCCTCTTGAAACACCGCCGACGTCTCCTCGCTTAACCGATAATACCCTGAGAAGGTCATGCGGCTTCGAACGTACAACTGTCCGACTTCTCCGGCAGGAACCTCCTGGCCTTGCTCATCGCGAATGGATAGTTCAACGCCGGAAAAAGGCCGTCCCACCGAACCCGGTTTCTTCGCCTCGTATATGTCCATATAGCTGATATAACTCGCCTCTGATGAACCATAATATTCATACAGCTTGGACCGCCCGCCAAACACTTCCCGGCACTGCCGCTTCGACTGCTCCGACCACTTTCCGCCTGAGCTGATCAGGGCTTGGATGGACGCTTTACCGGGATTCGTCTGCCGGAGCAGCGATTCAATCATCGTAGGGACGACAAACAAGATCATACCGGGAACAGCCGTACATACCTCCATCACCGCATGCGCATCGAATTGCTTGACGAGATGAAACGTCGCGCCGAAGTACAGGCTTTGCAGCAAGGCAAACAACGACAGGGAGTGCACGAGGGGACCAGGGGCCATGCAATGCTTGATGTCGAGTCGGAATGCTTCCCGCGTGGCCTCAAAGCTAGTTGCCCAGGAAAGCGGGGTTCGCATGTATCCCTTCGGAACTCCCGTAGTTCCCGAAGTAAATCCGATAAACAGCAATTCATTGCTCGCGTTTAATTCGGCTTCCGGAGGGAATGAGGCTATCCATTGCTCATAAGCACCTGTATTCTCTTGCGTTAACGCCACGATCTCAACTTGTCCGGCTAGGCCGATTGGCAAATGAATAGGATGAGCATACGATTCCTCCGCAAAAATAATCCCCGGTTCGCATTGACGGAGGACTGCATTGATTTCAACGGAACTCCACTTCGGATCCAAAGGCACGGGCACATACCCCGCGTAGACAGCCCCTAGAAAAATCTCCGCGAATTCCACCCGATTGCTCATCAAGATCGCTACCCTCCGGCGGATATGACCACGTTGCTTCAGACCGTTAGCCATTCGCTGAACCCGCTCCGCCAATGCGGAATAAGTAAGACTATCCCGGCTGTCGGTGATGGCGACCCGATCCGGCATTCGTGAAGCATGGCTTAGTAGAACGGTTAGTAGATTCACTTGGATTTCACCCGCTTATCGAAATTTTCCTTTCGTGGTCGATTACGTCTTTTCTTCCATAGGGCTGATCGTTCTCCACTGGATTGCCATGTTTGCTGCTGGTAGAGCTAATAATATCGCCGTTATATGTTAACCTTGTTATCCGTTATTGGTTAACATATAAACACGAACATTCTATCAGCCCCAAAATGATCTGTAAAGTCCTATTCGCTAAATCAGGATGAAACCGGGAGCATTGTGCTTACAAATAAGACTATCAAAAGCAATTAATCGATTGCTCGGTGCATCTGGCACGAAAGGGCATAAGGACAAATTCGAGGGAGAAACGAATGGAGCACGCGATCGACTGCGGCCAAAACGCCTCCGATACCCTGTGGGAGCTTACGCAGCTGCTAGTGAATAGGTCAGTGGAGCGGGGGATTTAGAAGGAGTAGTTCCTCTTCCTCATACCGGGATGTACAAAGCGAACTTCGGGTCGGTAGCTGTATCGATAACGGCCCGATGAAGGCCTTCTGGGGGACATTAAAATGCGCACGGTATTACTTGAACACCTACCAAACGGTTGCAGGCAAGATTAGACGGCCTAAGTCCGATGGAATTCAGGACCAAGGCCGCCTAGGTTTTTAATATCGGTATTGTCTACTTGACGAGGTGCAGTTCACTGGCAAACTGCTCCAAGACGTCTTAAACTATCGTGCCCCGTAAGTTTAATAAAGCACATTAGGGAGAACATTATTACACTCCTTCGACGGTTCTATTATTGTCCTCTACATGCAAAGACATATAAACGTCTATGAGATCCTCGCGCTCAACTCTAAAACCAAACCGTTCATATAGACGTTTAGCAGGGCTTCCTTGTAAGACATTTAATGTTACGCATTTTCCTTTTACATCATTTTGTTCAAGCAAATTTTTTAAAACATGACTACCGATACCTTTACCTTGGTAATTGGGATGAATATAGAAATGTTCCAATACATACCCGTCCAACGTTGGTTTAAGAGCCACGCTGCCAACAAAAGAAGAAGCTTTCTCAAACATCCAAGTGTGAACCGCGTCAAAAGAATTACGGAAGCGTTGACGAACCTTCTCTTCATCAAACCTCCCTAACCTGGTTAAATCATTCCGGAGTACAATTACCCGTAAATTGGCAATGGTCTCAACATCGGAAATTTGGGATTGGCGAAGAGTAATCTGTTTCATCTAACGTATCAGCTCCTTTATTCTCTTTAGACAGCAGAGGAGTTGTGCCCCCTCTTAATTGTTGAATAATGAATGTCATATTCCCTGTGGTCAGCTTTAACTAGTTTGAATTCATTATAAACGTTGTAATGAGTACAATTGTACATATATACCTCCCGTATAGAGCCGCATTATGCTTATTTCTAATATAGCTCCCGACTTGTGAATTTCCATCCTGCCCGATAGCGCAAAGACGGCAGCCGATCGTTCTGGGGCGGCTGCCGTAAACCACGCATAGCCTGAGCTGTGCGCCCCACCTGAAACCAAATGGGTTCCCCTGCAGCTGTCTCTTGCTCCTTCCCAACTGTGTCTACAAAAGCCGACTGTATCGGTTATAAGCTCGCTGCTATTGAGCTGTATGTATCCCGTTAGTTGAATAGCAAAAACAAACCGATAATAACAAAGAGTCCTCCAATAATGCGATTGACTTATACCAGCTTCATCTTGGGAAACTAATAAAAAGCCACCAGAGAATACAAAGCATCTCGGCTATCATAAGAACCTCGCTTGATTTTCTCATAGATTTCGGTCGATCGCGTCGCCAATGCAAGGAGAAAGAAAATGTTGAACGAGTCCGTCCGTTAGCGCAACGACGGTAGCCGATCCTCTTGAGGCCGGCCGCCGTCGTGTCATGATTGTGCTATCGTGTCCTGTTAATAGAAAAGTTCCATATCTTGTTGAATACAAATTTTGTTAACCGCTCACCAGTAAGCCATAAAGGTTTGCTCATAAGGTCAAACGGAATTAAGGGGGTCAGGAAAGTGGCTGCACGCCAGGTTTGTTAATCTTCTCTTTGTTAAGACCAAGAATTCAAGCCATAATTGACCTTGTAATCCGTAATTAACCCAAAAACGCAATCGAACGTTTTACTTTTTTCGCAAAGGCAATCGGATTATCGATCGACTCCCAGTGGATATACATGAGGCGCGGGTTCTCAAACAGCCAGTGATTATGGACTGCCGTTACTTTAATTCCGTTTTTGCGAAGATTTGAAAGCAACCGATTCACTTGGTTTTGGAAAAGCGCCGTTTCCCCTAAACAGAGTGCGCGTCCTGAACTGTCCAATGACTCAAACGAGAACAGTTGGTAACGGACTAAAGGAGACGTTGTGCGTCGGCCTAATATTGCGGCGTTAACCCTCCTATTTCGGGTGACGAAACAGACCGGGCCCTTTGTAATTTCATGTTCTGTTGCACCTAAGATAGATGAAAATTGGTTGCAGATCCTAACAAAGCGCGGGCTAGCTTTGACCGCCATACGAATCATCCTCTCATTGATTCTTATCCTATAGTCGTTGCTCAGCCATTAACCCAAAAACGCGATGGAGTCTTTGGTTCTTCTTGCAAATACAACAGGATTCATGATGGCTTCCCAGTGCATATACATTAAGCGAGGATTTTCTTTCAACCAGTGATTATGAATCGCCGTCACTTTGATCCCCCGTTTACGGAGATTCGTAATCAATCGATTGACCTGGTTTTGATGTACGGCCGTTTCGCCGAGACATAGAGCGCGACCACTCTTGTCGAGAGATTCGAACGAGAACATTTGCATTTGAACAAGCGGAGATTGCGTTCTCCTTCCCAAGATCGTTTCCCTGAGGTTCGTCATCCGCGTGATAAAGCAAACCGGACCTTCCTCGATTTCCGACTCGCCCCCTAGAATTCTTCCGAATTGTGTACAGAGCCTTCTGAATTGCGGACTTACCTTCACTTGTTCTGCCATATAGCTCCTCCTTTAGTCGCATTCTGGATAATCTATGATCAACGCAGGAAATTGAATTGGGCAAATTACTAGTCTCAAAAAAAAAAACCGCGTCCGAGTGGACGCGGTTATTCCCCGTCAGTTTCATGCTGTTCATTTGTTGTCCTGTGTTTTTGATTTTTGTTCGCCTTTTTCTTAAGCTGCAGAGCAATGGTGTAGCCGATAAGAAAAGCCGCCGCCGAGGTGTTCCCGTCGACAGTAAACGGAATAATGGATGCATCCGCAACAATTAAATCCTTTACCCCATGAACCCGGCCCCGTCGGTCAACAACTCCTCCTCGGGTTAATGGGGCCATCCGTAATGATCCTTGTTGATGGTGGTTATGGTCAAAATTTTGCTTAATAAATGCCTCCAACCGGGAATCATCATCAATCACGTCCACAGTCGGCGCAACCAAGCGATAGGAAGGATCGATTGCTTCCAGCTTCGCCGCGATTTCCTTAATGTAAATTCTATATATATGCTTAACCGATTCTAGATCGTCCGGATGTACCAGAAAACCTTCGTCGGCTAAGCTTATTTTCAACGGATCATTATTCTGGATCTTAATCCTTCCGCGGCTTTTCGGCCGTAACCATAAGATCGCAATATTCAGCATTCCCTGAGCGGCGATACCGATAAGTTGAACGGCTCTTCTGCCCTGGTCTTTACCGGAAGGATCCGGAAGGAAGGCTCCGCCTGTATATAAGGCATTCGGATCGCCCACGGGCGCTTGATCAACGGGATTCGTAGTGAAAGATGCAAAGTTAAGCGTATGGTTCCTTAACTTCTTCCCTACATGAGGATTATTGAATACGACAGGTATGCCTGCCTGCTGAAGAAGCGTAGCGGGTCCGATGCCGGATAGCATTAATAGCTGCGCGCTATGGATTCCGGCTGAAATGATGACCTTCCTCCTGGCGAACGCGCGAACAAGCTTGCCTTCCTTGAGCAGCTCGACTCCGTTCGCGCGTTTATGGGAAAAGAGAACGCGGAGCGCGGTTGTCTTTACGAATACCCGCAGCTTTCGCCCCTTCACGCCACGCCCATTCGGGAGCATAATATCCGATGATAAGAAAGCTCTCGACGAGCTTTCTCTCGTTCCATCCGGATTTTGATAGAGCTGCCAACGTGTAAACGGTCCAAGCGGGGTTCGGGGATCGTTATAATCGACAATTTCCGGATACCCGGTAGCTCGTTCAGTGGCAGCGGTTAATTTTTCGGCCATCGTTGTCGGATTCCTCGGTGCCTGCCGGATGTTGATTCGCCCTCTAAACCCACGAAACCGTGGATTGTCTGAATGACCGTTATATTTCTCTAATTTCTTGAAGCGAAGTATTGCTCGTTTAGGCGACCATAATGGTCCGAGCGTCTTTTCCCACGCTTTGAATACAGCCGATGTAGGTCGCACATATTGCTCCCCGTTAATGGACGAACCTCCGCCCAAGAGCCGCCCTGTTGTCCACTCGAATGAACGGTCATTAACCCCTTCTTGAGGAACCCCCTCTCCCTGCCAAAAATAGTTAGGGAAAAAGCGCTCTTCCAATTCCGGTGCAGAAGAGGAGTCTTTGATCGGCTTATCCTTATCGCAATTCTCGCCTGCTTCTATAAGAAGCACCGATGTTTTTTTATCGTCCGTTAACGTTTTGGCAATCACCGCCCCGGCCGGTCCCGTTCCGATAACAATATAGTCGAAAATTAATCTTTCCCCCACTCTAACACCTCCAATAAACTTATGTAGCGTATTTCATCTCCAAGTTACATGTGCCTGTTTTACGAAAATGATCTCCGTCCAGCGCAGATGGTCTTCTCTGAGGATCTAGAACTTCTCCTGCATTCTCGTATCCAGGTATGACTAAGATCTCTGACGAATCATGTTCAAGCTAAAAAGGCATGAATTCGGTACAATACCGAACTCATGCCCTGCTGGTTGCTTTAATAAAAGCGTTTGCGCCGGATGGCATCAATTCCTTGCAGTTAACGTCTTAGGACGCTAAGGCTGTATTCCCGCCCGAACTTGGGAGCGAGTATTCTCCAAATCGTCGCGATCGCCACTTCCACTTTTGCCATAGCGTCCGGGCCCCCAACGTCAACCGGATCTAGCCCGATCTCTATTGCCAATTTGGCGACAGTTGCCAATGCCGCGGGGTCGTCCCCGCTTAAGAAAGCGGTCGCGGTACCTGCTTCATAACGCGGATTCGCGAGCACTTCCCAAGGCAGCGTGTGAAAAGCACGGACGATGCGCGCATTCCGAGCAAGACGCCGCACCTCCGCGTCCGCGGACGCACCGTTGTAACGGTTGGTGCAGTTAATCAGTATCCTGCCGTCCAGATCGCCCGCCTCGGCAAGCGCACTCTCCACATCATCGGGCAGCACGGCCAGCAGGATCACCTCGCCGAACTCAACCGCTTCCTTGATCATGCCAGCCTGCGCGTTAGCGCCCGCGACCTGCAGCAAGCGCTTCATCTTCTCGCTATCCGGATCCCGCGTACCGAACATTACGCGATGTCCAAGAGCGGCCCATCGTTTGCCTAATGTCCCCCCCATATTCCCTGAACCAATCGAAGCGATGTTCATTTTATGACCGTCTCCTTTTCCAGTATCCCATTGTAAAAATCCAACTTCTCTTTCGTCTGCCCGATTATGCTCGCGAGTGCTACATACTGAGCCTCCATTCTCGCCAGATGCTCCGAGAGAATTCGGGTTCGGCTCGTAATAATTTCTCTGTCCTCGGCGCTTAGCGGAAAAGCAGGATTCGCGAAACATCGACCTTCTTGCAGAAACGCCTTCATTTCTTCTAGTGACAAACCCGTCACTTTCAGGCAGTGCAAGGAAGAAAGCATCCGCACGTCCTCCTCGCTATACGCCCTTTGGCCCCCCGGTCCTCTCTCGGGCGGTTTGGTCAAGCCGATCTTCTCGTAATACCTGAGCGTATCGATGCTGAAACCCGTCAACTCGGCAACTTGCCCGATTGAATACATCTGAGCGCCACCTCTTCCTGCTCCGAATACTTTTATTCTAAAGGCTGGAGCCGCCTCCAGGTCAACACCTGATTTGCGGTCGATAGCAATTCGTAAAGAATATCGATATGGTCGTGGTTCCTTCAGGCCCACCGATCAAAAGGACTGATCTGAGAAATGTCTATATCCCGAGGCGCGTAAATCAATGGGGCACAAGGTCATTACGGCCGTATACAGCGCGACCAAACATGCCGTGCTAGCGATCACCGTAGGAGTGAGCAAGAAGAGTAGTCACCATCAAGTTCTTGTCATTAATAAATGAAATCAAGTTCTTGTCATGGGTTCGTGACAAGAACTTGATTTCATAAATTAATAAGCCGCGATTTAGCTGTTTGTTCTATCAGACCTTCACGCCATACGAGGAGTAATTAATTAGGCTTGTAAAAGGGGGGATTATTTCAGGTATTCCCGCTCCCGTCCTTCCATTTCCTCCATTTCTTCCAGCCTGCGGCGCTTCGTTTCGCGTATGCGGCGCCAAAGCGATAGTAGGATAATACAGCCGGAGAGGCACCCATTTATCCACACGGACAAAACAACCACCACATAAGGACCCGTATCCGGTTGGACCGCAGTCAGCGAGACAACGCACAGAAACAACAGGACGAGCGACATCGAAAGCACAATTTTGGATAAGGCCCGGAGGTCACCCATCAAGTGCTTTTGAAGACGCCGATATCGGCCATTTTACGCTGCCAATGATCATGCGCCTCCTCCGCATAGTGACAAGCCGCCTCCTCGGAACCGACTCTACGCAGCTGAGGCTCTTCGGTCGTACACTTGTCGGTTGCCATCGGACACCGCGGGTGGAAACGGCAGCCCGACGGAGGACGGGCCGCACTGGGCATCTCCAGGCTGCGTAGCGGCAGTTCCGTCATCGCCTTGGCAATTTCGGGATCTGGCGTTGGTACTGCCGAGAGTAGCGCTTGCAAATAAGGATGCTTCGGATGACTGAGCACTTCATCGACACCGCCCAGCTCCATCACGCGTCCGAGGTACATAACGGCCATCCTTCCTCTGCCTGCAATATAACGGGCTGTCGCCAGATCATGCGTGATATAGATGATCGCGATGTCCAGCTTACGGTTGAGTTCGGCCATCATATTCAGAATGGAGATCCGCAAGGAAACATCGATCATCGATACAGGCTCATCGGCTACGATAATTTTGGGATTCAGCGATATAGCACGGGCCATCAGAATCCGCTGGCGCTGACCGCCAGACAGCTGGTGAGGATATTTATCCAGAAACCGTTCAGGCGGTGTCAAGCCTACGGTTTGCAGCAATTCGATAACACGGGCGCGGGCAGCTTTCCTCCCCTTGACGATTTTACGTTGGAGTATCGGTGATGATAAGGACTGATAAATGGTCCGCATCGGGTTGAGCGCCGCATAGGAATCCTGCTGAACCAGCTGCACGCCGCTGCGAAAGTCGGTCATTTTATCCCCGCTCAGTTTGTCAACGTCCTCTCCTTTGTATAGAAGTTTGCCGGTCGTTGGTTTGAGCAGCCCCGTCATGATACTGCCAAGCGTCGTTTTGCCGCACCCGCTCTCGCCTACAAGGGCGATAATTTCACCGGGATGAATATTCAAACTGACATTCACGACAGCCCCTATCTTCTGCGGCGCGGCAAACATTCCTTGATTGCGTTCATAATACAGGCTTACGTTATCCAGACGCATCAACGCTTCCGGACTGACCGGGCGGGTCTCTTCTCGGAAGCGCTGTCTAGTATCGCGCTCATATTCCAAATCTATCGTATTCATGATGTACGCACCTCCGAGATCGAACTGGCGTTAGGGTATAAATGACAGGCTACTTCATGTCCTGCCGATGAATAAACCTTGGCTGGACTGCTCGCTCTGCACTTGTCGTGCGCCAACTCACAGCGCGGCGCAAACGGACATCCCGGCGGCATGTTCAAGAGATCCGGCGGGGACCCAGGAATTCCTTCGCGCTCCGCGAGATCGTGGTATAGACTGGGGACTGCTTTCATTAATTTCGCGGTATACGGATGTTTGGGACGCTTAAACATATCGTACACGCCGCCCGCTTCCACCACATTGCCCGCATACATGACGCCAACGCGGTCGGCAACCTTGGCGACAACGCCAATATCATGCGTGAGCAGCAGCATTGTAATGTTCATATCCTTATGAATTTTTGTGAGGATATCGAAAATATAGGCCTGCGTAATGACATCCAATGCTGTAGTCGGCTCATCCAGAATGACAAGCTGGGGATCGAGCAGCAGGCTAAAGGCGATCATCACCCGCTGTTTCATCCCTCCGGACAGCTCGTGGGGGAAGGCGTTCAGCACCCGATCCGGTTCCAGTCTGACATAGTCGAGGAGGCTGCGGGCTTTATCGAGCATCTGCTTCTCCGTTAAGGTCTTAGAATGAGCGCGAAACGTCTCGACCATCTGGTCTTTGATCCGCATGACCGGGTTGAGCGCATTTTGAGCCGCCTGAAACACCATTGCCGCTTGCTCCCACTTGTAAGACTGAAGCTGTTTTTTACTGAGGCTCATCACATCGTGTCCGTCAAAATGAATCGAGCCCTCTGCCACTCGCCCCGGGACCGCTATGGCCCGCATAATCGCCGAAGCCATCGTCGATTTACCGCTACCACTTTCACCGACAAGTGCGGTGATCTGGCCCTCCGGAATCACAAAATCGGCCTCGTTCACTGCCCGGAGAAGGCCAGCCCGCATGGGGAACTCGATGGTCAGCCCCCGTACTTCCACCAACGGCTTCATCGTACCACTCCTTTTTCACACGTTTCATGACCTGGCGTCATGACCTGAGCCTTGGATTCAGCGCTTCCTCCAGACCGTTGCTGAAGAAAATGCAGGCCATTTGGAACAACCCGAGGCACATAATCGGCGAAATCAGATAGATGTATCCCCTGGGATTAAAAATCCCTCCGGTGTTTTGGACCGCCAGTTGAATCATCATGCCCCAGTTTGTTGGCGAGTAAGGAGCCAGACCGAGCATCATCAGACCCACGCTGGCAACAATCGCTCCTTGGGCTGCCATGATGAAGTTAATGGCCAGATAAGGCGTTAAGTTCGGAAGAATTTCACGGGACAGGATGTAAGGCATCTTGAGTCCCATGATCCGGCATGCAACGATAAAATCCCTGTTCTTGAGCGAAAGCAGCTGGGAGCGGATCGCCCTGGCTAGCGGCGCCCATGACCAGGCTGCCAGTATTAACGAGAACATCACCGGATTTTTGATCTGCACGAGCGCCGCGACGATCATGAGGACAGGAAAGCTCGGAACGGTGAGAAACAGGTTTGTGATAAACATAAGTACCGTATCCGTCTTCCCGCCGACAAAACCGGAAACAGCGCCTATAACAAAACCAAAAACTAGCGTGAACAATGCTGCGAACAGACCGATGGACAACACATCCCGGGAACCAAAGACCAGCTGCAGGAACGTATCCCGTCCGCCATAATCCGTTCCCAACCAGTGGCTGAAAGAAGGGCTTTCATATCGTCCATCAAAATTAACCGTCATGTCCAGACTCGTCAGAATCGGCCCAAAGATAGCCATGAAAATAAAGACGGCCAAAATAATTAGTCCCGAGAATGCCTTCTTGTTACGGTACATCGTCTGCCAAAAGTCGATAAAACCTTGGCTCATGCTCACCCCTCCTCAAGCTTAACGCGCGGATCCAATTTCGCGTAAATCAGATCCGATGCCAGGTTCGCCAGAATGACCGCGACGCTGGTCACGAGCAGAAGGCCCTGCATCAACGTATAGTCACGCTGCTGCGTAGCTTGCCCGATATAGTAGCCCATGCCGGGATAGCTGAAGACGTTCTCGATCAACGGGGAACCGCCCAGCATGAAACCGAAATTCACAGCCAGCGTCGTAATCAGCGGCAGCATGGCGTTGCGTTTGATATATTGGCTCATGAGCGTTCTTTCGGACACTCCACGAATGCCCGCGGCAACGATATAATCTTCACCAAGCACGTTCACCGCGCTTCCCTTCATGGTCAGCGCCCAAGTGCCGATCGTTGTAATGACATAGGTGAGGATCGGCAGTGCGCCGTGATATAACACATTCAGAATAAAAGGCAAGTTAAATCCCGGTTCAACGATCGGGTCATAAGCCCCATTAACAGGGAACCAGCCAAATTGGAAGGCAAAAATGACGAGCAGCAAAATGCCCACAATGAAATTGGGCACGGAAGAAGTCAGAATGGCATAGATCGAAATAATCGGATCCAGAATCGTCTTGCGCTTAAAGGCCATCATCGCTCCCAAATTAATCCCGATCAAAAAGCTGATGACCAGCGACACGCTAAGCACAAACAACGTCCACGGCAGCGCATTGGCAATGATCTCATTGACCGATACGTTCTGATAAATCATCGACATGCCCAGATTTCCGTGCAGCAGTCCGCCTAAGTAACGCCCCAACTGGGCGAGGATCGGCTCATTCGGATTATAGTTAATCATCGCGGTAATCTGACGGTACGCTTCATCCAGGCTCATCCCCCGCTGCAGGGCATAATCCCGTGCCCAAGAATCGATGGCGCTGCCCGGAGTCATCCGCAGCAGGACAAAGGTGAGCAGCATCGCCAGACAAACGGTAATCAAGGAGACGCCAATTCGTTTAAGGATCCCTTTCAGGCTCACTTCCTGTCACCTCCAGTAGGATAACATTATGACTTTCGATATTAGCGGGGCCAGTATTCCTGCGGCATATAAGTCGAGTTAAAACCATGATTTAAATGGGTGATGGCCAGTTGATCTTCCGGATCTGTAGCCAGAGGCATATCCCGGTCGTATTTGACAATCTCATCCATCATGGGGTAATGGCCTGCCATCGTTTTCGTATTAATCCAAGCCCCTGTTGTGTTTTGGAAGAAATTCACTCCCCAGCAGTTCTCATTAGCGATCCAGGCCAAATTATCGATTATTTGCCGGCGTTCTTGTTCGTCTTGCACGAAAGGGTAGCGTTTCATTTCTTTATCGATATCATAGATTTTGCCGTCGATCCCCTTTACTTTGAGATCAAGCTTACCGGTATCCACTTCATTCCCTTCCGCATCCTTTTTTTTGACGTTCGGGAACCCGACCTTCGTCTTTGTTCCTTGCCAGAACAACACTCGCATCGAGCTCCAAGGATTCTGAAAGCCCCAGGATACGTCAACCCAGTCCATGGACATGTCGTACTGCCCTTTATCCGCATTGGAGAAATAAATCGTACTGTCCACGGCTTTAAGCTTGGTCGGAATACCGAATTTGGTTAGCTGCTCTGCGGCAATCTGAGCTGAATTCACGCCGGGAGCCCAGTTGTTGGGCGCCCCGATGATAAAGGAAGGAACCTTGCCCTCCGGGTCGTGCCACAAACCGTCATTTCCCTTTTTCCAACCGATTTCCGTCAGGAGGGCGGCAGCCTTTTCCGGATTGTGCGAATAATCCGTCATCTTATCGAGTACGGAAGCGTCCACTTCCTTCGATAGGGAAGAAGGCATAATGCCAGTCATGGAGATTTTCGGGTTCTCCTGACCGTAATAATTCCCGATTTCCCTCAGCTTGCTCTTATCCAGCACGTACGTAAGCGCCTGCCGGAACTTAATGTTTTCAAAAGGTTGGTTGCGAATGTTGTACATGAGCCCGACACTCGCCGGATCAAACATCCGATAGTGAAGTAAATTCTTATTCTGCTTTAACAAGGATTCGAGAATGTCCTTGGGCGGAGTCCCGTCATACCAGTCGAGCTTGCCTGCTTTGATCAGCGCGTATTGAGCGGACAGCTCCGGAACGTTTTTGAGCCATATTTTGTCGTAGTTGACCGCATTCGGTCTCCAGTAGTCCTCAAATTTATCCAGCAGCATATCCGTTGTAGTTACTTTCTCAAATTTATAAGGTCCGGTCCCTACTGGGATTTTCGGGCCGGAGCGGGTAAATTCATTCCAGTTCAATGCGATTTTTTTACTGAGTTCATCGGTAATATCGAGGTTAAACGGGCCATCCTTGGACTTGTCCGTAAGCGGTTTCGCTTCTTTCAACAAGGCATCGGCCTTATCCACGTACTGCTTGTAAATGTGGTACGGTATTTGGCCCTGAAGATCCTGTGCAAGGAGGAGCTTTCTCAGTTCGGGATACGGCGCCGGGTTCATCCAATGAAAGATGACCGTATAGTCGTCCGGTATCTCAATGGAGGTTAAATACTTTGTGACTTCAGCCCCGTTATTTAACCGGTAGTAGGCCCAAACATCCTTGCTGGTGAACGGAGCACCGTCATGCCATTTGACGTTTCGATGCAAATGGACTGTCGTCGCCCCTTCGCTCTCCTCGCTGGATTCTGCCAACAAATTGTACACGTTGTTCATGGACCGGATGAAGAAGAAGAGGCCTTCGTACATGTAACGGTTATTCGTATCCCCGATGCCGCCGGATCCGAACGGATTGCCCTGATACAGTGGCGGTTTGGGCCAACCACCCAAACCATGAAAAATTTTGTCCTTGTTATACCTTAGTTGCTCGGCCGAAACGGGCTGCTGCAAATCGTTGACATCACCTGCATTCAGACGATCTACCAGTCCCGGAGCGGAGGCGCCGCAGCCCGAGAGCAGTATCGAGGCTCCCAGTACGGCGGATACGGCGCACATTGCTGGTAATCTTTTTCGTTTCCTCCAGAGGTTCATGAAGGTCCTCCCGTCCTGATTATCTTCCCAACTGAATCACCTGTAGAATCTTGGAATCTCCCCATTATAGCGGCCCAACGGAATGCCATGTTCATAAAAACGCTTACATAAAAACGCCGAAAAAGACCTAAATCTCTTCGTTTTCGACGGTCGAAAATAACTATAGTTATTCTTTGCCGGATGCGCCGGATTAGGTTTCTGTACCCCTGAACGAGCAAGTACCCCTTCTATCTTACAGCCTTCTACGTCGGCAAAAAAAACAAAAAAAGCCTCTACGTCGAGGCTTTCAATGGGTGCTTATCAATCTGAAAAGGTCCTTTACAGGCAAATAAGGAAGGTCTACTTACGGACTTCCGTTTCGCCTCCATTCCATCGGCGTCATGCCCACATGCTTAATGAAGAGATCATGGAAGCGGCTGGAGGAGCTGAAGCCGACTTCCGAAGCGATAAATTCAACGGGCTTGCGAGAAGTTTCCAACAGACGCTTGGCCTCATCAATCCTCAGAGAAATGATGTACTGCTTTGGCGAAACGCCGAAGCGATCCGTAAACTTTTTTCGAAAAATGCTCTCGGACAAGTAATGGTTCGCAGCAAGAGTAGATACTTTGAGAGACGTGTGGTAGTTTTGGTGAATCTCTTTAAGCGCATCCTGAAGCATCTGTTCTTCCGGATTGTCGCCATTCGACTCGACGGGCCGTGACTCTTCGATTCCGGTGTGATAAGCAAGCAGGAGCGACTCCAATGCATTCCGGAGCAGATCGCTTGAATAATCGGTTTGCTCCTCCCGCCTGCACTCTTCTTCAATCTGCCGCATAGCTGTCAACGCCCGCTCCATCGCAGAGGGATTAAGAGCCGCTTTCAGAATCATTCCGGGCCGCTGGGAAAAAGCAAGTGACATCAGGTATTGGCAATATGGCGGAATGTACTGATCATAGACGTGCAGGGAGTAGCCTTCCCATGCTTTCGTGCAGACATAACTGTGTTTCAGATCCGCCGGAATAAGCAAGAGATCACAGGGCACGACCTCCATATTCTGCTCTCCGGATGCATAATAGCCTTGACCGTGCATGAGGAGAGTAACCTCGGCAGACTCATGGGAATGGGACTGAAATCGTCCTTCTTTATTATCCCGTTCCGACGGATCGGTGGAAAAATTCCAGATGCAGTCGATAAACCCGATATCCATCAACGATCCCTGCCCTTTGTAAATGTACGGGATAACTGCTATCCCTACCATACCCATACTGTATCCACTGTATGTCAGAACATAGACGTCGCATTAATATTTCTCGATTTTCATAATTCTAGTACCTGTAAAATCCATAAAATGGTCAGAGCATGAAAAGAATACGCTATATTCATTGTTTGGTAAATGGATTGTGCCAATTTGTATAAAAACGTTCACAGATCAGATCCTTATTAAGGGTTTGATGTATGTCAAGCGTGCGGTGTCTCAATCCAACCCCGTAACTCAAACATGATTCACCTCCCTTAAAGTTTGAGTCGTTCCCCGCTTGTTGCTTCTCTAATTCCTCGAATCTCCAGAGATGAATCCAATTAAGGAAAATAATCAGCTAGCACCTGGGTCGATCGTCCACACTGCTGCAAATAACATGATGCTTATTCCTACTAACATTAACATTAGTTTCACCGACTTCGTCATAACCCTCCAATCCATAAATTCCCCACACATTAGCTCAACTTTAGATATTCAGTAATGAATTCAACTATCCTGCCCGTCGCCGGAACGTGAAATGGAGCAGCTGCCGCCGGCAACTGCTCTACATGCATTGAGCTATCGTGTCCCGTTAGTTCAATGATAAACCGAGGGAGTTTAATGAAAACTTGTTATAAATTTAAATAATTATCTCCGGTCATTGATGCTAATGCTTGCCGAAAGCTGCCTTCATAGTTGTTGCATTCTGAGTCAAGTGCATGCTCGCAGCGTGCAACGTATGATAAGCAATATGTAGCCGCAGCGGAAATTTTAGTCAACTCATTCATGGAAAATCTTTTGCCGCGGGATTGCTCATATTCCATTACGAATGCATATGCCTCTTCTTGAGACGGTGTGATTTTTACAGGGACATCCCATGTGGTGGTAAACGTAGCAGCTGCAATTCCTAATATATTAAGCTCATCTTCTATCTTTAAACTATCCCAATCATAGACCATAGCCGCATAAAAATTAAATTTGTTCAATTCCACGTTCCCCCTTTAACTACTTTAGTGTATATTCAATTCGGCATCACTTACCACACCCCTTTTCTTGAATTCTATATTCAATATTACTGCCCATTAGTTGAAAAGGCAGCCGACTTCTCCTGACCGGCTGCCTTCGTGTTTTGTTGAACTATCGTGTCCCATTAGTTCAATCGATATCCTGAATTTGGTCTCCACTTTCATCTATCTGATTGCTCCCACCACCGAAATGCCATCCTTTACTCTCGATAAATTCGATAAAAGCTTGTAGGAATTCGTTATGCCCTAGATCACCTTGATTTGCATAAATTGTCCCCTCAATTTGAATCCCAACTAGGTGTTTTATATCGAATCACTCCAATCTATTGATTACGATTTATAAATTTGACTGAGTTCGATTCATATCTGTACTCTTATTTTTATCGTCATTTCGTATCCCCACTATGTTGAATATTACTCTAAACCTTTTCTTTTACTATAATAGTAGACTTCTCCATTTTCCCTCAATTCAATACTATAACCAATCCTATCGTCGTTGAATTACTTCTCCAGTTGTTACCATTATCCTGCCCGTTAGTTGAACAAAGGCAGCCGAACGTTCCGGCCGGCCGCCGTCGTTTCACTATTGAGCTATCGTTCCCAGTTAGTGTAATGAGTTCGAAGGAATGGTTACTTTCACCAGCTCGGGGTACTTCTGAAGTAAGGGCGATAAGGTGTCCTGCGTAACGCCTTTAAGATGTTGATCGAAGAACGCGAGTGTTAAAGCTTCCGTGATGACTAGGCATCTCGCTGGGTCTGTATCACCACCAATGCCAATCATATTACGCAGCTTATTAGAGCCGATGAACAGGCCGATGTCAGTGAATTTCATATGATCGCTGCCTTTAATCGTAAATAAGTTGCCGGATGTCTGCAAGACGTTCGTCAGTCCAATGCTATTTTTCTGCGCTTTGTTGTAGGCCTCTAAATAGGCTTTCCTTGTGCCGTAAACCGATGTTGAGATCAGCTTCTCTTGCTCCTCGGGAGTCACTTCTTCCAAGTCCTGAATAAGCGGTTTTCGTTTCGTAATCTGCTGAATATGGTTCTTGTCGTTCGCCAACATAAGAAACGGCGCAATTGAAGCCTCGTTCTCAGGTGTAAGATAAACAGCGCCGTCTAGATTTACGGCTGCTTTTACGCGTTTTTCATGGATAGCCAGATTATACGCAGATGCTCCCCCGACGGAATGTCCAATAACGCCGATATGACCGAGATCGAGCTTTCCTTTAAAGCTGTTATTCTTTGTGCCATTGCCGTCGTTTAGTCCGTTTAGTTGATCTATAACAAAGGAAACGTCAACGGCCATAATCTGGGTTATGATCTCAGCAGGCTCTGCTATATGGAAGTCTGTTGTAGCCTCCATTGCGGAAACAGTATGATCGGGAAATACGGTACCTGCCGATACGTATGCGTGATCGATGGCAGCAACGATATAGCCATGGCTGGCCAAATCCTCGTACTGGGACGTATGAACGGCCATTGACGTTCCCGCACCATGCGAGAACAGAACGATAGGGTAGTTCTTCTGCTTTTCGGATATCGGTATATCGGCCATAGTATCCGTTTTTACAAGACCCAAGTGCCCAAGTACAAAGGAAGGCACGTGAAAAAACGAAGCGAATAACGAAACAAGTTCAGGCTGCAAATAAGGCTCATAGGACTTCGAACTATTTTCTTCCGCTGGGTAATACAGCTTCACCATCAGCTCACGTTGCTTTGGCGACTTATCTAGGAATGAATCCTCCCTCTTCTCATCAACGAAGTGCAGCTCCTTTACGCCTACCTTGTAGTTGCCGGTTGGCTTTGGAAGATCGAATACAGGGAGAGCATAAGAGAGAAGAGAAGTCAGGGTAAGGAATCCGACGGATACCAAGATAACGAATCCTTTCAGCCAGATTGGGGCTTTTTTTGTAAATAACCTGGTTGTAGTCTTGATTAATGTATAGATAAGCAGCAGTGCAACAAAGCAATAGGAGAAAATCATTTGGAAACGGAAGCCTTCAATCACACCGTGCAAAGTAAGGATTAATAGATTGACCGCGGCTATACCTGTCCAGACTTTTCTGGACGACTTGCTAAAGACTAAAAATAACGACCATACATTTACTGCAAGTAATAGGAATTCTAGCATTCTCATGTTCCAGTCCTCACGATCCGCTATGAACATCAGCTCTCATGCAATAGATGAGACTGATGGCCAAAGAAAGAATAAACGTTACTGACAACACAATCAACGCGGGAACCGCATACGGGTTCAGACCTGTATTATCCGCTATATCCTGGGCGAGATATCGGACCGGCCAATAAGGCGCGAGCCATGGGAACATAATACTGCCTTGCCCATGGCCGATTGCGCCAATTACGGTAACGATGGTTGCAAACACGCCAATCACGGCAGCAGGAATAATATTTTTCGCGACAAGACTCACGGCAGCTGCAACCGGAATCGTACCAAACGAGAGCAGGCAGACCAGTATGTTTGTTTTGAATCCGAGCCATATCATATCGAAATCGATACGACCCTGGAGCAGCATTGCCAAACCGACGGCAAACGCGGCTGCAAAAGATAATAACGCTGTCAGCATGATAAGGAGAAATACGACAACGAGTTTGGCCGCCAGAATTTCCAAACGGGAAACCGGATAGGAGAACAACTGGTTAATCGTGCGCTCCTGGTACTCCCGCGCAATGATATAGGCTGTAATGAGGGCGAATATAGACGGCCCCACCATAACCAGCATCATGCCTTGACGGTAGAACATATCTTGCATATCTATTCCTGCCGGAGTTCCATCGGGCGTTACTCTCGGCAGGAAGGCAAATAATGTGATCAGGTTGGCCGGAATAGCTCCGAGCAGCACCAACCATCGGATTTTCGAGTGTTTGAGCTTCAGCAGCTCGGTATAAATGACGTTAAGCAAGCGGAGCACCCCCCGTTAACTTCAGAAAATAATCTTCGAGACTGTCTCCTGACAATCGAATCTCCTTCACCCCAACACCTTCGCTCGTCAGTGTAAAATTAACCTTCGTTGACTGTTCCAAAAAATCATAAAGGTGCAGAATCCCCGGTCCTGCTACACGGTAATCCGATACACCCAGCTTTTGCTCCAGAAGATAAGCGGCCTTCTTGTCGTCATCGACCCTGAGCTCCAGATAATGCCGGGTTTTCCTCTGCAAGTCCGCATAATCAATTTCCTCCATTAGCGATCCCTGATGAATGATACCCACACGGGTGGCTAACTGTTCGACTTCACTCAGCAGATGGCTGGAAATCATAATGGTAATCCCGCGTAATCTGGCTAGATTAAGGAATAGCTGCCGGATTTCCTTGATCCCGGCCGGATCCAGACCATTCGTAGGTTCATCAAGGATAAGCAACTCGGGATGGTGAAGCAAAGCGCGGGCGATGCCAAGCCTCTGCTTCATGCCGAGCGAGTAATCCTTCACCTTCTGATTGGAGGCATCAATCAAACCGACTGAAGATAATGCCTCTTCGATATATTCTTTATTGCCCATTCCCATGAGCCGGCGGTGAATGTCCAGATTTTCTACAGCGCTTAGGTTTAAGTAAAATCCGGGATACTCAATGATCGCTCCGATCCGTTCCATAGCTGCTTTCGACCGTCCTCTATTTAATTCTTGGCCAAATAATTCGATCTCCCCCTCCGTTGGTCGGATCAACCCCATCAGCATACGGAGCGTCGTTGTTTTGCCGGCCCCGTTTTGTCCAAGAAAGCCATAAATATCTCCTTGCCGGATGTTCAAATGAAGATTATGAACGACGGCTTTGCCGCCATATCGTTTCGATAAGCGATTTGTTCGCAGCACATAATCCACGTTGATCAACTCCTCTCGAAGCTTAGTGTACCAGGCAGTTTTCTCAGACTATTAATAAATTCCTAACAAAAACCTTAAATCGAATATTAAAAAAGAAAAAGCCAAACCGTAACGGTTTAACTTTTCATCAGGTGAAACGTGAATATCGTTTTCTCGCCAGGGGTGCTAGATACCGTTATACGGCCACCCATCCTCTCGACCAGATTTTTGACAATGGTTAGTCCAAGACCGGCGCCCCGAATGGAGTTGTTCCTGGAGGCTTCTCCGGTATACAACCGTTCGAAAACATGAGGCAGATCTTGAGCGGCAATTCCTTTTCCTTTGTCCCACACCTCAACCATAATGGTATAGGATTGTTCACATACACGAATGCCAACTTCACCGCCATCCGTGCCATAACGCAAGCTGTTGGACAGAAGATT
Source organism: Paenibacillus sp. UNC496MF (assembly GCF_900113915.1). NCBI lineage: Bacteria > Bacillati > Bacillota > Bacilli > Caryophanales > Paenibacillaceae > Paenibacillus > Paenibacillus sp. UNC496MF. Next base: position 414,620 of record NZ_FORE01000009.1, read on the forward strand.
ATTCAAAATGCGCCTAAAGAAAGCAATATCGGCTCTAACGTTAATAGGACGTTCAGGAATGTCGAGCAGCGGGGTTACATTCGCTTTTACGAAATCCGGATAAAAGTCAACGAGAACTTCGGGTATGAGCACAGTCACATCAAGAGTGCGCAATTCAGGCTCGGAGTGGTCAGACTCCAGCCGAGCCAATTCAAAGAAATCCTGCAGCAGAGCGAGCAGGTCATCACCCTTGTTAACCGCTACGCGAAGAAAAACGTCTCGTTCTTCGGCAGATAAGTCTGCATCTAGTTGAATGGCCTCCATATAGCCAAGCAAAGAAGTTAGCGGAGTTCGGAGATCATGAGAGATATTCGCGATCATTCGTTTACGTTCTTCCTCGAGATGGGTTGTCCGCTCTTTCGACTCTTGGATAACGTCCATTAAACGGTTCAATTCCTCCCCCAATAGCATCAGCGTTTTGCTCGTTGTCTGCTGCCTGTACCGCCTGGTAAGATTACCACTGCGTACTTCGGTCGTGATACGGGTTATTTGTTGAATATCCCGCTGCTGCCGCATATGACGCCAGATGATAAGTAGGCAAAGAAGTAACAAACCAAGGAAGATAATCGGATAAGTCAAACGATTATCCCTCCTCGCCTAGCTTGTAGCCGAATCCCCAGACGGTTTGAATATAGACGGGTTTGGAAGGATCCTTTTCGATTTTGGTCCGGATCCGGTTGATGTGCACCATGACTGTATTGTCGTCAGACATACTCTCCTCCTGCCAAACGGCTTGGAAAATATGGGATTTTGCAAAAACCCTCGTAGGATTAGATAGGAAAAGCTTTAGAATCGCATATTCTTTAGCGGTTAGCGGCTTCTTTTGTCCTTTCACCGTAAGCTCACAGGAACCCGTATCCAGCTCTAAATCCCCGTGCTTAAGTACTTTCGGAGCTACAGCAGCGAGGCTCAACTGGAATCCGGTATACCGCCTTAAATGAGCCTTAACTCTTGCAATGAGTTCACCAATTGTAAAGGGTTTCGTGATGTAATCATCCGCTCCAAGCTCAAGCATACTTATCTTATCCATTTCCCTATCCTTTGCTGATAAAACAATGACAGGTGTGGTCTTGGTCTCACGGATCCTTCGCAGGATATCTTGTCCTTCCACAATAGGCAACATAAGGTCGAGAATAATAAGCTGGTACTCTTCATTGGCTATATAAGCGAGGGCTTCTTTGCCGTTATAGGCTGCTTGCGTTTCATAGCCTTCCTTTTGTATGTAGCGGGTGATCAGCCGGTTTATTTCCAGATCATCCTCAATTATGAGAACACGGGTAGAGATCATACCTATCTACTCCCCCAGATAACGACATATCTCAAAATATACCGCCAGTGCCGCTTCATAACAAGCAGGCGCTTTCCTTAGAGACATGTCGCTCCGTAATAGCTGCAATCGTCTGGATGAAGTCTGCTGAAATGGTTTTACCCCATCAAGTAGATAGTGAAAAAGTCGGATGGGATTGTGCAGCCGTCTCCCGGTCGTCAACTCGGGGACGGTTTTTGTTGCTCCGTGAAGGTACAACAGCGCATTCAAATAACCTTCAGAACGGTACTTCAACGGATTTTCGGTTGATGTTGTTTCGTGGATTTTCGGTTCATCCACATCGAACACCCCCAAATAAATTCTCGAACAAGTGATGAACATCATTAAGGGGACACCCCCTTCCGTATCATGACCGATCGATGGATCTGATTCGCAAAAAAAGGATGGGTTGCAATTAGTTACGATGATATATCCCAGCAATTAGGTATGACAAAGCAAGCATTTTACGATATCCGTATATTTTTATAAAAGACAGAACATCATATTTAAGAACATTTAGTAGACAGATGGGATCACCACAATGAACACTAACTTTACAGAGCATCGCATCGATTGTGGGCAAGGCAGCATCTAAGCACGAGATTATGTAGCTAAAGGCGGAAAAATCTTATGAACCACGACACGACAACGATGGCAAGAGCCGCAAAACTGGACTTAGCACCGTCGCCAAAGATGGAGATTGGCGAGTTACAGGTCAATTCGGAGATCAAGCTTCGTCGTATGGTCTATCGTCCTGTCCATCCGAAGGATACGGTGTTGTTCCTGCATGGCTTCCCAGAGTCGATGTATGCGTGGAAGCCGATTGCCGAATCTTTGTCCAGCGACTATGAGGTTCATGCGTTTGACTGGCCCGGTTACGGACAATCTTCACGTCCGAGCGCCGATCGCTTTTCCTACGCACCGAAAGACTATGCCCAGGTGCTGGAACAATATATCCGCGCTTCCGGTATCGACAGCTCGAAGCTGGTGATTTACGCGACCGATATTGGGGCTTTGCCGGTATTGCTGGCCGCTCTGGAACAGCCACGTATCGCGAGGAAGATCATCGTCGGAGATTTTGCGCCGTTCAACCGGCCGCAGTATATGTGGGAAAACCTGGCGGGCCTGAAATCTAAGCCCTCGTCCGATGTCGTGCGTGCTGCGATGAACCAGACCCGAGATGAAATTCTGGCAAACACATTCTTCCGCGACAATCCGACAGAAGAGCGCTACATGTTGCCCCAGGAGTTCAGAGACGATATAGCGAAAGGATGGGACGGCAATATTACTGCGGCCGACGCGTTCTATCACTACTACTCGCACTTTACCCGCGACCAGGACTATTTTGAAGCCAATATGTCGAAGCTCAAGGTGCCCGTGAAAGTCATATGGGGCGAAAAGGATAGCTACGTCAAGAAGGAAATGGGCATCGAGTTCGCTGAGCGTAATAATTTAAAGCTTACGATTCTCTCTGGTCTGGGCCATTATCCGCATCTGCAGGCACCAAAACAGACCGCAGATGAGCTTCGAGCCGAAATCGAGAGTTAATGCCGGCCAAGCTCGCAGCGGCGGAGGACTTTCCGCCACAGGCTTGCGCCGATTGCGCCGTATCGAAATGAGGGCCTTGCCAAGCAGTCACGAGAGTCGACATCCGTCACTGGCCAGCCATGTGAAAGCGGTCCGTCCGCGCGCGCATGGCAGATCGCGAGGAGCGGCGCAAGCTGCTCCTTCATTCGGCGTCGGTACTATTGTCTCCATTCAACTCTCCATTCAACTAAAGTTCCCAGCTAGTTCAATCGCACTTATCATCCAAGTTGATATTTATAGTAATCTTGCGCATGTACCACTTTGAATCCAACCGATTCATATAACCTTAGCGCATGGTCGTTTTTTGTTTCGACTTCTAAGTGTATAGAGTAACCGGCAGAGCTTTGCTCTTTAATGACTCGGCGCAACACTTTTCTGCCTATTCCTTTTCCCTGGTGTTCCGGCAATATTGAAAATCCATAAATCCACGCTTGGCCCTCTTCTCGGCTCACTCGAATTTTCCCTACCGTTCCTTCTTTCACGTCAATCATGAGCATCGCAGTGTTATCCACAAAGACTTGGCTTTCCATCGCCCTGGCATCTTCTTCGTCCACTCCGAACGCCGTAACGGATAATCGTACACGCTTTTCGTAATCTTCTAATGTTGCTTGCCTCAGAATAATACCGTCCGTTTCTTCAAGAGGCTTTTCTTGCCACTCCATTTGATGCTCCGAGAATGCATACTCAGCACCTTGTTTGTACAAAAACACTTTTGCCGCATCTGATCCTGCAGGCGCGTTCAACAAGATTTTCTTGTATTCGTTTTGTTTGATTTTTTCCATTCCTTGTTGGAACAATTGATGGAAATGCCCCTTTCGCCGTTCACTTGGTTTCACCATGCCGCACACTTCGACTGTAGAACCAAAAGCATATAAACCTAAAAAAGCTACTAGTTCGCCATTTTCGTAATGAAAAAAATCTAGCTGATCAGATTCGCGTTTTCTAAGCATTTCCCAGTTAAGCTTCAGTTGTAAATGATCATGAGTTTCGCACTCTTTTTGCAATTGTTCAATATCTATTAATTGTTGTGTCGTTAACATTTTTTCTCTCCTTTGGCTGTCCGCATCAATATAACGTATATGTATTCACTGCGCAATACTACCCGTTAGTTGAACAGGCAACCGTTCCTGCCGGCTGCCTGTTGTCGTTGTACTATCGTGTCCCGTTAGCGTGACGATGGCACGTATTCCTGAGGTGGATTTTCGAAGCCGTTCCAAAACACCCAGAGTCTATGACAACTTTCACAGACAAAGAACATCTTCATTTTGAGATAAAGCTCTTCTGCATCGAGGCTTCCTTGTTCTTTTTCATAATCAACATCAGATATAAAGTTGTACTGGGACTTGCAAGGAATGTCCCCCAAATGCAGCACATAACCGCAAGTACAAATCATCTTTGGCAGGATGGTCAGCCCCTCATTTTTACTATACGGAAACAGCAATCCTCTGGAATATTCGTGACGTTTTTGAAGTATCCTGCCCGTTAGCGCAACGACGGCAGCCGATCGTTCTAGGGCCGGCTGCCGTCGTGTCATGATTGAACCATCGTGCCCCGTTAACGTAATCTCCTCAGCTAAATTTAATTTCTGAACTTTCAACCTTTCCCGCATCATGAGAACCCATATGAATAAACTCGATACTCCCATTTTTAGTATTTGATCTCACCTCAAGAATTTCATTACGGTTAATCAAAAACGTAGGAGGTTTAAAATCCCCCTAAGGGCGGCATAGATATTGTTTCATTCTTTTACGGACGATAACTTCAACATAAAACGAGTATTGGCTTGAAATCCATTACTACACTCTCACTTATGTCCTGTTCTTATCCGTAACACAATCATTTTCGTTTTTTGTAGGTAACTTGATTGCTTATGCATGGAAACGCTATGTAAGCAAAAGTCATTAATTTCAATAACAAGCAAGTTGTAAATAATAACTTTCTAGTTTTTTCAACTATCGTGTCCCGATAGTTTAATGATGCTCTCTTCAAAAACGTAGATTGTAGATATAGTTTCACTCGCTTAGTTTGCAGCTTTCAGCGAATCAATCAATTTGCGGCCTCTCCAAATCCGTCTCGTTCATGATCATTAAAAACTCCGTATCCTCATCGCCGCTCTTGGAGGAGCTGCCGAGCTGAGGTGCATCTTTGGCGTAGACGGGAAGATACCCGACATATATCGTGGATGGTCGAGAATAAGACTGCGTGAACATATTATCCATGATAGTAGCGGCAGGCGCCTTGCCTAGCTTCTCGTCCTCGCGCATAATTTCTGCCCATTCCTCAGGAAACTGCATTACTCCATACGGATGCTCCGTTACATTGACGAGCATTTCCATTTGCACGCGCGGTACATAGTAATATACTCCATTCGACATACCGGCATTTCGATCTCGAATAAGGTAGAAGCGGAATTCCTTAATTTTCTCAAGAGGATTATTATTCCATACCACATAACGCTCGGATGGATCGGAATGATCGGCGACTCTTACTTCGGGCCTGCCGCTCATATCTACTCTAGCCACGCTCCACTTCCGCTTCTCCCATTTCAGGAATCCCATCCCGTGAATACCTTGACTAGATACAAAGGGGATAAAAACTTGTTGTTCGGTCAGCTTAACATTGTTGAGCACGACTACCGCGTCTGCTTCAGAGTCGTACTCGTTTAACTCCACTATAATTTCATCCGCACTCGGAAGCGGCCCCGGTGTACCGTCATAAGTACGAAAGAAGACGAACATCGCAGCCGCAATTATAAGAATTACGACTATTAGCAGTCTTCTTCCTCTCATTCTCTTCCCTCCATTCTCAACATCGGCTTCTCAGAACGGTAGTAGTAATACCGATCCTTTGTAGCGAGCAATAAGCCCTTACCATCTGCCTCAAAATAAGCTGAGGCATGGAGACCGCTCCCCCAGCGAGCTTCTGCTCCGAGCAGTGCATATGGGAAACGTTCTTGCTGATACTGAGTACTATCCTCTAATTTTGATTTACGATACCAGTCCAGCGTACCCGACAAATCGGAGGCCTTTACCTCTGCCAACGAGCTCGAGAACAGCTCTTTCTCGAAGGTTGCCTCTCTTGCCGACGGATGAATGGCAAGAAGCTTCGCTTTCTCCAAATGGGCCAAGTAAGCGGAAGGGTCATTGCTGTCGTAGAAGGAACCATGAATGAATCCAGCAAGCAGAGCTGTCACCAGAAACAAGTAATTCGCGGCGAAGCCCATCCAAGCAAATTTACGAAAGTCCGTCCAGGACCGATTTCGTAAAAAGAGATACGCAACCCAGAGACCAAGCGGCAATAAGGCGATATTTACGATTTGCCCGAATAAAGGGATTTTGAACGATAAAGAAAAAAAGCCGGCGAGTGTCACGATAAGTATCTTCCAGATCGGGCGCCTAGTCTCTTGCTTTTGGCGTTGGCGAATTACCAGACCAAGCACAACGAGCCAACCTAGCAATCCTGCAGCAGCATCTACTACATTCCAGGAATAATGCCAGCCTATTTGCATGCCATCACCTCAATTTTTCCAAATATTGTCGCAAAAAAATCAACCCTCCGATCGGATATCTGATTGAAGGGCTGACCACTAGAGCAGAAGCCGCGTTCCGTTCAATTGCCCGCTTTGCGGGATTTAAGGTGCTCTCAGAAATCGCTATATAGCTATATACTTTTCCCTTTATTAGAAGTTGCGTCAAATTACCATTTTCTACAAACAGCATCCGTTCATAGTGAACGGATGCTTCTCTGTTTTTTATGCTAAAGTGTCCCGTTAGTTGAATCGTCGCCTACTTTTCTAGGATGGTACATTCACGTAAATGCCCGTTAGCGGAACAGGCCACCGTTTAATGCCGGCAGCCTGTTTTCGTTGTGTTATTGTGTCCCGTTAGCGGAATGAAGGATACCGATTATCGGCGATATGAACGCAAGAATTTCTATACCTATTATAAAACAACAATTCTGCGTTGCCTGCTCGCACAATTCCTTGCTCAGGACATGGGGACGAGATTTTACTTTCGGCAGATAAAGACCAGATCATGGTGGTCTGCGGTAGCTGGTTCATCTCTGAAGTCTCCAAAGATCTGGATGTCGCTGAAGCCCGCGCGCTCAAGCATCAACACCAACTCGTTCTTCGTAAAGTCTTCCACCATTTGCGTGTGAACTTCTTCCTTGATAAGGTTCTGTTCGTGCCACAGCCGAACTCGCATCTGACGGGTGGCGACGTTCTCCAAGGGATCTGTCTTAAGTGTCCGGGCAGCCATTTCCAGTTCCATGCCGTCGGCCAGGCGCTGACGCTCGCTGGATGCGGGCCATTCCTGGGGTTCAGCCCGCCTGTACTCAGGCAACCTCGCCAGCCAAGCGGGCGGATCGTTCCATCGCACCGCATAGTTAAATGCGAACGTTCCGCCTGGACGTAAATGCTCATTGCAACGCTGCATGGCCTGCATCGTCAGACGATGCTCTCCGCCGAGACCAATCACTCCGCAGGCAATTATCGTCCTATAGCGCTGGGGCAGATCCAGCTCGTGCATGGCCTGCGCATAGAGCCGGGGTGTAACGCCATGCTTTGCTGCTCGCTCCTGGCAGACTGCAAGCATATCCTCGGAGTAGTCGCAGCCATCCACATCCAGACCAGCCTGCAAAAAGTGGAGCAACAAGCGTCCACTGCCGCAGCCCAGATCAAGCGCCGGTTGTCCGGACGTCTCGATCAGCTTCTTATAGTACGCCCCTTCCGGACCAGCTTCCGTAGCATTCGCCCACGATTGCGCGACAAGGCCATAGTGCCATATTTGGGGTCGTTGCATACTTTGATGACCTCCTTCTATTCCTCTTTGGGAAGTTGCTCCCGTGAGTCCCGCCTTAAATTATCTCGCCGATTAAACAGGGGAATTTATACACATTTCAGTTTACTAAACAAATCACATTTGTTGCGGGTGAAAATCGCTATAAATTGAACTATCCTGCCCGTTAGTTCAAAAGTGCAGTCGGTCATTTCTGGATTGATGCTTCATCAATGAGGTTTTTAATCTTTTCGCGCGGGAATGAGATTAAGTTCTTGTCAATTTCGGTAACGGGGTCAAGTTCTTGTCATTTGGTTTTGACAAGAACTTGACCCCATAAATACAAAAAGCCGCGATATTGGTATTATCCCCTCACGGTAGACAACAAGAAAAAGACATCTGTTAAGATGAACTTACTAGTTGTTTGCCGGAGGGGATTTTTCATGGGGAAAA